>NZ_UFSM01000001.1:4027500-4627500 GCF_900445235.1 Aminobacter aminovorans | reverse complement strand
CGCATCCTCGGTCAGCCGCACGGCCTTGCCGCCGCGCTCGAACAGCGTGCAGCCGAGCCGTTCCTCCAACTCGGCGATCTGGGTCGAAAGCGCCGGCTGGCTGACGCCGGCATATTCGGCGGCGCGGCCGAAATGCAGCGTTTGCGCCAGCGCCGCGAAATATTCCATCTGTCGGATTGTGAGGCGGATCATAATCAAAAGCTATCAAACTTCTTAGAAAAGGCAATTTGGCTTTATCGGAATCGCATCCTAGACTGGAACTATTCCAATCAGGGCGGTATACAGTATTCAGTTTCGCGCCTAAAACGGTCTAGCAAGTTCTATCCAGAGGGAGGGCGCAAGCCATGACGAAAATGAAGATGTTCAGGAACGCTGCGGACCCCGTGCCCGACCCCGTCATGGCCGCATTGGCCTGACCGCTTCTGGCCTCGTCCTGCCTTTGTCGCAGGATGCCCGACAGGCCGCAAACCAACCACGCAAAGACGTTCGGAAAGAGATTTCAGATGGATACCACGACCGAGACGAGCGCGGGCAAGTGCCCTGTCGCCCACAAGCCCACCGGCACCGGCAATCGCGACTGGTGGCCGAACATGCTGGACCTCAGCGTCCTGCACCAGCACTCCGCCCTGTCCGACCCGATGGGCGAAGCCTTCGACTACGCCAAGGAATTCGAGAGCCTCGACCTCGACGCGGTGATCAAGGACCTGACCGCCCTGATGACGGATTCGCAGGACTGGTGGCCGGCAGACTTCGGCCATTACGGCCCGCTCTTCATCCGCATGGCCTGGCACAGTGCCGGCACTTACCGCATCGCCGACGGCCGTGGCGGTGCGGGTGCGGGCCAGCAGCGTTTTGCTCCGCTCAACAGCTGGCCTGACAACGTCAATCTCGACAAGGCCCGCCGCCTGCTGTGGCCGATCAAGCAGAAATATGGCCGCAAGATCTCGTGGGCCGACCTGATGATCCTGACCGGCAACGTCGCGCTGGAGACGATGGGCTTCAAGACCTTCGGCTTCGCCGGCGGCCGCGCCGACGTCTGGGAGCCCGAGCAGGACATCTATTGGGGCAAGGAAGGCAAGTGGCTGGCCGACGAACGCTACAGCGGCGACCGCGAGCTCGAAGGGCCGCTGGCCGCCGTGCAGATGGGGCTGATCTACGTCAACCCGGAAGGCCCGAACGGCAATCCTGATCCGCTCGCAGCCGCGCGCGACATCCGTGACACCTTTGCCCGCATGGCGATGAACGACGAGGAAACCGTTGCCCTGATCGCCGGAGGTCACACCTTCGGCAAGACCCATGGCGCCGGCGACGCCGCCAATGTCGGCAAGGAGCCCGAAGCAGCCGATCTCGAGCTGCAGGGTCTTGGCTGGCACAACAGCTTCGGTACCGGCAAGGGCGGCGACGCAATCGGTTCCGGCCTCGAAGTGACATGGACCACGACGCCGACCAAATGGACCAACAACTTCTTCTGGAACCTGTTCGGCTATGAATGGGAGCTGACCAAGAGCCCGGCCGGCGCACACCAGTGGACGCCCAAGCACAATATGGGTGCCGGCACCGTGCCGGATGCGCATGACAAGGCCAAGCGCCATGCTCCGGCGATGCTGACCACCGACCTGTCGCTGCGCTTCGATCCCGAATACGAGAAGATCTCGCGCCGCTTCCTGGAAAACCCGGATCAGTTCGCCGACGCCTTCGCCCGCGCCTGGTTCAAGCTGACCCACCGCGACATGGGCCCGCTTGCCCGCTATCGCGGTCCGCTGGTGCCGCAGGAAGAACTGATCTGGCAGGATCCGATCCCCGCCGTCGACCACGTGCTCGTCGACGATGCCGATATCGCGGCCCTCAAGGCCAAGATCCTCGGCTCGGGGCTTTCAGTGTCGCAGCTGGTCTCGACCGCCTGGGCTTCGGCCTCGACCTTCCGCGGTTCGGACATGCGTGGCGGCGCCAATGGTGCGCGCATCCGCCTTGCCCCGCAGAAGGATTGGGCCGTCAACCAGCCGGCGCAGCTCGCCTCGGTGCTGGAGAAGCTTGCAGCGATCCAGAACGAGTTCAACGCGTCGCAGGCGGGCAACAAGAAGGTGTCGCTCGCCGACCTGATCGTGCTTGGCGGTGCAGCTGCCGTCGAGAAGGCGGCCAAGGATGCCGGAAATGACGTCACGGTGGCCTTTACGCCGGGCCGCATGGACGCCTCGCAGGAGCAGACCGACGTCGATTCCTTCGCCCCGCTCGAACCCACCGCCGACGGCTTCCGCAACTATTCGAGCGGCCGTCAGCGCCTGAGCGCCGAGGAGAACCTCATCGACCGTGCGCAGCTGTTGAAGTTGACGGCACCGGAACTGACGGTGCTGGTCGGCGGCCTGCGCGTGCTCGGCGCCAACGCCGGCGACACTGCCCACGGCGTCTTCACGACCCGTCCTGGCACGCTTTCCAACGACTTCTTCGTCAACCTGCTCGACATGGGCACGGAGTGGAAGGCAACGTCGGACGCCAAGGACCTCTTCGAGGGCCGTGATAGAAGCACGCAGGAAGTGAAGTGGTATGGCACCCGCGTCGATCTGCTGTTCGGCTCGCACTCGCAATTGCGTGCGCTGGCCGAAGTCTATGGTTCCGCCGATGCCGGTGCGAAGTTCGCCAAAGACTTCGTCGCCGCATGGAACAAGGTGATGAACGCCGACCGCTTCGCATAAGCGGGCCGAACGGATCCAGGGCTATTCCAGGAAAAGGGTGTAGCGGTTTTCCGTTCGGGATTGCGCAAGAACAAACGGTAGAGAGATTCCGCTTGTTCGAAGAAAAGCGGAAACGCTCTAACGAGACCGGCGCGGAGCGATCCGCGCCTGTTTCATTTTGCGCTGTGCGCCTTTATGGGAAGTTTTTGCCTCGACAAGGCTGGCCGGCGCTTGTGCATTCCGCCTCTGCTGTTTAGCTAGGTCTGATACGGGTCAACCGAAAGCGGAAAACCGAATATGCGACTTGGCGGACGACTGGCTGCGGCCATTGAAGTTCTCGACGACATCGACAGGCGGCACAGGCCCGCCGCGGACGCACTGAAAGATTGGGGCCTTTCCCATCGCTTTGCCGGCGCCGGCGACCGCGCCGCGATCGGCAACATCGTTTACGACGCCTTGCGCCGCAAGCGTTCCGCCGGCTGGCTGGTCGGTGACGAGACTTCGCGCGCGCTCGGCTTCGGCGCCCTGCTGCTCGAATGGGACCAGTCCGCCGAAGCGCTCAACCAGACGCTCGACGGCGACAAGTTTGCGCCTGAGCCGTTGAGTGCTGCCGAACTTGCGACGATCGCCAACAACAAGTTGGACAATGCGCCAGATGCCGTTCGCGCCGACTGCCCCGACTGGTGCGCACCGCTGCTCGAACGCGCCTTTGGCCAGGAGTGGGTCGCCGAGGGAGCCGCCCTTGCCGCGCGTCCGCCGCTCGACATTCGCGCCAACACTCTGAAGGCCGACCGCGCCCGCGTCATCGCCGAACTCGAAGGCACTCAGGCAGCGCCGACCGCACTTGCCCCGCATGGCGTGCGTATTCCCCCCATCGACGGCAGCGGTCGCCACCCCAATGTCCAGGCCGAGCCGGCATTCCAGAAGGGCTGGTTCGAGATCCAGGACGAGGGCTCGCAACTGGCGGCCGAACTGGCCGGCGCGTTGCCCGGCATGCAGGTTCTCGATTACTGCGCCGGTGCCGGTGGCAAGACGCTGGCGCTGTCGGCGGCGATGGAAAACCGCGGCCAGATATTCGCCCACGATTCGGAGAAGTCGCGGCTCGCGCCGATGTTCGACCGGCTGCGTCGCTCCGACAACCGCAATGTCCAGGTGGTGTCCAAGCCATCCGAGCTCTTGGGCCTGAGCGGTCACATGGACCTCGTTCTGATCGACGCGCCCTGCACCGGCAGCGGCACCTGGCGCCGCCGGCCCGACGCCAAGTGGCGACTGACACAGCGCCAGCTTGACGTGCGCAAGGCCGAGCAGTCGGCTATTCTCGACACCGCCAGCGCCTATGTGAAGCCGGGCGGGCTCGTCGTCTACATCACCTGTTCGGTCTTCGACGAGGAGAATGCCGACCAGGTCGCAGCGTTCATCGAACGCAACGAACGCTTCACAACCGTCGACCACCAGGCCCTCTGGTCGCAGCATTTTCCTGGTCGCAGCGATGCCGTACGCTTCGGGGAACAGGGCCTGTCGTTGACCCCGGCCCGCAGCGGCACCGACGGCTTCTATTTCGCCGCGATGCGTCGCGCCTGATCTCGCGTGGCACAGGTCGTTCTGCGCTGTGGCGGAGCGAAATGTGCAACCAGATCCGGCCTTTGGCGTTCTGCGCCTCGGGTGCGCAGTGCAGGAGGTCGCATGAACAGATACGTCGCCTTGCTCGGTTTCATCGTCGTCGTCTTCGGCGGCGGCTTGCTCATAGGCTATCTGACGCTGCCGGGCGAGTGGTATGCCGGGCTCGCCAAGCCATTCTTCAATCCGCCAAACTGGATTTTCGGTCCGGTCTGGTCGGTGCTGTATGTCCTGATAGCGCTCGCCGGCTGGCGCGTCTGGTCCAGCGATCCTCATGGCGCTGCCATGCGCCTGTGGGTTGCCCAATTGGTGCTCAATTTCCTGTGGTCGCCGACCTTCTTCGGACTGCAGCAGATGGGCCTGGCCCTGTTGGTCATCCTGGCCTTGCTTGGCGCCATCCTCGGCTTCATGGCGACTACAGCGAAATCGGACCGTGTCGCTGCCTGGCTGTTTGCGCCTTATGCCGCCTGGGTCGCCTTCGCCACGTTGCTCAATGCTGCGCTTTGGTGGTTGAACTGATTTCAGTTTTGCACTGCAGCATTTCCGGTTGCCAGCTTTTGCCGGCTTTGCGATAAGCGAAGCCAAGAGGACATCCGATATGGCAGCCAAGATCGTACCCGCGGCCGACTATGACGAGCGCGTCAGGTCGTCCTTCGCGCGCCAGAGCGCGATGCGCACCATCGGCGCCGAACTGACGCTGGTCACTCCAGGCATCGTCGAGATCGAGATGCCTTATTCCGGCGAGCTGACCCAGCAGCATGGCTTCCTGCATGCCGGCGTTATTTCCACCGCTCTCGATTCCGCCTGCGGATACGCGGCCTTTTCGCTGATGCCCGAGAATTCGAGCGTGCTGACCATCGAGTTCAAGGTCAATCTGCTGGCACCCGGCAAGGGCGAGCGCTTCCTGTTCCGCGGCTCCGTTACCAAGCCGGGCCGCACGATCGTCGTCGCCGACGGCCAGGCCTATGCCATCGCGGCCGACGGCGAGGCCAAGCTGATCGCCACCATGACCGGAACGATGATGGCTATCGCCGGCCGCGACGGCATCGAGGGCTGAAACCGTGCCTGTTGCCCAATTCTCCGGCCGCAACGTCCTGTTCGTCATGGCCGTCAATGCCGAATATGGCCCGCATCTGCGTGAGTTGTTCGAGCCGCTGATGACCGGCGTCGGCCCGGTCGAGGCTGGCGTCAATGTCGGTGCCGAACTGTCGCGGCTCGCTGCCTGCAACGCGCTTCCCGACCTCGTCGTCTGCCTTGGCTCGGCCGGCAGCCGCAGGCTGGAGCAGACCGAGGTCTACCAGGCCGTTTCGGTAGCCTATCGCGATATGGACGCCTCGGCCCTCGGCTTTGCGAAAGGCACCACGCCCTTCCTCGATTTGCCGGCGACGGTGGCCTTGCCGCTGCGCATTCCCGGTGTCAGGGCGGCTAGCCTCTCCACCGGTGGCACCATCATTTCGGGCAGCGCCTATGATGCGATTCGGGAGGACATGGTCGACATGGAGACCTTTGCCGTGCTGCGCGCCTGCCAGATGTTCGGCGTGCCGCTCATCGGCCTGCGCGGCATCTCCGACGGTGCCGCCGACATCAGCCATGTCGGCGACTGGACCGAGTATCTCCACGTCGTCGACGAGAAGCTGGCGCATGCCGTCAACCTGCTCGGCCGCGCCATCCAGAGCGGCGAGCTGAGGCTCTAGGCAATTCCAGAAAAAGTGTTCAGCGGTTTTCCCAGGAAGCCGAAACCAGACAGCTGGAAGGATTGCGCTTTTCGAAGAAAAGCAGAAGCCCTCTAGGCAGCGCGCGGCAAGTTCTTGGCGTTGCCGAACAGGACACCCGCAAGCCGCACTTTGACGTCGCGGTCCCTGCTCACATAAGTGATTTCGCCGGCCTCGTGGTCGAGCGCCCAGCGGCCGGTCACCCCATTGTCCCAGTCGACGACATAGCCGCCCTCGGCGAGCGCCCATGTTCCCGTGCGTGTCTCGCCGTCGTCGAGCAGCATGTGCGCCACATCGCCGGTTTCGAAATAGACATAGGCCTCCTTGCCGTTGCGGTCGAGCACATGGGTCGTGCCTGCAATCAGCACCTTCAGGGCGTCTTGATCGAGAATTGCCATCGTCGTTTCCTCTTGCTACCCAGTTGGTCAAGTATCTTGACGATATGCGCGATTGGAAAAATGGTCAAGCAGCTTGACGAAAACGCGGAAAAACCACTGCCAGACCATGTCGGCTGGCGCCTGTGGCAGGCGAGCCGCGCCTGGCAGGCCGAGTTCGCCGAGGCGATGCGCGCGGCCGGCCATGGCTGGTTCAGCGAAAGCCGTGCCGGCCTGCTCGGCCACATCGCGCGCCGCGGCACCAGGCAGGCAGCGCTCATCGAACGCGCCAGCATCTCCAAGCAGGCGGTGCAGCAACTGCTCGACGGGCTGGAGGCGGAGGGCGTCATCGAGCGCGCGCCCGATCTTGAGGACAAGCGCGGCAAGCTGGTTCTCTACACCGCAAAAGGCCTTGCCGCGCTCGACGACGGCGACGCCATCAAGCTCGACATCGAAAAGCGTTACCGGCAGCATCTTGGCGAGGGCGGCTTCGATGCCTTGATGGCAGCGTTGCGCGCTCTCGCTGAACCGCAAGCCCGGTGATCGGCCGGGCCGGACAGGTCGGGCCCTGCACAGCGCACTTGTCACCCATGCAATCGAGCCCATTGCACAGACGTGATTCTTTCTTTAAACGCCCGCCATGAAGAACTCCGAGCACCCCGAAACCGTCCTCATCATCGACTTCGGCAGCCAGGTGACGCAGCTCATTGCGCGTCGCGTGCGAGAGGCCGGGGTCTATTCCGAGATCGTGCCCTTCCAGTCGGCCGCAGAAGCCTTCAAGCGGATCAACCCCAAGGCGGTGATCCTCTCGGGCAGCCCGCACTCCACCGTCGACATCGGCAGCCCGCGCGCCCCTGAAGCCGTCTTTTCGGCCGGCATCCCGGTGCTCGGCATCTGCTATGGCGAACAGACCATGTGCGCCCAACTCGGCGGCAAGGTCGAGGCAGGCCATCACCGCGAATTCGGACGCGCCTTTCTCGAGATCCAGGACGACAGCCCGCTGTTCGAGGGCGTCTGGGCCAAGGGCACCCGCCATCAGGTGTGGATGAGCCATGGCGATCGCGTCACCGAGATCCCCGAGGGCTTCCGCGTCATCGGCACCTCGAATGGCGCGCCATTCGCGGCCATCGCCGACGAGAGCCGCAACTTCTACGCCGTGCAGTTCCACCCCGAGGTCGTGCACACGCCCGACGGCGCCAAGCTGCTGCGCAACTTCGTCCACAACATTGCCGGCATCGAAAGCGACTGGACCATGCACGCGTATCGCGCGCATGCCGTCGAGGCGATCCGCCAGCAGGTCGGCGACAAGAAGGTCATCTGCGCCCTTTCGGGCGGCGTCGACTCGTCTGTAGCGGCACTGCTCATCCACGAGGCTGTCGGCGACCAGCTGACCTGCATCCTCGTCGACCATGGTCTTATGCGCAAGAACGAGGCGGCCGACGTCGTCGCCATGTTCCGCGAGCACTACAACCTGCCGCTGATCCTCGTCGACGCCTCCGAGCGCTTCATCTCGGCGCTCGAAGGCGAGTCCGACCCGGAAAAGAAGCGCAAGACCATCGGTCGCCTGTTCATCGAAGTGTTCGAGGAAGAAGCCAAGAAGCTCGGCGGCGCCGATTTTCTCGCCCAGGGCACGCTCTATCCGGATGTCATCGAGAGCGTATCCTTCACCGGCGGCCCCTCTGTGACCATCAAGTCGCACCACAATGTCGGCGGTCTACCCGACCGCATGAACATGAAGCTGGTCGAGCCGCTGCGCGAGCTGTTCAAGGACGAGGTCCGTGTGCTCGGCAAGGAACTCGGCCTGCCTGACAGCTTCATCGGCCGCCATCCGTTCCCCGGACCAGGCCTCGCCATCCGCTGTCCGGGCGGCATCACCCGCGAGAAGCTTGAGATCCTGCGCGAAGCCGATGCGATCTATCTCGACGAGATCCGCAAGGCCGGCCTCTACGACGCCATCTGGCAGGCTTTTGCCGTGCTGCTGCCGGTCCAGACCGTCGGTGTCATGGGTGACGGCCGCACCTACGAATTCGTCTGCGCGCTCCGCGCCGTGACCTCGGTCGACGGCATGACCGCCGACTTCTACCATTACGACATGAACTTCCTCGGCCAGGCCGCCACCCGCATCATCAACGAGGTCCGTGGCATCAACCGCGTCGTCTACGACGTCACGTCCAAGCCGCCAGGCACGATCGAGTGGGAATGATTAAGGTCCAGCCGGGCGTATCCAAAAAATACGACATGTCGAAATAGCAGCTCTCCGGTCACGCCTTGTTCGGCGCCGTCCACCAGGGCGTCGTAGATCTTCTGCATCTCCCCACCCATGCCGATGACCTGCTGGCGCTTCGTCTCGATCGACGGCTCAACTGGCGGATTTCGGTCTCGATCTCCTGCATCAGCTTCTCGCGCTGCTGCACTTCGGCTGCTTGGGCAGGCGTCAATCTCTGCCGCCTGGAGCGCTGAATGCTGCGCTGCGCCCTATCATATAGGTCCTGGGGCTGATCGATCTCGTTGAATGGCACGGATCCTTGCTGGCCAATTCCGAGCTTACTCAACCGCTGCGAATGCGAACAGCCCCGCAGTGCTGCCAGGCAATCGGGAGGATCAGGGTCGCTGTCGGATACGAGCCTGCTATCCCACGCGGGCGATGACAGTTCTTTGACTACCGCATTTGGGGCGGTATGCGCCTTAGTCTTTGGCGGCCGGCAATTGTCCGATCAGCACGAGATATTCGCAAAGCAAGGCGCGAACAGCATCCTGGCGATTGCCGAGCGCCACGTTGCCCTGGCGATAGGCATCTATGGCATCCAGAACTTCAGCCGATAATCTTACATGCACTGGTACGCTGCCCGTCGGGGGCCTGCCCCGCTTAGGTCTATTGTCCTTCACGCAGTCGAATCTCCCCCACACCCAAGTGAATGCTAATATTCAGATCAGCTATAGGGCAAGATGGGGCAAAGGACTGGAACCACGGATTTGCGGAAGGTCAGGTTGCCGCCTCTACGGATCGTGAGCTGTTTCATTGGCTCATCTCCTGCGACCAGCTGATGGCATTGACGTAGATGCCGAGCCTATTGGCGCTGAGCCTTTCGGCATCGCGTGGCGGCTGGATCACGTTGGTCAGGGTCGCAGTCCAGCACTGGGTCGCAGAGCTTCTCGCTCTCGCAGCGGCGCTCGGTCCAGCCGACGCGGAAAGAGTCCGAAGATGCGCGGCTGACCGAGGAGACCTCGACGGCGATCTGTTGCTCGCCGACTTCGGTGAATGGGTCATTGGTGCGAACATAGTCGTTGAGCGCCGCCGCACTGCGATCCGTGCTCGACGCATAGGCGCGCAGCCAGTTCTGGCGCTCGATGATCGGGTCAGCCGGGATCGAGCGGACCTGTTCGATGAAGTGGGCGAGGTACCGTGCGATCTGCGGATCGGTCGGGCCGGAGTGCGGCGAGCACGACAGCCATGACGTCGTCGATGCTCGGGGTTTGGCTGCCAGAGCCTTGCGTGAACTGGATGAGAACTGTCGAGCCATGCCGATGATCACGGCAAGCACCATCAACGTGTCGAAGAGCTGGATCGCCAAGATGCCGAAACCCTTCACCGTGTACGCCGGCTGACACCCGAAATCCTTCGCCATCGGCTGGTGAAGAGGCAACAGCCAGCTTTGCGCTGCGGGTGGACATTCTTGTACCTTCGATGCGCCGCACCGTGATTGGTGCGGCTGTGGCTCATGGCCGGATTATTGCGACGAAATCGCAGGCCAACTCATTAGTTTTTCTCCAAGAAGGGCAAATAAAATCATTGGTCCTGCTGGACCCAGTCGTGCAACATTCCTGACGTAAAGCGATAGCTTCTGCGGCTCACGTCGTTGGGAGGTTTGATGACCAAGCTGGCTGTGGCCCTTGGAGCAATCCTCTTGGGTATCATTTTGCTCCCGGTTGTTCAGCCCGTGCTCGCGCAGGAGCGATCCGAACGCATCATTTTCGCAAGCGGACGCTCCTCGCAGACCGTGCAGGACAGCATCGCCGGCTACGAAACTGTCAACTACCGGATCAACGTCCGCGCCGGGCAGCGACTTGCGGCGACTTTGAAGACGGACAATGCCAGCAACTACTTCAACATCTGGGCGCCCGGCGCGTCGGAAGCGATCTACAACAGTTCGACGTCGGGTGAACTGGCCGATGTAATCGTTCAGTCGAGCGGCGACTACCGCATCCAGGTGTACCTGATGCGCAACGCGGCGCGTCGAAACGAAACTGCCGACTACAGTCTCAGGCTGGAGGTTACCGGCGGCAATCCGGCCAATGGCGACGACGCCAAGACTGTACCGGACTATGCCGACGGCTTGTCAGGCGGCCCCGATTTCTGGGAAGTGGCGAATGTCGCGCCGGGAGACCGGCTCAATGTCCGGTCATGCCCGACGGCGCAGGCCCCGATCGTCGTTCGCTTGCGCAATGGCGCGGTCCTGCGCAATCTCGGCTGCCGCATGAACGGCCAGACACGCTGGTGCAAGGTCGAGCGGCGCGAGGGCAGTGGTTCGGGCTGGGCGGCGGGACGGTTCCTGGTCGAGTCGGGCGGTTAGCAAACGGTCGTGTCCGCAAGAGTGCGTTTCAGGGAGGACTGACATGAACCGATACTATTTCCTGCTCGCAGGGTCGTTGCTCATAGCCGGCTGCTCGACCGATTCCGGCTCGTCCGTGCCTGCCGGCGCGGCAGCGCCCATGATGGACCAGAGCGTGCCCCAGGTCGCACGAAACGCCTGCCTTCGCGAGGTGGCCCGTACCACCAACACCCAGCAGGGCGTCATTCTCGACATGCTTTATTCCGAGGCGAACTCGCAGGTCACCATTGGCGTCGGTCCGGAGCGTGCGCGGTGGCAGTGCACGGTTTCCAACAGCGGCGTCGTCGCAAATGTGATGTCGTTGACAGACGAGGGCAAGCTCTGATCGGCGAGACTGAGGAGCGTGGGAGAGGAGAACGCCGTGAGATCGATGCGCCTGCGTGCTGCCGCCACGTTCTTCCTTGCCGCGCTGGTCGCAGGTTCCGCGCGCGCTGAGGATGCTGCCGGTCTTCCAGCCCTCGACGCCGACAAGCTCGTCTTCTCCATCTCCAACATGGATCCGGGCGTCAAACCGGGGATAGACTTCTATCGGTATGCCTCGGGAGCCTGGCTCGACAGGGTGGACCGTCCCGCCCGCCTGTCGAGCTACGGCGTTTTCGATGTCATGGCCGAGAGGCTACGCGCCCAGATGTCGCTTGCCGTTGCGAAAGCAGGCGAGGAGGCGGCTAACGCGCCGAAAGGCATCCCGGTGCAGCAGGTCGGGAGTCTCTACAACGCGTACATGGATACAGCTAAGCTCGATGCTGCCGGCATCGAGCCAATCCGCGGTGAGCTTGACCGCGTTGCGGCGATAAAGTCGTTCGACGATCTGGTTCAGGTCATGGCTCGGCAAATCTATGTCAACGGACCGATCCTTTTTGCCGCCTTTGCGACCTTGAACGATCCGGCCGACACGACGCGGAACGCGTTCTATGCCGTCGGAGGAGGCTTCGGGATAGAAGCCGGTTTCGATTCGATACTGGCCGCGGCACCGGATGACCCGCGTCGTGCGGCATATCGCAAGTACGTCGCGTCAGTCATGCAGATCGCTGGATACCCCGATGAAGAGGCAGCTCGAATCGCCGACCTCACGCTGACCGTCGAGACCGAACTCTACGCCGCAAAATTGTCTCCGGCCGAAGGCGCCGACCCGCGCAATCGCTTCACGAAGGCGACATTCGATGAATTGCAGCCCCAGATTCCTGAACTGGACCTCAAAGCCTACTTCCGCAGCGTCGGGTATGAAGTCCCTCAGTCGGTCGTGATGTACGAACCGCGCTATCTGCCGGTGCTATCGAAACTGCTGCGCGAGCGGCCGCTCGGCGAAATCAAGGACTACATTGCCTTTCGCATTGTAAGGTCGTTCAGCCCTGTCCTGACGACGGCGTTCGACGCGCCGGAACTGGCGCTGCAGGAAGCCCTGACCGGGGTCGGCGTTCAACAGCCGCGACAGGAGCGGCTGCTGAAGCTGCTGCAAGACAACCTCGGACATCCGGTCAGCCAGATCTACGTCCAGAGCTTCTTCCCTGAAGAGAACAAGCAAAAGGCGCTCGACATGGTCGAACGCATCCTGACCGCATTCCGTGAGCGGATACCATCGCGCGCATGGCTGTCTGACGCCACCCGTGCCGCGGCTCTCGAGAAGGTGAACAAATTCTACTATCGCGTCGGCTACCCGGAACATTGGATAGACTACTCGAGAGTCGAGATCGGGCCGGACCTGGTGGCCGATATGATCAATATTGGCGCTTTCGGCCAAAAGCGGGAAATCGAAAAGCAGGGGAAACCGACGGTACACGAGGAGTTCAACAGCTCTTCCGCCACGCTGCCAATCGTCATCAATGCGGGATATACGCCATCGATCAATGGGTTCGAGGTTACCGCCGCCATCCTGCAAGCGCCCGCTTTCCTGCCCGACATGGATGCTGCCGTGTATTTTTGCAGGATAGGCGGCATCATCGGGCACGAGATGGTCCATGGCTTCGACAGCGGCGGCCGGCAATATGATGCGCAGGGCAACTTCCGCGACTGGTGGGCGCCTTCAGACGCCAAGGCTTTTGAAGCCGAGGCGCAGAAGCTGATTGACCAGGCCAACGCATTTGAAGTCCTGCCCGGTCTCCATGCCAATGGTCCCCTGAATGTCCGGGAGAACATGGCCGATGTGGGAGGCATCACGCTCGCCTACGCTGCGTTGATGGATTATCTGAAGGAGCACCCGGGCGAGAACGTCAAAGTAGATGGGCTGACGCCGGCGCAGCGCTGTTTCATATCCTGGGCCCAAATGTGGACGTGGAAGGCCACGGACCAATACCAGCGCGCCATCGTTGCAGGTGATGGCCATCCGCCGAATAACTACCGAGCCGTAGCGCCGCTCCAGCACCTCGACGCCTTCTATCAAGCATTCGACATCAAGCAAGGTGATCCCATGTGGCTGCCGCCCGAGAAGCGCGTAAAGGCATGGTGACCAAGGATGCCATCTTTGCCTAACGACGGTATCAGCAGACGCGCGTTCGGATTGGGTGTGGCGGCTTCCGTCTGGTCGGGCTTGGTCGCGAGCGCTCTTGCCGACACCAGGGCCAACAAGACCGCGGACTTTCTTCAGAACGGCGAATACAACTGGTTCCCCGAGAGGTCGCCGACTGGGCCTGTCGTGATCATTGTTTCCGTTCCCGACCAGATGGTCCATGTCTATCGAAACGGCATCAGGATAGCGGCGTCGTCCTGCTCCACCGGAAAGCCGGGTCACGGCACGCCGACAGGCGTGTTCAAGATCCTGCAGAAGGACAAGCATCATCGTTCCAGTACCTACAGCAACGCGCCAATGCCCAACATGAACCGACTGACCTGGTCTGGGATCGCGCTGCACGCCGGCAACCTGCCCGGCTATCCTGCGTCTCACGGCTGCGTGCGGCTGCCGCTAGGGTTCTCGGAACTTCTCTTCGGGATCACCAAGCTCGACATGACCGTGGTCATCGCCGACGAGAATTCACAGCCAGCCTCAGTGGTGCATCCTGGCATGGTTCTCGGCAATTATGCGAGCCAGGAATTCGGCGCGGTGGACGCCTCGATAAAGCACTACCAATACGCGCAAGGGCGCAGCCAGGAAACCAGTGCGACCAGCATCGTCGTCAGCGCAAAGGACCGATCGATAAGCCTGTGGGACAACGCCAGGATCGTCGCCACCGGAAAAGTCGACATAGCACAGCCGGAAAAGCCCATAGGCAGGCACGTTTATACGCTCACTCAGGTCAACGAAGGGACGAAAGAGCTAACGTGGGTGTCGATGGCGATGTCTTCCCGCAGCAAGAATGCCGATGACAATGCGTTGCGGCGAGTGAAGGCGCATCCAGACATATTGAAGAAGGTTCAGAAGGCGATGAGGCAGGGTATGACCCTGGTCCTTACCGACGAGTCGAGCGGTTCCAGCAATCGGACTGCTGACAATTTCACCATCTTCACCGGTGAGGGCCTCTACTAGCGTCGCGGGCGCTGGTGAGGAAGTTTAGAAAATATCCCAAAAGGAGGCACAGATGAAGTCGCGTGTTTTGCTTGTCGCAACGTTTGGCGTGGCGTTGGCCGGGGAGGCCGCCGCCAAAATTCCGCTTCTCAACGCCACATGCCCGACTGGTATCGAGGTCCATGCCGACGAAGGCGGTCCCGTTTACATCGACGGCAAGGAAGGCAAGCTGAAGGTCTTCAACGAGAATTACTACGAGATCAAAGGCGGCGGCGTCACCATTTCGCTCAGCATCAATCCAGATGGTTCCGCAGATGTTTCGTACACCGGCAAGGGCGGCGCTAACGGTGTCTGCGCCGTCAAGTAGGCGTTACCCCAACCTGCAGTTCGATTGAGCACGAACACGCGCGACATGCATCGTCATTATGCCGCGTGTTTGCCTTGGCCGTTGGTCTGCAGCCGGAACCAACGCGCCACCGCATCAAGTGGCGCTTCGGAGCGCCGGCTTTCCTTGATGCAGAGATAGTAGTCTTCCTTGGTAGCGACGCCACCATCGGAGATCACTTTCAGAGCGCCATCCGCCAGTTCTCTTTCAACCAGAAAGTCCGGGACCAGAGCCGCGCCCAGGCCTTGCCGGACCATTTCGAGCGCAACGATGTAGTACGACGCAAACAGCCAGTCCTGGCTGCCAGCAATTTCGAACGGCAGGATTCCTTGCTCTGCGCCGACTTTCCAATCAGCGCCGATCCTGGCCGGCTCCAGATCGGTGGTGATCAACCGTGGCGCGATCTGATCTAGAACGGGCTTTCGGCTTGATACCACCGCGACGAGCACTTCTCGCCTTACGAGCAGTGACCAGAAGCCAGGTACTTCAGGGAATGTCGTGACAAACGCATCCGCGACGGCATCGGTAAGCACGGGATCGCGCGCGTACATACACAATTGCAAGCCCACCTCGGGATTGGCGTGATGAAAGCTCGCCAGCCGCGGAACGAGCCAACCTGGAGCGAAGCTGCTGCAAACAGCCAAGCGGACAAGCTTGCGATTCCGACCGATAACCTCCGACAGCGATCTGTCGATATCGCCAAAAGCTGCCCCAAGCTTTCGCGCCAGCGCCTCTCCCGCGGGCGTCAGTACAATGCTTCTCCCCGACTTCATCATAAGGCGTTCGCCAACCTGATCGGTTAGGCGACGAAGCTGGTGGCTTACGGCACTCTGGGTTACTCCGAGTTCAGCCGCCGCCTTCGTCAACGAAAGATGACGCGCCACGGATTCGAACGTTTGAAGCGAGCGGAGATTGTTCTGCTTGCTGGTCGACATGAAACCTCGCCAACGGCATGAGCGCTGAAGCAACGTACACCGAATTTAAGCTATGGTTCGAACATACCGTCTATTGTTGCGCCGGACACTGTACGATTTAGGTCAGACGACGACATGCTCACTTAGATGTCCGCTTTTTGTGCCGGGGAAGCTGCCAGGCCGCTTCCGTGAAGAGTTTGGGGCGCCGGTAAGTATACGAAAGTCCATGAGGCAAGAACCCTCGGGCTACAGGCGATGCCTATGGTGATTTCGATTTGCGGTTGGCTTTGGCCATCACACGACCGCCGCTTGGAAGCGACAAGTTTGATGCGGTCGGACCGCTTTGCCTTTCAACCATGTGGTGTTGTCGGCTCATCGCGCGGCCGGACGCGAACCCTTCGGCGGCGATAATCAGCACAGGCACGCGTGTGGGGCCGCTGCCGGCTGAGTGCTTGCGGCTGAAGGCTGGATCAGCCCGTGCCGGGTCGTGGGGCGTTGTCTCGGTTCGTCGCCGTTTTGCCCGGTGGTCCGCGCGGTTGGTTCCATCGTTGGAACACCTCGATGATGATCATGCCCCACTGCAGCACGAACAGGGCGGGCGACAGTCGTCGGTTTCCACCGATGGTTCGTTCAGGACGGCGGGACCGCGAGCAAATGGCTGGCAAGCACGAGGCTGCCCTGGCGAGAGGAGCCGGCGAGCAGACCGCAATGGCGGATGCGGTGGAAGCCGCGTGGCAGGAGATGGAGCAGATGAACTCGTAGGTCGTGAGCGCCATCATCTGCTGCCGGTCGGCGCCGGAGCGGCGCCAATCCTAATAGCGGAAGGTGACACTGCGCTCGTCTAAGGCGATCTACCGGCGGTTCGAGATCGCGATCAGGTGCGTGTAGCGCGACAGGCAGGCGAGCAGCGCCTCCGGCCCGGCGAAGGGCGCCTTGGCGTAGACCACCCAGTGTTTTTCCGGACCGGCGACAGGTGCCGCAGGAATGCCCGCCGCTCGGCCAGGTGTGCCAGCGATCCGAAGAAGGCGAGCCGCCGGGCATCGTGCAGCGCGCGACCAGCCGGGTCAGGAACAACCGGCGGAATAGCTTGCCGAGAACCCTCATCGGGAACAGGAAGGCCGCGCGCGGTGATGTTTAACGCCTTCCGTCCGGCGCGATGCCGCCGCCCGGTACGATCATGTGGACATGCGGATGTTGTGTCAGTGCCGAGCCCCAAGTGTGGAGCACGGCGGTGATGCCGATGCGCGCCAAGGTGCTTCCGATCCGCCGCGATCGTCAGCATCGTCTCCGTTGGCAAGTTCGGCGCGAAGTGCGCCGATAGGGGAGAGCACACGCACGATGCTCCGCTCAATCTTCGAGCGCGATCTGTTGCCGGTCTGGCGAAACCGCCTGCTCACCGAAATTGCGCCCCACGACAGCTTCCTGCTCACCTCGCAATCCGCGATCAATGCGTAGGGTTTTGATCCGTGGGTTACCGAAATGGCTCTTCCGGTGGCCCACTCGAATTCTCGCCCGAAAGCAGGCGGGCCATGGCATCCTTGATCGTGTGATCATCATAGGGTTTTGAAAAGAACCTACTCCCCACAGGCAGATTGCTCTCTTCGAGAATTGTGGCGCCTGATGCAACGATCAATTTCACTGGCGGCCATCGCTCGCGGATGTAATGGGAAAGCTTGATGCCATCCATCGTCCCAGGCATCTGAACATCGGTGAATACAAGATCGATATCGGAGCGCGACTCTAAAATGCGAATTGCCTCGTCCGCATCGCGCGCCTCAAGCGCTTGGTAACCCGCAGAGAGCACCAGATCCACGGCACCCATACGAATGATCGGGCTATCTTCGACGACAAGGACGACCGCTATGCCGTTGTTCATGGCTCACTCGGTAATGAAGGGGGCCTCGCAGGCCGCAAGGGTACAGCGCTTCAGAACCAGTTCGGTTCCTAGGCTGCAGCAGAAAGGTCGGTTCGCAGGCCGGAACTTTCCTGGTGGCTGATTGTCACGACGGTGCCTGGGTCAGCGTCACTCACTTGGATTATGCTCTGCAGGTTCTTTGCGAGGGCCTCGACAATGCCAGACCCTAGTCCCGCCTTTGGTGCATCGCTCCCCACAGGCATGCCGATGCCGTCGTCGGTAACCGAAAGGGTCCAGTCATTGCCCGACGAGCGATAGTCGGTCACGATCGTGCCCGATCGCTCATCGGGAAAGGCGTGCTTGAGGGCGTTGATCACCAGTTCAGTAACGATAAGTCCCAGGCTCACGGAGACGTCCGCTTCTACCGCGCTGTTGTCAACCGAGACCTGGATCGAAAGCCGGTCAGGGTCAGCTATCATCGACGCACCGAGGCTTTGGCAAAGCTGAGTCAAATAGGTGCCGAGTTCAACCTTGCCGCCGTTGGACGTAGAGAGTTGCCGCTGAAGGGCTGCAATCGACATGACCCGGTGATGTGCGTTGTGAAGATGCCCGCGCGCTTCTTCCGACTGGACCCGACGTGCACTCTGCATCAGAACACTTGCGATGATCTGGAGGCTGTTTGCCACCCGATGCTGGACCTCCTGCAGCAGGATCGCTTTATCGCGAACCAGATCGTCTTTCAGTCGAGCCTCGGCGCGCGCATCGGTCACGTCGGTTACGGCGAGAAGCAAACGAATATGATCGATGTCACCGTCATCGAGCGTTCGCGCATTGACGACCAATTGCCGTGTCTTCTGGTTTGGTCGCTTAAGTTCGATTTCGTAGGCTTCGATATGTGCACTTCCTGAAGCGGTCGCCTTCAGCAATGACGCAAGCTTGGGCATCGCCCACTCGCCGTTCCCGAGCTCGCTGAGGCGTCTTCCGGGAACTGTAGCGGGGTCGATCTCGAAGGCCCGGCAGAACGATGCGCTCGCTGCAATGACTTTCTGGTCGTCGGACAGGAAAAGCAACGGTTCGTTAGATGATACTACAACGGCAAGGGTACTCGCCGCTTCAAAATGAACAGTCGGGGTCTTTGACATGATGTGGCCCTCAAGGGCCGAAGACTCACGGAGCAAGTCATCACTCGGCAGGAACGCCGCCGAGCAGGAAGGGCAAGCTCGACGAACACACAATAGCATCTCTGAGGCGTATCCGCGTCATATTAGTTACAGCGCTGGCGCCGGGCGCGGCGAGGGGCCGCCAGCACCGCGACCGCGGCATCGCCAAACCGACAAGCATAGTGCAAGCACAGTGAAGGAAGCCGTAGCTTTGGCACTTGCCACGGTTTGGTCCGAACCCGCTTTGCGTTCAACGAGTGATCCAGCCGGGCTTTGGTGCCGTATCAAGCTTTGAGTTCAGGTTCTCGAGAGGCTGGAGGCAAGCGATGTACGGCGGGAAATTCGGCTTGCCAGGCTTGGCAATGACACTTCTGCTTGGCTTGGCACCTGCGGCCGCAGGTGACTTTACACTGGAAGGCTATTTTGCCGGAAAAACATCGGCCGTTGGCAGCTTCAGCGCTATCAACGGCGTCAAGCGCAAGTTCACTGTCGATCTCATGGGCAAATGGAACGGCAAGACGCTGACGCTGGTTGAGGACTTCGCCTATGACGATGGCGAGCGCGACAGAAAGACCTGGCGCTTCGAAAGGGTCGCCCGGGGCAAGTACCGCGGCACACGCGAGGATGTGATCGGGGAAACGCTGGTGACGATCAGCGGCAATACCGCACGCTTCAGCTACCTTGTCGATCTCGATGCCAGCAACAAGAGCAACCGAGTGCGCTTTTACGACACGATGAGGCTGCAGGACGATGGCACAGTGCTCAATAAGGCACTTGTGACGAAGTTTGGGCTGCCCGTAGCGCTGACACGGGTGGAGTTTCGTCGCCGCTGACCGTGCAGATTCCCAGCCGGTCAGCTTACGCCCTGCCGGGCACTGTCAAGAAACAGGGAGTGGGTCTTGTCAAATCAGACACCAAGAACCCTCGCATGGGGTCTGCTGGCCACGTTGAGCCTGGCTGCCGGCGCAGCGTCGGCCGACGAACTGGATGGGCCCAAGATCAAGAAGCTGATCGCGGGAGAGACCGTGCGGCTGGACACGCCGTTCGGCATTGCCTTGCCTTTGCGCTATCGCACGGATGGCGTTGTCGTCGGGGATGTTTCGGGAATTTCGGCGGCAAGCATGTTCGCGCCAAAGGAGGAAGGCCGCTGGTGGATCGAGGGCAACTCTCTCTGCCAAAAATGGCCAAGCTGGTACAAGGGACGCCAGTTCTGCTTCAAGATCACGTCGCTCGGTGAGCGAAGGATTTCCTGGGTCCGTGACGATGGGGCCAAGGGCACCGCACGCATAGGCGACTAGATGGCCAGTGCAGAATGCCGCGTTTCGAGGCAGGCCGTGACGCTGTTGTGCTATGCATTGCCGGCTATTCCGCTGGCAGCAGTGGCACTGCCTCTCTATGTCATCGTGCCGACTTTCTATGCGCAGAATCTCGGGATTCCGATCGCTGCCGTCGGAACGGTTCTGCTAATGATCAGGCTGCTTGATGCAGCATGCGATCCGCTGATCGGCTGGCTCTGCGACCAAGTATTCATCAAATCCGGGCGCAGGCGCACATTCTTTCTGATGTCCGTACCGTTGACGGCCGTGGCCGCATTCATGGTCTTCTGGCCGCCGTCGGGCGCTGGTGTTGGCTATCTCGCCTTTTGGGGCACTCTGCTTTCGGTCGGTTATACCGCAACGATGTTGCCCTATGCGGCCTGGGGGGCGGAACTGTCGACGGACTATCGCGGGCGTTCGGTAGTGTCAGCTTTTCGCGAAGGGGCGACGCTGGTCGGAACGCTTATCGCGGTGGTGCTGCCCTTTGCTGTTGGCCTGGACAGCATAGACGGCCTCCACGGCTTGGCCGCCGTCGCCGTCTTGACGATCGTGCTCCTGCCTTCTGCCGGCTTGCTTGCCGTCAAGACCGTGCCGGAGCCGGCCAATCGTTCGACAAGGAAGCTGAGCTTGGCGGCTAGCCTGCGCTTCGTTGTCCGCAACAGGCCGTTCGTCCGGCTTATTACCGCGTTCCTTCTCAATGGCTTTGCCAACGCAATCCCGGCGACGCTGTTTCTCTATTTCGTATCCGAACGGCTCGGCGCTGCCGAACTGCGCGGCCCGCTGCTCTTCCTCTATTTCCTGTGCGGGATGCTCGGTGTGCCTTTGGCCGTCTGGCTTGCAGCAAAGGCAGGCAAGCATCGTACGTGGTGTGGCGCGATGACCGTCGCCTGCGCGGTGTTCGCCTTTGCCGGTTTCCTTGGAGTTGGCGACATCGTGCCTTTCGCCATCATCTGCGCGGCAACGGGGGTGCTTCTGGGCTTCGATCTCGCCTTGCCGCCGGCCATACAGGCCGATGTCATCGACTACGACACGGCAAGTTCGGGCGAGCAGCGTTCGGGGCTCTATTTTGCCGCCTGGGGGCTGGCCACCAAGCTATCACTCGCTCTCGGCGTCGGCTTGGTATTCCCCATTCTTGCCTGGTCGGGTTTCGACGCTACAGGCGACCAGGCCATGCCGGAGACAGCCCTCGCTACGCTGTCTGCGCTCTATGCCTGGCTGCCTATTCTGCCCAAGGCCGCAGCCATCGCCGTGATGTGGAATTTTCCCCTCGGCGAAGATGCGCAACGATCTTTGCGAGCCCGCATCGACAGCACAGGTCGAGCACATCAAGGGTCATAGCGAAGAACCAAGCGCGCCTGCGATAGTCGTCCGCTTTCCCGTCTTCACCTGCCGATGGAAAGGACCCCTGACGTCGAAAACTTTCTCCTTGATAGGCCTGTGTCCATAGGCGAGCGCTAACTTGCTCTCAGAACTCCGCCCAGCCTTCCTGCATTCCAGGAGCGGGCTTGGCCGGCTTGACGATACGCAGCGACGGCTGCTGCCGGTGTTGCCGCGCCTGGTGTGCTGCTGCCGGCATCCTTGCGGTGATCTCGAAATGCGCGACGCTGGTGGCCAGCGCCGTCGCTTCCTCGGCCAGCGCGTGCGACGCGGCGGTCGATTCCTCCACCATCGCGGCGTTCTGCTGGGTCATCTGGTCGAGCTGGTTGACGGCGTTGTTGATGCCCGACAGTCCGACCGACTGCTCTTTCGCCGAATTGGCGATATCGGCGACGAGCACGCTGATCTCGGTTACCTTGCCGGTCAGCACCTCAAGCACCTCGCCAGTCTGGCCGACGAGCCGCACCCCGGCGGCGACGCGTTCGCCTGACGAGGCGATCAGCGTCTTGATCTCGCGTGCCGCGTCGGCCGAGCGCAGCGTCAGGCTGCGCACTTCGGCGGCGACCACCGCAAAGCCCTTGCCGGCGTCGCCGGCGCGTGCCGCCTCGACGCCTGCGTTGAGCGCCAGAAGATTGGTCTGGAAGGCGATCTCGTCGATGACCGAGACGATCTGGCCGATCTGCCTTGCCGAACTGTCGATGTCGCCCATGGCGACGATCATGTCGCGCATCGCCTGGCTGCTCGACTGTGCGCTTGCCCTGGCATCCTGGGCCACCCCGTCGGCGCGCATGGCACCTGTCGTCGTCTGCGCCGTCGTCTCGGAAATCTCGACCAGCGCTGCGGCCGTCTCTTCCAGGCTCGCCGCCTGGTGCTCGGTGCGGCGGGCCAGGTCGTCGGCCGCCTGCACCAACTGGGCCGAGCCGTCGCGGATGGCACCGGCGTTGCCGTGGATGCGCCCGACGGCTTCCTCCAGCAGCTCCATGGCGCGGTTGAAGTCGTCCCTGATCTGTTCGTAGTTCGACGCGTCGAGCCCGTCGATCCTGTGGTTGAGACGGCCCTTGGCCAACTGGTCGATGGCCTGCGCCAGCGAAGCCAGCGCGGTGCGCTGCTCCTTCTCGGCGGCGTCGCGCGCGGCCTCGGCCGCGAGCCGTCTTTGTTCGGCGGTTTCGAGATAGGTCGAGATCACCAGCTCCATGTCGAACAAAGAGGCCTTGAGCAACGCGCTCAGTGCCTGCCGCGCCTTGGCCAGCCCCGGCGCCTGCAGCCCGAGCGCCTTCGGCCAGGACTGCTCGATGATGACGGCCACAAGTTGTTCGATGATCAGCGTGTAGCCGCCGACATACCAGCGCGGCTCGAGGCCGATGTCGGCATGGATGCGGCCGATCCGTTTCGCCGACTGGGTGTAGGCGTCGCCAAAATCGGCGGCAGCGATGGCGCTCCAGTGCTTCATCTGGCGCCCGTTGGCGACCTGCATCTTCTCGCGTCCGCCTGTGCCTACCCCGAAGAATTGGCGTGCCTCCTCGAAACCGGCAATGTGGTTGTAAAAGCTCTCCATCACCTTGGGCAGGGCCGCCTCGATCGCCGGCCGGACCGCGTTCAGCGCCTCGCGGGCATCGGCATCGAAGCGGACGAAGGAGAGGCGGCGGGCAATTGCGGCGTCCGCGGCGACGGAATGTTCGGACATGTTTTTCCCTCAGGTGGCAGGCAGTTGTCGGCTCTGCGTTTGCGCAAGGAGCTGCCGGCGAATGCTGTGTGGGCCGCTGGCTAGGCCCCAAATGGTTCACAATTGGTTTCTGCCAACGCATTGAAATCACATGCGAAATAATGACGCGCCAGCGATGGTTGTCATGCTGTGGCAATGCTCGCCATATGCTGGAAGCATTGTGCTTCCGCCAATGTGCGAGATGCCTGGCCCGTTGCACGGTTGGCCTCGGCTGCTTATCTCTGCCGGGCCATGTCCGACCAAGATGCCGCAAGCCTGACATCCGAACCACCCGCCAGGGGCGATCTCCGTGCGGCCTACAAGATCGACATCATTGTCATCGGCGCCGGCCAGGCGGGGCTTTCCACTGCCTACAATCTGCGAAAGCTCGGACTTCAGCCGGGTCGCGACTTCATTATCCTCGACAAGTCGCCGGAAGCCGGCGGCGCCTGGCAATATCGTTGGCCGTCGTTAACGCTGTCGACGGTCAATCGCATCCACGACTTGCCCGGCATGCAGTTCGCCGACGTCGTCGAGGAGGGCGCCACCGAGGTCAGGGCGTCGGTCGCGGTTCCGAAATACTTTGCCGCCTACGAGCGCGAGTTCGACCTGCCGGTCTATCGCCCGGTGACGGTCAAGGTTGTCTGCGATCGTGGCGAGAGGCTGCGCGTCGAGACAGACCGCGAGACCTTTTCCGTCCGCGGCATCGTCAACGCCACCGGTACCTGGGAAACGCCCGTCATCCCCGCTTTTTCAGGCGCCGAGCGCTTCAAGGGGCGGCAGCTGCACACCCGCGACTACCGCAACGCCCAGGAGTTCGCCGGTCAGCGTGTCGTCATCGTCGGCGGCGGCATCTCGGCGCTGCAACTGCTCGACGAGATATCCCAAGTCGCTTCCACCATCTGGGTAACGCGCCGGGAGCCGCAGTTCCGCGACCGTCCATTCACGCCGGACGACGGCCGTGCAGCCGTGGCGATCGTCGAGGACAGAGTGCGGCGGGGCCTCGTACCCGGCTCGGTCGTCTCGGTCACCGGCATCCCGTGGACGCCGACGCTGAAAGCCGCACGCGACCGTGGTGTGCTGAACCGCTTGCCGATGTTCAGCGAGATCACCGAGGATGGTGTGCGCTGGCCCGATGGCAGCGAACAGCGCGCCGACGTCATCTTGTGGAACACCGGTTTCCGCAGCTCCCTCGACCATCTGGCGCCGCTGCTTATCCGCGAGGAGGGAGGTGGCATCACAATGTCGGGTCGTCTGGCGACACAAGTTTCGAGGGACCCGCGCATCCACCTCGTCGGCTACGGCCCCTCGGCATCGACCATCGGCGCCAACAGGGCCGGCGGGGCCGCCGCGCGCGAGCTTGCCACCTATCTCGGGCTCGCCTGACGGACTCCTCCCTGCCAGCATGCCGCATCGAATTGATTTTTCTTCTGTTGACCTCAATTGCGCTTGAGGTTTTATGGATCGTGTCGGCTCGTAAAATGGAAAGGCCGACATGAACTTCGATTCTGAACAGCCGGCTGCTGTGGCTGGCAACGCGGCGGCTGCCGTCGCAGCGAAAACCGCCGGCTCGGGCGACCTCTTCAGCGGCAAGCATGGCATCTACACTTTCGCGCTTGCTGGCGGCGTCACGCTGCACGCCATCAACATTTACATTGCAACGACGGCCATGCCGTCAGTCGTTGCCGACATCGGCGGACTCGACTTCTATGCCTGGGCAACGACCCTGTTCGTGGTCGCCTCGATCCTCGGCTCGGCGCTGACGGCAAAGCTGCTCAACGGCAGCGGGCCACGCGGTGCCTATGTACTCGCCACGTCGATCTTCGCGCTGGGTGCGCTGACCTGCGCGATCGCACCCAGCATGTCGGTCATGCTCGTCGGCCGTGCCACCCAGGGTCTCGGAGGCGGCTTCCTGTTCGCTCTCGCCTATGCCCTGACGCGCATCGTCCTGCCCGAACATCTCTGGGCCCGCGCCATCGGGCTCGTGTCGGCGATGTTCGGCATCGCCACGCTTGTCGGTCCCGCCATAGGCGGCGTCTTTGCCGAGTATGGTGCCTGGCGCCTGGCGTTCTCGTCGCTGCTTCCTTTCTCTGTCGCCTTCGCCGTCCTCGCCTATGTCACCTTGCCGAGGAAAAGCTGGGACACCAACGAGCGCGTCGCCGTTCCCTATCTGCAGCTTGCCTTGCTCACGACTGCCGTGCTTGCGGTTTCCGCCGGCAGCCTGTCATCCGGGATGGCGTGGAACCTGACCGGGCTCGGCGCCGGCCTCGCCATCATCGTGCTGATCGCCGGCGTCGAGGCGCGTGCCGAAGCGCGCCTTCTGCCCAGAAGGGCCTTCAACGTCTCAACGCCGCTGGGCGCGCTCTATCTCACCATTGCGCTGCTGATGCTGGCAATACAGCCCGAGATCTTCGTGCCCTACCTGCTGCAGAACCTGCACGCCCAGTCGCCGCTCTGGGCAGGCTATATTGCGGCGATCATGTCCATCGGCTGGAGCCTGGCGTCGTTCCTGAGCTCGCGCTGGCAGGGACATGGCGATCGCCTCATCGTCCTTGGTCCTGTTCTGGTGCTCGCCGGCCTCGTGCTGTTTGCGCTGTTCATGCCTATCAACGGCGCCGGCGACTGGTCGCTGCTCCTGCCGATCGGCGTTGGCCTGCTGCTCGCCGGCTTCGGCATCGGCGTCACCTGGCCGGGGCTCGTAACCCGCATCTTCCAAAATGCCCCGCCGACCGAGCAGGATCTCGCCGCCGGCGGCATGACGACAGTGCAACTGTTCTTCATGGCCCTCGGCACCGCCTGCGCCGGTATGGTTGCCAACTTCGCGGGCATCGCCGATCCAGGCGGGAAAGACGGTGCCGCCAACGCCGCCGTCTGGTTGGGGGTGATCTTCGCAATCGCTCCCTCGCTCTGCGTGCTGGTAGCAGTTCGCGTCGTGCGCCTGACCGGAAAGAGGGGCTGACTGCCCAAATCTATCGGAGCGATCCTCGACAGAACTGCCTTCGATATCCTGGCAAAGCGTGCTTCTCACCTTCGCGTTCTGGACGTGCGGACTGGCCAAGCTCATCGACTTCGGCGGCAACGGGGCGATCATGGAAGGCTTCGGGCTCACGCCAGGCTGGCTGTTCAACAGGGGCAAGTCTTGCAGATCGGCGCCTCGCGATGATCATCTTCGACCGTGGCACCTGCCTCGCCATTGGCGCGCTGGCCGTCTTCAGCGTGCTGACCATTCCGATTGCCGTTCTGGGCCAAGGCGGAGAAGCCTTACGCGACATCACGGTAGCGTGGAGCATGTCTCGGCCACCGGCGGCCTTGCCTTCTACGCCATCATGTCGCGCCGCGCGACCTGGCGCTGGCCGGTCGTTGCCGGAGGAGGGTCGGCATCCGCCGGCGGTTAGGCCTGGTCGATCAGTACCTGTTCCAGCCCGGATTCGGGTGCCGAGCAGATGCATAGGATCGTCGCTTCGCCGGCGCCGACCGAGACGTAGCCATGGCCCATGGTCGAATCGATGTAGACGCCGTCACCGGCGGCAAGCCGGGTCGGCGCATAATGGTCGGTGTGGATCTCGATCTCGCCGTCGAGCACATAGGCGAATTCCTCGCCGACATGACGGACGAGCGGGCCGAATTGCTCCAGCGTACGGGCATGGATCCTGGCAACTATCGGCACCATGCGCTTGTTGACCAGATCGGTGCACAGATAGCGGTAGTCGTAGTTCCGAGTCGCCAGCTGCAGCGTGTTGGTGCCCGACACGACCGAGCGCCGCGTCCGCTCCACGCCCTTTGCCGGCTCGAAGTTGAGCAGCTCTGTGACCGGGATATCCAGTCCCGTGCAGATCTGCAGGATCTTGTCATAGGTCAGCGACATCAGGTCGTTCTCGACCTTTGACAGCGTCGAGAGTGCGAGCCCGGTGCGCTCGCTGACCTCCTGCAACTTCAGCCCATGGCGCTGGCGCATGGCGCGCAAACATTCGCTCAGTCGCGGTTGGTGGGTCACATGGTCTCCGGTCTTGGCGGCATGAGCGGCTCCATTTTCTGAAAATGGCAGGGATTTAGTGTTTACGCAAACGACTTGACGTATGCAAAAAGAAATCTTACCGATTGCATCACAAAAAAGCGGGAACGGCAAAAGTTTTGATTTTCGCAGGATAACACCTGCGTTGCAGGGCGCCTCGGGCGTGCTGCCACGGCCACTGCGGGAGGGCAGCACCATGCGTTGCGACAGCCATCAGGACGACACGGCATCGACGCCAGTCGAGATGCGCTGCGGCAACGTCTTTCCACGCACATCCGGCGCAGCGCCCAGCGCCGCCGGCAATCCGAAAACTGTAAGGGAGTGACCGGCATGACCAAGGCACCGGCCGATTTTGCCGCGCGCATCGATGCGCTGTTTCAGGATTTCACCGGCCCAGACAGCCCCGGCGCCGTCGTCGCTGTCACCGAGAACGGACGCGAGATCTTCGCCAATGCCTACGGCCTCGCCAATATCAACAATGCGGTGCCGATGGGCCGCAAGACCATCATTCGCATCGGCTCGCAGACCAAGCAGTTCACCGTCCTGCTGATCCTGATGCTGGAGGCCGAAGGCAAGCTCAGCCTGTCTGACGAGGTACAGAAGCACCTGCCTTACGTACCGCGTCTCGAACAGCCGGTGACGCTCGCGCATCTGGCGTCGAACACGTCGGGCTTCCGCGACCATCTCGAAGCGATGATCTTCGCCGGCTTGTCGATCTTCACGCCGTCCGATCGCCAGACCGGCCGCGACGTCATCTCTCGTCAGGACGCGCTGAACTTCAAGCCTGGCAGCGCCATGACCTACTGCAATGCCGGCTTCTTCATGCTGTCGGAGATCATCGAGCAGATCGAGGGCGCGACCTTCAACGAAGTGCTGCGCAAGCGCATCACCGGCCCGCTCGGCATGGACGACACCTCGCTTTTGATCCGCGACGGCGCGGCGATGCAGCGGCTCGCTGCGCACTACACCAGGCGCGAGGAAGGCTGGGCCAATCTCAACTGGGGCCTCGATTTGGGCGGCGAGGGCGGTATGATCTCGACGCTCGACGACATGATCGTCTGGCAGCAGAACCTGTTCGATCCCAAGGTCGGCACGCCCGACATGTACGAGCGCATGGCAACACCCTGCGTGTTCGACAACGGCGCCACAGGCTTCTATGGCCTCGGCCTCGTTACCGACGTCTATCGCGGACGCCGCGCCGTCGGCCATGGCGGCACGGTTGCCGGCGGCAAGTCGGAATCGACCCGCTTCGTCGATGATGGCTTCGGCGTCGTCATCATCGCCAACAACGACCAGGTCGCCTCCTTCGCGCTCGGCCGGCGCATCGCCGATATCTATTTCGGCGACAAGCCACCGGCGCCGATCGCACTCGCCCCCGGTCGCTACCGGCAGGAGGGCGGCCCCGACGTCTTCGAGATCGTTGCCAAGGATGGCGTTGCGACCTTCCTCAACGCCGGCGGCGTCGGCGGTTTCGACTTCGGTCACCAGGGTGGCGCCAAGCCCGAGCGCGCCATCACCGATCTGGTGCTCAGCCCGCGCGCCGACGGCAAGGTCGATGGTGTCTTCTGCGGCACGCCGCGCCTCTACGCGCCGCTTCTGGCCGGCGTTGCCGCCGCGCGCCCGCTGGCCGGGCGCTACGTCAACAGGGCGCAGGATCTCGAGGTCGAGATCACGGGCGACGCCTCGAAGGGCGAGTTCCGCCTGCGCTCCGGCCTCGGCGCCATGGCCGCCCCCATCGTCGCGGCCGATGTCGACCTGTGGTTTCTGCTTCAGCCCGGCACCGATATGCGCCCCGGCCTGCCGTGGAACGCGACGCTGGCGGTGACTGCCGACGGCTTCGAAATGAACTCCGACCGCATCAAGAAACTGGCCTTCAAGCGAGCCTGATCATCCACTCTACGGCGAGGTCCACCATGTCCCTACGCACTCTCACTCCCGAACAGTTCGACGCGCTGGCGCGTTCCCATCTGCGCCAGGCGACCCTTACGCGCCGCGGCTTCCTCGGTGGTGCAGCAGCCATCACGGCTGTTGCCATGCTTGGCATGCCCGGCAAGGCGCTGGCTGAGCAGACCGGCGGCACGTTGCGCGTCGGCCGTGCGGAGGAGCCTGACACGCTCGATCCGCATAAGACCACCTTGTCGGTCTCCTCGACCACGATGGACCTGATCTACGAGCCGCTGGCACGCGCCGGCTATGACGGCGAGGTCCTGCCGGGCCTGGCCGAGAGCTGGGCCTTCAGCAACGACAACAAGACCCTGACCTTCAAACTCAAGCCCGGCGTCAAGTTCCATGACGGCACGCCCTGCGATGCCGAGGCTGTCGCCTGGACAGTCGCGCGCCATCTGGCGCCCGAGGCCGCTTCGCCCAGCGCGTTCTTCCTCGGACCATTGGAGCGCGCCGAGGCGGTCGACCCGCTGACCGTCGCCTATCACTTCAAGGAGCCCTTCGTTGCCGTCTGGGTCGGCCTGACGCTCGGCTATTCCGCGCCGATTTCGCGCGCCGCCGTCGAAGCGGCAGGCGACCAGTTCGGCCGCAAGCCGGTTGGCGCCGGCCCGTTCAAGTTCGTGTCCTGGTCGACCGATCGCGGTATGCGGCTTGAGCGCAACGACGACTACGCCTCCGTTGCCGCGCCCGCGCGCATCGATGCGGTCGAGCTCTCGCACTATCCCGAGGACTCCACCCGCATCGCCGCCTTCGAAACCGGCGAGATCAACGCCATCTATGGCGGCTCCTCGGTGCCGCTCGACAGCGTGCGGCGCCTGCGTGGCAATCCCGACGCGATCATGCTCGAGCGCCCCGCCCAGATGATGCGGGCGCTGGTGTTCAACCAGAAGCGTCCGCCCTTCGACAATCCGAAGGTGCGCCGGGCCTTTGCGCATGCCATCGACCAGAAGCGGCTGATCGCCTTTGCGCTCGACGGTTTCGCCGTGCCGGCGACGTCGCCGATCGCAAGCTCCATATCAGGCTATTCGCCCAAGACCGCCGAGCTTTCCTATGGCTACGATCCGGAGAAGGCCAAGGCGCTGCTGGCCGAGGCTGGTTTCGACAAGGGCCTCAAGGTCAAGCTCGTTGCCAATGACACGCCGGTCATCCGCCGCACGGCGGAGGTAGTCCAGGCGCAGCTGCGCGAGATCGGCGTCGAAATCACAATCGAAACCCTGCCGATCGCACAGTGGGCGGCCATCACCGCACAAGGCGGGCAGGACCTGGTCATCTCGACCTATTCCTACACCGACGCCGACATCGTCTACCCGGTGCTGCACACCAAAGGCGCGCTCAACCGTGCCTTCCACGAGAATGCCGAACTCGACGGCATGATCGCCGAGCAGCGCGTGACCTCCGATCCGGCGGCGCGCCAAGCCATCCTCGACAAGATTCAGGCCAAGGTCGTCACCGAGGCTTACTGGAAGCCGCTGTTCGAACCGCTCAACTTTGCCGTCGTTGCCAAGGACGTCGTCGACGCCCGCATGAACCCCGCCGGCGAGCTGCGCATCGACCATCTCGGCATGGCCTCGTGACCCGCGCCGACGGATGCTGAGGCTGGTCGTATCGAGGCTGCTTTATGCGGCCGTCATCCTGCTCGGGGTCATCCTTGTGGTGGCCTCGCTGGTCAAGCTCGTGCCGGGTGATCCGGTCGACGTGATTGCCGCCGGCAATCCCGGCATGAGCGTCCAGGACATGGACACGCTGCGCGAGAAGATGGGGCTGACGCGCTCCGTGCCCGAGCAGTTCGTCGCTTATCTCGGCAATGCCGTGCAGGGAGACCTCGGCACCTCCATCCGCCAGGGAGTCCCGGTCACCAGCCTGATCGCCGACCGCCTCCCGGCGACTGGCGAACTCGCCTTCTGGACGCTGCTCCTGGCCTTCGTCATTGCCATCCCGCTCGGCATCGTCACCGCACTCAAGCGCAACAGCTGGCTGGATTATGCCGGCACGTTCATCGCCGTGCTCGGTGTGTCTATGCCGGGCTTCCTGCTCGCCGTGCTGATGATCCTGTGGTTCTCGATCGAGTTGCGCTGGCTGCCCGCCTCTGGTTATCGCGGCTCGGCCCTGGCCAGCATCGGCCGCGCCGTCGCCGAACGCGACATCGGCATCTTCTGGAACGCCTTCCGCTACTTCATCCTGCCGTCGATCTCGCTCGCCTTCGTTCTGGTGGCGGTCAATGCGCGGCTGATCCGTTCGGCCATGCTGGAAGTGCTGCAGCAGGATTACATCACCTTCGCCACCGCCAAGGGTGCACCGCGCCTCACCATCATCCTGCGCCATGCCTTGCGCAACGCACTGTTGCCCATCGTCACCCTGGCCGGCCTGCAGATGGGCGCGCTCCTGTCGGGCACTGTGGTCATCGAGACGGTGTTCGCCTGGCCCGGCATCGGCCGGCTCGCTGTCGATTCCATCCATGTCCGCGACTATCCGATCATCCAGGCGGTGGTGTTGGTGTCTGCGGCGCTGTTCATCTCGCTCAACCTGATCGTCGACATCCTGTACCGCTTCATCGACCCGAGGGTGCGCAATGACTGAGGCCGTGATCGTTCCCGCTGCAACGAGGCCCGTCCCGGAGCGGCGCTTCCTCGGCAGCCTCGGCCGCAGCGCCAAGGGCCTGACCGGCCTGTTCCTGATCGCCATCGTCGTGCTCTGTGCGCTCTTTGCGAAATCCATCGCCCCGCACGATCACGCCAAGCAGGTCATCGAATGGCGCTACGCCCCTGTTGTCTGGCAGGAGGGCGGCTCGACCACCAACCTGCTAGGCGGCGACAATATGGGCCGCGACATACTCAGCCGCACCGTCATGGGCGCACAGGTGTCGATCCAGGTAGCGCTGATCGTGGTGTCGATAGCACTTGTCGTCGGCGCGACGCTCGGGGCCCTTGCCGGCTATTTCGGCGGCATCGTCGACACCATCATCATGCGCATCGTCGATTTCCAGCTCGCCTTTCCGTTCCTGCTTCTGGCGCTGATCTTCATGGCCGTTCTGGGCGCCGGTTTCGCCACGCTGGTCATGGCGCTGGCGTTTGCGCTGTGGATCAATTTCGCCCGCATCGTGCGCAGCGAAACCATGCGGATCCGCACGCTCGACTATGTCGACGCGGCGATCACCATGGGCGTGTCGCAGATGCGCATCATCTTCACTCACGTCCTGCCCAACGTGCTGCCGGCGGTGCTTGTCGTCGCCACGCTCGACATCGCGCTGGTCATCATCTCCGAGGCAGCCTTGTCCTTTCTCGGTCTCGGCGTCCAGCCGCCAACGGCATCCTGGGGTGTCATGATCTCGGAAGGTCGCGACTTCCTCTACGAGCAGCCATGGATCGTCATTGCGCCCGGCATCGCCGTGTTGATCTCTTCGGTCGGCATCAACCTGTTCGGTGATTTCCTGCGCGACTATTTCGATCCCCGACTGGAGCGGATGTGACCATGACGGCCTCGCCCTTGCTTTCCGTCCACGAGCTGACAGTCGACTACCCCAGCCGCCGCGGTCCGGTCCGCGCCGTGGGCGGCGTCAGTTTCGAGGTCGCGCCCGGCTCGGTGCTCGGCGTCGTCGGCGAAAGCGGGTCGGGGAAATCCTCGATCGGCTATGCGCTCATGGGGCTGACCGATGCGTCGCATGCCATTCTCGGCGGTGCGGTCACCTTCGAAGGTCGCGACCTGTTCGCTTTGTGCAGGCGCGACTGGCGCCGGTTGCGCGGCAACCGCATCGCCATGGTGTTCCAGGATGCGATGGCGACGTTGAACCCGGTCATGCCGGTCGGCGACCAGATCGGCGAGGTGTTCCGTTTTCACCGCCCCGACATGTCGCGCAAGGCGATCCGCGCTGCCAGCCTTGAGCTGCTCGAACGCGTCGGCATCCAGGACGCTGCCCGCCGAATCGACGCCTATCCGCATCAATTGTCGGGCGGCATGCGCCAGCGCGTGGTCATCGCCGCGGCGATCGCACTGAAGCCTGCTCTGCTGATCGCCGACGAGCCGACAACCGCGCTCGACGTGACCGTACAGGCGCAGATCCTCGGGCTGATGCAGGAGCTGAGCCGCGAGCAGGGCATGGCGATGATCCTGGTCAGCCATGACCTCGACGTCGTCGGCGATGTCTGCGAGGACGTCGTGGTTATGAAGGACGGTGTCGTTGTCGAGGCGGGTCATGTCGACGACGTGCTGAGCCGTCCAAAGCATGCCTACACCATGCAATTGCTCAATGCGCGGCCGAGTTTCGGCGCCGGTCACATGCTGGCGGAGGCCGCTCATGGTTGATGACGTCCTGCTCGAAGTCAGCGGTCTTGTCCGCCATTTCACCCTGTCCGGGCGCCTTTTCGAGAAGCCGCGGCAGCTCACCGCCGTCAACGACGTCAGCTTTTCCATCCGGCGCGGCGAGGCCTTCGGGCTCGTCGGCGAAAGCGGTTCGGGCAAGTCGACGATCGGCCGCATCATCGCGCGGCTGACCGAGCCGAGCGCCGGCTCGGTGAGCTTCGATGGCGTCGACTGGCTCGCTTTGCGCGGCAAGGCTCTGCGCGACAAGCGGCGCGACGTGCAGATGGTATTCCAGAGCCCCTATGCCTCACTCGATCCGCGCTGGCGCGTGCGCGACATCCTGGCCGAGCCGCTCAAATCCTACACCGACCTCAAGGGCGCGGCACTGACCAAGCGCGCTGCCGATCTGATGCAGCAGGTCGGCCTCAACCCTGATTGGATCGAGCGCTTTCCGCACCAGTTCTCCGGCGGCCAGCGCCAGCGCATTGCCATCGCCCGTGCCCTGGCATCGGGCCCGAAGCTCCTGATCGCCGACGAGCCGGTGTCGGCACTCGATGTCTCCAGCCAGGCGCAGGTGCTGCAGCTGTTGCGCAAGATCTGCACCGAACAGGGGCTGGCGATGCTGTTCATCTCGCATGACCTGTCGGTCGTCGATCATCTGTGCCAGCGTGTCGGCGTATTGAACCACGGCGTGCTCGAAGAGGTCGGCCCGACGTCAGAAATCTTCCGCACGCCGAGGTCCGATTACACCCGCCGGCTGATCGATGCCGTTCCGGGCAAGAAGCGCCGCGCCGCCGAAAGGGCTGTCCATGCATGACATCGTGATCAAGGGCGGGCGCGTCATCGACCCCGAGACCGGCCGCGACGAAATTTCGGACATTGCCATTTCGGCCGGCCGCATCGCTGCCATCGGTGCCGATCTCGGCTCGGCGCTTGAGGTGATCGACGCAAGCGGCCTGATCGTTGCCCCCGGCTTCATCGATCTCCATGCGCACGGCCAGTCCGTGCCCGCCGACCGCATGCAGGCCTTCGATGGCGTCACCACGGCGCTCGAACTCGAAGTCGGTGCCTTGCCGGTCGCCGGCTGGTACGAGGCGCAGTCAAGGACCGCGCGCCTGCTCAATTACGGCACGGCGTCAGCCTGGGTCTTCGCCCGCAAGGCGGTGATGATCGGACTGGAACTCAAGCCCGGCGAAGCGCCGATCACAGTGATGGGACGCGGCTTCGACGATCCGCGCTGGTCGACGGACGCTGCGACCGAAGCGCAGGCAGACGAGATCGTGGCACTTACCCGTCAGGGCATCGACGAGGGCGGCCTCGGCATCGGCATTCCCGCCGGCTACGCGCCCGGCGCCGGCGCCAAGGAAATGAGCCTGATCTGCGATCTCGCCGCCGAAACCGACACGCCGACCTATACCCACATCGCGCAGATGTCGAACATCGACCCCAAGAGCTCGATCGAGGCCTATGTCACCTTGATCGGACTGGCCGGCGCCACCGGCGCGCATATGCACATCTGCCACCTCAACTCGACCAGTCTTCAGGACGTCGAGCGAGCCGCGGCGATCATTGCCCGGGCGCAGGCGCAAGGGCTCAGGATCACCACCGAAGCCTATCCCTATGGCACCGGCTCGACAGTCGTCAGCGCCGGCTTCTTCGTCGATCCGGCCTTTTCCGCCCGCACCGGCACCGGCTACGACGCCATCGAGCTTGTCGCCACCCATCGCCGCCTCGACGGCATCGACGACCTCAAGCAGGTCAGGCAGTCCGATCCCTCGGCGCTGGTGCTCTGGCACTTCCTCGACACCGAGGACAATCCGCGCCACCGCGCGCTGCTCGACGTCTCCGTCACCTATCCCGGCGGCGCCATCGCCTCCGACGCCATGCCATGGAGCCAGCCCGACGGCTCGCCCTACGAGGGCAATGAGTGGCCGCTCGGAGCCGACAAGACGGCGCACCCCAGATCCTCGGGCACCTTCACCCGCTTTCTCCGCCAGTGGGTGCGCGAGCGCGACGCCATCCCGCTTGCCCAAGCGATTGCCAAATGCACGCTCATCCCGGCGCGGATCGTCGAGAGCTGCGCGCCGCTGTTCAAGCGCAAGGGGCGGCTGCAGCCGGGCTGCGATGCCGACATCGTCGTCTTCGATCTCGCCGCCGTCGCCGACCGCGCCACCTTCGCCGAGATGAACCTGCCCGCCCAGGGCATTCGCCACGTGCTGGTCAATGGCCAGGCGGTGATCTCGGACGGCATCCTCAATCAGGCGGCAGCACCTGGGCGCCCGATCAGGCGGGGTGACCGGTGAGCGTTCCTGTCCTCGTCGTCACCGGCTTTCTCGGTGCCGGCAAGACGACATTCATCAACCAGTTGCTGCAGCGTGCCGCAGGCCGTCGGATCAGCGCCATCGTCAACGACTTCGGCGCCATCAACATCGACGCCGAATTGATCGCGGATGCCGCCGACACCGTCGTCGGGCTCAAGAACGGCTGTATCTGCTGCTCGCTGCAGGGCGACCTTCTGCGCACGCTCAAGATGGTGCTGTCCCAGCCCGTCAAGCCGGACCACATCGTCATCGAGGCCAGTGGGGTCGCCGACCCCAGGGGCATCACCGAAACGCTGATGGACCCGATCCTGTGGCACGACATCCGCCTCGATGCTGTCGTTGCCGTGGTCGACGCCGATGAGGTCGCCGCCAATCCGACCCGCCTGCGCGACGAGCTCTGGCGCGCCCAGGTCGAGGCGGCCGATTTCATCGCCCTGTCCAAGACCGGGTTGAGGGAAAGCTCCGATGAAGCACTCCGGGCGGAACTCGTCTGGCTCAACAAGACGCTGGTCTTCGAAACCGATGGCGATGCCTTGCCGATCGAGGCGCTGCTCGTCACAGACCGGACGCAGCCAGCGCCGGGCCAGGCCAAGGTCGGTGCATCGCGCTTCACCTCGATCGAATGGCAGTCATCAGGACCGGTCGCGCTCGACCGCTTCCAGGCTGCCATCGACCGGCTTGCGCCCAGGCTCATCCGCGCCAAGGGCATCGTCAGTTTCGTCGAGCGGCCGGGGCAGAGCTTCCTGCTGCAACTCGTCGGTCGCCGCGCCACCTTGCGCCCGTTCCCGAAATTCGAGCCCGATTGCCGCCTCGTCCTGATCGCCGAGGCCAGAGTACTCGACACCGAGACGGCGCATGCCGGCCTCGCCGAAATTATTGCCTCTTAATTCGCAAGCGGAGTTATCCATCATGCGTGTGTTCAGTGCCGTCCTTGCGACCGAGACCAACACCTTCTCGCCCATCCCCACCGGCCTCGGCGCCTTCGTGAATGGCGGCGACTACTATCCTGCCGGGAAGCATCCGGACCACATGACGCTTTATGGCGGCCAGCTCTGGGCAGCACGCGAACGTGGCCGCCGCGAGGGCTGGACTTTGTTCGAAGGGCTGAGCGCCTCGGCCGAGCCAGGCGGCACGACGACCCGGCACGCTTATGAGACGCTGCGCGACCAGCTGCTCGACGACCTCCGTGCCGTCCTGCCGGTCGACATGGTCTTGATGTCGCTGCACGGCGCCATGGTCGCCGATGGCTATGACGATTGCGAAGGCGACATCCTCGCCCGCATCCGCGCGATCGTCGGCCCAGACACGGTCGTCGGCTGCGAGCTCGACCCGCACTGCCACATGACTTCAGAGATGATCGACAATGTCGACATCCTGCTGACCTACAAGGAATACCCCCACACCGACGTCTATGAATGCGGCGTCCAGCTTGTCGACCTCTGCCATCGCATCGCCACCGGCCAGATCAAGCCCAAGGCAGCGCTCGTCGACACCGGCATGGTCACCTTCATCCGGACCACCACCGAACCCGGGCTGTCGATCATCAACGGCATCCGCGCCATGGAGCAGAAGGATAAGGTGCTGTCGGTGTCGATCGCGCAAGGTTTCCCCTGGGCCGACGTGCCCGAGATGGGAACGCGCGTCGTTGTCTACACAGACGACAACCAGGACCTGGCGCAGTCGCTGGCCCAGCGGCTGGCAAACGATCTTTACGTCATGCGCTCCGAGATCGTGCCGCCGATGCCCTCGATCGACGAGGCGCTCGATCAGGCCCTTGTTGCACCAGCCGGCACGGTCGTCATTGCCGACACCGCCGACAATGCCGGCGGCGGTGCCGCCAGCGACTCGACCTTCTTCCTCGCCCGCATGATCGCGCGCGGCGTCTCGGATGCCGTGATCGGCCCGTTGTGGGATCCGATCGCCGTTCGCCTGGTGTTCGAGGCGGGTGAGGGGGCGGTGCTACAGCTGCGCGTCGGCGGCAAGGTCGGCCCGCGCTCCGGCGATCCCGTCGATGTCACCTGCCGCGTCAAAGCTCTCAAACGCGGCCTCGTCATGACCGGCCTTGGCGGCGTGCCGTCGCCGATGGGCGATTGCGCCCTGATCGACTGCGGCGGCGTCGAGGTGCTCTTGGCCTCCGAGCGGTCGCAGGCGATCGACACCGACCTGTTCACAAATATCGGCTGCGATCTCGCCGACAAGCGGATGGTGGTGGTCAAGTCGACGCAGCATTTCCGCGCGTCCTACGAGAAGGTTGCCAGCGCCGTGATCTACGCTGCCTCTGAAGGCACCGTCACCTCCAATCTCGCCAGCCTGCCCTACACCAGGATCAAGCTGCCGAAATGGCCGGTGACCGCGTAGCCGGGCTGGAACAGCGGGGGATCTAGATCGCCCGCTGCAGCTTCTCGTAGCGCTTGACCAGCCGGTCTCGTTTCAGTTTCGACAGCCGCTGAATCCAGAACATGCCGTCCAACTGGTCGATCTCGTGCTGGTGGCAGACGGCGAGCAGGCCCTCCGCCTCTTCGGTGCGTTCGATGCCTTGGAGATCCTGATAGCCGATGCGCACCCGTGCGTGGCGCCTGATCTCGTCGGTCACGCCGGGCATCGAGACGCTGCCTTCGGTGTGCAGGAGCGTCTCCTCCGAGGTCCATAGTATGCCGGGGTTGACGTAGGTCCGGGCGCTTTCAGGGCCTTCGAGCTGGAGGACCACCACCCGCCTGGCGATGCCGACATGCGGGGCCGTGATGCCGATGCCGGGTGCCGCGCGCATCGTGTCGAGCAGGTCGGCTGCCAGCGTGCGCAGTTCGTCGTCAAAGGCCGCCACCGGCTCGGCGACAAGCTTGAGGCGCGGGTCGGGAAATTTCACGATTGTCCGGATGGTCACGTAAGTTCTTCGCCTCGGGCAGGACTGGGCAGGCGCATAGCGCGAAAGTCTCCGCGCTGCCAGCGACACGTATTCGGAAGCGCGCCGGCTCCCTCACTCCAGCCGCTCGATATCGCGGCGCAGCACGATCAGCGTCGTCAGGTCCTGCACGCTGGGATGGGTGGCGATGATGTCGCGCAGCGTGTTGAGGCGGTCGATCGACGGCACCTCGACCTCGACCATGAGGTCGAGCTGGCCGGTGACGGAGGACACCCGCCGTACCTCCGAGTAGCGCGCCAACTGGTCGAGCACTCCCATCGACGGCGTACTCACCAGCGTCACCATCAGGAAGGCCGAGACCAGGTTGCTATCCATTTGGCCGATATCGGCGCGATAGCCGCGAATGACGCCGCTCTTTTCCAGCGCAGCGACCCGCTCGCTGGTGGCACTTCGGGAGAGCCCGATGCGGCCGGCAAGCGTCTTCAGCGGGATGCGCGCTTCCTTCGACAGGATGCCCAGAATGTCCCTGTCCTTGGTGTCCAGTTCCTTCATCGCCCCGTTCCGATCTGTGCCGTTAAAGTGCCGGTCCATGCAGTCATAGTGCCGGTGCAACCGACGCTTTGCCGGATGCCCGATTTTTCGGCCCGTGCCAAGCTCCAGTTACAGCAATTCCGGATAGAACATGACCGACGTGACCCATCCCGCGCCCGCATTCTCCTTTGGCGAGGCCGCCGACCTGGCTTCGAGCCGGTTTGGCGTCAGTGGTCGCGTCGCAGCCCTCGACAGCGAGCGCGACCAGAACTTCAAGCTCTCGGCCGACGATGGCGCGCATTGGATCCTCAAGGTCGTCAATGCCAGCGAGCCTGCCGCCGAAAGCGAATTCCAGGTCGCCTTGCTCGATCATCTCGCGCGCACGGGCGTCGCCGCCCCCCGGCTCAAGCTGTCCGCTGACGGTGGCGCCCTTGCGGAAGCCACCGGTGCCTCAGGCGAGCGCCATGCGCTTCGGCTGGTGTCCTGGCTGCCCGGCTTGCCGCTCGCCGAAGCGGCGCGCACCCCGAAGCTGCTCGAAAATCTCGGCCGTGCGCTTGGCCGGCTCGACGGCGCGCTGCAGGGCTTCATCCATCCCGGCGCGATCAGGAGCTTCGACTGGGACATCCGCCAGGCCGGCGCCGCGCGCCAACGCCTGCACCATGTGCCAGATGTCACGGACCGCGCGCTTTTGCGCCGCCTGCTCGATCATTTCGACGTCGCCGTGGCGCCCCGTCTCGCCGGCCTGCGCGCCCAGGTCATTCACAATGACGCCAATGACTGGAACGTGCTCGTCGATCAGGACGCCCACGACCGGGTTGCCGGCATCATCGATTTCGGCGACGCGCTCTATTCGCCTGTGATCGCCGAGGTGGCGGTCGCCTGCGCCTATTCGATCCTCGATGTCGAGGACCCGATCGGCGCCGCGGCGACCCTGGCCGCCGGCTTCCATGCCGAATATCCGTTGCGCGAAGAGGAGCTCGATCTCCTGTTCGACCTCATCGCCATGCGCCTCGTCATCTCGGTCACGCTGTCGGCGCAGCGCAAGGAAAAGACCGGCGACAATCCTTATCTCGCCATCTCGGAGGCGCCGGCCTGGCGGCTGCTGCGCCGCCTCGGCGCGATGAACCGCCGGTTCGCCACCGCCATCCTGCGCCACGCCTGCGGCTTCGACGCGGTATCAGGTGCCCGCGCCGTCACCGCCTGGATCGAAGCCAACAGAAAGAGTTTTGCACCGGTGCTCGATCGTCACCCGGCAACCCTGGTCAAGGCGCTGGTGCCCTATGGCGATCCGGCTCATCCGATGACGATCACTTCGGCCGGCCAGGAGCCCGACAAGGCCACCGCCTGGTGGGATGCCTGGTGCGCCGAGCACGGTGTCGAGCTCGGCATCGGCCCCTGGGGCGAGGCACGCACGGTCTACACATCCGACATCTTCTGGTCGCGTTTCGTCGAAGGCGCCCGCCGGGTCCATCATCTCGGCCTCGACCTGTTTTTGCCGGCAGGCACGAAGGTCTACACGCCGCTTGCCGCCACGGTGAAAAGCGTCGAGATCGAGGACGATCCGCTCGGCTATGGCTGCCTGATCGCGCTCGAGCACACGCCTGAAGGCTGCCCGCCCTTCGTCACGCTGTGGGGCCACATGGCGCATGAGGCGATGGCCCGACTGAAGCCGGGCGAGACGCTCGAAGCCGGCGCGCTGGTCGGTGAAATGGGTACGCCGACTGAGAATGGCGGCTGGGCGCCGCATCTGCATTTCCAGATTTCGGCCGACCCCGATCTCGCGGCCCGCGACATCCTCGGCGTCGGCGAGGCGCGTTATCTCGACGTCTGGGCCGAGTTGTTCCCGGATGCAGCTACCCTTGCCGGCATCCCGCCGGAGACCTTCCACCAGACCGGCCGCACCCGCCCCGAGATCGTCGCCGCGCGGAAAGCCTCGCTCTTGCCCAACCTGTCGATCTCCTATTCCGAGCCGATCAAGTTCGTGCGCGGCGAGGGTGCCTGGCTGGTCGACGACCGTGGCCGCGCCTATCTCGATTGCTTCAACAATGTCTGCCACCTCGGCCACGCCCATCCCGATGTCGTCGAGGCGATCGCCACCCAGGCAGCAAGACTGAACACCAACACGCGCTACCTGCACGACGCCATCGTCACCTATGCCGAGCGATTGACGGCGACCTTGCCCGAGGGCCTGTCGGTCGCTTCCTTCGCCTGCTCCGGCAGCGAGGCCAATTCGCTTGCGCTGCGCATGTCGCGCACCTTGACCGGCAGCGACGATGCGCTGGTGCTCGACTGGGCCTATCACGGCACCACCCAGGAGCTGATCGACCTCAGCCCCTACAAATACAAACGCAAGGGAGGCAAGGGCCGACCCGCCCATGTCTTCGAGGCAACCATCCCCGACAGCTACCACGCGCCGGATGGTTGGCCGGTCGAGGAACATGCCAGGCGTTTCGCCGAAAGCATCGCCGAGCAGATCGAGACGATGCGCACAAAGGGTCGCGCGCCAGCCTTCTTCATTGCCGAATCCATCCCAAGCGTCGCCGGCCAGGTCTTTCTCCCCGAGGGCTACCTGAAAGAAGTCTACGCCATGGTGCGTGCCGCCGGCGGCTTCTGCATCGCCGACGAGGTACAGGTCGGCTTCGGCCGCGTCGGCAGCCACTGGTGGGCGTTCGAGACGCAAGGCGTTACCCCCGACATCGTCACCATGGGCAAGCCGATCGGCAACGGCCACCCGATGTCGGCATTGGTCACCACGCACGAGATCGCCGACCGCTTCAACAACGGCATGGAATATTTCAACACCTTCGGCGGCAACCCGGTGTCCTGTGCCGCAGGCCTCGCCGTGCTCGACGTCATCGAGCGCGATCGCCTGCGCGACAATGCCGCCGATGTCGGGGCCTATCTCGTCGCGCGCTTCAGGGAGATGCAGCAGCGCTACGAGGTCATCGGCGACGTCAGGGGCCAGGGGCTGTTCCTCGGCATCGAGCTGGTCACCGACCGCAAGACCAAGGCACCGGCGACCGCCTTCGCCCGCAAGGTCAATGACGGCGCCCGCGCCCGTGGCGTCTTGATCGGCACCGAGGGCCCACACGACAATGTGCTCAAGATGCGTCCGCCGATGATCTTCAGCCGTGCCAATGCCGACCATCTTGTCGGCGTGCTCGAGGAGGCGTTCGCCGCGGCGTTAGTCGAAGGCGCGTAGCTCAAGGCCCGCGCGAGGCTCTCGCGCGGAGGGAATTAACGACAGGGGAATTCACCGACTTCCGGCGCCATCGCGCCGGCGGCAAGCAGAGGCTTTGCCTCGAACACCAGAGGGAGGAAATGATGAGGACAATTTTTGCAACGGCACTATTGCTGGGCTCGGCCGCGATGGCCATGCCCGCAGCAGCCGACACCTTTGACATTGTCAAGCAGCGCGACAAACTTACCTGCGGCGTCAGCCAGGGCGTCGCCGGCTTCTCGGCGCCCGACGATGCCGGCAAATGGTCCGGTTTCGACATCGACTTCTGCCGCGCCGTGGCGGCAGCCGTGCTCGGCGATCCGGAAAAGGTCAGCTACGTGCCGCTGTCGACCAAGGAGCGCTTCACCGCGCTGCAGTCGGGTAGCGTCGACGTGCTGTCGCGCCAGACGACCTGGACGCTGTCGCGCGATTCCAGCCTCGGCATCCGTTTCGTCGGCACCGCCTATTATGACGGCCAAGGCTTCATGATCCGCAAGGCCCTTGGCGTCGACAGTGCGCTCAAGCTCGATGGCGCCACGGTCTGCACCGAGCAGGGCACCACGACCGAGCAGAACGTCGCCGACTATTTCTCGGCCCACAAGATGAAATACGAGCCGGTGGTCATCGATTCCGCCGACGGCATCGTCAAGGCCTTCGACGGCGGCCGTTGCGACGTCTACACCACCGATGCCTCCGCACTCTATGCCCAGCGTTTGAAGCTCACCGATCCTGCGGCTTATGTCGTCCTGCCGGAGATCATCTCCAAGGAGCCGCTCGGACCTGCCGTCCGCCAGGGCGACGACAAGTGGTTCAACATCGTCCGCTGGACGCTGTTCGCGCTGCTCGAGGCCGAGGAACTCGGCATTGCCAAGGACAATGCCGAAGCCGGCCTGTCCTCGGATAATCCTGCCATAAAGCGCTTCCTCGGCGCTGAGGGTGACAGCGGCCAGCAGCTCGGTCTCGATCCGCGTTGGAGCTACAACATTATCTCCAAGGTCGGCAATTTCGGCGAGATCTTCGAGCGCAATCTCGGCCAGTCGAGCGAGCTCAAGATCGACCGCGGCATCAACGCCTTGTGGAATGCCGGCGGCCTGATGTACGCCCCGCCGGTCCGCTGATCGCGTTCCTCCCCCGGGGTCGCGCGTCAGCGCGGCCCCTTTTCTTCCCGCCAGAATTTCCAGGTCGCGCGTCAGCGCGGCCCCTTATCTTCCCGCCAGAATTTCCAAGTCGCGCGTCGGCGCGGCCCCGCCTATGCTGCCTTGCGAGATTCCCGGCGCGTTCGTCGGGCCGCAGCATAGGTGCATTGATGAGCATAGCCGATCGCGTTCGCGTCAAGGATGTCAAAGTCCTGTCCGATGACTGGTATCTGTTGAAGAAGACGGTCTTCGAGTATCGCCGCAATGATGGCGAATGGCAGCTCCAGAGCCGCGAGACCTACGATCGTGGCAACGGCGCCACCATCCTGCTCTATGATTCCGTCCGCCGCACTGTCGTTCTCGTCAAGCAGTTCCGCTACCCGGCTTTCGTCAGTGGCTACGATGACATGCTGATCGAGACGCCGGCAGGCCTGCTCGACAATGCCAGCCCGGAGGAGCGCATTCGGGCCGAGACCGAGGAAGAAACGGGCTTCCGCGTCCGCGACGTCCGCCGCGTCTTCGAGGCCTTCATGAGCCCCGGCGCCGTCACAGAGCGGATCTACTTCTTCGTCGGCCGCTACGAGCCCGGCGACCGCATCTCCGAAGGCGGCGGCCACGAAGGCGAGGGTGAGGACATCGAGGTGCTCGAAGTCGGTATCGATGAGGCGCTCGCCATGGTTGCCGACGGCCGCATCTGCGACGCCAAGACCATCATGCTGCTGCAATACGCAGCCCTTCACCTCTTGCGCGGAGCCTAGCGCCGATGTCGACCATCGCCCGCGAGCTCGGCATCTCCTTCGGCACGTCGCCGACCGGACCGCTCAACGCCATCACCGACGTTCAGGCGTGGCCATCGGCCATCGCACCATTCGCTCGGGCGACCTCAACACCGGCGTGAGCGCGGTCCTGCCCCATGGCGGTAACATGTACCGCAATAAGGTGTTGGCCGCCTGCGATGTCATCAACGGCTTCGGCAAGAGCACCGGCCTGATGCAGGTCGACGAGCTCGGTTCGATCGAGACGCCGATCCTGCTCACCAACACCTTCGGCGTCGGCACCTGCGCCAACGCGCTGATCCGCGCGGCGGTTCTGGAGAATCCGGACATCGGCCGCGAGACGTCGACGGTCAATCCCGTGGTCATGGAGTGCAATGACGGCCATCTCAGCGACATCCAGGCGCTCGCCGTCACCGAGGACGATGCCCGCGCAGCGCTTGCAACAGCCGCGTCCGGGCCGGTTGCCGAAGGCAATATCGGCGCCGGCACTGGCATGAGCTGCTTCGGTTTCAAGGGTGGCATCGGCACTGCCTCGCGCCGCATCGAGTTGGCCGGCAGCGCGCATCATGTCGGCGTGCTGGTGCTGACCAATTTCGGCCGCGCCGGCGATCTCGTCCTTCCCGATGGTCGTCGCCCCGATCCGCGCAGCAGGCGAGAGGCCGAGAAGGGCTCGGTCATCGTCATCCTCGCCACTGACATCGCGATGGAACACCGACAGCTCAAGCGCGTCGTCCGCCGCTGCGGCGCCGGTCTCGCCAGGCTCGGCGCCTATTGGGGGCATGGCAGCGGCGACATCGCGCTCGGCTTCTCGACCGCCCAGACCTTCGATCATGACGAGCGTGCCGACTTCGTTTCCATCTCCGCCCTCAACGAAAACCGCATCGATCGCCTGTTCCGCGCTGCGGCCGAAGCAACCGAGGAGGCCGTGGTGAACTCGATGTGTGCAGCCGAGGTCATGCATGGCCGCGCCGGGCATGTCAGGCCGTCGCTGGCAGACTGGTTGAGAGAGCAGAGCTAGATCGCCTTCGACGGGCTCTGGAAGCAGGATTGCCGGGTTCGGAAAATAAACTTAGCATATTCCTTCTTTGTTCTTAAAAAGGAGGAAGTCATGTCGCGGCAACTCCAGTTCGACTTCGGAGCAACTTCGCTTGGTTTGCGACCACCGTCGCGTTGGCCAAGGCAGGCAAGGTCCGACGCAGACAGGCTGATGTTTCGTCTGCATCCGGCTCAGTCGGCGCAGATGGCGACGGTGGCGGACCATACCCGCCGCAGCCATGGCCTGTCCGGGAAGCCACGCGATGCAGGACAGCTGCACGTCTCGCTGGTGGGGCTTCACAACGGCGGGGAGATCGACCGAACCACGGTGCATGACGCCTCGGCCGCCGCCGCGACAGTCAGAGTGCCGGCATTCGAGCTGGCCTTCGACCGCATCGCCAGCTTCCACAACCGGGAATCGAAACCGCTGGTTCTGCTGTGCGGCAAGGGTGCCGATAAGGTGGTGGAGCTCGAACGCCGGATCATCGATGCGTTGAACCGTGCGGGGCTCCGGCTACGCCGGCGCGCCGGTTTAGTGCCCCACTGCACCGTGCTCTACGCCGACAGGCTCGTCCCGGAAACGCCTCTCGACCGGCCGATCGTCGTCCCGATCACGGAGTTTCATCTCCTGCATCGTTCGGCCAGTGGCCGCCGCCGGAGCGTCGGCAACTGGCCGTTGCTGGGCTGAGGCTCAGAGCTGCAGCGGCTGACGCGCGTTGCGCCAGAACTCCTCAGGTTCTTCCAGCAGATGTGTCAGCCCGACACGCTCGAAGGCGAGTGCCGCCTGCTCGGCGGCATCGGCGAGGATGTCCTCGGCGTCGAGATGGTCGGTCCTGCGGCTGCGCATCAACACCTTGCCGTTGACGATGACGGTGTCGACGTCGGCGGCGTTGGCGAAATGGGCGATGCGCGTCACCGGCATGACGGGCGGGTAGAGATGCGGCTTGCGCATGTCGACCAGCACGATGTCGGCCTTCTTGCCATGCTCCAGCGACCCCAGTTCCTTCTCCAGGCCAAGCGCGCTGGCAGCGTCGATCGTTGCCATCTCGATGGTCTTGCCGGGCGGCAGATAGGCCGGGTCGCGGAAATGGCGGCGGTGGTAGTGCATGCACTGCGCCATGTGGCGGAACATGTCGTAGCCGCGGTCGGGGGCGGCCGCGTCCGAACCCAGGCAGACCGTGATGCCAGCCTCGAGCAGCTCCGGCACCGGGCAGCGGCCATAGATCGACATGATGGCGCTCGGATTGTGGATGATCGACGCGCCTGTCTCCTTCAGTGCTGCGAAATCTTCCTCGGTGAGGTCGACGCTATGACCCAGAAGCGCGAACTCACCGAGGACACCAAGATCGCGCGCCAGCGCGATCGACCCGTCGCGGTGGCCGTCCTGGGTGAACAGCACGCCCTTGCGACGGCGCAGATCCATGACCGCTTCGCCCATCTCGACGACCTGCCGTCGGGCATCGGCATCCGCCACCTGGGCGGCATAATAGACCGGCATGACAAGGCACACGCCGGTGCCGCGGCCGAGCAGGTCGTTCCAGCGATCGATCAGGATTTCGCTGACCTCGAGCTGGCGCTCGAAGCCGACGGATACGTCGCGCGCCTGACCGGTCTCCGAGAACTGGCGGTAGTTTTTCGGGAAGGGCGTCCGGCCGGGGCCGACGGCCATGAAGGTGCGCAGCCCGGATTCGGTGGTCGCACCGCAATGCGCGTCGCCATAGATGGGATCGTCGGTGCGGTAGATATCGGCGCCGCCGCCGAGCAGCGTCATACCGGTGGTGATGCCGCCACGCAGGCGTTCGAGCTGGGTCATGCGCGCCTCGGCGCGCCAGAAGTCCGGCGTCGAGCCGCGCGCGTAGATCTCCTCGCAGGCGTCGAACCAGCTGTCGAGCCCGGCGCCGGCATTGCGCACCAGCCCGTGGCCGGCATGCGAATGGCTGTCGATCAAGCCGGGCATCGCCACCATTCCTGTGCCGTCGATGATGTCCCTGGCGCCGACAGGCTCGGCGTCGCCGTCGCCACCGATGGCGCTGATGCGGTCGCCGGTGACAGCGATCCAGGCGCGGTCGATCACCCGGCGTTCCGGGTCGACGGTGATCGCCGTCACGTTGCGGACGAGGATGTCTGGCTGCGTCATGTCACTGCTTTCCAAAAGTCGGCGGGCGAAATCGCATGGTTGCGGAAGTCCGAGCCGGCCTTCCGCAAGCCATGTCAAACCGGGGCTACAGCCCCAGAATGTCTTCCAGGTCGCGCGCGAGCACGCGTTCGCTTTCGAGATCGAGCTGGTTTTCGATATGGGCGAGGTGGTGGTGCATGACGGCAAGTGCCGCCTTGGCGTCGCGCGCGGTGATGCTCTGCACGATCGCCGCATGCTCGTCGGGGCCGCAGTTCTGGATTTCCTTCTGCTGGTACATCGCCATGATCAGCGACGTCCGCGAAACCAGATCGCGCAGCAGGGTGGCGAGGATCTGCGATTGCGCCAGCTCGGCGATCAGCATGTGGAACGCGCCCGAGAGCCTGATCGCACCGGCGAGGTCGCCGCCCTGGTGGGCCTTGCGCTCCTGGTCGACATGTTCGCCCAGCCGAGCGATTCCGGCGGCGTCGATGGTCGCGCACAGCCGCTCGACCAGCCTTTCCTCGATGGTGCGGCGGGCGAAGAACACATCGCGCGCTTCCTCGATCGACGGTTTGGATACGAACGCACCGCGATTGGGAACCAGTGTGATCAGGCCGTCGCGGGCGAGGTTCTGCAGCACATGGCGGATGCGTGCCCGGCTGGCGCCGAAGATGTCGGCAAGCTGCTCTTCTTTCAGCCGCGTGCCGGGGCCGATCTGCCGCTCGGCGATGGCGCTCCAGATCTTCTCGTAGATTTCCTGATCGGTGGCATGCCGCATGCCTGCTTCAGCGTCCATCCAATCCTCCTCCCGTTCGTCCCGATATGCGGCTCCAACCTATTCAAACCTAAAAGCGCGGCAAGTCAACAAATCTGTCGACAACGATTGTTGACAATAATTGGATACGATGACAGCGTGCGATGGATGGAGCCGGGAACCGACCTGCTACATGGTGGCGCGGGTCTGCCGTCCGGAAAGGTGAGGCGCCGGTGCTTCGGGAGTATGATATCGGCACCCACCACATGCTGCGGATTGCGGTCTGAGGGAGAAAAAATGGATTTCGATTTCGCCGAGCTGCCCGAAATGGACCGCTACCGGCTGCTCACCAACTTCGTCGGACCGCGCCCCATCGCGCTGGTCACCACCATCGACGAGCATGGCTGCAACAACGCCGCGCCGATGAGCTTCTTCAACGTCTTCTCACATGAGCCGCCGCTGCTCATCCTCGGCATGCAGACCCGTCCTGATGGCACCGCCAAGGACACCGTCGCCAACATCCGCCGCTCCGGCGAGTTCGTCGTCCACATGGTCGACATGGCGATTGCCAGCGAGATGATCGTCACCGGCATCAACTTCCCCGCCGACGTCGACGAGATCGAGCTCGCCGGCCTGACCAGCACGCCGTCGAAAAAGGTCGCGGCACCCCGCATCGAGGAATCGCCCTGCGCCATGGAGTGCCGTGTGTCGCAGATCCTCGATTATGGCCGCCGCACCATCGTCATTGGCGAGGTCGTGCAGATGTATGTTCGCGACGACTGCCTCGATGAGCGCGGCCGCTATGTCCGGCCCGAGGTCTACCAGCCGATCGCCCGTCTCCACGCCGACAACTACATCGTTGCCGCCGACCAGTTCGTGCTCAAGCGCCCGGCCGAGCTTTTTCCTCAAGAAGAAAAAGCCGCCAATGCCGCCCCGAAGTCGGAAAAGGTCATCGGCTGAGGCTAGAGCCTTGTCGGCCCACCCGCTCCACCGCAAGGCGTAAGCCCCCAACGACCTTGCATGGGAAGGGCGCTCGTTTCGGGCGCCCTTTCTGTTTGGGCGTCAGTCCTCGGCCGCCGCGCCAATGTTCTCGCTCAGCACGCGCAGCACGCGGGTCGCGCTTTCGATGTCGGCGTCGTCAACACCGGTAAGCACCAGGCAGCGCAGCTCGGCGACGTCGGCGAACATGCTGTCGGCCTCGCGCCGCGCCGTCGGCGTCAGAAAGATGCGCTTGGTGCGCCGGTCGCCGTCGGTGGTGCAGCGCACCACCAGCCCCTTCTTCTCCAGCCCGTCGATGAGCCCGACCAGCGAGGGCTGCTCGATCTGCATCTGCTCTGCCAGCTCGGCCTGCGTCTTGCCCTCGCATTTGGCGATCTGCATCATCAGTCGGGCGCGCGCCAGCGTCAGGCCGCGCTCCTTCACCCGCGCGTCGAACATCGTCCTGAGCTTGCGGTTGACCTTCAGCAATTCGTCAAAAAACGCGCTCTTCAGCTCGGCGCTGCTCATATCGATCCCCCTTTTGTTCTTTTGATTATCATTAGATACCTATGTAATTCGCGGCAATATCTCCGGCAAGAACCATCCTCCTAGTCCCTTCGGACGAGGCTGCGGCTTAGATCAGCGTAGGTAATGTCCATTCTCGCCAATGGAGCGGCGCAGCCGGGGATGGAGGAGGTGGGGTGTGGTCCTGCGCAATCTGGCAAAGCTCGACCTCAACCTGTTGCATGTCTTCGAGGCCGTCTACGGCGAGGCCAGCATCACCCGTGCCGCCGAAACGCTCAACGTCACCCAGCCCGCCGTCTCCAACAGCCTGGCGCGCCTGCGCGACATCTTCGGCGACCAGCTTTTTGTCCGCGCCCGGCAGGGTATCGCGCCGACGCCGCTCGCCGAAACGCTGATCGGCCCCGTCCGCGAAGCACTCACCGCGCTCGACCGCACCCTCGCCCGGCACGAGCGCTTCGATCCGCTCGCCTCCGAGCGCATCGTCTCCTTCAGCATGAGCGACTATGCCGAGGCGGTGGTGCTCGGGCCGTTCGTCGGCGAGCTGAACCGGCTGGGATCGAGGTTGACGGTCCGAAACCGTTTCCTCGCCGAGCGCGACCTGTTTCCCGGCCTGGCCTCGGGCGAGATCGACTTCGCCGTCGAGTCGCATCCGCTGGCCGAGGATGGTTTCGGCCAGCGCCTGCTGTTCAGTGACGAATTCGTCTGTGTCATGCGCCGGGGCCATCCGGCGGCGACCGAGCCCTTCACCATCGAGCGCTACATGGCGCTCAGCCACCTGCACATCTCCAATCGCCCGCGCTTTGCCAATCTGGTCGACGGCGCGCTGGCCCGGATGAAGTTGAAGCGGCAGGTGGCGGTGCATCTCGAACATTGCCTGGCCGCTGCCGCCATCCTGTCGCGCAGCGACCTCTGCCTCACCATTCCGACCTCCTTCGTCCGGCACTTCCTGCCCGAAGATGGTTTCGTTGCGCTGCCCCGGCCTTTCCGCATGCCGCCGCTTCAGACCTGGCTCTACTGGCACCCGGCCTCTGAAGGCAGCCCGGCGCATGATTGGGTTCGCGGCGTGCTCGACGATTGTTTTCCGGACGCCTGCCGGGATCACTCAGGCTGATGTCGGTCATTCGGATTGGCAATTTGCCCGGGCAAACACCGCCGACCTATAACTTGAGCCAACAGCTGAGATCGAAAACCTGTCGCTGGGGCGATGGCCGCGAGGCTGTCGCCGGGAGGATGGCGCATGCGTGCTGCGGCAAGCATCGAGGAGATTGTTGAGCGTGGGCTTTGCACCGGCTGCGGCGCTTGCGCGAGCCTGCTCGGAGGCGACGCCCTGCGCATGGATATGTCGCCTGAAGGCTTCATGCGGCCGCGCGGCCAGCGCCCGCTCGACAAGGGCGAGCAGCAGGCGGTGCTGGAGATATGTGCCGGGCGCGCGCAGCACGGCGCGGCACCAGCCGAGGCCAAGCCGCACCGCATTTTCGGCGCGATGCTGCATCTCGCCAAGGGCCATGCGACCGACAAGGAGATTCGCTTCAGGAGCGCCACCGGCGGCGTGCTCACCGCGCTCGCGGTCTATCTGGTCGAAAGCGGCGAGGTCGACGGCGTGTTGCAGATCGGCGTCGCAAGCGACAACCCGCTGCACAACGAACCGAGGTTCAACACCACGCGCGAGCAGATCGTTGCCTCTTCGGGCTCCCGCTACGGGCCGTCGGCGCCGCTGAAGGACATCGCAGCGCTGCTCGACAGCGGCCGCCGCTTCGCGTTCGTCGGCAAGCCCTGCGACGTCGCCACCTTGCGCAACCTGGCGCTTGTCGATCCGCGCGTCGACCTGCAGATCCCCTATATGCTGGCGATGGTCTGCGGCGGCAATCCCAGCATTGCCGCCACCTACAACATCGTCAGGCGCTTCGGCGAGGACCACCGCGACGTCGACGAGTTCCGCTATCGCGGCCATGGCTGGCCCGGTCGGACCTATCTGCACACGCGGCAGGGCAGGGCGCACAGCCAGAGTTATGACGAGACATGGTTCTCTAATCTCACCTACGAGCTGATGTTCCGCTGCAAGATCTGCGCTGACGGCACAGGCGAGCACGCCGACGTCGTCGCCGGCGATTGCTGGGTCATGGAGGATGGCAAGCCGAGCCATCGCGAGGCCGGCGACGGCTGGAACATGCACATTGCCCGAACCGTACGCGGCAGGCAGTTGATCGAGGATGCGCTCGTCGCCGGCTACATCCATGAGGAGGCGTTCTCCGTTGCCGAACTCGAAGCCATGCATGACGACCACGGCACCAAGAAGCGCTCGGTGCTGTGGCGGCTCGCCGGTCTCGCCCTGACCGGTCAGCCATTCCCCTGTTATGGCGGGCTTCGGGTGGTCCAGGCCGGCCTTGCCGCCAGCTGGCGCGAACGCTGGGCAGCCTTCCGCGGCACGCTCGCCCGCTCGCTCAAGCGCCGCAACCGCGAGAGCCCGATCACCTCGGGGACCTTCGTCCCGGACACCAAGACAAGCTGACAACGATCATCAAGGAGGAAACAATGTCTGTCGATCATCTGCGCGCCAAGCTCTCCGGTTCCGGGCCGGCGCTGTTTTTCCCGGATCCCGAAGTGCCGGCGATCTTCAATTTCGACCAGGGACTGGCAGCGCCCGAGACGTTTCCCACCGAGGACCTCGTTCGTCTCGCCCGCAAGGCGCTCGACGAGCACGGCGCCAAGGTGCTCGACTATTTCGACCCGGCCACCGGTTATGAGGAGCTGGTCTTCGGCTTCAAGGGCTTGCGCAAGGAGATCGCTGACCGCATTGAACGCACCCAGGGCAAGCAGCTCGGCACTCTTGGCGTCATCCTGACCTCGGGTTCGGTGCAGGGCATCGCCCTTGCCGCCAATGGCTACGTCAATCCGGGCGACGTCGTCGTCGCCGAGGCGGCGTCCTTCCCTTATGCGTTGCGCTTCATGCAGATGGCCGGCGGCGACCTGCGCACAGTGCCGGTCGACGACCACGGCATGGACATCGACAAGCTCGAAGCCTTGCTGAAAAAAGTCAAAGCCGAGGGCAAGAAGGTCAAGGTCGTCTACACCATCCCGACCTTCCAGACGCCGACCTGCACCGAGATGTCGGTGCCGCGCCGCAAGCAACTGCTTAAGCTCGCCAGCGAGCACGACTTCCTCGTCATCGAGGACAATGTTTATGGCGACCTGCGTTTCGCCGGCGAGGAGTTGCCGACCCTGCTTAGTCTCGACACCGACGAGCGCGTCATCCAGTGCGGCAGCTTCTCCAAGGTCGTGGCGCCTGCACTGCGGCTCGGCTGGATCGCCGGTCCGGCCGCAGCCATCGAACCCATCGCCGCCGTGCGCCAGGATCTCGGCGTCGGCCAGTGGCATGCCCGCGTCATGACGTCGTACATCTCGGAGGGACTGCTCGACGAGCATATCGCCGAGGTCAACAAGGTCTACAAGAGCAAGGCCGAGACGGCGGCGCGCGCCGTGCGCGACTATTGCGGCAACTACGTCACCTTCCGCATGCCGCAGGGCTCGTTCTATCTCTGGCTCGAAATCGACGAGCGCGTCGACTGGCAGCGCGCCGCCGAGCTTTCGGCGAGGGAAGGCATCTTCTTCCGCCCCGGCGAACGTTTCATGGGCGAAAGCGACGGCCGCCAGTTCCTGCGCCTTGCCTACAGCCATGTCAGCGAAGACATCATCGAGCGCGGCATCAAGAAGCTCGGCGAGATCCTCAGAGCTTGTGCCCGGGTTCCGGCATGACGCTTTCTGTTCGCACGATCGCGGGGGGACTTGTCTATCCCGAATGCCCCCGCTGGCATGACGGCCAGTTGTGGTTCGCCGACCAGCATGACGGCCTCGTCCACGTCTTGGATGCCGCCGGAATCAGGTGCGACAGCTTCGCCGTTCCCGGCGGCCCATCCGGCATGGGCTGGCTGCCGGACGGCGACCTGCTCGTCGTCTCGATGAACGACCGCAAGCTGTTCCGACGGCTTGGCGACGGCAAACTCGTGCTTCATGCCGATCTCGCCGCCGTCCACCCGTTCCATTCCAACGACATGGTCGTCGACGGTGAAGGCCGCGCCTATGTCGGCAACATCGGCTTCGACTTCTACGCCGGCCAGCCGCCGGCGCCGACGGTGCTGGCCGCTGTCGCGTCGGATGGCTCCATCAGTGTTGCCGCGGACGGCCTGATGTGCCCCAACGGTGCGGTGATTTCACCTGACGGTCGCACGCTCGTCATCGCCGAGTCGATGGCCGCCCGTCTCACCGCCTTCGACATGTCAGCCGACGGCAGCCTGTCCAACCGCCGGCTGTTCGCTGCGATCGACGGCCATGTGCCCGACGGCATCTGCCTCGACGCCGAGGGGCACATCTGGGCTGCATCGCCTTACGAAAAGACGGTGCTGCGCATCAGCCCGGCTGGCGAGATCGTTGAGCGGGTCGTCATCCCTGATGCCAACCCCTATGCCTGCATGCTCGGTGGGGCCGACGGTCGCGACCTCTACATCTGTATTGCCCCGCACCACGACCCTGAGATGACGGTGAAGCTGAGGGGAGGGCGCATCGATGTCGTCCGCGCGCCAGCATCGGGAGCAGGACGGCCATGAGCAACGTCGAACGTCTCAATCCTCCAGGCATGGCCTTCCCCGGCATGAGCCAGGCCGTCGGCTGCGGCGACTTCGTGCTCGTGTCCGGGCAGGTGGCGCTGAAGGACAAGCAGATCGTCGCGGTCGGCGATCCCGCCGGGCAGACCGAGCAGGTGTTCCGCAACATCGAGGCGGTGCTGGCCGAGGCCGGGCTGACGCTCGCCCATGTCGTCTCGCTGCGCTGCTACCTGACCAGTGCCGAAGCCTACCAGGCCTATGCCGTGGTCAAGAACCGCATCTTCGCCGACAATCCGCCGGCCGCCTCCGCCATGGTCGTCACCGCCCTCGTCCTGCCCGAGATCATGGTCGAAGTCGAGGCGGTCGCCTGGCGCCACGCGCTTGCCAAAGCTGTCGAGGTGTAGAACCTAGCCGGACCTGAAACTGGCCGAGTCGGGTCCGCCCGGCCGGCCGCGCTTGTGGAGGCCCGGTCTTGTCGATCAAAATGTACGGCATCAAGAACTGCGACACGATCAAGAAGGCCCGGACCTGGCTCGAAGGTCACGGCGTCGCCTACGACTTCCATGATTACAAGGCCGCGGGCATCGACCGCAAAAGCCTGGAAAGCTGGGTCAAGGAGTTCGGCTGGGAAACGGTGCTCAACCGCGCCGGCACCACCTTCAAGAAGCTGCCCGACACTGAGAAGGAAGGCCTCGACGCCGACAAGGCGATTTCACTGATGCTCGCTCAACCCTCGATGATCAAGCGCCCGATGCTCGACCTCGGCAGCCGCCGCCTCGTCGGCTTCAAGCCCGAGGCCTACGACGCCGCATTCCCGGAGTGATTTCTTTCGCGAAAGGAAACGGCGGGCCGCAGCCCGCGGCTGAACCTCCGCGCGGCTACTTCGCCCGTGTGCCGAACCTTGCCATCGTCGCCGCCACTTCCTCGCGCAGCCACGTCGTGAAGTCGCGCACCTTGCGGCCTGGCCGCCCCAGTCTGGAGCTGACCAGATAGTAGCCGAGCCCGCTGGCGACCGTGATGCCGAACGGCGCCACCAGCCTCCCGTCGGCCAGCGCGTCGGCCGACAGGAGCTGCCAGGCCAGCGCCACGCCCTGTCCGCCCACCGCCGCGTCGATACCGAGGATCGGGTCGGTGAAGGACGGCCCCGCCCGTTGCACAGGAAACGGCTTTGCCAGCCCCGCCGCCTCGAACCAGCGCTCCCAGCTGATCATCGTGCTCTCGTCGGCGATGACGGGCAGATGCGTGAGATCGGCCGGCTCCTTGAGCTTTGCGGCCAGCGCCGGCGCGCAGACCGGAAACACCTCCTGCGCCAGTAAAAGCTCCGCCCGTACATCGGGCCATGTGCCGTCGCCCATGCGGATGGCGAGGTCGACGTCGGAATGGTCGAGATCGACAAGCCCGGTCGAGGCGTCGATCCTGAGCTTGATTTCGGGATGGCGCTGGTTGAAGCGGTTGAGCCGCGGCACCAGGAAGCGCGAGGCAAAAGCCGGTGCCACCGACACCACCAGCACGTTGCTTACCGCCTCGTCGGCCAGCGCCACCGCGCGTCCGAGCTCTTGGAAGCCGCTGGTCAGCCGCGCACAGAACTCCGCGCCGAAAGACGTCAGCGCCAGCCCCGCGCCGGTGCGCTGGAAGATGGCGCGGCCAATCTGTGCCTCGGTGCGGCCGATCTGCTGGCTGACAGCGCTGGCCGACACGCCCAACTCCTCTGCCGCCTTGACCAGCGAGCCGCGGCGCGCGACGCTCTCCACCGCGCGGAGCCCGTTGAGATGGACGCGATTGAGTGCCTGACTTGAGATTTTCTAAACTCCGTCCGCAACATTCTTGATTGTAGCGTCAGCGTTTGTAGCGAAAATAGTGTGAAAGGATCAATGCTCAGGAGAAGTCCGATGAAGATTTTCTCAAGCCTCATTACCCTGTTGCAAGGCCAGCACGATACCCATGGCGTCGACAGCGAGCGTTTTCTCGCCTGGCTACGCGATCCGCTCTCCCATCCTGATATCGCCCGTATGGACGAACGCGAGCTCGGCGACCTGCCGCTCGGCCGTGGTTTCCGTCCCGCTTTGCCGGTGCCGGGCGAGTGCCGTGCCTAGAGCAGAACAAGGGCGTGGCCGAGCACGCCGAGAGCCGCCGCGCCAAGCGTCAGCAAGCTGAGCCCAAACCCTGCCGCCCGCTGCCATTGCGCCGCCCGCTCATGGGTGAAGTGCCAGGCATGCACAGCGCGGCCGAAGGTGAAGGTCGCGCCAAGTACGTGGATCGCAACTGTTGGCGCACCGAGCGCCGCTGCGAGACCCAGCAGCACCAGCATCACGGGGATGTTCTCGATGGCGTTGGCATGCCCGCGCATCGTCCGGCCGAGATCTGCCACCCCGCCGTCGCCGATCACCACCATGTGCTTGCGCCGCACCAGCGCCGTTGCCATGGTCAGCCACAACAGGATCAGCGCGTTCAGCGCGGCATAGAGTCCCGTTGCGGCAAGGGCTGACTGGTTCATGCGGTCCCCGAACTGGCTAAATGACCAAACTGTAATATTCCGGCGCGGAAAATCGCCACGATCCGGCCTCCATTGCAGTAGGCAGTCGTCGCAAGGGATTCCCTTGTGCCACGAAGTGTGACTTCATGCGGCCAACAGGCAATGCCCCCGTCTCCGAAAGGAACCCGGAACCGTGTTCATATCGTTCTTCCCGCAGCCGAAGCTGTTCTTTACCTCGGCTGCGGCCTGGAGCCTGGTGCTTGTGCTGTTCTGGTTCTTCGGAGGGGCGCAACTGGGCGCGCTGGTAGGCCTGCCTCCGGCCGCAGCGGGTACGCCGCCGATCATCGGCATCACGGTGTTCCTGTCGGCGCCGTTCATCTGGTTCTACATCTACTACGTCGCCGGCGTCCTGCTCTTCTATGCCTTCTGGCGCTGGTATTCGCCCCATCCCTGGCAGCAATGGTCGATCCTCGTCACCTCGGTCATCCTGTTTCTGATCTACTTCAACGTTCAGGTCAGCGTCGCCGTGAACAACTGGTATGGCCCCTTCTTCGATTACGTCCAAGGCCTGATGGGTGGCACCACCAATTCGACCAATGCCGAGTTCTACGCCGGCGCAGCCAGCTTCGCCTGGTTGGCGCTGATCGGCATGAATGTTTCGGTCGTCAACGCCTATGTGGTGCAGCACTGGATCTTCCGCTGGCGCACTGCCATGAACAACTACTTCATGCAGAACTGGAGCAAGCTGCGCCATATCGAAGGCGCCTCGCAGCGTATCCAGGAAGACACCATGCGTTTCGCCCAGATCATGGAAGATCTGGGGTCCAGCTTCGTCGCGTCGATCATGACGCTGATCGCCTTCCTGCCTGTTCTGATCGAGTTGCAGAAGCACATCACCGAACTGCCGATCATCGGCGCCGTCCCGCAACCGCTCATCCTCGCCGCGATCGGCTGGTGCTTGCTCGGCACGCTGTCGGTCATGCTGGCCGGTGTGAAGCTGCCCGGCCTGCAGTTCCGCAATCAGCGCGTAGAGGCTGCCTACCGCAAGGAGCTTGTCTATGGCGAGGACCACGCCGACCGTGCCCAGCCGGCGACTACCACCGAGCTTTTCACCAATGTGCGCAAGAACTACTTCCGGCTTTATGCGCACTACATCTATTTCAATGTCGTCCGCTACACCTACCTGCAGGCCGATAACATCTTCTCCTTCATCATCCTTGGGCCGTCGATCGTCGCGCACAAGATCACTTTGGGCCCGATGAACCAGATCTCGAATGCCTTCGGCCGCGTGACGGGATCGCTGCAGTTCCTGCTCAATTCCTGGTCGACGATCGTCGAGCTGCAGTCGGTCCACAAGCGCCTGCGCGCCTTCGAAGCGACGCTGTCGGGCGAAGCGCTGCCCGACATCGACCAGCGCTACCTCGACCAGAAGAAGACCGGTTCCGAACCGGAGAGCGAGCCGGCGTGAGTACCGGCGCCCTGGCCAGCGCAATCGCCGGGGCCAGATATCGGCATTGGATCGCCGGAGTCAGTTATCGGCAGTAATTGAGGGTGCGAGTTCTGCACCCTCAAGCGGCTTCGCATGAACACAGTTGCCATGCCGTAACGCTGATGGCACTTGCACGGTGCAGGGTCATCATCACGCACGGCCAGGTCGCGACGGGTAGGTCGTAAGCGCGCGAGCGGGGCCAACCCGCGCGTCCAGCTCACCCGCCGGTCTGCACCGGCGCCGCGTCCTTGCGCATGCCGACATAGTCGGCATAGCTGATGCATTCGACATCCGCCTTCACGCAGACCTCGCCGGCGAAGCGCTCCAGCGCACGCCAATACGCGCCGTCATTCATCAGCGTGAAGTGGAAGCCGATCTGCAAAGGAATGCGGCCGCCTTCATATTGCGTGTCGAAGGCCTTGCGGAATGCGCCGTAGGCGCGGCTTTCGTATTTTGCCGCTTCCTCGGGCTTGTCGACGCCGCCGGAGTGGCGGACGAACAGATTGTAGTCCATCGCGATGATGCGCCGCTCCGAGGGTCCTTCGGGAATCTGCGGCAGGGCAAAATCCAACATCGAGCCGTCGAGCCTGGGTTCTTCCGGCCCGCGCGATACGCCGCTGGCATTGTAGGCAAAACCCTTGTCGCGTAGCGCCGCCGTCAGCCCCTTGCTGTCGGACAGATAGGGTGCGCGAAAACCCTTCACCTGTGCCGCGATCCTCGCCCAGCCCTCCGGCTCGGGCGAGATGCCGTTGATCCTGTAGGCATCGCGCATGATTGTCGAAAACGCGTCGAACTCCTTGGTCCACTCGGCCTTGCTCCACTTGCCGCCGTCGAAATGGCCGCAGGCGTGGCTGGCGATGTCGTGACCCTCGGCGGCGGCAAGGTTGATCTGCCCGAGGCGTTCGACAACCTCCTGTCTGGTCATTGCGAAGCCGACATTCGACTTGCCGGCCGACCTGCCGGGTGCCTGGTAATTGTTGCGCGTCTCGCGCGACAACAGGAACACGCAGGAGAGGAAATAGGTGAAGCGCGCGCCCGTGCGCGCCGCGAGCTCGCGGCTACGCTGCCATTGCGCCAGATAATGGGCGCCGTCGAACGAGATCAGCACGATCTGCGGCTTCTTGACGTCCTCGACTTTGGGCGCAGGCCCGGCCATCGCGGAGGACGCGACTAATGACGCGGATACAAGAGCACTGACTGGGAACGCTTTGGTCATGTCGAACTTCGATGCAATTTCGGGGGCTTGTTCGGTATCGGGGGCGAGATCAGCCGGTAGGGGCGAAATGTGGCACGGATGCGTCCCGCCGCCTATGCGCCCATTTGGGCTAGGGAGCCGGGGTGATGGCTTCTGGGCGCTAAATACCACGGGGAGGTGCCGCAAATCTCCACTGCCGCGCTCCGTCCCAACCCCTCTGGCCTGCCGGCCATCTCCCCCACAAGGAGGGAGATTGGTCGCGTCGCTGGCGGCGCTCATCCTGCCGCTTCTACGTTGGTGATTGCCTGAGGCGTTGATGACGGCGTGATCTCCCTCCTTGTGGGGGAGATGGCCGTCAGGCCAGAGGGGGGGCGAAGGCGCATGACGTCAAAGGTTGACTTCGTAAGGCACGACCGGCTCTCACTGCACTCAGAACCCGTAGGAACCGAATTTCCGCCCCGCCCCCTTCCATGGCGGCGAAATTCCGTTAAAACGCAGGCTCAAACGGCCCCGAGGGGCAGAGGTGATTGGATAGCATGTCGGACGACAGTTTCTTTCGTGAAGTAAACGAGGAAATTCGCCAGGAGAAGGCGAAGGCCCTGTGGGACAGCTATGGCCCCGCAGCCATCGTCATCGCCGTGCTGATCGTCATCGGCACCGGCCTGTTCGTGGCCTGGGAATACTGGGTCGAAAACAAGGCCAACAATTCCGGCGACCGCTTCTCGCAGGCGCTGACGCTCGCCAATACCGGCAAGGCCGATGAAGCGCTTGCCGCTTTCGACGCGCTCGAAAAGGACGGCTACGGTGCTTATCCGCTGCTCGCCCGCATGCGTGCTGCCACCGTCCAGGCCGACAAGGGCGACTTCAAGGCGGCAATCGCCGGCTTCGACGAAGTGGCCGCCGACAGCTCTATTCCCAACGTCATTCGTGATGTCGCCCGTCTGCGCGCCGCACTCCTGCTCGTCGACAACGGCAGCTATGCCGATGTCTCGGGCCGTGTCGAAGCCTTGACCAACGACACCAACCCGCTGCGCCATTCGGCCCGCGAGGCGCTCGGCCTTGCCGCCTGGAAGGAAGGCAAGCTTGCCGATGCGCTCAAGCTGTTTGAGCAGATTTCCTCCGACGAAGGCGCGCCGCGCAATGCGCGTCAGCGCTCCAACCTCCTGGCCGAACTGATCCGCGGTTCCGGCAACGCGTCGTGATGCGGGCCCGATGGCTTTCAAGATCGCGATAATCGGCCGGCCCAACGTCGGCAAATCCACCCTTTTCAACCGCCTGGTTGGAAAGAAGATCGCCCTTGTCGACGACACGCCCGGCGTGACGCGCGACCGCCGCGTGCACGCAGCCAAGCTCTACGATCTCGTCTTCGACGTCATCGACACCGCTGGCTTCGAGGACGCCGGTGCTGCGACGCTCCAGGGTCGCATGCGGGCGCAGACCGAGATCGCCATCAAGGAAGCTGATCTCATCTTCTTCATGGTCGACGCCAAGGCGGGTCTCACGCCCGATGACCGCACCTTCGTCGAGATCGTGCGCCGGTCCGGCAAGCCGGTGGTGCTCGTCGCCAACAAGTCAGAGGCGCGTGGTGCCCAGGGCGGCGCGCTCGAGGCGTGGGAACTCGGCATTGGCGAACCGGTGCAGATCTCGGCCGAGCATGGTCTTGGCATGCCCGACCTGCGCGATGCCGTCGTCGAAGCGCTCGGCAAGGAAGTCGTCTTCGCCGATGACGAGGACGAGGCCGATGACGTCGCCGAAAGCGATGTGCTGATCGGCGAGGATATCGCCGATCCCGACGCCGAAGAGGCGCCCGCTTATGACGAGACCAAGCCGCTGCGCATCGCCGTCGTCGGCCGGCCGAATGCCGGCAAGTCGACGCTGATCAATGCGCTGATCGGCGAGGAGCGCCTGCTCACCGGGCCTGAGGCCGGCATCACCCGCGATTCGATTTCGGTCGACTGGGACTGGCAGGGCCGCAGCATCAAGATGTTCGATACTGCCGGCATGCGCCGCAAGGCCAGGGTCCAGGAGAAACTCGAGAAGCTCTCGGTGCAGGACGGCCTGCGCGCCATCCGCTTCGCCGAGATCGTCATCATCGTGCTCGATGCGACGATCCCGTTCGAGAAGCAGGACCTGCAGATCGCCGACCTGATCATCCGCGAGGGCAGGGCGCCGGTCATTGCCTTCAACAAGTGGGACCTCATCGACAACCCGCAGGAAGCGCTGGCCGAGCTGCGCGAGAAGACCGAGCGGCTGTTGCCGCAGGCGCGTGGCCTGCAGGCGGTGCCGATGTCGGCGGAGACCGGCCGCGGGCTGGAAAAGCTGATGGACGCGGTGATGAAAACGCACCGGGTCTGGAACAGCCGCGTCTCGACCGGCAAACTCAACCGCTGGCTCGAGGGCATCCTTGCCCATCATCCGCCGCCCGCCGTTGCCGGCCGCCGGCTCAAGATCAAGTACATCACCCAGGCCAAGACCAGGCCGCCTGGCTTCGTCTTGTCCTGCTCGCGCCCCGATGCGATGCCGCAGTCCTATGTGCGCTATCTCGTCAACAATCTGCGCGATGCCTTCAACATGCCCGGCGTGCCGATCCGCATGGCGCTGCGCGCCTCGGACAACCCGTTCGCCGGGCGGGCCAAGAAGAAGAAATGAAACACCGAAGGGCTCGCGCAAGCGGGCCCTTTTTGCATTGCGCCAACGTTGCGCCTGTTAACGCTCCATCAAGGTTAATGCTTCATTTTCCTCTCCAGTAGGGTGTGTTGCGTCCTGGAGAGTTTCCGTGCATCGAGGTGTTGTGAAGCGGCGGTTTGCTGCTGCCCGCGAGGGAAGACGTTCGTTCCTGGCGCCGGCCGTGATCGGCCTCGGCATCTGGCTCGGCTTTCCCACAGTCGCTGCCTATCAGGACATGACCAGCCTCGTCTCCGGCCTCGAAGGCCAGAACACGCGCTGGAGTTCCTACGTCGAGAAAGCTGCAGCCGGCTCGGTCCATGCCGCCGAAATGCCCTTCGTCGACGGCATCATCACCGGCCCGATCTCCGGCTCGGGCGTCAAGATTGCCGGCGTCGGCACCGTCTCGTTCCGCGGCAAGAAGTTCGGCTCGTCCGACCTGCCGGATGAGGACCGCATCGTCCGCGTCGACAAGAAGGCCCGCATCGTCAACATTTCAAGGGTCAGCCCGCCGAAGAACTTCACCGCCGGCTCGGTGTTCGAGCGCACCAGTTCGCTTCTGCGTCCGGCCCTCGACAGCGGCCTCAAGCTGACCTTCGCCAAGCCCGACATAAAGGGCAAGGAAATCCAGATCGCCGGCGCGTTCCACGTCAAGGAAACCGAAAAGCGTACCGCGCGCGGTGTTCCGGCAATGCTGGCCTCGCTGGTCAACAACGACAAGGCCGACATCCTTGCCACAGCTTACGCACCGGCCGCGCCCGACTATGCCAAGGCTTCGCCCTTCGAAGCCCTGCTGCGCGACGACGACGAGGCCGGCGGCCGCTTCATTCCGCCGATGGGCAAGGGTGATCACTGGTGGCTGGCCAATCCGCTGCCGGCGAGCGTGTTCTCCAAGGCCGAGCAGGCCTGCCTCGCCAACGGCATCTACTTCGAGGCGCGCGGCGAATCGGTGCGCGGCCAGGCGGCCGTCGCCCAGGTCATCCTCAACCGTGTCCGCAACCCGGCCTATCCAGGCACCATCTGCGGCGTCGTCTACCAGAATGACGGCTGGTTCAACCGCTGCCAGTTCTCGTTTGCCTGCGACGGCATCAAGGACCGCGTCACCAGCCCGTCGCACTACAAGACCGCCCAGGACGTCGCCATGGCGGTCACCGCTGGCAAGATCTTCATCCCGGAAGTCGGTTCCTCGACCCACTACTACGCCAACTACGTCAATCCCGGCTGGGCGCGCGGCATGAAGAAGATGACCAAGATCGGTCTGCACATCTTCTACCGCACCTACGGCGGCGGCTGGAGCTGAACGCATCTGGCACGGGCCCATGGAGTCGGCCAGCCGCCAGATTGCACGCGGATTCGGCGGGTCATCACGGAGCGGAGCCGCGGGCAGGATGTCGCACTTCGACAACTAGCTGATTTTCCTACATAAAATACTTAGTTAGATGGGCCTCCCCGTGGCTTGACGGGCAGAGGCCCTCTAACTATGTTGCCGGCGACTTTGAAGCGGACGAACGGATACGCTCGGACCGGGTGGGAGTTTGCAATGGCCAAGCCTTCGGGCCCAGGCGGAAATGGAAACTCCCGGCCTGAAAATCGAGCCGAGAACGATCACCGCGACGACGAACTCGAGCGCCGTCGGCAACAGCTTGAAGCAACGCTTGCGACAAGACGCCAGACTGCCCGCGAGGGGGAAAAGAGTACAGGGTCGAATGGTGTGACCGGTTACGGCCAGGCACTCAAGCTGTCCAGCGAGTTCATCGCCGGGATCGCGGTTGGTGTCGGTCTGGGGTGGATCATCGATCGGCTGGCAGGCACGTCGCCCTGGGGCTTGATCGTGTTTCTGCTGCTCGGCTTCGGCGCCGGCGTGCTCAATGTCCTGCGTTCGGCAGGAATGGTTACTGATGCCGGTATCAGGTCGCCCGACAAGCAGTCGGACGAACCGGAAAAGAAATAGCAGCGCTGCGAGGCGCAATTTAGGCGAAGGGGGGCCAGCGTGGCCAACGATCCAATTCATCAGTTTCAGATCGCGAAATTGATTCCGATCGAGATCGGCGGCCTCGACTTCTCCTTCACCAACTCGTCCGCCTTCATGGTCGCCACCGTAATCGTCGCGAGCGCCTTCCTGTTCCTGACGACGTCGAGCCGCGGCCTTGTGCCGAGCCGCCTGCAGTCGGTTTCGGAGATGTCCTACGAATTTGTCGCCTCGATGCTACGAGACGCGGCGGGTACCCAGGGCATGCGCTTCTTCCCGCTGGTGTTTTCGCTGTTCATGTTCGTGCTCGTCGCCAACCTGATCGGCCTGTTCCCTTACTTCTTCACCGTCACCAGCCATCTCATCGTCACCTTCGCGCTGGCGCTGCTGGTCATCGGTACGGTCATCGTCTACGGCTTCATGAAGCATGGCTTCGGGTTCCTGAAGCTCTTCGTGCCGCACGGCGTTCCTGGCGTCCTGGTGCCGCTGGTCGTGCTGATCGAAGTGATCTCGTTCCTGTCGCGTCCGATCAGCCTGTCGGTTCGTCTGTTTGCCAACATGCTGGCCGGCCACATCACGCTCAAGGTTTTCGCTGGTTTCGTCACCTCGCTCAGCGCATTCGGCGCTGTCGGCGTCGTCGGCTCGATCCTGCCGCTGTTCATGACTGTGGCGATCACCGGTCTGGAAGTTCTGGTCGCGTTCCTGCAAGCCTATGTGTTTGCGGTGCTGACCTGCATGTACCTCAACGACGCCCTGCACCCGGGCCACTAATTCGACGGCGGCTGCCGCCGTCTTGGATACCGCAACTATATCTTCGATCCACAAGGAGTTGGACAATGGAAGTTGAAGCAGCAAAGGCAATCGGCGCAGGCATCGCTTGTCTCGGCATGGGCGGCGCAGGCATCGGCCTGGGCACCATTTTCGGTAGCTACCTTTCGGGCGCCCTGCGCAACCCGTCGGCAGCTGACGGCCAGTTCGGTCGCCTGATTTTCGGCTTCGCCGTTACCGAAGCTCTGGGCATCTTCTCGCTCCTCGTCGCTCTGCTCCTGCTCTTCGCATAAGAGCCGCGCAAGCGAGTTGACCGGCCGCGTGTTGCGGCCGGTGGGATGACAGGGGATAGAGATGTTTGTCACGCCGGGTTACGCCGAGGAAGTCGCACCTGCGGCCGGGGAAGCTCACACCACCGACGCCGCGACTGCGCACACGGAAACGGGTGCGGAGCATGGCGGTGGTGGCTTGTTTCCGCCTTTCGATACGTCGAACTATCCGTCGCAGCTGTTGTGGCTCGCGATCACTTTCGGCCTGTTCTATCTCTTCCTGAAGAACGTCGTGCTGCCGCGTGTCGGCGGCATCCTCGAGGTGCGCCGCGATCGCATCGCCGGGGACCTCGACCAGGCTGCCCGGATGAAGTCCGAGGCGGATGCGGCGGTTGCCGCATACGAGCAGGAGCTTGCTGAGGCGAAAGCCAGGGCAAACGCCATCGGCCAGGAAGCACGCGACGAAGCCAAGGCGGAAGCCGAAGCCAAGCGCAAGGAAGTCGAAACCGGGCTCGACCAGAAGCTCACCGCGGCGGAAGCACGCATCGCTACCATCAAGGCCAACGCCATGAAGGAAGTGGGCACCATCGCCGAGGACACCGCTGCCGCGATCGTCCAGGCTCTGGGTACCGGCAAGGTCGACAAGGCTGACATCGCCGCCGCCGTCAAGGCAGCGAGCAAGTAGGAGAGGGGCCATGGACGCAACATTCTGGGCCACAGTCGCTCTCGTCATCTTCGTCGGCGTCGTCCTGTACCTGAAGGTGCCGGGCATGCTCTCGAAGTCGCTCGACGAGCGCGCCGAACGCATCCGCGCCGAACTTGAAGACGCACGCAAGCTTCGTGAAGAAGCCCAGCAGCTGCTCGCCGAGTATCAGCGCAAGCGCAAGGAAGCTGAGAAAGAGGCCGCCGACATCGTCGATATGGCCAAGCGCGAAGCCGGCCTTCTCGCCGAAGAAGCTCACAAGAAGACCGAAGAGTATGTTGCTCGTCGGACCGCACTTGCCGAACTCAAGATCGGTCAGGCTGAACGCGACGCCGTCAACGAAGTTCGCGCCAACGCTGTCGATCTCGCGGTCGAAGCAGCTCGCCAGATCTTCGCCGGCAAGGCCGACGCCAAGACCAACGCCGACCTGTTCAAGGGCTCGGTGCAGGAACTGAAGGCCAAGCTCAACTAAGCCGGACAGTCCAAGCAGATTTAAGAAAGCCGCTGGAATTTCCAGCGGCTTTTTTGTTTTCAGGGCCAGGGGCGACTGTCTTTCGGTTGGCAGGAGCCGCTCCGGCGCGGCTTGTACCTTGCTGCAGCCGCTGCTAGCCGGGTAACATGACCCAGATCGTCGAAATCGGTAAATCCCGGATACTCCGTTTCAGCCAGGACGGTGCGGCACTGCGCACGCCTGCCGAAGCCAATGACTTCATCAGCGAGGCATGGTCGAGCGAAGCTGATTTCCTCGCCATCCCCTTGGAAAGGCTTGGCCCGGATTTTCTCAAGCTCAGCAGCGGCGTTGCTGGCGAGGTGTTTCAGAAGTTCGTGAATTATGGCCTCGGCTGCGCGATCATCGGGGACATCACGCAGGCGCTGGAAGGCAGTGGCGCGCTGCGTGACTTCGTGCGTGAAACGAACAAGGGCAGGTCGATCTGGTTCGTTGCGGATTTCGCCGAACTTGACGTCAGGCTCGGGACGTCGCGGTTTCAGAGCCAGCAGGGTTAGGCGCGGGCGTTTCTGCCGCGGCCAGAGCAATTCCAGGAAAAGTGCGTAGCGATTTTCCGTCCGTATTTTGCGCAAAAACAAGAAGATAGAGCGATTGCGCGTGTCGAAGAAAGGCGGAAATACTCTAGTCCCTGAACGGGGCGAAGGAAATGCGGTGCAGGCGAAGCGATGCACCGTGCTCGATGATCGCCGCCCGGTGGCGAGCGGTGGCGTAGCCCATATGGACTTCGAAGCCGTAGCGGTTGTCGTTTGAGCCGCAGACCCACATCATGCGGTCGCGCGTGACCTTGGCAACGATCGAAGCTGCGGCGATGGATTGCGAGCGCTGGTCGCCCTTGACCAAAGCACGGCAGGTGCAGCTCAGACCGGGCGGCACGTCACGGCCGTCGGCAAGGGCCGATTTGGCGGCCATAGGCAGGCCCGCCAGTGCGCGACGCATCGCCTCGAGGCTCGCCTTGCGGATGTCGCTGCGGTCGATGCTGTCGGCCGAGACGGAGGCCACGGCGACGCCCAGCGCCTTGCGCAGCACGTCGTCGAACAGCGCGTCGCGCTGGGCAGCCGTGAGGCGCTTGGAATCATCCAGCCCCGAAGGGATATTGCCGGGGTCGAGAACGACGGCGGCTGCGACAACCGGCCCGGCGAGCGGTCCGCGTCCGGCTTCGTCAAGGCCGGCGCATGGCCACAGGCCGCCCAATATCGCTTTCGTTTCGAAGGCGAAGTCGGGCTTGTCGATGAATTCGAAGAGGGGCGGAGAATCGGAGCGCGGGCGAGCCATAGTGCGGCGATGCTCGCATCGGCCCCGATCCTCCGCAAGTCCTTCCCGGCCGATTAGGGCGGCGGTCCGGGAAGGCACCGTCAACTGGCCACGGGGAACGGCCGGACGGAATCTCTTGCACGGGCGGACGACGATGCCCGCCCAAATGTTCAAAGCAGCGTCAGCTGCAACTGGTCCTTGGGGCCGGCCTCGAAAAGGTCGGTCCTCAGCGGCGTGCGCACCGAGTTGAGGCCGAGGCGCTGGGCCGCGATCTCGAAGCGTCGGCCGATCTGCCAGGCATAGGGACCCTTGCCCTTCATGCGCTTGCCCCACTCCGAATCATAGTCCTTGCCGTCGCGCATCGAGCGGATCAGTGACAGCACGTGGCGATAGCTGTCGGGATAGTGGCGGAGCAGCCAGTCCTTGAAGATCGGGCTGACTTCGAGCGGCAGACGCAGGATGACATAGCCGGCGCTGGTGGCACCGGCGGCCTTGGCCGAGTCGAGGATGCGCTCGATCTCCTGGTCGGTGAGCCCGGGGATGATCGGTGCCACCATCACCGAGACCGGGATGCCGGCATCTGAGAGCTGCCTGATAGCCTCGAGGCGCTTGGTAGGCGTTGCTGCCCGCGGCTCCATGGTCCGCGCCAGCATGCGGTCGAGGGTCGTCACCGACAGCGCCACCTTGGCAAGGCCCTTCGCGGCCATGCGGCTGAGGATGTCTATGTCGCGCGTAACCATGGCCGACTTGGTGACGATGCCGACAGGGTGATTGCGTGCTTCCAGCACCTCGAGCACCTCGCGCATGATGCGCCAATGCTTCTCGATCGGCTGGTAGGGGTCTGTGTTGGTGCCGATGGCGATCGTGCGCGGTTGGTAGCCGTCCTTGGACAGTTCTCGGTCGAGCAGCCGTGCCGCGTCAGGCTTGGCGAACAGCTTGGATTCGAAATCGAGCCCAGCCGACAAGCCCATATAGCTGTGGGTGGGACGGGCGAAACAATAGACGCAGCCATGCTCGCAGCCGCGATAGGGATTGATCGAACGGTCGAAGGAGATGTCGGGCGATTCGTTGCGGGTGATGATGGTGCGCGGCTTTTCGACCTGAACCTCGGTCTTGAACGGCGGCAGCTCCTCGATGGTGCTCCAGCCGTCGTCGAAGACATGGCGGCTGACCGGTTCGTAACGCCCTGACGGGTTGACGCCGGCACCGCGGCCGCGCCTGCGCTCATGGTTGATGCGCAGGCCGCTTTCCTCGATCATGGCATTGGCCATTCCCGCCCCGCCACCCTTGAAAGCGGCAATATCGGCCCGTGCGATGGGTTCCATTTCGCTATCTCCCGAAGGGAAAAAGGCCGTCCGTCGATTCGTTCGGCATGAAACTATTCCTATTTTGGAAAGCAGAACAAAGCAAGAACTTTGTTGCTGGGGCGGCGAGGCTGGCGCTTCGGCCGGCTTTCCGATATGCGGCTAGATATGCTGAGCGTTCTGATCGAGACCAGGGACGACGAGGAGGGGTTGGCGCGCACGCTGGCCTCGCTGGTCGGCGGCGCTGTCGAGGGTGTCGTGCGCGAAGTGATCGTCTGCGACCTCGGTTCTACCGACCAGACCCACTATGTCGCCGAGCATGCCGGCTGCGCCTATCTCGCCAAGGGCGGTATCCAGGCGGGCATCGCGCAGGCCAGGAGCGATTGGCTGCTGCTGCTCGAGCCGGGTGCTCGTCTGGCCGAGGGCTGGACCGAAGACGCGGTGCGCCACATCAGCCGACTGGCGATTGCGGCGCGTTTCACCCGGTCGCGGGCGAGCAACCGGCCATTCTGGGAACGGGTCACATCGCGGCCACGCGCTCTGGAGCAGGGTCTGGTGATCACCAGGAAGCAGGCAGCTGTTCTGGGCCGCAATGGCGCGGACGCCGAAGGCATCGCGCGCGGGCTAGCCATGAAGACGCTCGACGCGGAAATCGTCGTCGCGCAGCGCTAGGGCAATTCCAGGAAAAGTGCGCCGCGGTTTTTCCGTACGGAATTGCCTAAGACGCAGCAGCCTCAGCTGGACCTGGCGCCGCCGCGCCTGAGGTGCTCGTCGAGCCGCGGCATGATCTCCACGAAATTGCACGGCATGTGGCGGTAGTCGAGCTGCGCCTTGAGGATGCCGTCCCAGGCGTCGCGGCAAGCGCCTGGCGATCCCGGCAGCACGAACACGAAGGTGGCGTTGAGCACGCCGCCGGTAGCGCGAGACTGGATCGTCGACGTCCCGATCTTGTCATAGGAAATGCGGTGGAACACTTCAGAGAAGCCGTCCATGCGCTTTTCGAAGATCGGCTCCAGCGCGTCGGGGGTGACGTCACGGCCGGTGAAGCCGGTCCCTCCAGTGGTGATGATCACGTCGATCTCGGCATCGAGCGTCCAGGCGGTGACCTGGTCGCGGATCTTGTCCTTGTCGTCGGTGACGATGTGACGTGCCTTGAGCACGTGGCCCGCTTCAGTGATGCGGTCGGCAAGCGTCTGGCCAGATCTGTCCTCGGCCAGGGTGCGGGTGTCGGAGACGGTCAGCACGGCGATGCGGACGGGGACGAAGGGGCGGGGATCACTTGTCCGGGGCTCACTTGCCATTTGTCTTGGGCTCCTAGGTCCGGGTCGTTGTGGCGGCACTGAACCAGCCGGGATGCTCTGCCGAGATTGCCGCTGCCGCGCGCGCGGCGGCAGCGTTGCCGTCAAAAATGCCGAAGCAGGTGGCACCCGATCCCGACATGCGGGCGAAAGAGGCGCCGGAGCTGCGAAGTGCCGCCAGCACCTCGGCAATAGAGGGCTCGACCGAGATCGCCGGAGGTTCAAGGTCGTTGCGGCTAATGGTCAGCCAGTCGAGCACGGTGTCGGCGCTGTCGAGGGGGGCAAGCGGCGGATTTTCGCGCCGCTTCAGCGCCTGGAAAACGCTCGGTGTCGCCACTGCGATGCCAGGATTGACCAGCACCATCGGCAGGCAGGGAAAATGCCGGACCGGGTCGAGTTGCTCGCCGATGCCGCGGGCGATCAGCGGATGCCCGGCCAGGCACATCGGCAGGTCGGCGCCGAGCGGCAAAGCGAGGCGGGCCAGTTCGGAGGCATCGGCCGGCAGGCGCCAGAGGCGACTCAGTGCGCGCAAAGCGGCGGCCGCATCGCTCGAACCGCCGCCGATGCCCGAGGCGACCGGCAGGTTTTTTTCCAGCGCTATGGCGACCGGCTGTGTCGTGTGTTGAGGAAAGGCAGTACGCAGCGCGTCGCGGGCCTTGAGTACCAGATTGCCGCCGTCGACCGGCACGTCGGTGGCGAAGGGGCCGTCAACGACGAAGCTTTCCTCGGCCGCCGCTGCGACCGTAATGCGGTCACCGAGTTCGGCGAAGACGACGAGGCTTTCGAGCAGATGATAGCCGTCATGGCGCCGGCCGGTGACATGCAGCGCCAGATTGATCTTGGCCGGGGCGAGTTCGGCGAGCGGGACGCTGTTGAAGGTCACGGGCTGGGTGTCAGTCTTTCTCGAGCCGGTACTCGCCGGTTTCAGGATCCTTGACCAGCGTGCCGTTGGCGCCCGTCTGGCGCTGCTTTTCGTTGCGCCGTACCTTGGCAGTCACCCGTTCGGCCTCCTTGATGAAGGAGCGGTAGCCGATATAGCCAACCACGCCGACAAGCGCGAAAAAGATGAGCTGCGGCATTTCATTCTCCTCCCTTCGGTGCCGTTTCCGGCCAGCCGGGGCAACACCCGGATGATAATCCGCCGTTTCGGCTTTTTCAAAGGCCGAACCGGCTCCACAAAGCGCGTTCTTCCGCCGCATCCACCAGGCCGGTGGCGACGGCGCCGGCAGCTTCGGGCGTGAAGCCCAGGGCGGACGAGCCGAGGCCGAGCCTGCGGCCGAACAGGCCGCGCGGTGCCGTGATGAGCTTGAGCTCGGCCTTGGCGCCATAGCGGTCCTTGAGCACCGTGCGCATGTCGCCGAGCGCATCGACGAGACCGAGTTCGAGGCCCTTCTTGCCAGACCAGAACAGACCGGTGAACAGGTCGGGGTCGTCCTTCAGCTTGCCGTGGCGGCGCTCCTTGACCATGTCGATGAAGGTGTCGTGCACTTCGAGCTGAAGCTTCTTCAGTCGCTCGACGTCTTCGGCCTTCTCCGGCTGGAACGGATCGAGCGTCGCCTTGTTGGCGCCTGCGGTATAGACGCGACGCTCGACGCCGATCTTCTTGATCAGGTCGGTGAAGCCGAAGGAGGCCGATACCACGCCGATCGAACCGACGATGGAGGATGGGTCTGCGAAGATTTCGTCGCCGGCAATGGCGATCATATAGCCGCCTGATGCCGCGACGTCCTCGACGAAGACCAGCACTTTCTTGTTCTTCTCGGCGGCAAGGTCGCGGATGCGCTTGAAGATCAGGCGCGACTGCACCGGCGAGCCGCCGGGCGAATTGATCGAGATGGCGACGGCGGGCGCGCTCGAAATCGAGAAGGCCTTTTCGATCAGCCCCGCAGTCGATGCCAGCGAAAGTGTCGGCCGCAACTGGCTGCCGCCCGACATGATCGTACCTTGCAGCCTGATGACGGGGATGACGATCTCGCCGCCTCGCATCGATCTCGGCAGCAGGCGGCGGAAGAGCTTCTTCACATAATTTCTCCGGTCTCTGGTCAGGCGGATGTATGTCTTCCCAAGACAACCGCAATGCTCAGGCGTTGTTCAATCACCGAAAAGCGACGTGCGGCCGTTGCTTATGTCGTCGGCGCGTTGCGAGAAGCTGTCGCCTGGATCGCGCAGGACCAGCGGCGGGCAGAGCGTAAGCGGCGCCCGCGAGGCACGAACGGCGCGCACTATGACGCGGATAGCAGCAGTGTCGGCGCGTGGATGCACCGGCACGATCTCAGCCTTGCCGAAGCGGCCGTCGAGGGCTGCGAGGATTGCCGCAAGCTGCTCCGGCCGGGCGATGATGGCCAGACCGCCACGCGGCTTGACCATGGCCGAGGCGGTCCTGAGCCAGCTTTCGAACAGCCCGTCCTCCATGACATGCGCCTGTCGCTTCAGCGCGTCCGGTGTCGGCCGGTGATGCGCCGGATTGAAGGGCGGGTTCATGATGACGAAGTCGATTGAGGCGTCGGCCAAGCCGGCCTCGGCGCGTGCCTTGCCCGAAAGGCCGACATCGGCGACGAGCACGGAGGCGCGGTCGCGTAGCGAGGCATTGCCGGGATGGGCGAGAGTGGCCTCGGCGAAGCGCGCCATCTCTATGCTGAGCTCGACAAGTAGCACCTTGGCCTGCCTGCAGCGCGAAGCAACCGCAAGGCCGGCGGCACCGGCACCGGCGCCGAAATCGGCAAGTCTCCCGGCGAACGCGCCGGGCACTGCGGCGGCCAGCATCAGCGCATCCATACCGGCGCGGTGGCCGCTGCCGCTGGGCTGCACCAGCCAGAAGTCGCCGCGATGGAATGCATCCACCGTATGGGGTGGCAAGTCGAGCTGTTTTGCGGGCGGCGGCGCGGCTGTCACTTCCGGCGGATTTCGTGCTCGATGCCGGCGTCGGTCAGTAATTGCCGCGCTTCGTCGGCGTCGTCGGCGTCGATCATGATGCGGCGCGGCAGGATGCCGATCGAACCGTCGAGCACGCTCATGTTCTCGTCGGCGGTGAAGCTGCCGATGCCGGCGTCGCGCAGCAGTGCCTCGACGAAGGAGATGATGACGGCGTCGTTGGTGCGGATGAGTTCGATCATGTCTGGAAATTCGCAGTTTGGAGCGGCGAAGTAAACGCTAGGTGTTGCACCGCGCCAATTCGCCACTTGCGGGCACGGTGCATGCCGCCCTAGAATCGCCTAAGAGCTACGCGCGCGACCACGCGCCTGTGTAATTTGGGAGTGTTGGCCTTGGGTGTCGTTCTCAACATCGAGAAGGGAAAGCGGGACGCTGCGTCGATCAAGGACCTGATCGACCTGACTTCCGCCGACATGGGTCGGGTCAACGAGCTGATCCTGTCGAAGGCCGGCTCTGACGTCGAGATGATCCCCGAGGTGGCCAACCACCTCATCTCCTCCGGTGGCAAACGCCTGCGTCCGATGCTGACGCTGGCTGCCGCCCAGATGTTCGGCTACTCCGGCGAAAACCATGTCAGGCTCGCGACCTCCGTCGAGTTCATGCACACCGCGACGCTGTTGCATGACGACGTCGTCGACGAAAGCGACCTGCGGCGCGGCAAGAAGACGGCGCGCACCATCTGGGGCAACCAGGCGAGCGTTCTCGTCGGCGATTTCCTGCTCGGCCAGGCCTTCCGCATGATGGTCGAAGTCGGTTCGCTCGAAGCGCTCGACATCCTGTCGTCGGCGGCCTCGATCATCGCCGAGGGCGAGGTGATGCAGCTTGCTGCCGCCAAGAACCTCGAAACAACCGAGGACGAGCACTTCGCCGTCATCAAGGCAAAGACCGCCGCCCTGTTCTCGGCTGCTGCCGAAGTCGGCCCGGTCATTGCCGGCGCGTCGAAGAACGACAAGGCAGCACTCCGTTCCTATGGCATGAATCTCGGCCTTGCCTTCCAGCTCATCGACGATGCGCTCGACTATGGTGGTTCCAGCAAGGACCTCGGCAAGAATGTCGGCGACGACTTCCGCGAGGGCAAGGTCACGCTGCCGGTGATTCTGAGCTATCGCCGCGGCACCGCTGCCGAACGCGCATTCTGGAAGAGCGCGATCGAGGACGGCGCAACCGACGATGCCGCACTGGAAAAGGCTGTCGGCCTGATGGTCAGGCACGGCGCAATCGCCGACACGATCGGCCGCGCCAGCCATTTCGGGGAAATCGCCCGCGATGCACTGGCACCGCTCGAGCAGACGCCGCAGAAGTCGGCCCTTATCGACGTCATCGATTTCTGCATCAGCCGCGTCGTTTGAGGCAGGATTTCACCTGCCGTTGGTTCGACATTGTGAATTCGTTGAGCCGGTTGTCGGATTGTGAAGCCGGTGCGGATTGAAGCGCGACCCCAAAAAGGCCATGCTTGGCACCGACAAGCGGATGCGACCCGGCCACCGGCTGGACGACCGTAGGACCTTGGTAGGAAGGATTTTCATGCGGCAGCGACGCGCGATCTGGCTGTTGGGCCTTGCGGCTCTGGCGAGCTTCACCGCCTTGACCCAGCCCGGATATGCCAAACAGCTCACCGAACCGGTCGAGATCAGTTCGTTTTCCGGCGCCTATCTCGCGGCCCGCACCGCCGAGGCCGACGACGACCTGGACAGCGCCATCGGCTATTACAAGCGTGCCTTGGCCTTCGATCCCGAAGACGCAGCCTTGCAGCAGAGCCTGATGCTGGCGCTGATTGCGCAAGGTCGCTTCGATGAATCGCTGCCTTATGCCGAGATGCTGAAGACGGTTCCCGATGTGGAGCGCTTCTCGCGCCTGGCGCTGGCCGTCGATACCTTCCGCAAGAAGGATTACGAAGGCGCGGAGAAATGGCTCAAGCTTGCGCTTGAGTCCGACCTCGACCGCCTGATCACCGGCGTCATGACAGCCTGGGCCAAGCAGGGCGAGGGCAAGGCCGGCGACGGCCTGCAGTTCCTCGACAAGCTCGAAGGTCCCGAATGGTACGAGTTGTTCAAGACCTACCACCGCGCCCTGATTGCCGAGGCGTCCGGCCAGAAGGACAAGGCGGACGAGATCTATCGCGCCACCATCGACAATCTCGGCGCCGGCAGTGCTGCCCCTGAAACCTGGATGCGCGCCGCCGAATCCTATGCTGGTTTCCTGGCGCGTACGGGCAAGAAGGCCGAGGCGCTGGCCATTCTCGACCGCGCCGACGAGTTCGCTCCCGGCAAATTGCCGATCGCATCCCTGCGCGACAAGATCACCAAGGGCGACAAGATCAGCCCTCTGGTGGCCAACCCGCAGGATGGTGCGGCCGAAATCCTGCTCAACCTGTCGACCGCGCTGAATCGCGGCGGCGGCGAACCTTTCGTCAGGCTCTATCTGCAGTACGCGCTTGCGCTGAAGCCGGAGAGCGACGAGCTTCTGGTGCAGCTCGCGGCGATTGCCGAACAGCAGCAGAACGGCGAAGAGGCGATCGCGCTTTACCGCCGCGTGCCTGCGGCCTCGCCGCTCAAGCGGCTGTCGGAACTTCAGCTCGGCCTCAATCTTGCCGATCTGAAGCGCCACGACGAGGCGATCAAGCATCTGAAGGCGCTGGTCGATGCCAATCCCGACGACATGCGCGGCTATCTAGCGCTGGGCGGCGTCTATGCTGCGACTGACAATTACCGCGCCGCCGCCGATGTCTATGACAAGGCGGTCAGCGTGCTGAAGACGCCAACCAACACCAACTGGAACGTCTTCTACCAGCGCGGCATTGCCTATGAGCGGCTGAAAGAATGGCCAAAGGCCGAGCCGAACTTCCGTCAGGCGCTGAAGCTGTTTCCCAACCAGCCGCAGGTCCTGAACTATCTCGGCTATTCCTGGGTCGATATGGACATGAATCTCGAGGAAGGTCTCGGGATGATCAAGCAGGCGGCCGATCTGCGCCCGAGCGACGGCTACATCATCGATTCGCTGGGCTGGGCCTATTATCGACTCGGCAAGTTCGAGGATGCGGTGCGCGAGCTCGAGCGCGCAGTGTCGCTGAAGCCTGACGATCCGGTGCTGAACGACCATCTCGGCGATGCCTACTGGCGTGTCGGGCGCAAGCTCGAAGCGACATTCCAGTGGAGCCATGCCCGCGACATGAAGCCGGAGCCGAAGATTCTGGCCGATGTCGAACAGAAGCTTGCCAAGGGCCTGCCGGAACTGCCGGAGAAGCCGACCGCGCTGGAAGCGCCGGCCAAGCCGATCTCGGTCCAGCCGACGGCTCCCGCGCCGGACAGCCAGAAGAAGAGCGAGCTGGAAACGCCGGCGGTTGAGCCGGAAGCCCAGGTGATCCCGGCCGCCTACAAGGTGCAGCGCGGACAATCGCTGTGGTCGATCGCCAACGACGTGCTCGGCAATGGCGACCGCTATCGCGAGATCCTCGATCTCAACCCGCAGCTGCGCGGCGATCCCGCGCGGTTGGCACCGGGTCAGGAACTTCAGCTGCCGGGCAAGTGAGCCGCACGACATAGCCGCTGCTTGACCCATATCTTCGGGCAGAATAGGACGGGGCCTCTCTGGCCCCGTTTTGCTGTGGGGCTCCAATGAACGAGCTTTGCCCGTGACCAACACCATGCCCGCCCACATGCACCCCAGCCGCTCGTTCCAGGGCCTGATCCTAACGCTGCACAACTACTGGGCCGAACACGGTTGCATCATCCTGCAGCCCTACGACATGGAAGTGGGCGCGGGCACGTTCCACCCGGCAACGACGTTGCGGGCGCTCGGACCCAAGCGCTGGAACGCCGCCTATGTACAGCCTTCACGCCGCCCCAAGGACGGCCGCTACGGCGAGAACCCGAACCGGCTGCAGCATTATTACCAGTACCAGGTCATCCTGAAGCCCAACCCGTCCAATCTTCAGGAACTCTATCTCGGCTCGCTCAAGGCGATCGGCATCGATCCGCTTGTCCATGATATCCGCTTCGTCGAGGACGATTGGGAGAGCCCGACGCTGGGCGCCTGGGGCCTCGGCTGGGAGTGCTGGTGCGACGGCATGGAAGTGTCGCAGTTCACCTATTTCCAGCAGGTCTGCGGCATCGAATGCGCGCCCGTCGCCGGCGAGCTGACCTACGGCCTCGAACGCCTGGCGATGTATGTGCAGGGCGTCGACAATGTCTACGACCTCAACTTCAACGGCCTCGAAGGCGACGACAAGGTCAGCTATGGCGATGTCTTCCTGCAGGCCGAGCAGGAATATTCCAGGCACAATTTCGAGCATGCCAATACCGCGATGCTGCTCAAGCATTTCGAGGATGCCGAAGCCGAGTGCAAAGCGCTGCTCGCTGCCGGTGCGCCTGCGGAAGGCGGCAATCTGACCCAGCACAAGATGGTGTTTCCGGCCTATGATCAGTGCATCAAGGCGAGCCACGTCTTCAACCTGCTCGATGCGCGCGGGGTGATCTCGGTCACCGAACGCCAGAGCTATATCCTGCGCGTCCGCAACCTGTCCAAGGCTTGCGGCGAAGCATTTCTGCTAACGGAAGCCGGCGGTTTGGCCGCTTGAAGGGCTCACCTTCCCTTTGTCGGGGGAGGTCGCCGTGAAGCGGCCATCAGGCAGCAGCCAGTTCCAGCCCCTCCGGAAGGCGGGGCTGCAGCGTTTCGCCATTGATCGTCTGCAACGCCTTGCGCACGCCAGGCATTCTGAATTCGGCCGGAGCCGCCACATGCATGGCGAGCAGGGCGCTGAGGCTGAGGATCTGGAACAGGGCGGAGGCGGTTTTCATCGTCGTTCGGCCAATAGGTGTCTGTCTGAGCGTGGGTCGCTCCAGCGCAGCATCCGGTTCATGGAAATCTTCGTCCCTAGGACGATTGTCCCGGCGACGGTCCGACGGCTCGACGGAATTTTACCGATGGCGTTCGGGAAGGTGACAGCGGGCGGCTGAGTTGCTATGCCGCGCTGACCATTTCCGCGTGAGCCCGTCCGATGCCCGATCTGCTTTTAGAGTTGCGTTCCGAAGAAATCCCCGCGCGCATGCAGCGCAAGGCGGCGGGCGACCTCAGGAAGATGCTGACCGACGGTCTTGTCGAGGCGGGTCTGACCTATGAGGCGGCACGCGAATACTGGACGCCGCGCCGGCTGACGCTCGACATCAGGGGGCTGACCGCCCGCTCCAAGGATATACACGAGGACCGCAAGGGCCCGAGCACTAAGGCGCCCGAGGCAGCGATCCAGGGCTTCCTGCGCAGCGCCGGCCTGGCATCGATTGCCGAGGCGCATGTCCACAGCGATCCCAAGAAGGGCGATTTCTACGTCGCCCATATTTCGAAGCCCGGCCGTTCGGCGGAGGAGATCATCGCCGAGTTGGTGCCGGCGATCGTCAAGAGCTTCCCCTGGCCCAAGTCGATGCGCTGGGGCCCGGCTTCGGCCAAGCCCGGCAGCCTGCGCTGGGTGCGCCCGCTGCAGTCGATCGTCTGCACCTTTGGACCTGAAACCGAAGAGCCCGTGGTTGTCGACTTCGAGGTCGACGGCATCCGCTCCGGCAACGTTACCTTTGGCCACCGCTTCCATGCGCCCGAGGCTATCACAGTGCGCCGCTTCGACGATTATGCCGCGAAGCTCGAAGCGGCCAAGGTCGTCATCGACGCCGAGCGGCGCAAGGAGATGATCTCCGCCGACGCGCGCAACCTCGCCTTCGCCAATGGCCTCGAGCTCGTCGAGGACGAAGGGCTGCTCGAAGAGGTTTCCGGCCTGGTCGAATGGCCGGTGGTGCTGATGGGCACGTTCGAGGACACCTTCCTCGGCATCCCGGCCGAAGTCATCCGGCTGACCATCCGCGCCAACCAGAAGTGCTTCGTCACGCGGCCGCAGGGCAGCGAGGATGCGCTCTCCAACCACTTCATCCTGACCTCGAACATCGAGGCCAAGGATGGCGGCAAGGAGATCGCCCATGGCAATGGCAAGGTGGTGCGCGCGCGCCTTTCGGATGCGCTCTACTTCTGGAACACCGATCAGGGCGACTTGCCTGACCTCGACACGTTGAAGCAGTCGGCCGAGGGTTTCGGGCTCGACCTCAAGAAGCCGCTCGACCAGCGTATGGCCCGCCTCGATCATCTCGGCGTGACCTTCCATGCCAAGCTCGGAACGCAAGGACAGCGCGTCCAGCGTATCCGCGGGCTCGCCCGCGAGATCGCGCCGCTTGTCGGCGCCGAGCCGAAACTGGCCGACCGCGCCGCAGTGCTCGCCAAGGCCGATCTGCAGACCGAGGTCGTCGGCGAGTTCCCCGAACTGCAAGGCGCCATGGGCCGCAAATATGCGCTGCTGCAGGGCGAGAGCCCGTCGGTGGCGGCCGCGCTCGAGGAGCACTACAAGCCGCAGGGGCCGTCCGACCGCGTACCCGCCGACCCGGTTTCGGTGTCGGTGGCGCTTGCCGACAAGCTCGACACGCTTGTCGGCTTCTGGACCATCGACGAGAAGCCGACGGGGTCGAAGGACCCCTATGCGCTTCGCCGTGCCGCACTCGGCATCGTCAGGATCATCTTGTCGGCGCGCGGCCGCCTGCCGCTGCAGACGCTGTTCGATGCAGCCTTGCGGCAGTTGGAGGAAGCCTCCGTCCAGCGTCGGCTTGCCGCCTTCGAAGCGTCGCAGGCAGCGATCGACAGCGGTGATGTCGACGGCGAGCAGGACGTCGACAATGCGCTGGCCGCCTATGAGGCCGAGCTGCGCAAGGAAACGATCGACCGCGCCGCTCCGCTCAAGGCTGACCTGATCGCCTTCTTCCATGACCGCCTCAAGGTCTATCTGCGCGAACTCGGCGCCCGCCATGACCTGATCGATGCGGTCATCACGCCCGAGGCCGACGATCTTCTGACCATCACCCGTCGCGTTGAAGCACTGGGCAAATTCCTCGACACCGAGGATGGCAAGAATCTGTTGGCCGGCACCAAGCGCGCAGCCAACATACTGGCGGCCGAGGAGAAGAAGGGGACAGCGGTGGCCGATGCCGTCGACCCCGGTCTTTTCCGCGAGGAAGCCGAGAAGGCGCTGTTCGCGCCGGTGAATCAGGCTGTCAACGAAGCCGGCCAAGCGATTCGGAACGAAGACTTTTCCGGCGCCATGCGCGCGCTTAGCGTGCTGCGCGAACCAGTTGATTCATTCTTCGAGAAAGTTCTCGTCAATGATGAGGACGTCGCCGTACGCGCCAACCGCCTGGCGCTGCTCGCGCGCATCCGCGCGGCGACAGATCAGGTCGCAGATTTCTCCAAGATCGCGGGATAGGATGGGGCGGCATAGCGCCGCCCTTTCCATTCAGTCGAGCAGGCGAACCTTGGCGCTCTGGCGGTAGACCTGGACCTCGATCAGCGGCTCGCCGTGGAGGATGGCGTTGCGGGTCGAGTTGCTCATCGCGCCCGGCTTGTTCAGCAACTGCTCGAAGCGCGCGCGCTTTGCGTTGCTGGTGAACCAGTCGTCGATGTCGTCTTCCTCGTCTGTCTGGATGTGCCTGTGCACATTGGCGCGATCCTGACGTACGACCTGGGCGGCGCTGTCGAGGGCATAGCCGTCGCTGGCCTGATGGTCCTTCTCCGAGAGCCGCGCGACATATGTGCCGAGCAACTGATCGGCTTGGGCCACAGCTGTGCCGGAAAGCAGCATGGCCAGGAGCCCAACTGCGATGTCGCGTCCTGCCTTCATGGATCAACCCCTTGCCCGATGTGTCGCCGCGACGGTGCACAACGATGGCGTGATGGTCAAGCCAGGCTATTCGGTTTTGACATGTGTGCTGGCCGGGTCGGTCGCGGTGCCATCGGGCGCAACGGGCAAGGGCGCCTGGTCGCCGGTCGCTGCCTGCTGGGCGGGCACGGCTTCCGCGGCAGCAGGCGCGGCAGCTGACGTTTCAGGCGACGCCGAGCCTACCTCGCCGCTGCGAATGACCATCAACTCGGGACCCATCTCGCGGCTTGTCGGCTTGGTGTCGATGGCCGCGACCTTGCCGGCGTCGAGCGACGGCGCGCCGATCGCGACGATCGACCTGGTGGCCGATTTAGGGGCCTCGACATTGACCGATGACGGGCTGGCCGCAGTGGCTTCGACAATGACGATCGAAGATGCGTGAGCCGAACCGGACATAGCGATGCCGGCAACAAGAAATGCAGCAGACAGGCGCATTTGACCCTCTGAGTTGAATCAACTTCAAGGCGAAATGTAGCAGCAGGGCGGTTGCAACCCGATTTCGAAGATGCCGCGCATTTTAGGCAATGCCGGAAATCTTGGCGGTAGCACACTTGTCGCATGGGGCCGCGCGGAGTAGGGACCGGGCATGCAACAGGAAGCTGAGACGTGGCGGAACTGATCGCAGCCGACAAGGCGATGGATGCGGCACTGGCATTGCTCGAGGCCGGCGAGGTGGTGGCCATTCCAACCGAGACCGTCTATGGCCTGGCAGGTGACGCCACCAATGGCGAGGCCGTCGCCCGCATCTTCGAGGCCAAGGGTCGCCCGCGCTTCAACCCCTTGATCGCCCATGTCGCCGACATGGCCATGGCCGAGCGTATCGGCCTGTTCGACACTCTGTCGCGCAAGCTCGCCGAAGAGTTCTGGCCAGGGCCTTTGACGCTGGTCGTGCCGTTGCGTGCCGGTTCGGGCATCCATCCGCTGGTCACAGCCGGGCTCGACACCATCGCCTTGCGCATGCCCAAGGGTTTCGGCGGAACGTTGATATCGAGGCTCGGGCGGCCACTGGCAGCGCCCAGCGCCAACAGCTCGGGCAAGATCAGCTCGACCAGCGGCGAGGCGGTGGCCAGCGATCTCGGCGCGCGCATCCCGCTCGTCGTTGATGGCGGCGCGACGCCCGTCGGCCTGGAATCGACGATCGTCAAGGTCGAGGATGGCCGTGTGCGGCTGCTGCGCCCCGGCGGTGTTCCGGCTGGTGAAATCGAGCAGGTGGCAGGCGCGCCACTGCTGCGTGGCATGACCGCCGGCATCGAGGCGCCCGGCATGCTCGCCTCGCACTATGCGCCGGGTGCTGCGATGCGGCTCAATGCCGACGCTGTCGGGGCAGGCGAGGCGCTGCTGGGTTTCGGCCCGCACCGAGCCGATGGCTGGCAGCAGGCCAGCGCCTTTCTCAATCTGTCCGAGGCAGGCGACCTGCGCGAGGCCGCGACAAATCTCTTCGCTCATCTTCAGGCGCTCGACCGAAGCGGTGCCGAACTGATCGCCGTCGAGCCGATACCGTTCGACGAACTCGGCGAAGCGATCAACGACAGGCTGGCGCGCGCCGCTGCCCCCCGTGACAATCCTCACGTCTGAAATTAGCTTCCGTCACATGATCCAGAATCTTCCCGGCCTCGATCCCGCGCTTGCCGAGCGCTTCGCTGCCATCGTCGGCGCGCGTTATGCGGTGCGCGCGGAAGGCGACATCGAACCTTATGTGCATGAGCCGCGCGGCCTGTTCACCGGTGCCAGCTCGCTGGTGCTGCGCCCCGCAAACGTCGAGGAGGTGAGCTCGATCATGAAGCTCGCCACCGAAACGGGGACCCCGATCGTGCCGCAGGGCGGCAACACCGGCCTCGTCGGTGGCCAAGTGCCGGACCGTTCGGGCGGCCAGATCGTGCTGTCGCTGTCGCGCCTCAACCGCATCCGCGAGATCGATCCGGTCTCCAACACTGTTATTGCCGAGGCCGGCGTCGTGCTCGACGTGCTGCACAAGGCAGCCGACGAGGTCGACCGGCTCTATCCCTTGTCACTTGCATCGCAGGGTTCCTGCCAGATTGGCGGTAACTTGTCGTCCAATGCCGGCGGCACCGGCGTGGTGGCCTATGGCAATGCGCGCGAGCTGTGTCTTGGCGTCGAGGTGGTGCTGCCGACCGGCGAGGTGCTCGACGATCTGCGCAAGCTGAAGAAGGACAATACCGGATACGACCTCAAGAACCTGTTCGTCGGCGCCGAAGGCACGCTCGGCGTCATTACGGCGGCGGTGCTGAAGCTCTATCCCAAGCCCAAGGGCCGCGAAGTCGCCTGGGTCGGGCTGACGTCGCCAGAGGCCGCGCTCGCCTTGTTCGACCGCGCCCAGGACATGGCCGGCAGCGCGCTGACGGCGTTCGAGCTGATCGGCCATCTGCCGATGGAATTTGCCATGCGCCACATTCCCGATGCGCGGCCGCCGCTGGAAGGCGACTGGCCCTGGCAGGTGCTGATGGAAATCTCCTCGGGCCGCTCAGCCGAGGACGCGCGCACGCTGATTGAAGATGTTCTTTCGGCCGGCTTCGAGGCCGAGCAGGTTGGCGATGCGGCGATTGCTGCAAGCGTTGCTCATGCCAACGAGTTCTGGCGGCTGCGCGAGATGCTGCCGGAAACACAGAAGGTGGAAGGCGCGTCGATCAAGCACGACATCTCGGTGCCGATCGCCAGTATCCCTGCCTTCATCGCACAAGGCGCGGTCGCCGTGGCCAGCGTCTGCCCCGAGGCGCGGGTGGTCTGCTTCGGCCACATGGGCGACGGCAATCTGCACTACAACGTTTCGCAGCCGGTCGGCATGGCGGCTGACGCGTTTCTTGCGCTCTACCGCGACATGAACAAGGCGGTGCACGATGTCGTGCGTTCCATGAACGGCTCGATCTCGGCCGAACATGGCATCGGCCAGCTCAAGCGCGATGAGCTCATTGCCACCGCCCCGCCGATCGCCATCGAGCTGATGCGTCGCATCAAGGCGGCGTTCGATCCTGCCGGCATCATGAACCCCGGCAAGACGATTTGAAGGTCTCTGGTTGTATTCCGATAACCATCGCCGAGATCAGCAAAATTTAACCCAATTTCTTAAGCGGGGCGGTAAGGTCACCCCGCTAGTGTCCTTCCTAACGAGACCGGGAAAACTGGTCCGGAGAGACCGGAAACCGGCTCTCAGGAGATAACAGGAAGGCACATCATGAACACCGGACTGAAGCCAGTCTGGGCGGGACGCAACATGCGCCTCGACCCGTTCCGCTTGCCACAGATGGTCAGCTACGCGACGCGTGACGACCTTGGCGACGTCACCTTCACCATCGATCATCGCGGCGCGGTGATCCGCCGCCTGCTGGCGCTCAGCGGCCTGCCGGCGACGATCGCGCTGCCGGCACGCGCTTTCCGCGGCGTCGCAGCCCGTGCGATGGAAGACGAGGACCTGAACGTCACAGTGACGTTGGAACTGCTGCACAACGATCCGATGCTGTCGGTGCCGCTGCTGGTTGCCGATGATCTCGACGACGTTGCCGCCGACTGGCGCGCCTGGGCCGACTATTACAGCCTGCCGATGCTGCTGATCGAGGCGGATGGCGTGGCCCGCACACTCGAGGAGTCGCTCGGTGCGGCGATCAAGACCCTGCCGGCACAGGACCGCCGGAAGGGCCGCGTCTCCAGGATGCGCAGGCCGCGTTTCCTCGCCCGCCGCAAATCGGGCACGCTCGGTGTCCGCCTCGTCATCGACGGCGAAGAGATCATCGCCCGGGCATGATGCAAATCTAGATCAGCGGCTTCAGCGCCACCCAGGCGCCGCCGCAGATCAGCCCGATGAAGATGATCCAGCCTATTTGGCCGTTCGACCTGAACAGCCTGAGACACTGGTCGGGATTGTCGATGTCGAGCACGGTGATCTGCCTGATCATGTGCGCGCCGGCGGCGACAAGACCGGCGAGTGCCGGCATCGGCACCTGAGCGATGGCAAAGGCCATCGCAAACATCATCAGTGCGCCGGCATAAAGCCCGACGAGCCAGGACTTGGTGTTTTCGCCGAAGAAGCGTGCGGTCGACTTCACGCCGACAAGTGCGTCGTCTTCCTTGTCCTGGTGGGCGTAGATCGTGTCGTAGCCGATCACCCACATGATCGATCCGAAATAGAGCAGCACGGCCGGGCCGTCTATGTCGCCGAACTCGGCGGCCCAGCCCATCAGCGCACCCCAGGAAAAGGCGAGGCCAAGCACGAATTGCGGCCAGTTGGTGATGCGCTTCATGAACGGGTAGATCGCAACGATCGCCAGCGACGAGATGCCGAGCAGAACGGCGAAGCTGTTGAACTGCAACAGCACCACCAGTCCGACAAGTGCCTGAAGCACAAGGAAGATCCAGGCCTGGCGGCGGCTGACCTGGCCGGAGGGCAGGGGACGCGAACGCGTGCGTTCGACCTGGGCGTCGATGCCTTCGTCGACAATGTCGTTATACGTGCAGCCGGCGCCGCGCATCGCCACCGCTCCGATGAGGAACAGCACCAGGAACGAAGGCGAAGGCAGCAGCGACATCAGGCTGTCGCCGGGGCGTGCATAGGCGCTCGCCGCCATCGCCGTCGACCACCAGCATGGCCACAAAAGCAACCACCAGCCGATCGGCCGGTCCCAGCGCGCGAGCTGGGCGTAAGGCCAAAGGCCACGCGGCAAGGCACGGTAGACCCAGTGCCCGCTCGGGGCGTCGGCGACCCGGCCCTGGCCGGCTTTTGATTGGATGGTTTCCATGGCGTTGGAGTGCCAGCGGCGTGGGCAGGCGTCAAGCGGACGATTTGTCCGTGATTGGCCGTGCTGCAGCTTGACCTCGACCGCCTCGGCCACTAGCGGGTGCATCACGTCCAGCATCGGCAAGAGGTCAAGCGCATGAACATCCTGCTTATCGGTTCCGGCGGCCGCGAACACGCGCTGGCCTGGAAACTTGCGGCGTCGCCGATGCTGACCAGGCTTTATGCCGCGCCGGGCAATCCCGGCATTGCCCGGGAAGCCGAACTGGTGGCGGTTGATGTCGCCGACCATGCCGCGGTCGTGGCCTTCTGCAAGGACAAGGCAATCGACCTCGTCGTCGTCGGTCCCGAAGGGCCGCTGGTCGCAGGCATCGGCGACGATTTGCGCGCTTCTGGTATTCGGGTCTTTGGCCCCTCCAGGGTGGCGGCACAGCTCGAGGGATCAAAGGGCTTCACCAAGGATCTTTGTGCCCGCTACGGCATTCCGACGGCTGCCTATGGCCGCTTCGACAATGCCGGTGACGCCCGCGCGTATGTCGAGAAGATGGGCGCGCCGATCGTCATCAAGGCCGACGGCCTCGCCGCCGGCAAGGGCGTTACGGTTGCGATGACGCTGGACGAAGCGTTGGAAGCTGTCGACGCCTGTTTCGAGGGTGCCTTCGGTGGTGCCGGCGCATCTGTCGTGGTGGAAGAATTCATGACCGGCGAGGAGGCGAGCTTCTTCTGTCTTTGCGACGGCAAGACGGCGCTGCCGTTCGGAACCGCGCAGGACCACAAGCGTGTCGGCGACGGCGATGTTGGACCGAACACCGGGGGCATGGGAGCCTATTCGCCGGCGCCCGTCATGACGCCCGAATTGATCGACCGGACGATGCGCGAGATCATCGAACCGACGATGCGCGGCATGGCTGAAATGGGCGCGCCGTTCTCGGGCGTGCTGTTTGCCGGCCTGATGCTCACCGACCAAGGTCCGAAATTGATCGAGTACAACACCCGCTTCGGCGATCCCGAATGCCAGGTGCTGATGATGCGGCTGAAGGAGGACCTTCTCGTTCTGCTCAATGCCGCTGCCGACGGCCAGCTTGCCCATGTCTCGGCGCGCTGGCGCGACGAGGCGGCGCTGACGGTAGTGATGGCGGCCAAGGGCTATCCGGGCACGCCGGAAAAGGGCTCGGTCATCTCGGGCATCGACAAGGCGGAGGCCGCGGGGACCCAGGTCTTCCACGCCGGTACGGCGATCAAAGACGGCAAGATCGTCGCCAATGGCGGGCGCGTGCTGAACGTCACCGCCTCGGGCAGCAACGTCAGCGAAGCGCAGCAGAAAGCCTACGCGGCCGTTGACATGCTCGATTGGCCGGAAGGGTTCTGCCGACGCGACATCGGCTGGCGTGCGGTCGAGCGCGAGCAGCAGAAATAATCGGCTGGACGCCGCGGCGACCGACTAGCGCTCGGCGCGGTCGCTCTCGGTCGAAGCGGTGGCGACCGGATCAAGCTTTGCTGCGTTCTGGCTGGCCACACGCACCAGTTCGTCGCCCTTGAACGCCACGAATTCCGCCATTCCGTTGGCATAGCGGCTGGGTGCCGGCTTGATCGCCGGCAATGCGCCGAGCACGGCCTTGTCCCAGCTCGAGCGCAGCGTCTCGGCAAGCAGGTCGAGCCGCACCGGATAGGCGACCGAGGCATAGGTGATGCGGCTTTCGCCCTTCAGCCCCTCATCCCTGGCGATCGGCAGCGGCACATTGAACATGAAGTCGTCTGTCGTTTCGACAAGCTGGCCGAACGGCCAGACCTGGCGCAGGCCTTCGGCGTCCATCGGCGCGACGTTGACGTCGATGTCGTTGGGGGTGCCAGCGACGCGGTAGGGGCAGCGGCGTTCGCCGCAATTGGCCTGGGCCGAGAACTGCCACAGCGAATAGCGTTGCCAGTTGCCCTTCGGAAAATGGATGCCGATCTCCGGCTTGTAGCGCGCATACCAGAGCGGTAGCCGCGACAGCAGCCGGTAGCGATAGCGGTTGTCGGCGATATAACGCGAGGTCGTGCCGTTGGTGTAGAGGATCGGATAGCGGCCGGTGCGCAGGAAGATGTGGCGCACGAACAGCTCGGCGTCCTCCAGCGACATCCATTTCGCCGGGTCGTTCTCCTCGATGTCGATCGCCATCAAATCGTCGGGGCCGGGCTCCGCGAAATCGAGAAAGTTCTCGGCCTGCTCGATCGGGTTGCCGGGGCGGCCGAGGTGGTAGGCGCCCCATTTCAGGCCGAGCGCCTTGGCGACCACCTTGCGCGTATGGAACAGCTCGCGGGCAACGGCGTGGCGTTTCCAAAGTGCCTTGCACAGCCTGTAGGCGGTTTCGTCGCCTGAGCAGGAATAGGCCGGTGGCAGGCCGTCGGAGGCCTTGTTGATGAAACCGACGATGCGCTTGTCGCCTGCCAGCTTTTGCCAGTCGATGGAATTGTATTCGTAGGCGTCGATGACCAGCGCCCGGTCGGCCTTCTTCCACGGTTCGGAGAAGTCGGAAGCCACGGCCGGCGCGGGGATGTGGCTCAGCCAAGCAGCGGTCAGCGCTGCGAGCGCGAAGCGATGAAATCTAGACGCCAGTCCCCTCAAAAGGCGATCCTCGGTGATCGATATCCGATTGTGGACCGCCATGGTTAAGGAAATGCTGATGCGTCTCCACCGCCTTCAGGTTGAAAGCGAGCGCTTCGGGGGCCAATGACTGCACTATTCGACCGCATCGTGGGAGGATTTGTCCGGCAATGTGCCTTCTGCCCGGCACTATCGGCGTTGGTGTGTGCAAGGCGCACTCAGAAAGCTGACGTTTACGTAAAAAGTCACTTCCCCTTGGCTCGGGAAGGCGGCTAGTGTGCGTGCCGGCGGTGGTGAGGCCGCATGGCAGATCGTCAGGTCGCAGGAGGAAGCGTCATGTACCGCGCCCCAGTGGAAGAGATAGCGTTCGCGCTGAAGCATGTTGCCGGCCTCAAGGCCGCCATCGATGCAGGCACCTTCGGCGACCTTGGCGAGGATCTCGTCGATGCCATCCTTGGTGAGGCCGGGCGCTTCGCCAGCGACGAGGTAGCTCCGCTCTACAAGGTCGGCGACCGCACCGGCGCCAAGCTCCGCGATGGGGCCGTCACCATGCCTCCGGGCTGGAAGGAGCTTTACAGGCACTGGACCGAAGGTGGCTGGAACAGCCTGAACGGCCCGGAGGAGTATGGCGGGCAGGGCCTGCCGACGATGATAGGCGTGGCGACGCTCGAAATGTGGAACTCGGCGTCGATGGCTTTCGGCATCGGACCGACGCTGTCGATGGGCGCGGTCGAGGCGCTGGAAAAGCACGCTTCTGAAGACTTGAAGTCGGCCTATCTGGCGAAGCTCGTCTCCGGCGAGTGGATGGGCACGATGAACCTGACCGAGCCGCAGGCGGGTTCCGATCTCGCCGCATTGCGCACCCGTGCCGAACGGTCGGGCGACGGCACCTACCGCATCTTCGGCCAGAAGATATTCATCACTTATGGCGAGCACGACTTCACCGACAACATCGTCCATCTGGTGCTGGCGCGATTGCCCGATGCGCCGGCCGGCACACGTGGCATCTCGCTGTTTCTTGTGCCGAAATTCCTGCTCAACGAAGACGGCACGCCGGGCGCGCGCAACGACGTGTTCTGCTCGGGCATCGAGGAGAAGCTTGGCATCCACGCCTCTCCGACCTGCACGATGATCTATGGCGACGGTTTCGCCAAGGGCCGCGAACCAGGTGCTGTCGGCTGGCTGATCGGCGAGGAAAACCGCGGGCTCGCCTGCATGTTCACGATGATGAACAATGCCCGCCTGCTGGTCGGCATCCAGGGCGTAGCGGTTGCCGAGACGGCGTTCCAGAAGGCGCTCGCCTATGCCAACGAGCGCCGCCAGGGCAAGGCGTCGTCCTACTCGGGCGAAGGCATGGCACCGATCGTCCATCACCCCGACGTGCAGCGCAATTTGCTGACGATGAAGGCGCTGACCCAGGCCGCACGCGCGATCGCCTATTCCTGCGCCCATGCCATCGACTTGGCGCGCCTGTCGACCGGCGCCGACAAGACCCATTGGCAGTACCGCGCCAATCTGCTGACGCCGCTGGCCAAGGCATTCTCCACCGATGTCGGCGTCGACGTCGCCTCGCTTGGCGTGCAGATCCACGGCGGCATGGGCTTCATCGAGGAGACCGGTGCCGCAGCGCTGCTTCGCGATGCCCGCATCGCCCCGATTTATGAGGGCACCAACGGCATCCAGGCCATCGACCTCGTCACCCGCAAGCTGCCGCTTGGCAATGGCGAGCATGTCTTCGGCTATATCGGCGAACTCGACGGGGTGGCCATTGCTGTCGCTGCGATGAACAGCGAAGCCTATGGCCGCACGGCGCTCATTCTCGAGCAGGCGCTCGACGATCTCCAGAGCGTCACGCGTCATCTGCAGAGGCAACTCGGCGACGGCCGAACGGACGATGTGCTGGCCGGCGCCACGCCTTATCTCAGGCTGTTTTCCTTGGTCGCTGGCGGTGCCTATCTGGCGCGCGCGGCACTCGCCGACGGTGACGAGCAGCGCATCGCGCTGTGCCGGTTCTTTGCCGAAAACCTGCTTGGCGAGACGTCAGCACTCAAGGACCGCATCACGGGCGGCACGGCAAGCCTTGCCGCCGCCGCCAAAGCGCTGATCTCGGCGTAACTTTTCTGGGACGAGGGACTGGACCGACGTGACCGACCACATTCTCATCGAGCGGCAAGGCGCCGTGCAGATCATCCGGATGAACCGTCCGGACAAGAAGAACGCAATCACCCGCGCCATGTATGCCGAGATGGCGGCGGCACTGGTCGAAGGCGACAAAGACGCGGTCGTGCGCTGCCATGTCTTTCTCGGCGTCCCGGGAGCGTTTTCGTCCGGCAACGACCTCGCCGATTTCATGGCGATCGCCACGGGTGGCGAGGGTGGCGGTGAAGTGTGGGATTTCCTGCTCGCATTGGCCAGGGCTGAAAAGCCCGTTGTCTCCGGCGTCGACGGCATTGCGGTTGGCATCGGCACGACGATCAACCTGCATTGCGACCTGACCTTCGCCACGCCGCGCACGATCTTCCGCACGCCGTTCGTCGATCTTGGGCTGGTGCCCGAGGCAGGCTCGAGCCTGATCGCGCCGCAGCTGCTTGGCCTGCAAGGCGCCTTTGCCCTGCTCGGGCTGGGCGAGGGCTTTCCGGCCGAACGCGCCTTGGCTGCCGGCTTGATCTACAAGGTCGTTGCGGAAGACGAGCTGGAGGCGGCGACACTCGCTGCTGCCGGCGAGATTGCGGCCAAGCCGCCGGAAGCGCTGAAGATCGCGCGGGACCTGATGCGCGGCGACCGGACCGAACTCGTCGAGCGCATCAAGGAAGAGGGAGCGCATTTCCGCGCCCGCCTCAAGTCGGATGAAGCCCGCGCCGCACTTGTCGCCTTCATGACGCGCAAGAAGGGCTGAAGGCCGCCTCGGGGAAAAGATGTCGGAACCGGTTGTCACAGCCAGCGCACTTCTGGTGAACGAGAGCGGGCAGGTGCTGTTTGGCCTGCGTGCCGACTGGAAGAAGGCGTGGCCGGGCCACTGGGATGCGATCGGCGGCCGTGTTGAACCTGATGAAACGCCTGACGACGCGATGGGGCGGGAAGTGCACGAGGAAGCAGGCGTCATGCCGACTGAATTCCTGTGGCTGGATTGTGTGCCCGAGCGTCGGCCCGATGTCTATGGCGATGCCTTGCATCACGTCTACGCGGTGACCGCATGGACAGGCGGTGTGCCCGAAAGCGTCTGTGACGAGCATACCGAAATCGGGTGGTTCGCGCCGGAAGAACTGGACGCGCTGACGAACCTCGCCGACATCGACTATGTGCGCCTCGCCGGGGTCGCCACAAGACAGCGGCAAGCGGTCAGCGGCGGCTAGGCGCCGCCGCTACGTGGGTCACGGATAGAGCCGGTCTTTGTCCCAGCCGCCATTGGCAGCGCGGGTGAAGACGACGCGGTCGTGCAGGCGGAAGGGGCGGTCGTGCCAGAATTCGATCTGGCTCGGTACGATGCGGAAACCCGACCAGTACGGCGGACGCGGGATTTCACCGATGACGTGCCGGGCGGTGTATTCGGCGACGGCCTTTTCAAGCGCGAAGCGGCTTTCCAGCGGACGCGACTGCTTCGACGCCCAGGCACCGATGCGGCTGCCGCGCGGGCGCGAGGCGAAATACTCGTCTGCCTCGGTGTCGGTGACGATCTCGACCGGACCGCGCACACGGACCTGGCGACGCAGCGATTTCCAGTGAAAACACATCGCCGCTTTCATGGTCGCAAGGATTTCGCGGCCCTTGGCGCTTTCGAAATTGGTGTAGAAGACGAAGCCATGTTCGTCGAATTCCTTGAGCAGCACCATGCGCACGTCAGGCAGTCCGTCGGTGTCGACGGTGGCCAGCGCCAGTGCCGTCGGATCGTTCGGCTCGCTGGCCGTAGCGTCCTTCAGCCACGAGGCAAAGAGCTGGAAAGGCTCTGCAGCCTCCGTGAAGTCACTGCTTGTTAACTCTGTGTCCGTCATAGCTTTTACTCGACCTGCCATTTACGACCGGGAGAATGCCTATTGTCGCGCTTCGCGCAAGCCTTTGAGGGCCATTGCCTCCCACAATTCGGGTTCCGATCCTTCAAGGTGTTGCTGCTGCTTGGCCTGACGACGATCAGCGCATGCGGCGCCGGTGGCTTCAGCCTCGAAAAGGCGGAAGTCGACCGCAGCCTTGTTACAAGCAAGGTTCCCGACGACGTCAACAGGACCACCGATGCGAATCGACTGTCCGACGAGACGACCATCCGCAACGCGGTATCGTCCGCCGACGTCGACGAGCTGAAAGGCCAGGCGATTCCCTGGGCGAATGCCGAGACGGGCTCGCGCGGCGCGATCACGGCCCTTGTCGAGAGCAAGGAGCGTGGCGTGCTGTGCCGCGCATTCGCCGTTTCGCGCGAGAGCTTCGACGGGGTCAGCCTGTTCAAGGGCGAGGTCTGCGCCGCCGGGTCAGGCACCTGGCAGATGCTGTCTTTCGTGCCTGTCTGACGGTTGCGGCTTTCCGCCTCTGGAATTTCTTCCTAGCCAAGCGCATATAGGAAGGAACAAACCCTTTTCTCTGTTGTGGATTGACGTATGCGCGACCCCTATGAGGTGCTGGGCGTTGCCAAGAACGCCTCGGCCAAGGACATCAAGGCGGCTTACCGCAAGCTCGCCAAGAAGCACCACCCGGACCAGAATCCGGACGATCCGAAGGCGAAGGAACGCTTTGCCGCGGCCAACCAGGCCTATGAGATTCTCGGCGACGAGAAGAAGAAGGCGGCTTTCGACCACGGCGAAATCGACGCCGAGGGCAAGGCGCGCTTCCATGGCTTCGAAGGCGCGGCAGGTGGTGATCCATTTGGTGGATTCCGCCGCCAGCAGGCGGGCCCCGGCGGGTCGCGCTTCGAGTTCCGCTCCGGCGGTCCGGGCGGCGCATCCTTCGATGCCGGCGATATCTTCAGTCAGATTTTCGGCGATTCCTTTGGCCAGCGCGGCCCTGGTGCTGCTCACGGTGCCGGAATGGGCGCTGGCATGGGCGGCGGCCCAGGTGCCCAGCGTGCGCAGCCGGGCGGCGACGTCAATGTCACGCTTGATGTCACCATCGAGGAGGCGGCGACCGCGCCCAAGGTGACGGCGATGTTCCCCGATGGCCGCAAGATGGCGGTGAAACTGCCGGAATATGTCGAGGACGGCCAGACGATCAGGCTCAAGGGCCAGGGCGAGCAGGGCCTTGGCGGTGCCGGCGACGCGCTGGTCAAGATCAGGTTCCGTCGCCATCCACGCTACCGCGTCGAGGGCAGGGACCTGCATGTCGACCTGCCGGTGAGCCTCAAGGAAGCGGTGCTCGGCACCAAGGCCGCGGTGGAAACGCCGACAGGTCGGCTGGCGGTGAAAATTCCCGAGTGGTCGAGTTCGGACAAGGTGCTGCGCCTCAAGGGCCGCGGCCTGCCGGAAAAGGCAGGCGGCCATGGCGACCTATATGCCCATGTCCGCGTCATGCTTCCGGAAGGCGGCGATGCGGCACTTGAGGAATTGCTGCGCAAGTCCCCCGACTGACACAAGGCGGACTGACACAAGGCGACTGACGCAAGGCTTGCGTCATCTTTACAGTCCATGGCCCTGGCTGCGACCAAGGTCGCATGAAAGCTTGAAGGTGCAGGTTGCCTATGCGATAGGCTCTGCAAAACATTCAAAGAATTGGAGTGCGCTCATATGGCGGGTGGACAGGGCCTGATGGCCGGCAAGCGCGGCCTTATTCTCGGCGTCGCCAACAACAGATCGATTGCCTGGGGCATTGCCAAGGCCTGCGCCGACCAGGGCGCCGAGCTTGCCTTCACCTATCAGGGCGATGCCCTGAAGAAGCGCGTCGAGCCGCTGGCCGCCGAAATCGGCGCTCTTGTCTGCGGGCATTGCGACGTCACCGACATGGCGACCATCGATGCCTGCTTCGAGACGCTCGAAAAGAAGTGGGGCAAGCTCGACTTCGTCGTCCATGCCATCGGCTTTTCCGACAAGGACGAACTGACCGGCCGCTATGTCGACACCAGCCATGCCAATTTCCTGCGCACCATGGACATCTCGGTCTATTCCTTCACGGCTGTCGCCCAGCGCGCCGAGAAGCTGATGACCGATGGCGGCTCGATGCTGACCATGACCTACTACGGCGCCGAGAAGGTCATGCCGAACTACAACGTCATGGGCGTTGCCAAGGCAGCGCTCGAGGCGAGCGTGAAATATCTCGCCGTCGACCTCGGCCCCAAGGCGATCCGCGTCAATGCGATCTCGGCTGGCCCGATCAAGACGCTTGCCGCGTCGGGCATCGACGACTTCCGCTACATCCTGAAGTGGAACGAGTACAATGCACCACTGCGCCGCACCGTTTCGATCGAGGAGGTCGGCGATTCCGCGCTCTACTTCCTGTCGCACCTGTCGCGTGGCGTCACCGGCGAAGTGCACCACGTCGATTCCGGCTACCATGTCGTCGGCATGAAGGCCGTCGACGCGCCCGACATCGCCGCCGTGAAGGACTGATCCTTCCCGCGCAGCATCGCATCGCCATGAACCCGCTCCTCTATGTCGTGCGCCATGGTCAGACGCCATGGAACGCCGAGCAGCGTCTACAGGGGCAGGCCGACATCGACATCAATACGGTCGGGCGCGAGCAGGCCGACCGCAACGGCCGACGGCTCGCCGAACTGATCCCCGATCCCGAGAATTTCGATTTCGTCGCAAGCCCGATGCGGCGCACCCGCGAGACGATGGAGCGGGCGCGCGCAGCGATGGGGCTCGATCCCATGGCCTACCGAACAGACCCGCGCCTTGTCGAAGTCAATTTCGGTGACTGGCAGGGTTTTACCTTCGCCGAGCTCGAGGCGCGCGCGCCGGGTGCCAGCACGGCACGCCAACACGACAAGTGGGATTTCGTACCGCCCGGCGAGGATGCCGAGAGTTACCAGATGCTGGCCTGTCGCATCCGTCCATGGCTCGTCGAAACCAGCCGGCCGACGGTCTGCGTTACCCATGGCGGCGTGATGCGCGCGATTTTCCGGCTGGTGGAAGACCTGCCCAAAAACAAAGCCGCGGCCCTGGAGATCCCCCAAGACCGCGTGCTGAGAGTGGAAAGTGGCCGCCTCGACTGGCTGTAAAGCCGGCGGCGCAATCTTTACTGCGGCAGTTCCATGTCGGTGATCAGGTTCTCGCCCTCGACCACGTCATAAGCGAGCAGGATGTCCATGCCCGGCTTGATGTTCTCGACATCGAACTCGCCTGGCAGCTTGTAGGACTTGCCGTTGGAAAGCGTGATGGTGGCCTTGTCCTTGTCGACCGACTTGACCTGACCTTCGGCTTCGGCAGCGAGCGCAGCGCCAGACATCATGAGCACGGCGGCAACGGCGCCAATAAGGGTACGCATTGTCGTCCTCTTTTTTCTGCGCCCCGCAAGGCGAGGCATAAACGTTAACGAGCGGTTGGAAGGAAGCAGAAACCAACCGAATGTGTCAAAACTAAAACTGCAGCGATCACGCTTTGACCACTGTTAATGCAGCCAATTGACCGTGCCGAGCTCATGCCGATGCGCAAATGATGCCCGCCGTTGGAGGGTTCGGGGCCGAAAAGCAATTTTACTTTTCAGGGGCATGCGTTAGAACGCGGCCATATCCGGAAAGGCCCGCCTGCATGTCGCACAACACCTTCGGCCATCTGTTTCGCGTCACCACCTGGGGTGAGAGCCATGGGGCGGCGCTTGGCTGTGTCGTTGACGGCTGCCCGCCCGGCATCCACTTCACGCTGAAGGACATCCAGGACGAGCTCGACAAGCGCAAGCCCGGCCAGTCGCGTTTCGTCACCCAGCGTCGCGAACCCGACGAGGTCAAGGTGCTGTCGGGAGTGATCGCGGACGAGGATGGCGAGACCCTCATTTCGACGGGCACGCCGATTTCGATGCTGATCGAGAATGTCGACCAGCGTTCAAAGGATTATGGCGAGATCGCACGGCAATATCGCCCCGGCCATGCCGACTACGCCTATGACGTCAAATATGGCCTGCGCGACCATCGCGGCGGTGGCCGTTCGTCGGCGCGCGAGACGGCGGCCCGTGTCGCTGCCGGCGCGATTGCCCGCAAGATCGTGCCGGGACTGGTGGTGCGTGGCGCGCTGGTGTCGATGGGCACCAAATCGATCGACCGGGCCAACTGGAACTGGGATTTCATCGGCAGCGCCGAAAATCCGTTCTTCACGCCGGACCCTGCCTCGGTCCAGGTCTTCTCCGACTATCTCGACGGCATCCGCAAGGCTGGATCGTCGGTCGGTGCGGTGATCGAGATCGTCGCGGAGGGCGTGCCGGCAGGCCTTGGTGCGCCGATCTATGCCAAGCTCGACCAGGACATCGCCTCCAACCTGATGTCGATCAACGCCGTCAAGGGCGTCGAGATCGGCAACGGCTTTGAGGCCGCGCGCATAACAGGCGAAGAGAATGCCGACGAGATGCGCATGGGCAATGACGGCACACCGCTGTTCCTGTCCAACAATGCCGGCGGCATTCTGGGCGGCATTTCGACCGGACAGGACGTGATTGCCCGTTTTGCCGTCAAGCCGACCTCCTCGATCCTGACGCCGCGCAAGTCGATCGACAAGGACGGCAAGGACGTCGATGTGATGACCAAGGGCCGCCACGATCCGTGCGTCGGCATCCGTGCCGTGCCGATCGGCGAGGCAATGGTTGCCTGCGCGATCGCCGACCATTTCTTGCGCCACCGCGGACAGACAGGGCGGATCTAGGTGAGTGAGGCAATGCCGCAGCCGGGCAATTCGTTCCGCTGCAAAAAAGCCTACTGCCTTGCTGCCCGAATGGCCTAATCTGCACCAGAACAACCACACGCACCGAGTGACCACGCCATGCCATACGACCAGAAGAAAGTTGTCGAAGCGCTGCGCGCTTTCGAGCGCGGCGAGATCGTGGTCGTCATGGACGATGACGGGCGCGAGAACGAAGGCGACCTGATCGTTGCCGCTGTCCACTGCACGGCGGAGAAAATGGCCTTCATCGTGCGTCACACCTCGGGCATCGTCTGCACGCCGATGCTCAAGGAAGACGCCCGGCGCCTCAACCTGACGCCGATGGTCGCCGACAACGATTCCGCCCACACCACCGCTTTCACTGTCAGCGTCGACTTCAAGCACGGCACCACGACAGGCATCTCGGCCGACGACCGCACGCTTACCGTGCGCAACCTGGCCAATCCCAATGCCGGCGGCGGCGATTTCGTCCGCCCGGGCCACATCTTCCCGCTGATCGCGCGCGAGGGTGGCGTTCTGATGCGTTCGGGCCATACCGAGGCCGCCGTCGACCTGTGCAAGCTCGCCGGCCTGCCGCCGGTCGGCGTGATTTCCGAACTGGTCAATGACGACGGTACCGTCATGCGCGGTCCGCAGGTTGCGTCCTTTGCCGAGAAGAACGGCCTGCAGCAGGTCTCGGTTGCCGACCTCATCGCCTATCGCCAGCGCCAGGAGACGCTGATCGAGCGCGTCAGCACCTTCGACATCGACACCCCGGCCGGCAAGGCCAAGGCCATCACCTACACCCTGCCATGGGACACGATGCACCATCTCGCCATCGTCTTCGGCGACATCCGCGACGGCGAAGAAGTGCCGGTGCGACTGCACACCGAGGATGTGGTGACGGACGTGTTCGGTACCAGCAACAAGCTTGCCGACATCATGAAGACCTTCGGCGAGTGCAAGCGCGGTGTCATCGTCTATCTGCGCGAGGGCTCGGTCGGCGTCTCCAGTCTCGGCCGCAACCGCCCGATTGCCGAGCGCGAAGACCACGAAGAGGCGCGCCGCCGCGAAGACGAATGGCGCCAGATCGGCCTTGGCGCGCAGATCCTCAAGGACCTCGGCATCTCGTCGATCAACCTGGTCGCCTCGCGCGAGCGTCATTACGTCGGTCTCGAGGGCTTTGGCATCTGTATCGCCAAGACCGAAATCCGCTGATTTCGCCGCGCCGGCCGGGCAAAATGCCCCGTCTAGGGGATGGATTGGCTTGTTCCCTGGGGTGATTGGCTCATGCCCCGGTTGGCTCATCCCCCCGGGGTGATTGACATCCGCCGGCTGCGGCGCATCCTCCTGCCCATCTCTTAGGGGAGAGTCGGGTATGTGGGATTTCAGCATAGGCCAGAGCCTGGCGATCATGGCACGCACCTGGCCGTTCATCGTGCTGCGCATGATCGTCTATTTCGGCATCACGCTCGCCTACATCGCGGCGATGGGAGCGGGTGCAGGCGTCGGCTACGGCGTCGGCCATATCGCGACGGACCCTGACGGGCCGGTTTCATTCGCCGTATGGGGTGGCATCGCTGGCTTCGGCGTGGTGTCGGTCGCGGTCTACTGGATCCGCGAATACATCCTCTACATCGTCAAGGCCGGGCACATCGCCGTCATGGTCCATCTGATCGACGGGCGTGACATTCCAGGCGGCCAGAACCAGATTTCCTATGCCCGCGAGGTCGTCGCCGAGCGCTTCACCGAGGCGAGTGTGCTGTTCGTGCTCGACCAACTGGTGAAGGGCGTGATCCGCACCATCACCGGCTTGATCGGCGGCATCGCCGCCTTCCTGCCAATCCCCGGCCTCGACGGGCTGGTACGGTTCCTCAACACCATCGTCCGCATGTCGCTGACCTATGTCGACGAGATCATCCTCGGCTACAACATCCGCATCGGCAGCAACTCTCCCTGGCAGAGCGCGCGGCAGGGCGTGGTGCTTTACGCCCAGAACGGCTCGACCATGATCAAGAACGCGGTCTGGCTGTCGCTCGTCGTCTGGGTCGTGTCGCTGTTCATCTTCCTGTTCATGCTGGCGCCTGCCGGTGCCATTCTCTACTTCATGCCGGGCGAAATGGGTGGCTGGGCTTTCGTGCTGGCGGTCGTCTTTGCCTGGGCGTTCAAGTCGGCGCTGATCGAACCTTTTGCGGTGGCGTCGCTGATGCAGGTCTATTTCAAGGTCATCGAAGGCCAGGTGCCCAATCCGGAATGGGACAGGAAGCTGGAAGAGGCTTCGTCGAAGTTCCGCGAGCTCAAGGAAAAGGCCTTCGGCTCGGGCGAAGCGTCGCGCTGGGACGGGTCTGCAAAGAACGTATGAACGCGAAAGGCACGGCCCGCTGGTGCGCGCCGTGCCGTAAACCGTCTACTCGGCCGGGACTGGTACGAGGCTCGATGTCGAGCGCCGAAAGCTGCCTTGCCCGACAAGGGCGACGACAAGGGCGATGAAGCCGGCGAGCATCGAAACGAAAAAGCCGCTGGCCGGACCGAGATTGTCGATGAACCAGCCCGATGCCGAGGATCCTGCCGCCATGCCGATGCCGATTCCTGTTATCGCCCAGGTCATGCCTTCGGTGAGCTTGGACGACGGAACGATCTTTTCCACCAGCGCCATCGAGATGATGATGGTCGGCGACACGGCGACGCCGGCGACGAACAGCACCACGGCTAGTGTCTGCATGCTGCCGACCATCATCAGCGGCAAGGTGGTGAGGGCTGCCAGCGCAATTGCCAGCAGCAGCTGGCGCGGCAAGGCAAGCTTGAGCTTCAGCGCGCCGAAGGCGAGGCCGGCGACAAGCGAACCGGCGGCATAGGCCGACAGCGCAAAACCGGCGGAGGCCTTGTCGCCCTGGGCTTCGGCAAAGGCGACCGCGGTCACTTCGGCGGTGCCGAAGATGGCGCCGATGGCGATCAGCGTCAGCACCAGTATCTGCATCGAGCCGAGCCAGATGACCGACTTGCCGCCCGACTTGTCCTGGGCGTGGACCGGCGGCTCCGTCGACTTCTGGGCCGCAAAGAGGAAATTGCCGACCGCAAGAAGCGTCGTGGCGACAAGTGGACCCGCTTCCGGAAAGAACCCGACGCTGAGACCGATGGCGACGATCGGACCGGTCATGAAGATGACCTCGTCGACGACGGATTCGAAGGCAAAGGCCGTGTGCAGCTTCGGCGAGCCACGGTAGATATGTGTCCAGCGTGCGCGCACGAAGGCGCTCATGCTCGGCATGGTGCCGGCAAGCACGGCAAACAGGAACAGCGTCCAGCTTGGCGCGCGATAGTGGGTCGCAAGCATCAGGCTGGAGAGCGCCACGACGGCGACGATGGTGCCGGGGATCAGGATGCGGCGCTGGCCGTAGCGATCGACGAGGCGCGACACCTGAGGCGCGATCAACGCGTTGGAAAACGCAAATGTCGCGGCTACCGCGCCGGCAAGCCAATACTCGCCGTGGGTTTCCGAGAGCATCGTGACAATGCCGAGCGTGATCATCGACAGCGGCAGCCGTGCGATGAAGCCTGTGGCGGAGAACGCCTTGGCGCCGGGCGCCTTGAAGATTTCTTTGTAGGGATTACGCATTTGGGTCACCGGGAGGGCAGATATCTGAAATTTCATATACAGTCGAGCCGCCTGAAGAGGCGGCTCGTTGGCACAGATGGGAGAGGCTTTGACGGGGGATGTGCTGCCTCATTCCGCCGCTTGTGGTCTCGCTTGCGGCAACTCGACTTCGTGCTCGCCGGCGAGTGCTTTCTGACCGAGAAGGACGACGAGTAGGGAGATCGTGCCCGCGGCCACCGACACCCAGAAGCCGTTCTGCGCGCCGAAAGTGTCGACCACCCAGCCCGCCACGAAGGCCCCCAGCGCCATGCCGATGCCGATGCCGGTCATCACCCAGGTGATGCCTTCGGTCAGCATGGCTTCCGGCACCCGCCGCTCGATCAGGCTGAAGGCCATGATGAAGGTGGGCGAGATCGCAACGCCGCTGACGAAGATGGCAAGCGCCAGCAGCGGCACGGTGTCGGCGACCAACAGGGGCAGCGTGGTCAGCGCGACGATGGCGATCGACATGGCAAGCAGGCGCTGCTTCGGTGCCTTGAGGTTCAGCGCGCCGACGATCAGGCCAACAATGAGCGAACCGGCGGCATAGACGCCGATGACAAGGCTTGCCGCGGTGGGCTGGCCGAGTTCCTTGGTGATCGCCACGGCGCTGACCTCGGCAGTGGCGAAGATTGCACCGACGAAGATGAGCGCCAGGGTGATGATCTGAACCGGGCGCAGTGCGATCGCCGAACCGACACTTGCAAGTTCAGGCGCCCTGACCTTGGGCTCGCTCGAACGCTGCAGCAGGAAAGCTGCCATGCCGACGGCCAAGAACAGCGTGCTGACCAGCATCCCCGCTTCCGGGAACAAGGCGACGCTCAGGCCGACCGAAAGCGAGGCACCGGCGATGTAGACCATTTCGTCGGCGACGGATTCAAAGGCGAAGGCGGTATTGAGTTCGGGACGGTCGCGGAAGATCTCGGTCCAGCGGGCCCGGACCATGGCCGGCATGCTGGGCATGGCGGCGGCGATGAAGGCCGAAATGAACAGGGTCCAGGCCGGCCAGTCATAGCGGGTAGCAATAAGCATGACGGCAAAGGCGAGGACGGAGATGATGGTGGTGGGGAGAGCCACTGATGTCTGGCCGAGCCTGTCGATCCGGCGCGAGATCTGCGGGGCGGCAAAGGCGTTGGTAAGCGCGAAGGTAGCCGACACGGCACCGGCCAGCCAATATTCGCCGCGCGTCTGCGACAGCATCGCGACGATGCCGATGGGCGCCATGGCGATCGGCAGGCGGGCAATGAATGCCGCCGCTGCGAAGCCTTTGTTCCCGGGAACTCTGAATATATCAGCATAAGGATTGTGCATCGGAGCACTCCTGGAATTTCGAGGGTGCGCCACTTACATACGTGGCGTATGTCAATGAGGTAATTGCATACGCAGCGTATGTCAATTACCATGGACGCCATGTCGAGAAAAATATACGCGACGTATGTGAATGGTGGCGCGGCAAGGAAAAGGCGATGAAGACGGCACACAAACCCCGAAGCGAGATGATTGCCGAAACGCGCGCCAAGCTGATCGCAGCCGCGCGCCGGGCATTTGCGACGACGGGTTATGCGAATGCGTCGATGGATGATTTTACTGCCGAGGCCGGGCTGACGCGGGGTGCGCTTTACCACCACTTCGGCGACAAGAAGGGGCTGTTCGAGGCCGTGCTCGCCCAGATCGACCAGGAGATGTTGTCGCGCCTCAATGAAATCTCGTCCAGGGCCGAGACGCGTTGGCAAGGTTTTCTCGACGAGAACGTCGCTTACATTGAAATGGCGCTCGAGCCGGAAATCCAGCGCATCGTCCTGCGCGATGGTCCGGCGGTTCTTGGCGATCCGGCGCAATGGCCCAACGCCAATGCCTGTATTTCGGCGATCACCGCGAACCTCGTCGCGCTGAAGGCGGAGGGACTTGTCCGCGACATTGATCCGGAAGCGATGGCGCGACTGATCAGCGGCGCCTCATTGTATGCCGCGCAGTGGATCGCAAATTCCGACGACCCCGGCGCGACGTCGATAAAGGCGGTGAAGGCGTTTCGCGCGCTGATGGAAGGCCTGCTTGTGGCCGGCAAGTCCGCCAACTGATCTTTTCCGCCGCAACTGGACATACCGGTGCCGCGATCCTCGGTTCCTTCTGCCGACCCGGCCGTGGGTCTGGTTCGTCAGCGGCTGCCGTTTTCCCCAGGGCTTTGACAGCTATGCGTGGTCTGGCCGGTCATTGCTGATAAGGTGCGGCGATGACCACGCGGCTCTATACGCATCCGATCTACCTCGAACACCTGACGACGCCGGGACATCCCGAGCGGCCCGACAGGCTGCGCGCCATCGAGCGCGCGCTCGACGACGAGGCTTTCGAAATGCTCGATCGCGTGGAAGCGCCGATGGGCGACGAGCGCACGATTCTCTACGCCCACCCCGAGGGTTTTGTCGAAAGCGTTCGCCGGCAGGTGCCGGAGGATGGATTAGCCAGGATCGATGGCGACACCACGCTCAGCCCGAAAAGCTGGCAGGCGGCACTGACCGCCATCGGCGCGGCCAATGCCGCTGTCGACGACGTATTTGCGGGCAGGGCCGCCAACGTCTTCGTCGCCTCGCGGCCGCCTGGGCACCATGCCGAAAAAACGACAGCGATGGGCTTTTGCCTGTTCAACAACGCGGCGATCGCAGCACGCCACGCCCAGCGCGATCATGGCGCCGAGCGCGTGGCGATCATCGATTGGGACGTGCATCACGGCAATGGCACCCAGGATATCTTCTGGGACGATCCGAGCGTGCTCTACTGCTCGACGCACCAGATGCCGCTGTTTCCCGGCACGGGTGCGAAAAGCGAGACGGGCGTTGGCAACATCGTCAATGCGCCGCTTGCGCCTGATACCGGCAGCGACCATTTCCGCGAGGCGTTCCGCTCGCGCATTTTGCCGGCTCTCGACAGATTCGCACCCGACCTGATCATCATCTCGGCCGGTTTCGACGCGCACCATCGCGACCCGCTGGCCGAAATCAACCTCACCGAAGCCGATTTCGACTGGGCGACCGGGCAATTGATGGACAGTGCGGCGCGCCATTCGTCAAATCGTCTGGTCAGTCTGCTCGAGGGCGGCTACGACCTGCACGGGCTGGCCTTCTCAGTGGCCGCCCACGTTTCTCGCCTCATGAAAGGATGATCAATGGCCGCCGAGCCTAACGACGAAATCAAGGCGCTGAGCTTCGAGCAGGCACTCGCGGCACTGGAGAAGATTGTCGACGATCTCGAGCGTGGCGACGTGCCGCTCGACCAGTCGATCAAGATCTATGAGCGCGGTGAAGCGCTGAAGGCGCATTGTGACCGCTTGCTGAAGGCCGCCGAGGACAAAGTCGAAAAGATCCGCCTGTCGCGCGACGGCAAGCCGGTGGGCACGGAGCCGCTCGACGGCGAGTAACGGACGTCCAGTTCAGTTCGCGACGGCACCGCCGTCGCGAACGTCGAAATCGCCGGGCCGGGCGGCGTAGAAGCGATCCGGCGGTGTCCAGCGGTCCGGCAGCTGGCTTTCGCCCCAGCGGGCGAGTTCCTGCACCACAGGAATGAGTGCTGCACCCCTGGCGGTCAGCGCATAGGCGCCGCGGATCGAGCCCTGGCGCGGCAATGATTGCCTGATCAAGCCGGCATCCTCCAGCCGGCGCAGTCTTTCGGCCAGGATGTTTGTCGAGATTTTCTCCGGCGTGGACAACAGGTCCGAATAGCTGGTCGCCCCCATGACCATCGCCCTGACGATCACCAGCGACCACTTGTCGCCGATGATGTCGAGCGCTGACGCGATGGGGCAGCCGGAGCGAAACTGGGTCATGGCAGCACCCTGGATTTTTAACTTGCAAAAAGCAAGTGAGAAGTGATTAGCTGTACCAAGGCTCGTCGGGGGAGGACTCGTCATGTTGCCGATAGCATCGATGACTTCAGCACTCGCGGCCGTGGCCCTGGTTGTCCTGAGCATCCGTGTCAGCCTGCGCCGCAAGAAGGTCGGCCTGAAGCTCGGCCACAGCGAGGATGTCGTTCTGATGCGGCGCATCCGCGCCCAGGGCAATTTCATCGAATATGTGCCGCTCGCCCTGATCCTGCTCGCCCTTGCCGAATACCGTCAGGCGCCGGCGGCGATGCTGTGGACGATCGCCGGATTGCTGATCGTCGGCCGTGGCCTTCATGTCGCGGGCATAGTGACAGCGCGGACGCCATTGAGCGCTCCCGGCATGGTCGGCACCTATGGAGCCTTGCTCGTCGGCGCCGCGGCCCTGGTCCTGGGATGATCGTCGCCGACCAAACGGCTTGACCTCATGGCATGTTGCGCCCAGTTATGGAAAACCCATACCGTTGGTGAAAACCCCCGGGAGCAGGCGATGTGCCGCAACATCAAGACCTTGTTCAATTTCGACCCGCCGGCGACGCATGACGAGATCCGCGACGCAGCCTTGCAGTTCGTGCGCAAGCTGAGCGGTGCGAACAGGCCTTCGAAGAAGAACGAAGAGGCCTTCAACCGCGCCGTCGACACGATCGCCGAGGCAGCGCACGAGATGCTGCATGCGATGGAAACGCATCAGCACCCGCGCAATCGCGAAGAAGAGGCGGCCAAGGCAAAGGCGCGTTCGGCACTGAGATTTGCCTGAGCGCCAGCTCTGGTGACCGCCGTGCAGCAAAAACACTCCAGGATGCGACCCAGGATGCGATAATGAGCTTCTTTCCCGCCGAAGACCCGACGCCAGGCGATGCCTTTTCCTGCGATCAGCTCGAACTGATGGTCATTCCCAACGCCAAGGATATCGATGGCTTCCAGGTGCGCCGTGCATTGCCGACGGCAAAGCGCCGCCTGGTTGGCCCGTTCATCTTCTTCGACCGCATGGGACCGGCGATCCTGAGGGCAGGGCATGCGCTTGATGTGCGTCCACACCCCCATATCGGGCTTGCGACCGTCACCTATCTGTTCGACGGCAAGATCCGGCACCGGGATTCGCTCGGCACCGAGATGGTCATTGCGCCCGGCGACGTGAACCTGATGACGGCAGGCCGCGGCATCGTCCATTCCGAGCGCACGCCGGAAGAGCTGCGCGGCGCGCCGATGTCGGTTTCCGGGCTGCAAACCTGGCTGGCGCTGCCGGACGGCAAGGAAGAGGTTGCGCCGCTGTTCGAGAACACGGCGGCAGTGCAGCTTCCGACCTTCGACGCGGACGGTGTCAGCGGCCGGCTGGTAATCGGCGCGTTCAAAGGCCTGAAGTCGCCGGTGCGCCAGGCATCCGACACGCTCTACGCCGACATCAGGCTGGCGCCCGGTGCCAGGATCAAGATCCCGGCCGACGCCGAGGAGCGCGCCATCTATACGCTCGGCGGCGAGATCGACATACTTGGCGATCGCTTCCCGATCGAACGGTTGCTGGTGTTCAAGCCCGGCGACGAGATCGTCGTGAGCTCTGAGACGGGTGCGCATTTCATGCTGTTCGGCGGCGCGTCGCTCGGCTCCAAGCGCTACATCTGGTGGAATTTCGTCTCGTCGTCGCGGGAGCGCATCGAAGAGGCCAAGAACGAATGGAAGACCGGCCGCTTCGACATCGTGCCGGGCGATGAGGAAGAGTTCATCCCGTTGCCCGAGGGCTGACGAGCAAGAGTCAGGCCGGCCCGCGTCACCGCCATGCATTTACTTTCCAAGCATGCGGTCGTATCTGCCGGGTGGTTAACCGAGTTAGTGCGGATTGATGAACGCGAAACCTGAAACGCCCCTGCTGGACAAGGTCCGCGTGCCCTCCGACCTGCGCACGCTCGATGAGGCCCAGCTGCCGCAACTGGCAAGCGAATTGCGTGCCGAACTCATCGACGTGGTGTCGCAGACCGGTGGCCATCTCGGCGCGGGCCTTGGCGTCGTAGAACTGACGGTGGCGCTGCACTATGTCTTCGACACGCCCGACGACCGCATCATCTGGGATGTCGGCCACCAGGCCTATCCGCACAAGATACTGACCGGCCGCCGCGACCGCATGCGCACGCTGCGCCAGGAGGGCGGTCTCTCCGGCTTCACCAAGCGCTCGGAAAGCGAGTACGACCCGTTTGGCGCCGCGCACTCCTCGACCTCGATTTCCGCCGGCCTCGGCATGGCGGTGGCGCGCGACCTCGATGGCGGCCGCAACAACGTCATCGCTGTCATTGGCGACGGCGCCATGTCGGCCGGCATGGCCTATGAGGCGATGAACAATGCCGGTGCGCTCGATGCCCGCCTGATCGTCATCCTCAACGACAATGACATGTCGATCGCTCCACCGGCAGGGGCAATGAGTGCCTATCTGGCGCGCCTTGCCTCGGGCCGCACCTATGCCGGCGTGCGCGAGCTTGGCAAGAAGCTGACCTCTTATCTCGGCCGCCGTGTCGACCGGGCGATCACCCGGGCCGTCGAGCATGCGCGCGGTTTCGTCACCGGCGGCACGCTGTTCGAGGAGATGGGCTTCTTCCATATCGGCCCGATCGACGGCCACAATCTCGAGCATCTCGTGCCGGTGCTGAAGAACGTGCGCGACAATGGCACTGGCCCGGTGCTGATCCATGTCGTGACCCAGAAGGGCAAGGGTTATGCCCCGGCCGAAGCCGCTGCCGACAAGTATCACGGCGTCAACAAGTTCGACGTCATCACCGGCGCCCAGGCCAAGGCGCCTGCCAACGCGCCTGCCTACACCAAGGTGTTTGCGGAAAGCCTGATGCAGGAAGCGCGCGACGACGACAAGATCGTTGCCGTCACCGCCGCCATGCCGTCGGGCACTGGCCTCGATCTGTTCGGCGAAGCGTTTCCGTCGCGCAGCTTCGACGTCGGCATTGCCGAGCAGCATGCGGTGACCTTTGCCGCCGGCCTGGCGACCGAAGGCTACAAGCCGTTCGTTGCGATCTACTCCACCTTCCTGCAGCGCGCCTATGACCAGGTCGTGCACGACGTCGCCATCCAGAACCTGCCGGTGCGCTTTCCGATCGATCGCGCCGGTTTCGTCGGCGCCGACGGCGCCACCCATTGCGGCGCCTTTGACACCGCCTATCTCGCCTCGCTGCCCGGTTTCGTCGTCATGGCTGCGGCCGACGAGGCAGAACTGCGCCACATGGTGCGCACCGCCGTCGAATATGACGACGGTCCGATCTCCTTCCGTTATCCCCGCGGCAACGGCGTTGGCGTCGACATGCCGGAGCGTGGCCAGGTGTTGGAGATCGGCAAGGGCCGGATCCTGCGCGAAGGCACCAAGGTGGCGCTGCTGTCCTTCGGTACACGCCTCAAGGACTGCCTGCTCGCCGCCGAGGAACTGGGTGCCGCCGGCCTGTCGACGACGGTTGCCGACGCCCGTTTCGCCAAGCCGCTGGACGAGGACCTGATCCGTCGCCTGGCACGCTCGCACGAAGTGCTTGTGATGGTCGAGGAAGGCTCGGTCGGTGGTTTCACCAGCCAGGTGCTCGACTTCCTTGCCCGCAACGGCCTGCTCGACAACGGCCTCAAGGTGCGGCCACTGACCATGCCGGACAGTTTCGTCGACCACGCCAACCCCGACAAGATGCATGCCGACGCCGGGCTCGATTCCGCCGGCATCGTGCGTGCCGTCTTCGCAGCCCTCGGCAAGTCGGCCCAGGCCGCCCGCGCCTGACTGGCGCTTGCGTTGCAGTCGCGCATTCGTCATTGAAGGCCATGGATAACTCTAGGCAAGCAGCCGCCAGCCTGAGGCTTGACGAATTGCTCGTCAGCCGCGGTTTCTTCGCCAGCCGTTCGCGCGCCCGCGACGCGGTGGCGCGCGGGGCCGTGACCGTCGATGGCCAGCCGGCGAAGAAGCCGGGCCAGACGGTGGCGAAGACTGCCGAAATCGCCGTCGACGACCCGGCGCAGGGCTATGTCTCGCGCGCAGCGCTCAAGCTGATCGCCGGGCTCGACCATTTCGGCTTCGATCCGGCCGGAACAACTGCGCTGGATATTGGTGCTTCGACCGGCGGCTTCACCCAGGTCCTGCTCGAACGCGGTGCAGCGCATGTAGTGGCGATCGATGTCGGCCACGGCCAGATGGACGAGCGGCTGAAATCCGATCCGGGCGTGACCTGCTTGGAAGGGCTCAATGCACGCAACCTGACGTCTGAAGATTTTGGCGGCCGGACGCCCGACTTCGTGGTCTCGGATGTCAGTTTCATCTCGCTCAGGCTGGCATTGCCTAATGCACTCCAACTGGCTGCCTCAGGTGCCAGGGCAGTGTTGCTGGTCAAGCCGCAGTTCGAGGCCGGGCGCGAGGCGATCGGCAAGGGTGGCCTGCTCAAGAATGTCGAGGACGGCCCGCGCATGGCTGAAGAGCTGCGCTCCTGGCTCGACGCCGTTCCCGGCTGGCGCGCACTCGGCATCTGCCCGTCGCCGCTCGAAGGCGGTGACGGAAATCGTGAATACCTGCTCGGTGGAGTGAAAGAGTAATGACGACACGTTTCGAAATTGCGCGGCTGGGCGCGCATGGCGACGGTGTCGTCGATGCCAATGGCGGGCATATCTTCATCCCGTTCGCGCTGCCGGGCGAAGTGGTGACAGCGGCGCGCGAGAAGGATCGCGCCCAGCTGATCTCGGTTCTCGAGCCGTCGCCGCAACGTATCGATCCTGCCTGCCGGCATTTCACCGAATGTGGCGGCTGCGCGATCCAGCATCTCGAGGACCAGGCCTATCGCGAGTGGAAGCGTGGGCTGGTCGTCCATGCGCTGAAGGGCAGGGGCATCGACGTTGCGGTCGGCGAACTGGTGGCTTGCCCGCCGCACAGCCGCAGGCGCGCCGCCTTCACCGCGCGCAACACCGAGACCGGGCTGCAGCTCGGCTACAACAAGGCCTTTTCCCATACCCTCGTCGACATCGAGGAATGCCCTGTCCTGCTGCCGGCCATCGTCGAAGCCGCCGGTACCTTGCGGCACCTTGCCGGCATCATCGCCAACACCTCGAAGCCGTTCCGGTTCCTCGTCACGGTCACCGAGTCGGGCTTCGACGTGGCGGCCAGCGATTGCGGCAAGCCGACTGAAGCGATCCGTCGAGCCGCTACCGATTTCGCCATCAGGTCGAAGATCGCCAGGCTTTCCATCGACGGCGAGATCATCGTCGAGCCGGTCAAGCCGATGCTGACCTTTGGTGCGGCGACGGTCAGCCCGCCGCCGGGCGCTTTCGTCCAGGCCGTGGCCGAGGCGGAGGGCGCGATGGTGTCGATCGTCACCGGCCACATGCGCAGGGCCAGGAAGGTCGCCGACCTGTTCTCGGGATGCGGCACCTTCGCGCTCAGGCTTGCGGCAAACTCCGAGGTCCATGCCGTCGAGGGCGATGGCCAGGCGCTCGCCGCACTTGATCGTGGCTTCCGCTTTGCCAGCGGTCTGAAGCGCGTCACAGTCGAACGCCGCGACCTCGATCGCCGGCCGCTGACCTTCAAGGAACTGAACGCCTTTGACGGCCTCGTCTTCGATCCGCCGCGTGCCGGTGCCGAGGACCAGTGCAAGCAGATCGCCCGCTCGGATGTGCCTTACGTGGCGGCGGTGTCGTGCAATCCGGCAACGCTGGCGCGGGACCTGCGCATCCTCATCGACGGCGGCTATGCGCTGAAGAGTGTTGTGCCGATAGACCAGTTCCTCTGGTCGCACCATGTCGAGGCTGTGGCGCTGTTGGAGAAGCCGAAGAAGCGGCGGTGAGGCAACCGATCCGGCCGCCATCAGGTGGACCGGCGGCTAAGCCAGGATATGCTCGACGAATTCGGGCACGATTTCCGTGGCGCGGCCATGGATGGCCTGCTCGAAGAGGTCATGGCCTTCCGACGGCTCGAGGTTGAGTTCGATCGTACGCGCCCCGGCATGGCGCGCCTGCTCGACGAAGCCGGCGGCGGGATAGACATTGCCGCTGGTGCCGATGGAGACGAAGAGGTCGCAACTTGCCAGTGCCTCGTCGATTTCGTCCATCAGGTAGGGCATCTCGCCGAACCAGACCACGTCAGGCCGCAATTGGCCGATCTCCTGGCATGACGGGCAGCGTGAGGCCCGCGACATGGCACCGTGCCAGGCATGCCCGGCGCCGCAATGCGCGCACAAGGCCTTGGTCAATTCGCCATGCATGTGGATCAGCCGCAGCGATCCGGCTCGCTCGTGCAGGTCGTCGATATTCTGCGTGACGAGCAGGAACTTGCCCCGGAACTGCCGTTCGAGCCGCGCCAATGCCACATGCGCGGCATTCGGCGCGACATCGGCAAGACCCGCGCGGCGCTGGTTGTAGAAGTCGTCAACCAGCTCCGGATTGCGGGCAAAACCTTCCGGTGTCGCCACGTCGCGGTAGTCGACCTTCGCCCAGATGCCGTCCTCGTCGCGAAAGGTGTCGACACCTGATTCGGCCGAGATACCTGCGCCGGTGAGCACGACGATCGAGGTGGGGCGGTGCATCGGCATTCTTCGTTCTGTCGGTGCGAAGCCTAGACCCGCGTGCCGCCGACAGTCATCTGGTTCATCCGGAGATGCGGCTGGCCGACGCCGACCGGCACGCCCTGGCCGGCCTTGCCGCACATGCCGATGCCGTTGTCGAGCTTCATGTCGTTGCCGACCATGGTCACGCGGTGCATGGCGTCGGGACCGTTGCCGATCAGCATGGCACCCTTGATCGGCTGGGTCACCTTGCCGTCCTCGATCATGTAGGCCTCGGTGCAGCCGAACACGAACTTGCCCGAGGTGATGTCGACCTGGCCGCCGCCGAAGGAGACGGCATAGATGCCGTTCTTGACCGAGGCGATGATCTCTTCCGGCGTCTTGTCGCCAGAGGTCATATAGGTGTTGGTCATGCGCGGCATCGGCTGGTGCGCGTAGGATTCGCGGCGGCCGTTGCCGGTCGCCTTCATGCCCATCAGGCGGGCGTTCTGGCGGTCCTGCATGTAGCCGACGAGCTTGCCGTCCTCTATCAGCACGTTGCGGGCGCTGGGTGTGCCTTCGTCGTCGACGGTGATCGAGCCGCGGCGTTCGGCGATGGTGCCGTCATCGACGACGGTGACGCCCTTGGCGGCGACCTGCTGGCCGAGAAGACCGGCGAAGGCCGAAGTCTTCTTGCGGTTGAAGTCGCCTTCGAGACCGTGGCCGACGGCTTCATGCAGCATCACGCCCGGCCAGCCGGACGACAGCACGATGTCGAAAGTGCCGGCAGGAGCGGGGATGGCATCGAGATTGACCAGCGCCTGGCGCAAGGCCTCGGTCGCGGCGCCCTTCCAGCTTTCGTCGGTCAGGAACTCGTCAAAGCTCTTGCGGCCGCCGGCGCCGTAGGAGCCGCTTTCCTGGCGGTCACCGTCGCCGACGATCACCGAAACGTTCATGCGAACCAGCGGGCGGATGTCGCGCACCACCTGGCCGTCGCCGCGTAGGATCTCGACATGCTGCCACGACGAAGCGAGCGACGCCGTCACCTGGCGGACGCGCGGGTCCTTGTCGCGCAGCCAGGCGTCGATTTCCTGCAGCAGCTTGGCCTTGGCCTCGAAAGACGGCGACGAGATCGGGTTCTCCTCGCCATAAAGATGCGTGTTGGTGCGGGCAGGGGCGGCGGCGAGCGTGCCGGAATAGCCGCCCTTGACGGCTGAGACCGCATCGGAGGCGCGCAGCAATGCCTGCTCGGACAGGTCGCTCGAATGGGCATAGCCGGTCGCTTCGCCGGCGACTGCGCGCAGGCCGAAACCCTGGTCGGTGTTGAAGCTCGCCGTCTTCAGTCGGCCATTGTCGAACATCAGCGCCTCGCCCTCGCGATATTCGAGGAAGAGCTCGCCATCGTCAGCGCCCTCGATCGTCTCGGCGACGATCTTGCGCACGCGGTCTTCAGTGATGTCGAACTGGCTGAGAAGGCTGGTCATGGCGCGTCGCCTCATATTCCAAGGGGAGTGTGTTCACCCCGATGTAGGCGACGCAGAGGCTCCGGACAATGTCTCCGGTGCCAAACGCTTACGGCAGGGCGGCGAAGCCCTCGCCGAAGCCATTGAGATCGACAGGGATGCCGATGCCTTCCTCGGGCGTCTGGAAGACGATGAAAGTCGCCGACTTGCCGGTCTTCAGCGTGTCGAGCAGCGTCTTGTCGAGGATCACCTCGGCGTAGCAGCCGTCCTGGAAGCAGCGCACGAAATAGGCGCGGCCGATGTCCTTCTGGTCGACATTGAGGCCAAGGCCGTTGGGCAGCAGCACGCCGAGCGGCGCGAGCACGCGCAGAATCTCGGCCTTGTTGTCTGCCGTGCGCAGAATGACCACCGAAAGCCCCATCTCGGGGCGGTCCTCGGCAATCACGTTCTGCATCATCACGCATTGTTCGTTGGTGGCGCCCGCAGGCGTGTCGCAGATGATCGACCATGCGCCGTGGGTGGACTTGACCGTGCCGCTCTGCTGCGCGCCGGCTTGCATGGGTACCACGCAGGCGGCAGCGACGAGCATCTTCGCCACGGTTTTGAAAAGCCCAGACTTCATGACGGCTCCATTGCGAATCACGACTATCAGGCCGTGCAGGCAGCAAGTAAATAACAAGACGGCGCCTTCGCCATCCTGCAATCTCAGGTTTTCCAGACATTCGAAGCCAATTTGGCCCGAATTGCGACGCCTTTTCAGGGCATGGCAGCACAAGCGGGGCAATTGGCCTTTCGCCTGCGCGTTCTTCACCTAGCGCCAAACGCGTCGCGGCGCCAGCCTCTGCGCCTGCGCGCAAAAATGCCGCACGGGTTAAGCCTCTGCTTCCTTGCGGTTATAAAGAGAGTATGGTTTGAACCTCCGAACGTCTCTGGGATTCCCGTCCCGGAGCGGCACGATGTCCTTGCGGCTACGCCCGCACGGAAATGGGAGATACAGAGGGCGATGAGAAAGATCTTTGCTAGCGCCGTCGCGGCGACTGCTTCCCTTGCCAGCGTCGCGGCCTATGCGGCTCAGCCGACGCCTTGGCAAACCACTTTCCAGCCGGCCGCGACCGGCATCATGGAACAGATCACCTGGTTCGAGCACTACACGCTGTGGTTCATCGTTCCGATTACGCTGTTCGTTCTTTTCCTGCTGGCCTATTGCATCTGGCGGTTCCGCGCGAGCGCCAACCCGGTGCCGTCGCGCACCAGCCACAACACGCTGATCGAGGTCATCTGGACCGTCGGTCCGGTTGTCATCCTGCTGTTCCTGGCCATTCCGTCGTTCCAACTGCTGACGGCGCAGTATTCGCCGCCGGAAGATGCGAAGCTGACCATCAAGGCGACCGCCAATCAGTGGAACTGGGACTACGAGTACCAGAATGCCGAGCCGCTCTCCTTCAACTCGGCGATGCTCGCCGACGCTGACCGCGCCGCGGCCGGCAAGGAAGACAGGGCCGCATATCCGCGCCTTCTCGCCGTCGACAATGAAATCGTCGTTCCGATCAACACGCTGGTTCGCGTGCTCGTCACCGCCAGCGACGTCATCCACGCTTTCGCCATGCCGGCCTTCGGCGTGAAGACGGACGCGGTGCCGGGGCGTATCAACGAGATCTGGTTCAAGGCTGAGAAGGAAGGCCTCTATTACGGCCAGTGCTCCGAGCTTTGCGGCAAGGACCACGCCTACATGCCGATCGCAATCCGCGTCGTCTCCGACGCACAGTACAATACGTGGCTAGCCGCCGCTAAGACCGATCTGCCGGGTGCCAACAAGGCGCTGATGGCCGAGACGGACGGTGCGGCCAAGGTCGCGGCCGCTGGCAACTGAGCCACGGTAGAATAGGGATCAGGGAACGGAGCGGAACATGGCAGGCGCTGCAGCTCACGACCATCACGACCACAAGCCGAAGGGCTGGGTTCGGTGGGTGTACTCGACCAACCACAAGGATATCGGAACGCTCTACCTGATCTTCGCGATCATGGCAGGCTGCATCGGCGGATTCCTGTCCGTCATGATGCGCTGGGAGCTCGCCGAGCCGGGCATCCAGATCTTCCACGGCCTGGCCTCGATGGTCTATGGCGTTGAAGGCGATGCGGCGATCGACGCCGGCAAGAGCATGTTCAACGCGTTCACGACGGCCCACGGTCTGGTCATGATCTTCTTCATGGTCATGCCCGCGCTGATCGGCGGCTTCGCCAACTGGATGGTTCCGATCATGATCGGCGCGCCTGACATGGCGTTCCCGCGCATGAACAACATCTCGTTCTGGCTGCTTCCGCCCGCGTTCCTGTTGCTGATCCTCTCGGCCTTCATGCCGAGCGCTCCCGGTGCTCATGGCGTCGGCGGCGGCTGGACGATCTATCCGCCGCTCTCGACCTCGGGACAGCCTGGCCCGGCAATGGATCTGGCGATCCTGTCGCTGCACATCGCTGGCGCCTCGTCGATCCTCGGTGCGATCAACTTCATCACCACCATCTTCAACATGCGCGCTCCGGGCATGACGCTGCACAAGATGCCGCTGTTTGCCTGGTCGGTGCTGATCACCGCCTTCCTGCTGCTGCTTTCCCTGCCGGTCCTGGCGGGCGGCATCACCATGCTTCTGACCGACCGCAACTTCGGCACGACCTTCTTCGCGCCTGAAGGTGGCGGCGACCCGATCCTGTTCCAGCACCTGTTCTGGTTCTTCGGTCACCCGGAAGTGTACATCCTGATCCTGCCGGGCTTCGGCATCGTCAGCCACATCGTGTCGACCTTCTCGCGCAAGCCGATCTTCGGTTACCTCGGCATGGCCTACGCCATGGTCGCCATCGGCGCTGTCGGCTTCGTCGTGTGGGCTCACCACATGTACACCACCGGCCTGTCGCTCGACACGCAGCGCTACTTCGTGTTCGCCACGATGGTCATCGCGGTTCCGACCGGTGTGAAGATCTTCTCTTGGATCGCCACCATGTGGGGCGGCTCGATCTCGATGAAGACGCCCATGATCTGGGCGATCGGCTTCATCTTCCTGTTCACCGTCGGTGGCGTCACCGGCGTGCAACTGGCCAATGCCGGTCTCGACCGTTCGCTGCACGACACCTACTACGTCGTGGCGCACTTCCACTACGTGCTGTCGCTGGGTGCCGTGTTTGCGATCTTCGCGGCCTGGTATTACTGGTTCCCGAAGATGACCGGCTACATGTACTCGGCGGCGATCGCCAACACCCACTTCTGGGTGACCTTCGTCGGCGTGAACCTGATATTCTTCCCGCAGCACTTCCTCGGCCTCGCCGGCATGCCGCGCCGCTACATCGACTATCCGGATGCCTATGCCGGCTGGAACGCGGTGTCGTCCTACGGCTCGTATATCTCGGCCATCGGCGTGCTGATCTTCCTGTTCGGTGTCTTCGAAGCCTTCTCCAAGAAGCGCGTCGCCGGTGCCAACCCCTGGGGCGATGGTGCGACCACGCTCGAATGGCAGCTGCCTTCGCCGCCGCCCTTCCACCAGTGGGAACAGCTGCCGAAGATCAAGTAAGGCACAGACTGAACTACGGAGCCGCCGGCCTGACCGGCGGCTTCGGCCAAACGGAACGACTGGACGTAAGTACGCATGGCCCTTGTCCACAACCGGTTTGACGATCAAACCATCCGCATGTCGGAAGCGACGGCGGGCGATTTCTTCGCCCTGCTGAAGCCGCGCGTCATGTCCTTGGTGGTCTTCACCGCCTTTGTCGGCATGGTTGCCGCGCCCGAGACCATCAACCCGTTCCTCGCCGTTGTCGCGATCCTGGCGATCGCCATCGGTGCGGGTGCTTCGGGTGCGCTCAACATGTGGTACGACGCCGACATCGACGCCGTCATGACGCGCACGGCGAGCCGGCCGGTGCCGTCGGGCAAGGTGACGCCGCATGAAGCGCTGACCTTCGGCCTCGTGCTCTCGGTCTTGTCGGTGATGACGCTCGGCGTCCTCGTCAACTGGCTTTCGGCGGCTCTGCTCGCCTTCACCATTTTCTTCTATGCCGTCATCTACACGATGTGGCTCAAGCGCTGGACGCCGCAGAACATCGTCATTGGTGGCGCGGCTGGTGCGCTGCCGCCGATGATCGGCTGGGCTGCCGTGACCGGGTCGGTCAGCTTCGAGAGCGTCGTGCTCTTCCTCATCACGTTCCTGTGGACGCCTCCCCACTTCTGGGCGCTCGCGCTGTTCAAGTCGCAGGACTATGAGCGCGCCGGCATCCCGATGATGCCGAATGTCGCCGGCGAAGCCTCGACGCGTCGCCAGATCTTCGCATATTCGCTGCTGCTCGCGCCCGTCGGTGTAGCGCCCTGGCTACTCGGCTACACCACCATCGGTTATGGCGTGGTTGCGATGGCGCTTGGTGCGGGCTTTGTCTGGTACGCCTGGAAGGTCCTCCAGATGCCCGACAGCGACCGTGTGATGAAGCCCGCCAAGCAGCTCTTTGCCTATTCGCTGCTTTATCTGTTCGTGATCTTTGCGGCCTATCTCGCCGACAGCGTCATCGAGCGTGTCTTTGCGCTTGGAGGTGCATGATGTCGGACAAGGATCTGGTGACCCTCACCGACAAGCAGAAGAAGGCGCGTCGCAGCCGTAACGTCGCCATCGGTCTGGCGTTGGCGGCACTCGTCATCATCTTCTACCTCGCCACGATCGCCAAGTTCGGCCCGGCCATCCTGGATCGGCCGCTATGAGCAGTGGCATGACCAACGACAAGCTGGCCGTCGATCCGAAGAAGCAGAGCTCCAACCGGATGGTTGCGGGCATGTGCGTGGCCTTCGTCGGCGGCATGGTCGGCATGGCCTATGCCGCGGTGCCGCTCTACGCCATGTTCTGCCAGATCACCGGCTATGGCGGTACGACGCAGCGTGTCGAGCAGTATTCCGACAAGATCCTCGATCGCGAGATCACTGTCCGCTTCGACGCCAATGTGTCGGGCGGCCTGCCGTGGGACTTCCAGCCCGTGGCCCGCGACGTCCAGATCAAGATCGGCGAGACGAAGCAGATCCACTACACGGCGACGAACGTCTTCGACACGCCGACCCAGGGCCGCGCGACGTTCAACGTCACGCCGGAGATCGCCGGCGCTTATTTCAACAAGGTCGAGTGCTTCTGCTTCACCGACACGACGCTGAAGCCGGGCGAAACGCTCGACATGCCGGTCGTCTTCTTCGTCGATCCGGAAATCGTCAACGTGCCTGAGATGAAGGACGTCAAGACGATCACGCTTTCCTATACCTTCTTCCCCATTGCCGGGGAAAAGCCTGTTGCTGTCGCGCCCAAGCTTGACGGCGAAGCGAAAAATGTTAATTCCGACGGAAAAGCCGGGGGCTGATATGGCAGACGCGCACGCGAAACCACAACACGACTATCACATCATCGATCCCAGCCCATGGCCGTTCCTCGCCTCGATGGGCGCGCTGATCATGGCATTCGGCGGCGTCGCCTGGATGCAGCACCTCAAGGGCGGCAGCTTTCCGGTCTTCGGCTACAACGTGGCCAGCGCCAACTACTGGATCTTCCTGATCGGCCTGCTGATCGTTCTCTACACCATGTTCGGCTGGTGGTCGGATACGATCAAGGAAGGCAATGAGGGTCACCATACCCGCGTCGTCTCGCTGCACCTGCGCTATGGCATGATCATGTTCATCGCCTCCGAGGTGATGTTCTTCGTCGCCTGGTTCTGGGCGTTCTTCGACGCGGCGCTCTTCCCGAATGAAGCGCACCAGGTCATGCGCGCCGAATTCACCGGCGGTGTCTGGCCTCCGAAGGGCATCGAGATACTCGATCCGTTCCACCTGCCGCTCTACAACACGATCATCCTGCTGCTGTCCGGTACGGCCGTGACATGGGCGCACCATGCGCTGCTGCACAACGACCGCAAGGGCCTGATCAACGGCCTGGCGATCACCGTGGGCCTCGGCATCCTGTTCTCGTTCGTGCAGGCTTACGAGTACATCCACGCTCCGTTCGCCTTCAAGGACTCGATCTACGGCGCGACCTTCTTCATGGCGACCGGTTTCCACGGCTTCCACGTCATCGTCGGTACCATCTTCCTGCTGGTCTGCCTGTTCCGCGCCATGGCCGGCGGTTTCACGCCAAAGCAGCATTTCGGCTTCGAGGCGGCTGCCTGGTACTGGCACTTCGTCGACGTGGTGTGGCTGTTCCTGTTCGCCGCGATCTACATCTGGGGTTCGGTTGGCGGCACCATCGCCCACGGCCACTGATCTATCCGGTTTCTGATGCAAGGCGGTCGCGGCAACGCGGCCGCCTTCTCTTTTTGGGCGCTTTCCCGGTGCAATCATGCGGCATGCCGACAAGCCGCTTCGCCGTTCTCATGATTGCCCTGTCTGCCTTGACTATGACCGCCCATGCGGGCGAGGTCGATCTCGTCCGCGTCGACAAGTCTGAGCGCCGGCTCGAACTTCTCTCCGGCGACAAGGTGGTTAGCAGCTACGCCATGGCGCTCGGTGCGAACCCGGTGGGGCACAAGGCAAGGGAAGGCGACGAACGCACGCCTGAAGGCCGCTACGTGCTCGACTGGCGCAATCCTGAAAGCGGCTACTTCAGGTCGATCCACATCTCCTATCCCGATGCCGACGATGTCGCTGCGGCAAAGAGGGCAGGTGTCGAACCGGGTGGAATGATTATGATCCATGGACAACCGAACGGGTACGGCTGGTGGTCCTGGCTGATGCAGCTGTTCGATTGGACGAACGGCTGCATCGCCGTTACCGACGAGGATATGGCAGAGATCTGGCAGATGGTCGCAAACGGCACTCCCATAGAGATAAATCCATGAGTGAGGACAAGGCGATCTGGCCGCCGGTCGAACCGATCGCGGCCGGGCTCAAGGGGCGCTGTCCGCGTTGCGGCGAAGGCAAGCTGTTTTCCAGCTTCCTGTCCGTCGGCAAGGAATGCGGCGTCTGCGGGCTCGACTATTCCTTTGCCGACGCCGGCGATGGACCGGCGGTGTTCGTCATCCTGATCATCGGCTTTGTCGTGGTCGGGCTCGCGCTATGGCTCGAGGTCAATTTCGGCCCTCCGCTGTGGCTTCATCTGCTGTTGTGGATTCCGTTGACCGTGGTTCTCAGCCTCGGCTCGCTGCGCCTCATCAAGGGCGTGCTGATAACGCTGCAGTATCGCAACAAGGCAGCCGAAGGGCGTTTGGACAAGGGCGAATGATCCAGCAAAAGACGATGACGGCCCCGGCGCGGCGTTCCGGGCATGTGTTGATGCTCGTTCTCGGCACGATTGCCTTTGCGCTGCTGCTTGCGCTTGGCAGCTGGCAGGTCCAGCGCCTCTATTGGAAAGAGGATCTGATTGCCCAGATCGCCGAGCGCACGAAGTCGCAGCCGCTGCCATTGGCGGAAATGGAAGTGAGGTACCGCGCCACCGGCGACGTCGACTATTGGCCGGTTACGCTTTCGGGCACCTTTGTGCATGAAGGCGAGCGACACTTCCTGGCAACATGGGAAGGCCAGTCGGGCTTTTACGTCTACACCCCGCTGAAGCTGGACGATGGCCGCTTCGCGCTGGTGAATCGCGGCTTTGTTCCCTACGATCTCAAGGACGCTGCCAAGCGTCCGGCTGGCCAGGTGACGGGACCTGTCAGCATCGTCGGGCTGGCGCGCAATCCGCTGGAAGGAAAGCCGGGTTCGCTGGTGCCTGACAACGATCTGGTGAAGAACGTCTTCTACTGGAAGGACCGGGACGCCATGGCGAAAAGCGCCGGGCTGCCTGGCGATGCCGTCGTGCTACCGTTCTTCATCGATGCCGACAAGACGCCAAATCCCGGCGGCCTGCCGGTCGGTGGCGTGACCATGGTCGACATGCCAAACAATCACCTGCAATACGCGGTGACCTGGTATGGCCTGGCAGCGGCGCTGCTGGGCGTCATGGGCGTCTGGCTGCTGCGCCGGCCCGAAGGCAAATGAGCGCCCGTGCATGATCCCGGAATTAGGGATCATGCACAATTTCAGAGTGCTACAGCGTCCTTTGCGCGTCAAAGACGACGCGCGGCGCCCTAGCCTCCCTTGACAGCAAGGGGGCACAGACATCATTTCGGCACCTGAACGAAGAAGCGGATTAGATGCTCCAGACGATTGCCAAACCGCCCCTGACGATCAGGCTCTGCCAACCGCGCGGCTTTTGCGCTGGCGTCGACCGGGCGATCCAGATCGTTGTGCTGGCGCTCAAGAAATACGGCGCGCCGGTCTATGTCCGCCACGAGATCGTGCATAACCGCTACGTCGTCGAGGGGCTCCAGAACCTTGGTGCGGTGTTCATCGAGGAACTGAGCGAGATTCCTGTCGAGCATCAGGATGCGCCCGTGGTGTTTTCCGCCCATGGCGTGCCGAAGTCGGTGCCGGCGGATGCAGTGGCGCGTAACCTCTTCTATCTCGACGCCACCTGTCCGCTGGTCTCAAAGGTTCACAAGCAGGCGATGCGCCACCAGCGCAAGGGACGCCACGTGCTGCTCATCGGCCATGCCGGCCACCCCGAGGTGATCGGCACTATGGGCCAGCTGGACGAGGGTGCGGTCACGCTGATCGAAACCGAGGCCGACGTCCGCAATTTCACGCCGGCCGATCCCGCAGCGCTCGGCTTCGTCACCCAGACGACGCTTTCGGTGGAGGACACGGCAGGCATCCTGAAGGCGCTGCAGGAGAAGTTCCCGGCGATGGAGGCGCCCGCCGCCGAATCGATCTGCTACGCCACCACCAACCGCCAGGACGCGGTGAAGGAGACGGCGCCGGGCTCTGACCTTTATCTGGTCGTCGGCGCGCCCAACTCGTCCAATTCGCGCCGCCTCGTCGAAGTCGCCGAGCGGGCAGGGGCCAAGATGTCGCTGCTGGTTCAGCGCGCGTCGGAGATCCCGTGGAACGACATCGGCGGCATCGCTACGCTGGGTCTGTCGGCGGGGGCTTCGGCGCCTGAGATCATCGTCGACGAGATCATCAACGCTTTCCGCGAGCGCTTCGAAGTGAACGTGGAACTCGCCATCACGGCGACCGAGACGGAGGAATTTCCGGTGATGCGGGTACTGCGCGACGTCGAGCTGACGCCGGCCGACATGGCCTTCGTCAACGGAAACGGCTGATGGCTGTCTATACCGACGTCGGCGAGGGCGAGCTCGAAGCGTTCCTGCGCAATTATCCGGTGGGCGAGCTGCTGTCCTACAAGGGCATCGCCGAGGGCACCGAGAACACCAACTTCCTGCTGCACACCACGACAGGGGCCTACATCCTGACGCTCTACGAGAAGCGGGTCGACAAGGCCGACCTGCCGTTCTTCCTCGGCCTGATGCAGCATCTCGCCCATAAGGGCATTTCCTGCCCGCTGCCGGTCGACGGCAAGGATGGCAACGTCATCGGCACGCTGGCAGGCCGTCCGGCCGTGATCATCACCTTCCTCGAAGGCATGTGGCTGCGCCGGCCCCAGGTCGTGCATTGCCGCGAGGTCGGCAGGGCGCTGGCCGAATTGCATGTCGCCGGCCGGGATTTCGCGATGACGCGGCCGAACGCGCTCGCCATCGATGGCTGGCGCAAGCTGTGGGATGCGGCCCATCCGCGCGCCGATGAGGTCGAGCCGGGGCTGGCCCGGGAAGTCGACTCCGATTTTGCCGAGTTCGAGAAGAACTGGCCGAAGAACCTGCCGTCGGGCGTCATCCACGCCGACCTGTTCCCGGACAATGTGTTTTTCCTCGGCGACAAGCTGTCGGGCCTGATCGACTTCTATTTCGCCTGCAACGACGCCTACGCCTACGACCTCGCCACCTGCCTCAATGCCTGGTGCTTCGAAAAGGATTTTTCCTTCAACCTGACCAAGGGCACGGCCCTGCTTGACGGCTATCAGAGCATCCGCCCGCTGAGCGGTGAGGAGAAGGCCGCGCTGCCCATCCTGGCGCGCGGCTCGGCGCTGCGCTTCATGCTGACGCGGCTCTATGACTGGCTGACGGTGCCGGATGGCGGCCTGGTGATGAAGCGTGACCCGTCGGAATATATCCGCCGCATGCGCTTCCATCGGACGATCAAGACTGCCCAGGAATACGGATTGAAATGAAGCAAGTTGAAATTTTCACCGATGGCGCCTGCTCGGGCAATCCGGGTCCGGGTGGCTGGGGCGCGCTCCTGCGCTACAAGGCCAAGGTCAAGGAGCTGTCGGGCGGCGAGGCGGAGACCACCAACAACCGTATGGAGTTGCTGGCTGCCATATCTGCCCTGAACTCCCTCAAGGAACCGTGCGAGATCGACCTGCACACTGACAGCAAATACGTCATGGACGGGATCTCGAAATGGATCCATGGCTGGAAGAAGAATGGCTGGAAGACCGCCGACAAGAAGCCGGTCAAGAACGGCGAGCTCTGGCAGGCGCTGGACGAGGCCAACAGGCGTCACAAGGTGACGTGGCACTGGGTCAAGGGCCATGCCGGCCATCCAGAGAACGAACGTGCCGACGAGCTCGCGCGTGAGGGCATGGCGCCGTTCAAGAGTGGCCGCAAGGCATAGGCCCAGAATTCTGGCAGGTTCGAGTGGGGCGCGCCGCCGCAAGGCCGCGCGCCCGTTTCAGTCTCAGAGCTGTTCGAGAATGCGGGCAGCCCCTGACTCGACGGCCTGGCCGGGTGCGCCCTCCAGGTTGAGCTGGGCAACCTTGCCGTCTTCGACGATCATCGAATAACGCTGCGAGCGCAGGCCCATGCCGGCCGCCGAGAGGTCGGTGTCGAGGCCGATGGCACGGGCGAAGTCGCCGCTGCCGTCGGCGAGGAACTGCACCTTGCCTTCGCCGCCGCTGAACCGGGCCCATGCGCCCATGACGTGGACGTCGTTGACCGAGACGACTGCAATGGTATCGACGCCGCGCGCGATGATGGCGTCATGGTTTTCGACAAAGCCGGGCAGGTGGTTGTTGCTGCAGGTCGGCGTGAAGGCGCCTGGGACCGCAAACAGCACGACCTTCTTGCCAGCAAAGATCTCATCGGAGCTGATGCTCTTGGCGCCATCGGCGGTCATCGTCTTGAACGTGGCCGCGGGCAACTTGTCGCCGATCGAAATGGTCATGAATTTCCTCGTAAGCGTAGTGTTCGAGTTGAAATCGGAAGGACGCGCACCTCACCTAGCGCAGATGTCGTCCGCGTCCAATGGCCAGCTGGATATAGGAAGCTGGACAGCCCTTTTCAGGGCTGGGGCAAAAGTCAGGGATAAGGCAAAAATCCTTCGACCGCGCCAGCAGCGCTGGTCAGTGTGTAGGGCAGGCCCCTGCCGGAGGGTTTTGTGTCGGGGCGTTCGAGCATCTTGACGGTGAACACCGCCTTGCCGCCCGCGACGTGCCGCTCCGGGGGGCCGAGGACGTAGCCGTCAACGCCGGCGACGAAGACGTCCAGTGCGTCAGCGGGGCCGGGTGCTGTTGCCACGATAGAGACGTGATCGCCTTCGGCCGGCTCCAGCGTGGCGCCAAAATCCGGCTGTGCAGCACCGGGAAGGGCGGCCAGGGCTGTCTTCACCAGGATGGCATCGCCGGGGTTATCGGGATCGGCGGCAGGGTTGACTTCGAGCTTGGCCTGCACCGGTACGCAGATCGTCTCGCAGACGCCGAGGAACACGTCAGCGGTGATGGTCGCCGGCTCGCCTGGGGCTGCGACTGTGAAGCTGACAGGCAGGCGCACGGAATGGTCGTAGCCGGCCCATTTGGCATAACCGTCATCGTGGCGGCGCGGGGCCGGGTAGGCGAAGTCAGCGCCAGAAACGTTGCGGCTTGCCGAAATATCGATCTGCGGCGGCACGCCGGAATTGCCGGGATCGCGCCAGTAGGTCTTCCAGCCGCGCTTGAGCTCGATGTCGAGCACGCCCTGGAGCTTGCCGGAAGCGTCAGGCGCCCCTGAGGTGACGAGGCGGAAACGACCACCATCGGCCTCGAACCAGGCTGAGGACGAAGCGTGGACCGGAGCTGCAGAAAGCAGTGCCGCGCAGAGGCTGATCGCGGAATGGAGCGCAATTTTCATGGCGGTGATTTGATAGCCTCTCGCGGCGTCCGCAACAGGGGGCGCCAACACATCGCATCATTTTTGCGTGACGTTGTCTGTCAAAAGATGAACGCGCCGCGCCGTGCGCCATCTTTCAAGACGGCAGGAAACGCGATACCTTCAAGCCATGGACCTCTTACGCCAGAAAAAGGGCGCCTCGCAGCGCGGTTTTCTCGACGATCAGTTCCTCATCGCCATGCCGGGGATGAAGGACGACAGGTTCTCGCGCGCCGTGATCTACATCTGTGCCCATAGCGACGAAGGCGCCATGGGCCTGATCATCAACCAGGTCCAGCCGCTGCTGTTTCCGGATCTGCTGGTGCAACTCGGTATCCTCGACGAGCAGGAAGCGATAAGGCTGCCGATGAAGGCCAAGGACTTCATCGTCCGCAATGGCGGTCCGGTCGATCGCAGCCGTGGTTTCGTGCTGCACAGCGACGACTACAAGGTCGAATCCTCGCTGCCTGTCTCGGAAGAGATCTGCCTGACGGCAACCGTCGATATCCTGCGCGCGATTTCCGCCGGGCGCGGGCCGCGCCATGCCTTGATGGCGCTGGGCTATTCAGGCTGGGGTGCCGGCCAGCTCGAAAGCGAGATTGCCGAGAATGGCTGGCTGACCTGCCCGGCGACGTCGGAGCTTCTGTTCGACACCGACATCGACCGCAAATACGACCGCATATTGGCCACGCTCGGCATCGACCTTGCGCGGCTCAGCAGCGCTGCCGGTCACGCCTGAGCAAGCGGATACTGCTCCTTCAGCATCTTCAGTGCCTGATCGCCGGGAACCGGCGCGCCGAACATGAAGCTCTGCACATATTCGCAGCCCATCTGTCGCAGTTCGAGCGCGTCGCTTTCATCGGAGATGCCTTCGGCGACCACCGACAGGCCGAGCTCGTGCGCCATGTTGACCATCGACTTGATCAGCACCGCGCGCTTGGGCGAGGTGTCGTCGACGAAGCTCTTGTCGATCTTGATGGTGTCGAACGGGAAGCGGGTCAGATAGGCGAGCGACGAGTAGCCGGTGCCGAAATCATCGAGCGACAGGCCGATGCCGAGCTGCTTGAGCTTGGTCAGCACGTGGTTGGTCTGCTCTGGATTGTCCATGACCAGAGACTCGGTCAGCTCCAGGCGGAAGCAGCGCGGCTTGAGATTGGCCCGGGCGATGACCGAGCGCACGTCGCTGACGAGGTCGCGCCGGATGAGCTGTCGGCTCGACAGGTTGACCGACACCGAAAGCGGCGCATCGCTGATCTGCTTCTGCCATTCGGCCAGATCTTCGGCGGCGCGCTGCATGGCGAACAGACCGAGCTGGACGATCAGGCCGCAACCTTCGGCAACGGGGATGAAATCACCAGGCGGGATCATGCCGCGACGCGGATGATCCCATCGGAGCAAGGCCTCGAAGCCGGCGACGCTGCCGTCCTCAAGCCGCACGATCGGCTGGTAGGCCAGCGTGAATTCCTTGCGCTCGATGGCGCGGCGCAGGTCCGATTCGAGTTGCAGGCGATCGGTGCCGACGGTCCTGAAGGCCGGACGGAACGGCTCGATGCGGTCACCGCCGAAACGCTTGGCCTGATGCATGGCAAGCTCGGCGTCCTTGACCATGTCCTCGGCCGTCGCCTGGGCGGTGGTCCAGGTGATCAGGCCGACGGAGGCGGTCAGCACGATCTCGCGCTTGGCGAAGGTGATCGGCGCCTTGATCGCCTGCTTGATGGCGTCGGCCACGGCAGCGATGCGCGAGGGATCCTGCTCCGACAACAGCATCAGCGCAAACTGGTCGCCGGCAAAGCGCGACAGCGAGTCCTTGGGCTTGAGCAGGCGGTGCAGACGGCGCGCGATGGTCAGAAGGATGGTGTCGCCGGCCGAGATGCCGAGGCCGTCATTGACCTGCTTGAAGCGGTCGATGTCGATGACGAACACCGACGGCCGCACCTTCTCCTCGGTGCGGGCGATCGAGATGATCGCCTCGAGCCGGTTCATGAACAGTTCGCGGTTGGGCAGGCCGGTCAGGTTGTCGTGCACGGCGTCGTGCAGCAGCCGTTCTTCGGACTTCTTCTGCTCGGTGACGTCGACCATGGTGCCGACGCAGCGGATCACTTCGCCGTCGGAGCCGATCACCGGCCGCGCCTTGAGCGAGAACCAGTGATAATGGCCATCGGCGCCGCGCAGGCGGAAGCTCTGCGAGACACGGCCACGGCGGTGCTCGAGCACCACGTCGAGGGTGGTGCGGAAGGTATCGCGGTCGTCGGAATGCAGCACCGGCAGCCAGTTGCGGGCGGCACCACCCAGGCTGTTGGGCGCAAGGCCGAGCTGGATCGAGACGTCGGGGCGGGTGACGACGCGGTCGCGCAGCACGTCCCAGTCCCAGACGATGTCGCCGGAACCGGAGATGGCCAGCGCCTGCCGCTCCATGTCGCTGAACAGGCCCTGATGGGCGCCGCCGCCGGCGAAGGCGTGCTGCATGACGGTGAAGCCGATCAACAGGATGATCAGGATCAGGCCGCCGCCAAGCGCCGGCTGGACGATGTCGTTGTCGAGCACGCCTGTTATCGCCATCCACGAGCCGCTGAGCCATATCAGCACCATCGCCCAACTGGGCACCAGCATGATGGCGCGGTCGTAGCCGCGGATGCTGAGATAGACGATCAGGCCGAGACCGGTGAGGGCGGTGGCGGCAAAGGAGATGCGGGCGATGCCGGCAGCGACCGCCGGATCGATGATGGCGACACCGGCGATGAGCAGCAGCCCGATGACCCAGACGAAGGCGCCGTAGCTGAAATGGCCGTGCCAGCGATTGAGGTTGAGATAGGCAAACAGGAACACGACGAAGGTGCCGGCAAGCGCCACCTCCGTGCCCGCTCGCCATATCTGCTCGTTGCCGGGCGAAACCTCGATGACCTTGTTGAGGAAGCCGAAGTCGACGCAGATATAGGCGAGCACCGCCCAGGCAAGGGCTGCGGTCGCGGGGAACATCGAGGTTCCCTTGACCACGAACAGGATGGTCAGGAACAGCGCCAGCAGGCCGGCGATGCCGATGACGATACCGCGGAACAGGGTGTAGGAATTGACGGTGTCCTTGTAGGCCTCGGGTTCCCACAGATAGACCTGCGGCAGCTTGGGCGAGGCCAGTTCGGCGATGAAGGTCACCACCGAATTCGGGTTGAGCGTGATCAGGAACACGTCGGCATCGGGGCTTGCCTGGCGGTCGAGCGCGAAGCCTTCGCTCGGCGTGATGGCGGCGATGCGGCTCGAACCGAGGTCGGGCCAGAACAGGCCGGAACCGACGAGACGGAAATGCGGGGCGACGATCAGTCGGTCGATGACCTGGTCGGTGGTGTTGGCAAGCGCGAAGACGGCCCAGTCGCCCGTCGAGCGGCGCTTGTCGTTGGCTTCGACCTCGATGCGGCGCACGATGCCGTCGAGGCCGGGAGCTGTCGAAACCTGGAAGTTCTCGCCCTGATTCCGGTAGATCTCGACGGCGCCGGTGAGGTTCAGCGCGACGTCGTCACGGGAAATCTTGATCGGCTCCACGGCCAGGGCCTGCGACACCGCGCAGACGCTCGCGACAATGGAAACGATGAGCGCAAACAACGGCGCCAGCAGGAAATGCTTCGACAAGTTCAGGCCTTCATGGTGACAGCTTGCGGGTCGTCCGCAATCAGTGCGTAGAGGTAGTGGTCATGCCATTCGCCGTTGATCCTGAGGTAGGATCTTAAAAGTCCTTCGCGCCGGAATCCGGCTTTTTCAAGCACGCGTACGGAGCGTGCGTTGTCGGGGATACAGGCAGCCTCGATCCGGTGCAACCGAAGCGTATCGAAGGCATGCCGCACGACCAGCTTGAGGGCATCGACCATCAGGCCCTGGCCGGCGTAGCGCTCGCCGATCCAGTAGCCGATATGCCCGGTCTGGGCGACGCCGTAGCGGATATTGCCGAGCGTGATGCCGCCGACGAGCTTGCCTGTCGAGTTCTGGTAGATGAAGAAGGCGGCCGCCGTGCCCTGGATGAATTCATCCTGGTAGCGGGCCAAACGAATGCGCCAGGCCGAGCGGTCAAGCTCGTCTGGCGCCCAGCGCGGCTCCCAGGGTTCGAGGAATGAGCGGCTCTCGGCGCGCAGGGCAACCCATTCGTGATAGTCGCGCCAGTTGGGCAGGCGCAGATTGACGCGTTCGCCTCTCAGTGCCGGGGTGTCGCGGCGAAAAAGCGAGAGCGAGAACATGCGTGCAAATGCTGCTCAGACGGCGAGCTTGCGGGCGGTTGCCTGTGCACCCGGCAGCGAGTCCAGGATTGATTCGTAAGGCGCGAGCGTGCCCACGGGGCCGACCGCGGTGATTGTCGGGCGGGTCGAGAACAGGCGCGACGACAGGTCGGTCAAACGCTCGACGGTAAGCGCCGACAGCCGCTCCATCAGCTCTTCCTTGGCGATCGGACGGCCGAACAGCAGGAGCTGGCGCGCGATCTGCGAGGCACGGCTGGAACAGCTCTCGGCCGACATGATCAGGCCGGCGCGATATTGTGCACGGGCGCGGTCCAGCTCTTCGAGCAGGATGCTTTCGCCGGTCCGCTGCAGTTCGTTGATGATGACAGGGATCAGTTCGGCGATATCGCTCTGGCCGGTGGCGGCGTGGATGCCGAAGATGCCGGTGTCGGAAAATCCCCAATGGAAGGCATAGACCGAGTAGCAGAGGCCGCGCTTCTCGCGCACCTCCTGGAACAGGCGCGACGACATTCCGCCGCCGAGGATCATCGACAGCACCTGCGAGGCGTAGAAATCGCGCACATGATAGGCGCGGCCTTCGAAGCCGAGCACGATCTGCGCGTCCATCAGGTCGCGGTCCTCGCGGAAGTCGCCGCCGACATACTGGGCGTATTGCGGAATGGCGCTTTCAGCCTTGGGGCGGAAATTGCCGAGACGCTTTTCGACCTGGCGCACGAACTCATCGTGCTTCACGTCGCCGGCGGCCACCACCACCATGCGCTCTGCGCCATACTGGCGGGTCATGAAGTCGTGCAGATGCGCCGAGGTGAAGGACTGCACCGTCTCGGGCGTGCCGAGGATCGAGCGGCCGATGGTCTGGTGACGGAAGGCCGTTTCGGTGAAACGATCGAAGACGATGTCGTCGGGCGTGTCGTGCGCGGCGCCGATTTCCTGCAGGATGACGTGCTGCTCGCGCTCGAGCTCATTCGGATCGAATTCGGAATCCTGGAGAATGTCGGACAGGATGTCGACGGCAAGCGGAATGTCGTCGGACAGCACGCGGGCGTAGAAGGAGGTCGTCTCGACCGATGTCGCGGCGTTGATCTCGCCGCCGACATTTTCGATCTGCGAGGCGATCTGAAACGCGGTCCGGTTCTTGGTGCCCTTGAAAGCCATGTGCTCGAGCAGGTGGGCCATGCCATGTTCGTCTTCGCGCTCGTTGCGCGCGCCTGACTTGACCCATGTGCCGAGAGCGACTGTCTCTACGCTTGGAAGTGTTTCAGTGGCCACTGTCAGGCCGTTCGACAGACGGCTTACCTCAACACCCATGTTACGCGTACTCCCTAATCCGCCACTCGTGTGCGGCGGCTAATGTAATCTTCCACCATTTTTATCTCTGATGGAAGTACCGTGAACTTTTCCTTACGTTCCATCAGCCCCGACAGCCATTTTGGCAAAGCAGGCTCGATGCCGCTCGCCGCAAGCACCGCGGCGGGGAACTTGGCCGGATGCGCGGTGGCAAGCACGACCATTGGCACATCGCTTTTGGGCAGGCTGGATGCGACATGCACGGCGGTCGCGGTGTGGGGATCGAGCAGGTAGCCGCTCTCGTCGAGTGTCGCGCGAATGGTCGCTGCGGTTTCAGTCATGTCGGCGCGGCCGGCACCGAACTCGCCGCGGATCGCGGCCAGCGCCTGTGCTTCGATGGTGAAGGCGCCCGACTGCTTGAGGCTGGCCATGTAGCGGCGCACGACCGCCGGATCGCGGTTGGAGGCCTCGAACAGCAGGCGCTCGAAGTTGGACGAAACCTGGATGTCCATCGATGGCGAGGTGGTGGCCACCACGCCGGTCTGGCGGTACTCGCCGCTCTTCAGCGTGCGGTCGAGAATGTCGTTGTCGTTGGTGGCGATGACCAACTGGTCGATCGGCAGTCCCATCTTCTTGGCGGCGTAGCCGGCGAAGATGTCGCCGAAATTCCCGGTCGGCACGGTGAACGACACAGGCCTGTCAGGTGCGCCGAGCGAGATGGCCGAGGAGAAGTAATAGACGATCTGGGCCATGATGCGGGCCCAGTTGATCGAGTTCACGCCCGAAAGCTGGACACGGTCGCGGAAGCCGTGGTCGTTGAACATGTCCTTCACCAGGCCCTGGCAGTCGTCGAAGTTTCCTTCGATCGACAGCGCATGCACGTTGGCGGCGTCGGACGTCGTCATCTGGCGCTGCTGCACCGGCGAGACGCGGCCATGCGGGAACAGGATGAAGATGTCGGTGCGTTCGCGCCCGGCAAATGCCTCGATGGCAGCGCCGCCCGTGTCGCCCGAGGTGGCGCCGACGATGGTCGCGCGCTGGCCGCGTTCGCCAAGCACGTGGTCCATCAGCCGCGCCAGCAGTTGCATGGCGACGTCCTTGAAGGCGAGAGTCGGGCCATGAAACAGTTCGAGCACGAAGCTGTTGGCGCCGGTCTGGACCAGCGGGCAGACTGCCTCATGGCGGAACGCCCCGTAGGCTTCGCGAACCAGGCGCTCGAAGACTTCAGGCTTGATCTCGCCGCCGAGGAACGGGGTCAGCAATCTGATCGCCAGATCGGGATAGCTGAGGCCACGCATGGCCCGGATTTCGGCGGCGCTGAAAGTCGGCCATTGCGCCGGGAGATAAAGGCCGCCGTCGCGTGCCAGGCCGGCAAGTACGGCGTCAGAAAATCCGAGCGTGGGCGCTTCCCCACGGGTGCTCACATAGTGCATATCTATCCAATCCAAGGCTATGCGACCTGCTGCCTGTCGGCAGGACGGGAAAACTGCGCTCCGTCAGTCGCATTTTTGCCGCGCGGTTGATATAGAACGACTGCTTTGCGAGAGGGAAGTGCAGTTCATGGTGTTTCGTTTGATCGACGGCCGTTTTCTGGCGGCTTTGGCGACCGCCGGCTTTATGCTCGCCGTCACAGGCTGCCAATCAGGCGGCAGCGGCGGCTTTTTCAGCCCTCCCGCCCCGAAGGATCCCAAGGTAATTGCCGCCGAAGAGGGAAAGATTCTGGCCAGCGAGTTGCTTGCCTACTGCCCCAACATCACCTTGCGTGACGGTACGGCATTCTTCAACAGCTATGCCAAGGGCGGCCAGGACGATCCGGCCAAGCTCGTCCACCAGTCGGCCATCACCGACGTCACCCGCAGCTGCACCCGTGCCGACGGTACCATGACCATCAAGGTCGGCGTCGCCGGCAAGGTCGTTGTCGGTCCCGCCGGCGGCGCCGGTTCGATCACCATGCCGATCCGCGTTGCGGTGACCCGTGGCGAAGAGGTGCTCTACTCCGAGCTGCACAAGAACGCGGTGCAGGTGACCGACCCGTCGACGGCGACGCAATGGGTGTTCACCGTGCCGAACATCACCATCCCCAATCCGACGGCGCGCGACATCATGATCTATGTCGGCTACGACGAAGGTCCGGCCAAGAAGTCCGCAAAGCCGTAAGGCGTAAGCCTGACGACCGCGTCGGCGTAAAAAAGCCTGGAGCGTCCGCGTCCAAATAAGGACGCCGGTCGCGTCAGGCATGCGCTGCGTCAACATCTGCTGCTTCAGGCGGCGTTCCGCCCCTGTCGTTCCCTGACGAGTGTCTCGACAAGCGCGTCGACCTCGGCTTCGGCCTTTTCGATCGACGCCTTTAGCCTGGCGTCGGCGAATTCGTCGAACTCGATTGCCACCGACCTGACGTCGGTGATGCCGACATAGTTGAAGGCGGTCGAGATGCTGGCCTCGACGTGGTTGAGCGCCTCGATCCTGCCGCCCTTGCCATAACCATGGTCGCCACGCGACGACAGGATAACGAGTGTCTTCTTGGCGCTTGCGAGCAACGGCCAGTAGGGATCGCCGGCGCGCGACCGGTCGAAGCCGAAGGTGCGGCCGACCCGCACGATGTTGTCGATCCACGCCTTGAATTGTGCCGGTGGCGCGAAATTGTACATCGGCACGCCGGCAACGATGATGTCGGCCGCAAGCAACTCGTCGATCAAGGAATCGCTTTCGGCAAGCGTCTCGGTCATCCACGGCAGGCGCTGCTCCGGCTTGGTGAACGCGGCGTGGATCCAGTTGCCGGTCACCGGCTGTGGCGGCTGCTGGCCGACGTCGCGATAGACGATGTTTTCATCGCCGCCATATGCAGCGCGCCATGCCCGCGCAAAACGCTCACCCAGGCGCCGGCTGTGCGATCCGAACGGATTCTCAGCTGAAGAATGCGGGCGAGCGCTGGCGTCGATATGCAGGATTTTGGTCATTTCATGGGTTCCCATAAGATAGAATGGTTCATCTGATTGCTCGCGGCGCGTTGACGTGCCGCTTGCGTTCCGTATGAAAATAATGGGTGATATGTTGCGTGGCGAAATCGAATTCGTCATGTAATGGATGAGGTAGGATCATGCGTCGCCAACTGCCTCCGCTTGCGACGCTGCGTGCCTTCGAGGCCGCCGCCCGTCATGCGAGCTTCAAGCAGGCTGCCGAGGAGCTGGGGGTTACGCCAACCGCCATCAGCCACCAGATCAGGCTGCTGGAGGAAACGCTGGCCTTGCGGCTGTTCGATCGCCGCACACGGCAAGTGGTGCTGACGCGCGAGGGGAGGGAGCTCTACCCGGTGCTGCGCGACGGGTTCGATTCTTTCGCCGAGGCGCTCGACCGTGTCTCGGAACGCCGCCGCAGCGTGGTCACGCTGTCGGCCACCACCTCATTCACAGCGCGCTGGCTGGTGCCACGGGTGGCGTCGTTTCGCGAGCGCTATCCAACTGTCGACCTCAGCCTGCATGCGTCGGACGATCCCGTCGATTTTCGCAGCGGTATCGCCGACGCGGCCGTGCGCTATGGCCGTGGGCCTTATCCGGATCTTAGCTCGACCTGGCTGATGGCCAACCGCTTTGCGCCGGTATGCAGTGCCCGCCTTGGCCTGAAGGCGCTGGATGACATGCGCCACGTCACGCTGCTTCATTCACGCTGGAGGCACCCGAACGCCGACACGCCGACGTGGCGGCGCTGGTTCGATGCGGCTGGGGTTGCAGGTGTCGAGGCCGATGCCGGCATCAGCTTCAACGATGACGGTCATGCTGTGCAGGCGGCCGTAGCCGGGCAAGGGGTGGCGCTGCTCAGCCTCGTGCTCGTCGCCGATGACCTGGCGTCGGGCGTGCTGGTCCAGCCGTTCGGGCCGACCATCGACGGCTACGATTTCCACCTCGTCCATCCCAGGACGCCGCGGCTGGAGGTGCGCATGTTGAGCGAGTGGCTGCTCGATGCGCTGTCTCAGGAGCGTTGACTGGCTCAATGACGCTCAGCTGTCTTTGTGGCGCTGGTAGTAGCGCGCCACGCGCATGCGGTTGCCGCAGCGCGCCGCAGCACACCAGCGCCGGCGGCTGCTCGCCGGCAGAAACAGCATGGTGCAATCCTCGGCTTCGCATTTGCGGATGGTGCGGACGCCGGGGTCGGTCAGCACAAACGCCACGGCTTCGGCCAGATGCGCGGCCAGATCGGCGATCACCGAGCCGGTGCGCCTGGTCTCGGCCGCCATTGACGATCCAGCCCACCGAAGTTCGAGATGAACCGGCGCCGCCGAAAGCGTTTGGTTGAGTTCGCGCAGGCTGGCGTCTGACGGCGTCTTGCCATGCCTGACATGATCGACAAGCCGGCTCGCGCATGCGCGAAGCGAGTGAATGGCTGCGAGGTCGGCTTGCGACACCTTCGCCAGGGCGTCGCCGCCGAAATCTCCCAGCCGTTCGGCCTGCAGCGCCACCCACGCCCGCAAGCCGTCAGGCGTCGCCAGATGGTCGATGCTGCCCGTGCCGCTGCGCGCGTGTGTGTTGATCAGGTCCAGCCCGAGCAGCTCGCCGGTGAGAGGGGGGATGTCGGCGTTCATGCTAACTCCAAAAATATCTATTGACACATTAGGTAATTCAACGAGAATTTCTAATGCGTAATTCTATATTGAAGGCATGTGAAATGACAATCCCGGCTTTTCCTCGCGTGGCTCACCGTTATCTCGACGTCGATGGCATCAGCATCTTCTACCGCGAGTCGATCCCGGCCGAGGCCGGCCCGGACGCGCCGGTGCTGCTGTTGCTGCACGGCTTTCCATCGGCCTCGCATCAGTTTCGTCGGCTGATCGACGCCATCGGCAACAGCTACCGTGTCATCGCGCCCGACTACCCCGGATTTGGCCACAGCGACGTGCCGTTGCCGGCAAGCGCCGGCGGCACGTTCGGCTACAGCTTCGATCGTCTCGCCGACACGATGGAAGGCTTCGTCAAAGGATTGGGGCTCGACCGCTTCGTCGCCTATCTCTTCGACTTCGGCGCCCCTGTCGGTTTCCGTCTGGCGACAAGGCACCCCGCATGGATTGTCGGCCTGATTGTTCAGAACGGCAATGCCTATGAACAGGGTCTGTCAGACGGCGCGCGCGATTTCATCGCTTTGCGACCAGACCAGCCCGATGCGGAACAGACGATCCGCGACCTGCTGACGCTTTCCGGCACACGCTTCCAGTATGAAACGGGTCTCGCACATCAGGAGCTGTTGGCGCCGGACGGCTGGACGCTCGATCAGCATTTCCTCGACCAGCCCGGCCGCAAGCAGCCGCAGGTCGACCTGGCGTTCGACTACCATAGCAACGTTGCGCGCTATGGCGAATGGCAGGCCTGGCTGCGGCAGCATCGGCCGCCAACACTGATCCTGTGGGGCAAGGACGATCCGTTCTTTCCGGAACCAGGCGCACACGCCTATCGCGGCGACCTGCCGGATGCAGAGCTGCACCTGTTCGAGACCGGGCACTTCGCGCTTGAGGAGAAATTGCCCGAGATCGTGCCGCTGATCGCCGATTTTGTCGATCGGACCTGGAGCAGTTCCGGCAACTAGCTGGCTTGTTGCAAGCCAAGGAGTTTCGCCAGCCGCGCTGTTGCAGCATCCGCTCCATAGCTGGCGATGCAGCGGTCGCGCAGGAAGGTTGCCTGCTGGTGGAAACCGGCAGGGTTCGAGGCGACCTCGTCCAGCCGCCGGGCCAGTGACGCGACGCTGCGTGGATCGAAGAAGATCGCGAGGTCGCCGGCGATTTCGCGGAAGACCGGCAGGTCGGAGCAGACGACCGGCAGGCCGAACAAAGCGCCTTCGACGATGGGAATGCCGAAGCCTTCGCTGAGGCTTGGAAAGACCAGGGCCGAGGCTGAGTGCAAAAGCTCGGTCTTCTGGTCTTCAGTGACCTGACCCACGAATTGGACGTTCGAGCCGGCATCTGGAAAGCTGCGCGCCGGCACGCTGCCGATGATCACCAGCTCGGCACGGTCGCCCATCTTGGCGAAGGCATCGACAAGAGGGGCGATGTTCTTGCGCGGTTCGTTGGACAGGATCGAGACGAATCTCGGCCGCTCTGGCTTGGGTCCAGTGCTTGCGGTTTGTGACGCCGCCTGAAGATCGGGCCGAATGACGGGCGAGAAGACCGACCAAGGCAGCCTTGCGGCATGGTCGGGAAAGCGGCGGCCAAACTCTTCCCTGGTTGCGGCCGAGACGAAGATCAATTCGGTCGCCCGTTCCAGTGCCGTTCTGAATTTCTGATCGAAGGTGAAGCGGTAGCGCCCCGCAAGTTCGTCGAGCGGGATCAGGTCGTGGATCACCAGCATTACCCGCGCGCCCTTGTCGGTGAGGGGGTGCGCGTAGTGGAATGCGTCCATCAGCACGAAGTCGAAGCCGCGCGCATCGACGATCGGCGGCGGCAAGTTGTAGGACGCCTTCAAGGTGCTGTCGCTGTAGAAGCGGGTGACCGGCATGAAGGCGTCGATCCAGGCCAGGTGAGGTGCGACCTTTTCCATCTCTGGCAATGCTGAGGCGTGCGCAGGGACGAAAGCGCGCGACGGCACTGGGGCGGGCGCTGTACGTGTGCCGCGCTCGCGCAGCGCCTGGACGTATTTTACGTAGAGGTGCTTCCAATGCGGCTTGTGGCGGATCGCGCCATCATATGTGCCCTCGACGAGGAAGCGAACGATATCCGTTGCTGACGAAGCTATCGTTTCCGGTGTCTCGGCAAGCAGCGTCGTTTCGACGCCGAGGCGCTTGCAGCAGGCAAGCAGGCCGGCACTGTAGTTGAGAATACCGCGCGCCGGTGTCGGCGTGCCGACGCTTTCGCTGATCAGCAGCAGCCGCCCAGTCTGGACCGGGCCAGTCTTGATCGGGCCAGTCTTGACGGGGTCATTCATGACGCGGCTGCGTGTCTCAGGCGTGCTCCGACCACATGCTGAGGGCCTGGATCACGCCGCCGAGGTCGGCCCAGCGGCGAATCACCGTCTCGGCACCGGCCTCGGTCAGCATGTCGGCATGGCCGGGATAGCTGTGGGCGCCGCCGGTGAAGCCGATGACGCGCATGCCGGCTGAAACGGCGCCCGAAATGCCGTGCACCGAATCCTCGATGACAAAGGTCCTGGCCGGATCCGCACCGTAGGTGTTTGCGGCGTGCAGGAAGACGTCGGGCGCCGGCTTCGGCTTCTTGCTCGGCGTTTCAAGTGCCGAAAAGATGCGGCCCTTGAACAGCGGCAGGATGCGGGTGCGATCGAGCATCATCTCGATGCGTTCGCTTGTCGAGTTGGAGCAGATGCAGCGCGGCGCGGTGACGCCGGCGACGGCCTCATGGACGCCGTCGATGGCGCGCACGTCCGTCTTCAGCTTGCGGTCGACAAGTTCCTCGGCCTGGCTGATCAGCGAGGCCTGGAAGGGGATGGCCGCCTTCTCCTCGATCTTCAGCATGATGTCCTTGAAGGTCAGGCCGGCATAACTCTCGGCAATCTCTTCCGCGCTGATCTCGAAGCCGGCAGCGGTCAGCAGTTCCGCTTCGACGCGGGCGGCGATGATTTCGGAATCGACGAGCACGCCGTCGCAATCGAATATCACTAGGTCTGGCTGGGTCATGGCAGTCCGGGAAGCTTGGGGCGCAGTCGGGGCGCGGACGGAAAAGTTCAAGGCGCGGCAACTACACCATTCTGGCTCGATCCGCAAATTAGAACGCCCGCTTCATCAATTGTTTACGCTGATCGGTAACCATAACGGCGAGTAAATAGTAACGCGTCATCCCGGGTATCAGAATGTCAGCAGTGCGTCCTCTCGACCAGCTTTCCCGCACGCCCAAGCCGTCCGAATGGCTCGACACCATCATCAAGGGCGACTGCGTGGCGGCGCTCGACAAATTGCCGGCCAACTCCGTCGACGTCATCTTCGCCGACCCGCCCTACAACCTGCAGCTCGACGGCGACCTGCACCGTCCGGACCAGTCGAAGGTTGACGCCGTCGACGATCATTGGGACCAGTTCGAGAGCTTCGCCGCCTACGACGCCTTCACCCGCGCCTGGTTGCTGGCCGCCCGCCGGGTGTTGAAGCCCAACGGCACGATCTGGGTCATCGGCTCCTATCACAACATCTTCCGCGTCGGCGCGACGATGCAGGATCTCGGCTTCTGGATCCTCAACGACGTCGTCTGGCGCAAGACCAATCCGATGCCGAACTTTCGCGGCCGTCGCTTCCAGAACGCCCATGAGACGATGATCTGGGCCTCTCGCGACCAGAAGGGCAAGAACTACACCTTCAACTACGATGCGCTGAAGGCCTCCAACGACGACGTCCAGATGCGCTCGGACTGGCTGTTTCCGATCTGCACCGGCGGCGAGCGCCTGAAGGACGAGGACGGCAACAAACTGCATCCGACGCAGAAGCCGGAAGCGCTTCTGGCACGCATCATGATGGCTTCGACCAAGCCGGGCGATGTGGTGCTCGATCCGTTCTTCGGCTCGGGTACGACGGGTGCAGTTGCCAAGCGTCTTGGCCGCCACTTCGTCGGCATCGAGCGTGAACAGGCCTATATCGACGCCGCCAATGAACGCATCGCTTCGGTGCGTCCGCTCGACGGCCCATCGCTGACGGTCCTGACCGGCAAGCGCGCCGAGCCGCGTGTCGCTTTCGGCAGCCTGCTCGACATGGGCCTGCTGGCGCCGGGGGCAACGCTGTATGATGCGAAGAAGCGATGGGCGGCCAAGGTTCGTGCCGACGGCACGCTGTCGATCGGCGACACCGCCGGTTCGATCCACCGTGTCGGCGCCTCGGTGCAGGGGCTCGACGCCTGCAACGGCTGGACCTTCTGGCACTATGAGCGTGCCGGCGGTCTGACCCAGATCGACGAGCTGCGCCGCATCGTGCGTGTCGGCATGGAAAAGGCAGGTGCCTGAAGTTTCACCCGCGCCGGACTGACCGGCTCGAGCGCGCAGGCATTATTGCTAGCCGCTTCTGGACCTTCAGAGACCGCGTCGCGCCTGCCATAGAGATCGAATTCCGGCAGCCAAATCAGCCAGTCCGGGTTCGCTGATCGGCCGGTTTCCAGTCACCGTCCGATCCCGAGACGCTCGAGGTCCGCCTCGAGCGTTTTCGCATTTGAAAACAGCACCGCCTGCCAGCCGGCGTCGATGGCGGCATTCACGTTCTTCTGGCTGTCATCGATGAACAGTGAAGCCTTCGGGTCGAGGTCGAACGACGCAACATGCAGGTCGTAGATGCGCCGGTCGGGCTTGATCAGGCCGACATCGCCCGAAACCGTCACGCCACGCGGCTTTTCGAGAAACGGGAAGCGCGCCCGTGCCTCGCGGAACGTGTCCGAGGCCCAGTTGGTCAGCATGGTCACGTCGTGGCCGGCGGCGACGAGGCTCTCCATCAGCGCGACGCTGTCTTCATAGTGGTGCGGCACCATTTCGTGCCAATGCTGGCGGAAGGCGCGAATGCTGTTTTCATGCTCGGGAAAGTCGGCGATCAGCAGTGCCTCGGCCTCTTCCCAGCTGCGGCCGCGATCCTGCTCGATGTTCCATTCGCTGGTGCAGACATTGTCGAAGAACCAGCGGCGCTCGACCGGGTCGGGGATGATGCGGCTGAAGGGAAGGTCGGGGTCGTAGTGGATCAGCACCTTGCCGATGTCATAGACGATGTGGCGGATTTCGCTCATGGTTTCGCTAACGTCCTCGTTTCGTTGCGCCCGGTATGGCAGCTTCGATGACTTTTTTCATGACGCTTGGCAAGGCTTCGCCGGAGAGGTCGGAAGCGGCCGACCAGAAGTGTCCCTCGGGCGCTTGGTCCTTGGTAGCATCAGCGCGAAACACGTCGAGATCGAGGGCAAAATGGGTGAAAATGTGGGTGATCGTACCGGCGCGCTGCCACTTCGCGGCAAAGGGCGCGCTGCCTGCGCCGGTGTCGCCGTCGACACGTGCCGTCCAGCCTGTCGTAGGCACCTCGGTCATGCCGCCGAGCAGGCCCTTGCCCGGGCGTTTGCGCAGAAGCACCGCGCCATCGCTTCTGACGGCCACAAACGCCGCGCCGCGCCGCTGCGGGCGCTCGGTCTTGGCCGGCTTGACGGGATAGAGTTCGGGATCGCCTGAAGCGACTGCACTGCAATCCGAGCGCAAAGGGCAGAGCATGCAGCGCGGCCGCCGTGGCGTGCAGATGGTGGCGCCTAGATCCATCATCGCCTGGGCGAAATCGCCCGGTCGCGCCGCAGCCAGCATGCGCTCGACATGGTCGCGTATTTCCACCTTGGCCTGGGGCAGGGGCGTGGCGATGGAAAAGAGACGCGTGACGACACGTTCGACATTGCCGTCGACAACCGCCGCTGGCCGGTTGAAGGCGATGGAGGCGATCGCCGCAGCCGTGTAGGGCCCGATGCCGGGCAAGGCGCGCAGTCCGTCTTCGCTGTCGGGGAAGCGGCCGTTGGGCAAGGCGGCTACCGTTTCAGCGCAGACCTTGAGATTGCGGGCACGTGAATAGTAGCCGAGCCCCGCCCAGGCCTTCATGACGTCTTCGGTCTCGGCGGCAGCCAGTGCGGCAACATCCGGCCACTTCTCGAGAAACGCGCGGAAAAAGGGCTTCACTGCCTCGACGGTTGTCTGCTGCAGCATGATTTCAGAGAGCCAGACCCGATACGGGTCGGGGCGGATGCCGCGCTTCAGGTCGCTTGGTGGGGTGCGCCAAGGCAATTCGCGATGGTGAACATCATACCATTCGAGCAGCAGTGTCGCGATCCTGCCGTCGATATCAGTGGCGAGCTTGCGGCTGTCGGTCGGGGATGCCATTGATGAACTGGACTGCCTTCGGCGTTGCGTGTCGACAGGGGTACTTCTGGAGAACGACATGGCAGGGAAAAGGTGGACGGGCAATCCCGTTCCGGTCAGCGATCTGGCAAACGCCATTCTCGATCCCGTCCTGCGCAAGCGCACGGGCATCTCCGTCGGGCTTGTCCAGTCATGGGAAGAAATCGTCGGTCCCCGCCTTGCCCACAACACACGGCCGGAGAAGATCCAGTGGCCGCGGCGTATGCATGAGGACGATCCGTTCGAGCCTGCCGTGCTGATCGTTGCCTGCTCGGGACCGGCGGCACTTCATCTCCAGCACGAGACCGGCGAGATCATCGGCCGGGTCAATTCCTATCTCGGCTTCAACGCCATAGGTCGCATCCGCATCGTGCAGAAGCCGGTGTCGAACACCGCCGCCAAGCCACGGCCGCGGTTGCGCAAGCTGACCGATGCGGAGCAGGGCAAGCTTACCGGTGCAGTAAGGTTCATCGAGGACGAAGGACTGAAAGCATCGCTTGAAAAGCTGGGCGCGAGCATCATCGGCAGCCGAAAGTAGAAAATGCCTGCTTTCTCGCGCTTTCGTGATTGAAAGTGCGGCAAAATGCGATTGGTTTGGGGACAGCCATGCCTTAATTCGCGCCAACTATCGCTTTCACGTAACCGCACATTGCAAAATCCAACCATCGTCAGGTGATTCGTATGCTTCGTTCGATTTCTCGCAGGACCGCACTTACCGGGCTCGCAGCCGTTTCGGCAGCGGCGCTGCTTTCCGCTTGCAGCGACTCCGGCGAGCAGGCCAACGCAGCGACGCCCAAGCCTGCCGAGCCGGCAACGCCTGCCGCAACCCCGGCTGCCCCGGCGACGCCGGTGCAGGCGGTGAAGGTGCCCGAGGCACAGGGCACGGTCGACATGGCGAAGCTGGTTGAAGCCGGCACACTGCCCGACATGATCATCGGCAAGGCCGATGCGCCCGTCACCATCGTCGAATACGCCTCGATGACCTGCCCGCACTGCGCGCATTTCCACGAGACGACGCTGCCGGCGCTGAAGACCAAGTACATCGATACCGGCAAGGCGCGGCTGATCTATCGCGAGTTCCCCTTCGACCCGCTGGCCGAGGCAGGCTTCATGCTTGCGCGCTGTTCGAAGGACAACTACTTCCCGATGGTCGACGTGCTGTTCAAGCAGCAGCAGAGCTGGGCCGGTTCGCAGAACCCCAAGGACGCGCTGCTGCAGATCTCCAAGCTCGCCGGCTTTACACAGGAGTCGTTCGAGGCCTGCTTGACTGATCAGAAGCTTCTGGACGATATCAGGGCGGTGCGCGCCCGCGGCGAGAACGATTTCAAGGTCGACTCGACGCCGACCTTCTTCATCAACGGGAAAGTCTACAAGGGGGCAATGACGATTGACGAAATGTCGGCGGTTATCGACGGCATGCTCTGATAGGCTCATGGCACCGAGGCAACACGGCTTCGGTGCACCCTTCCGTGCGGACTGGCGCGAATGAAGTTTTCGCGCCTCCGCCTTCTCGGTTTCAAGTCCTTTGTCGAGCCCGGCGAGTTCGTCATCGAACGCGGGCTCACCGGCATCGTCGGGCCGAATGGCTGCGGCAAGTCCAATCTCGTCGAAGCGTTGCGCTGGGTGATGGGCGAAAGCTCGTACAAGAACATGCGCGCCTCCGGCATGGACGACGTCATCTTCTCTGGTTCCGGTACGCGCCCGGCGCGCAACACCGCTGAAGTCACGCTGTTCCTCGACAATACCGACCGCACCGCGCCCCCCTCCTTCAACGACGCCGACGAGTTGCAGGTGTCGCGCCGCATCGAGCGCGAAGCCGGCTCCGTCTACCGCATCAACGGCAAGGAAGCCCGCGCCAAGGACGTGCAACTGCTGTTCGCCGATCAGTCTACCGGCGCGCGCTCGCCGTCGATGGTGGGGCAGGGCCGCATCGGCGAACTGATCCAGGCAAAACCGCAGGCGCGCCGCGCGCTGCTGGAAGAGGCGGCCGGCATTTCCGGCCTGCACACGCGCCGCCATGAAGCCGAGCTTCGCCTGCGCGCTGCCGAACAGAACCTCGAGCGGCTCGACGATGTCGTCGGCGAGCTCGAAAGCCAGATTGAAAGCCTGAAGCGCCAGGCCCGACAGGCATCGCGCTTCAAGAACCTGTCAGCCGACATCCGCAAGGCGGAGGCCACGCTGCTGCATCTGCGCTGGACGCTGGCCAAGGCGCAGGAAGGCGAAGCGCAGTCGGCGCTGGCCACGGCGACCTCGCTCGTCGGCGACCGTGCCGCAGCCCAGATGGCGGCGGCCAGGGACCAGGCCGTAGGCGCCCACAAACTGCCCGAGATGCGTGACGGCGCGGCTGCTGCCGCTGCTACCTTCCAGCGCCTGTCCATTGCACGCTCGCAGCTCGAGGAGGAAGCCGGCCGCATCAATTCGCGCCAGAGCGAACTCGACCGCCGCCTGCAGCAGCTCGATGCCGACATTGCCCGCGAGCAGCGCATGATTGGCGACAACGCCGCGATCCTGGCGCGTCTCGATGCCGAGGAGAAGGCGCTCAACGACGAGAATGCCGGCGCGACCGATCGCGAGACGTATACGCGTGCCGCTTTCGAGGAGGCGATGGCGACATTGGCGCTGACCGAGGCCGAGCTTGGCCGGCTGACCGCCGAACGCGCCGAGGCGGCAGCTGGCCGCACCCAGGCCGAGCGCGCCATGCGCGACGCTGCCGAGCGCCGCGACCGTTTTGCTCGCCAGCTTGCCGAACTGGATCGCGAGGCCAGCGAAATCGCGGCGCGCATTTCGACGCTGGCCGACCCGGCGGAAAAGCAGATGCTGGCCGAGGCAGCACAGGAAGCGCTTGAAGAAGCCGAGTTCGCAGCAACCGAGGCCGAGCGCGCCGTCACCGAGGCACGCCAGACCGAGGCCTCGTCGCGCACGCCGCTGCAGGAGGCCAAGGCCGAGCTGGCGCGGATCGAGACCGAGGCGCGCACCCTGGCCAAGATCATCAACGCCGCGTCTGGCGATCTTTTCCCGGCGGTGCTGGAGCAGATCGGCGTCGAGCGCGGCTTCGAGACGGCGCTGGGTGCTGCCCTTGGTGACGATCTCGAAGCCGCGCTCGACCGGGCCGCACCGGTGCACTGGGGTGACGCCAAGGTGGCTGCGGGCGACCCGAAGCTGCCCGAAGGCGTGCGCAGCCTCGCCGAGGTCGTGCGCGCCCCGCAGCAGCTGGCGCGCCGTCTCGCGCAGATCGGTGTCGTCGACGCCACCGATGCGGCTAGGTTGCAGCCGCAACTTGCGCCCGGCCAGAGGCTGGTGAGCAAGCAGGGCGGGCTGTGGCGCTGGGACGGATTGACCGCAAGCGCCGACGCACCCACCGCCGCGGCACAGCGTCTGGCCCAGAAGAACCGGCTTGCCGAGCTCGATGCCGAAGCTGTCCAGGCGACGCTTTTGGTGCGCGCGGCCGAAGAGGCCTTGGCGCGGGCTGAAAATGCCGTTCGCGAAACCACCGAAGCCGAGCGACAGGCGCGGCAGGCATGGCGCGACGCCCAGCACCGTGTCGGTGCGGCGCGCGACGCCCTGGCTCAGGCGGAAAAGGCCGCCGGCGAGCTGACAAGCCGCCGTGCTGCCCTGGACGAAGCACGCGCGCGTGTCGCCGATGCGCATGAAGAAGCGCAGGCCGGCTATGTCGAAGCCGAGGACATGCTGGGCTCGGCACCCGATCTCGCCGACCTTCAGGCGCGGCTCGAACAGCTTTCCGGCGCCGTCGCGCGCGATCGCTCTGCCGTCGCCGACGCCCGTGCCGTGCATGACGGCCTCAACCGCGAAGCCGAGGCGAGAGCGCGCCGGTTGACGGCGATCGCCGCCGAGCGCCAGAGCTGGGTGCTACGTGCCGAAAGTGCCGCCGAGCAGGTTGAAGCGCTGGCCGAGCGGCGCGAGGAAGCCGCTGCCGAACGCGAATTGCTGGCCGAGGCGCCCGACGAGCTCGACGCGCGTCGCCGGGCGCTGATGTCGCAGCTGACGCAGGCGGAAGCCCTGCGCAAGGAAGCGTCCGACCGTCTCCAGGATGCCGAGAACAAGCAGTCGGTTCTCGACAAGGCCGCAACCGCCGCGATCCAGGGATTGGCCGAAGCGCGTGAAGCGCGGGCGCGCGCCGAGGAGCGCCTGACGGCAGCCGACGAACGCCGTCGCGAGGTCGAGGGGCGCATCCAGGAGGTGCTTGCGACGCCGCCGCACCTGGTGATCCGCCATACCGGCCTGGAGGCGGACGATCCGATGCCCGATCCCGCCGAAGTCGAAAGGTCGCTGGAGCGCCTCAAGATCGAGCGCGAGCGGCTTGGTGCCGTCAACCTGCGTGCCGAAGAAGAGCAGAAGGAGCTATCCGACCGGCTCGAGGCGATCGTCTCAGAGCGCGAGGACATCATCGAGGCGATCCGCAAGCTGCGCCAGGGCATTCAGGGCCTGAACCGCGAAGGTCGTGAACGCCTGCTGGCCGCCTTTGACCTGGTCAACGGCCATTTCAAGCGCCTGTTCACCCATCTGTTCGGTGGCGGCACCGCCGAGCTTCAGCTGATCGAGTCGGAGGACCCGCTCGAAGCCGGTCTCGAAATCCTCGCCCGACCGCCCGGCAAGAAGCCGCAGACGATGACGCTGCTGTCGGGCGGCGAGCAGGCGCTGACGGCGATGGCGCTGATCTTTGCGGTGTTCCTGACCAATCCGGCGCCGATCTGCGTGCTCGACGAGGTCGACGCGCCGCTCGACGACCACAATGTCGAGCGCTTCTGCAACCTGATGGACGAGATGTCGGCATCGACCGAGACGCGCTTCGTCGTCATCACCCACAATCCCATCACCATGGCACGCATGGACCGGCTGTTCGGCGTCACCATGGCGGAGCAGGGGGTAAGTCAGCTGGTTTCGGTCGACCTGCAGGCCGCTGAATCCCTGCGCGAGGCGAGCTGAGCGAAAGACAGCTGTCCGGCAACGTCGCCGAACGTCTGGTGAGGTGCCTGGGACCAGCTGTGCGAGGCGGAGCTACTTGAGCTTGAGGCTGTAGTGCTTGCGGTGGCGCCGATAGTTGATCTGACGCAGCGCAGTCTGCCCGAGCGCCTTGACCGATACGGTCCAATGCCGCTTCAGCTTGACCTCGTTGCGGTCGGCCTCGATCAGGCTGCCGCCGAGCTCGGCACTGACGTCGGTCACGAGGTTGGGCTTGACCGATAGCACCCTGAGCTTGAGCTCCCAGAAGAACTTAATGTCTTCGTCGATCTGGCGGTAGACGGTGGCCCGGCTGAGGAAACTCTCCGCGCCACGCCGGGTGATGAGGTAACCGACCATGCCGGCGGTCGGGCTGCCATGTGAAACGATGGCGATGTCGGCCACCCCAACCGACTCTACGACCGGTCGATCCTGGAAGTCGAACAGCTTGAGAATGTCCCATTCCACAGGCGCCTGCTGCAGTGCCGCTATGCGGGCGGCAAAGGCTGCCGGCTCCAGCAGGCGGAAATCGTCCTCGAGGATGAGAGCCATAGGCGCGTCGGTGTCGAGGAAGGCGCGCATTGCCTTGCGGTGGCTGGCATAGGCGGCCACTTCGGCCGGCGCCAGCGGGCGCTTGGAATGCTTGCGGTTCTGTCTGGCGTCGTAAAGCTGAACGGTTTCAGCGCATTGAGGGGTAAGGCCTTCGACGAACGCGAAGGGCCACGAGAGCGCTGAAAGCTGTGCATGCGCCGACTTGCGCCGGGGCCCAGCTTCGGCATCCACTGTCACGACGAAGGTGACCGGCAACGACGAAGTCATATAGTGGCTCACTTATATGTGTGTACCGCTAAACTACGCTTAACCATTGGGCAACATGGCCAAGCGTCCGAATGCAACGATATTTTGTGCGGTGGTTGAATCTCATAAACTCGGCGCAACGTACAGTAGGAAAATGGCGGGCAGCGCAAAAGCCGTGCGCCGCCAGGTCATCGACCTACGAGCCGGCGGCTTCGGCGAGAAGATACGAAAGCGCCATGTTGCGCTCGTCGTCGTGCAATATGTCCATGTCGAACAGCTTCATGCTGCGTAGCCCTTCAATGACCAGGAACGCCACGACCAGCTTGGCGGCATCCGGCGTTTCCGATTTCAGCCTGTCGAGCAACTGGCGCTTGAAGTCCCTGACAGGATTGAGAAAATCCGGATCTTCGGCAAGTGCCGCGAGCACCCCGGCCGCTGACGGCTGCTTCTGCTCGCACTCTCGCGCCGACAGTTCAATGTAGGCGGTCAGACTATTTTTGGTAGTATCGCCGCGCTTGGCTGCTTCCGCCTCGAGCGCATCCTCGAAGGTTTTGAGATAGTCCTGGACCAGCGCCTGCATGAGCTTGGCCTTGGTCGGGAAATTGTACAGCAGCCCACCCTTCGATACGCCGGCACGCTGGGCCACTGCGTCGAGCGACAGGTTGCCCGGACCGACGATGTCGGCCAATTCGCTGGCTGCGGCGAGGATTTTTTCGCGAGAGCTTGGTCTGTGGCCCGACATTGTGGTGTCTCCTTGGGATCACACTATCGTGGATTGACAATACCGTCCAGACGGTACAGTAAGCCCGGCACTCTTGGGTTTTCCAAGAAACCGGTCCAATGTGCATCACGGCCTCCCGGATGCCGATTCCTTACCGATTGGGGATCTCCTTTGATAAAGCGTCTCATCATCGCTCTCGTACTGCTTGTTGTCATTTGCGGCGGCATCGTCGGATTCAACATCTTCCGCGACAATGCGATCCAGCAGTTCTTCGCCAATATGCCGGTTGCGTCGGTGACGGTGGCGACCGCCAAGGTCGAACCCGCCCCCTGGACGCCAGGCATTGAAACGATCGGCACGGTCAATGCCTCGCAGGGCGTCGACCTGACGGTCGAGCAGGCCGGCATCATCAAGGACATCAATTTCGCCGCCAACCAGCGCGTCAAGCAGGGCGACGTGCTGATCCAGCTCGACGACACCGTCCAGCAGGCGGACCTCGCCGCGTCCAAGACGCAGGCAGCACTCGACCAGCAGTCGCTCGACCGCGCCATCGAGCTGCAGCGCCGCGGCGTCGGCTCGGAAGTGGCGCTCGATGCGGCCCGCGCAACGGCATCGACGTCGGCATCGCAGGTGCAGAAGCTGCAGGCGGTGCTCGACCAGAAGCAGCTGCGCGCCCCGTTTTCCGGCACGATCGGCATTCCCAAGGTCGATGACGGACAGTATCTCGCCCCGGGCACCATCGTTGCCACCCTGCAGGATCTCGACACCATGCGGGCAGACTTTTCCGTTCCGGAGCAGCAGCTTGGCTCGCTGAAGATGGGCCAGCCGGTAGCCTTTGGCGTCACCGCCGACGACATGGCTTTCAAGGGCAGCGTTGTCGGTATCGATCCCAAGGTCGACCCGCAGAGCCGCCTCGTTTCGGTCCGCGCCGAGATCACCAATCCGGAAGGCAAGCTGAGCCCCGGCCAGTTCGTGCGCGTGCGCGTTGAGCTGCCCCGGGAAGACGGCGTGCTGGCCGTGCCGCAGACGGCACTGACCACCAGCCTTTATGGCGACTATGTCTATGTCGTGCGTCCCGCCGAGGCCAAGCCTGACGCTGCCGCAGCCGCTCCGGCAGTTGCCGCACCTGCAGATGCTTCGGCCGCACCTGCCGAAGCGAAGGCTGAACCGGCGCTCACGGTCAGCCAGGTCTTCGTCAAGGTCGGCCGCCGTTCGGAAGGCCGCGTCGAGATCATCGAGGGCGTCAAGGCCGGTGATGAGCTGGTCATCGCAGGCCAGAACAGGCTGACCAACGGCACCCATGTCAAGGTCGACAACACGGTTTCGCCGGTAACCTCTGCTGACGCCAAGGCGGCCGCAAAATGAGTTTCTCTGACATCTTCATCCGCCGCCCCGTCCTTTCGACGGTGGTTGCCCTCATGATCCTGCTCCTGGGCTTCCAGGGGCTGTTCAACCTGTCGGTGCGTCAGTATCCCAAGGTGGAGGAGACGGTGATCACGATCACCACCGTCTATCCCGGCGCCAGCGCTGACCTGATCCAGGGCTTCATCACGGCACCTATCGCCGCCGCCGTGGCGACGACCGAAAACATCGACTATGTGACCTCGCAAAGCCGGCCGTCGTCGAGCACGGTGACGGTGCAGATGGAGCTCGGCTCCAATCCCGACACGGCTTTGACCGAGGTGATGTCCAAGGTCCAGCAGGTGCGCGGCCAGTTGCCGTCCGACGCCAAGGACCCGACCATCGTCAAGGGCACGGGGCAGCAGTTCGCCATCATGTATCTGGCGATGCAGAACCCGAACATGAGCTCGGAGGAGCTTACCGAATATATTCAGCGCGTCATCCGTCCACGCATGTCGACGATCGAGGGCGTTGCCGAGGTTCAGGTTCTGGGTGCCGCCAACTATTCGATGCGTGTCTGGGTCGACCCGGTGAAGCTCGCCGCGCGTGGCCTGACCGCAGCCGAAGTGCTGCAGGCCATCAACAAGTCCAACTTCCTTTCGGCGCCGGGCAAGACCAAGAACGAATACGTCGCTTATTCGATCACCATGAAGTCGACGCTGCAGACGCCGGAAGCATTTGGCGAACTGCCGCTCAAGTCTGACAACGGCAACGTCGTCAGGCTGCGCGATGTCGCACATGTCGAGCTCGCCGCCGAAAGCACCGACACCGTCGTCAACTTCAACGGTGAACCGGGCACCTTCATCGGCATCTTCCCGACGCCGTCGGCCAATCCGCTCAACACGGCAGCCGCGGTCATCAACGAACTGCCGGCGATCAGTGCCAGCCTGCCGCAGGGCATGACCATCACCATGGTCTACGACTCGACCGAGACGATCAGCGCCTCGATCGAAGAGGTGTTCAAAACCATCGCCGAAGCGGTGGCCATCGTTATCGTCGTCATCCTGCTGTTCCTCGGTTCGTTCCGCTCTGTGCTGATGCCCGTGGTGACGATCCCGCTGTCGCTGATCGGGGTCTGTTTCATCCTGTTGATGAACCGGGCAAAGATTTGCCCGGCGTGCTGACCTACCGCGACCTCGACGACGTCAATGCCATGCTGCTCGCGGCCCAGTCACGCGCCAGGGCGGTGGTGATCGGCGGCGGACTGCTCGGCCTCGAGGCCGCGGCGGGGCTCAAGGAGCAGAGCATGGATGTGACGGTGCTGCACGTCATGCCGACGCTGATGGAACGCCAGCTCGATCCTGCCGCCGGCTACCTCCTGCAGAAGGCGGTCGAGGCGCGCGGCATCAAGGTGATGACCAAGGCCAACACCAAGGCCATCGTCGGCAATGGCAAGGTCGAGGGCGTGGAACTCGCCGACGGCACCATCATCCCGGCGACGCTGGTGGTGATGGCGGTCGGCATCCGGCCCAATGCTTCGATCGCCAGGGATGCCGGCATCGAAACCAATCGCGGCATAACAGTCGACCACGGCATGCGCACCTCCGATCCCGACATCCTGGCGCTTGGCGAATGCGCCGAGGTCGGCGGCCAGATCTACGGGCTCGTCGCGCCGCTCTACGAGATGGCGCGCGTCGCAGCCAGCCATCTTGCCGGCGACAACACTGCCCGCTTCGTCCACTCGGACACGCCGACCAAGCTCAAGGTCACCGGCATCGACCTCTATTCGCTCGGCGACTTTGCCGATGGCGACGACCGCGAGGAGATCGTGCTGCGCGATGCCGCAGCCGGCATCTACAAGCGCCTGGTGCTCAAGGACAATCGTGTCATCGGCACGGTGCTCTATGGCGAAACGGGTGACGGCGCCTGGTTCAACGACCTCAAGAAGAAGCAGACCGACATCTCGGAGATGCGCGACACGCTGATCTTCGGCCAGACCTATCAGGGAGGATCGCCGCTGGACCCTATGGCGGCCGTTGCGGCACTGGCGGATGATGCGGAAATCTGTGGCTGCAACGGCGTCTGCAAGGGCAAGATAACAGGTACCATCGCCGCGAAGGGGCTGACCTCGCTCGACGATGTGCGGGCCCACACCAAGGCGTCCGCTTCCTGCGGCTCCTGCACCGGGCTTGTCGAGCAACTGATGTCGCTGACTTTGGGCGATAGCTACAATCCCACAGCCGTGCAACCCATGTGCAAGTGCACCGAGCTCGGCCATGACGACGTGCGCCGCCTGATCAAGGCCAAGGGGCTGAAGACGATCCCCGAGGTCATGCAGGAGCTGCATTGGAAGACCTCTTGCGGCTGCGCCAAGTGCCGGCCGGCGCTCAACTACTACCTCGTCTGCGACTGGCCGGACGAATATGCCGACGACTACCAGTCGCGTTTTATCAACGAGCGTGTCCACGCCAACATCCAGAAGGACGGCACCTATTCGGTGGTGCCGCGCATGTGGGGCGGGGTGACCAATGCGAATGAGCTGCGCGCCATCGCCGATGTCGTCGACAAGTTCGAGATCCCGCTGGTCAAGGTCACGGGCGGCCAGCGCATCGACATGCTGGGCATCCGCAAGGAGGACCTGCCTGCAGTCTGGTCCGATCTCGGCAAGGCCGGTTTCGTCTCTGGCCACGCCTATGCCAAGGGCCTGCGCACGGTGAAGACCTGCGTCGGCTCCGACTGGTGCCGTTTCGGCACCCAGGACTCGACTGGACTCGGTATCCGCATCGAGAAGTTCATGTGGGGCTCGTGGACGCCGGCCAAGCTCAAGATGGGGGTGTCCGGCTGCCCGCGCAACTGCGCCGAGGCGACCTGCAAGGACATCGGCATCATCTGCGTCGACAGCGGTTTCGAGATCCATTTCGCCGGTGCCGCCGGCCTCGACATCAAGGGCACCGAGGTGCTCGGCCTGGTGAAATCGGAGGACGAGGCGCTCGAGGTGATCGTCGCGCTGACGCAGATGTATCGCGAGCAGGGCCGCTATCTCGAGCGCATCTACAAATGGGCAAAGCGCGTTGGGGTTGCAGAGATCAAGCGCCAGATCCTCGACGATGCCGAGAGGCGCGCGGCCTATTACGAGCGCTTCGTCTTCAGCCAGAAATTCGCTCAGGTCGACCCATGGTCGGAGCGCGTCTCCGGCAAGGACAAGCACGAGTTCCGCCCGATGGCCTCGGTCGGCTTTGCGGAGGCAGCGGAATGAGCGAGATGGACTGGATCGCAATCGGGACAATCGCCGACATACCGTTGCGCGGCGCGCGCTGCGTCGACACACCCCAGGGCAAGATCGGCGTGTTCCGCACCGCCGAAGACCAGGTCTTCGCCATCGAGGACCATTGCCCGCACAAGGGCGGGCCGCTGAGCCAGGGCATCGTCCATGACGCCTCGGTGACCTGCCCGCTGCACAACTGGGTGTTTTCGCTGGAAACCGGTAAGGCGCAAGGCGCCGACGAAGGCTCGGTCAGGACCATTCCGCTCAAGGTCGAGCACGGGCGGCTGTTCATCGCGCTCGAGCTTCGCGCATCGAAGGCTGCCTGACCATGATGGATGCACGCGAGGTGAGGACCACCTGTCCCTATTGCGGGGTGGGTTGCGGCGTGCAGGCGCGGGTCGCTGCGGACGGCACGACGTCCGTGCGCGGCGACCCCGGCCATCCCGCCAATGCCGGCAAGCTTTGTTCCAAGGGGTCGGCGCTCGGCGAGACGCTCGGCCTCGACGGGCGGGTGCTCTATCCCGAGATCGGCGGCCGCAGCACCTCCTGGGACGCGGCGCTCGATCTGGTGGCAAGTCGCTTCTCCGACACCATCGCCCGGCATGGACCGGATGCGGTCGCCTTCTATGTCTCGGGGCAATTGCTGACCGAGGACTATTACGTCGCCAACAAGCTGATGAAGGGATTCATCGGCTCGGCCAACATCGACACCAATTCGCGGCTGTGCATGGCTTCCAGCGTCGCCGGCCACAAGCGCGCCTTCGGCGAAGACATCGTGCCCGGCGTCTACGCGGATTTAGAACAGGCCGACCTTGTCGTGCTGGTCGGTTCCAACACCGCCTGGTGCCATCCGATCCTCTACCAGCGCCTGCTCGCTGCGCGGACCGAGCGTGAAATCAGGATCGTCGTCATCGATCCGCGCCGCACGGCCACCGCTGCCGAATGCGACCTGCACCTACAGCTCAGGCCAGGCACCGACGTGGCGCTGTTCAATGGCCTGCTGGCGCATCTCGCCGGCAGCGACGCCATTGACCGGGCCTATGTCGGCGCCCATACGTCCGGCTTCGATGCGGCGGTCAGCCTCGCTTGCGCCGACGCGCCGACGCCCCGGCGTGTCGCCGAAAGCTGCGATCTCGACACGGCCGATGTTGCCGCCTTCTACGACTGGTTCGCGGCGACGGAGCGCACCGTCACCGTCTACAGCCAGGGCGTCAATCAGTCGGCCCATGGCACCGACAAGGTCAATGCCATCCTCAACGGCCACCTCGCGACGGGGCGCATCGGCAGGCCGGGCATGGGGCCGTTTTCGGTCACCGGCCAGCCCAACGCCATGGGCGGCCGGGAGGTCGGCGGCCTTGCCAACCAGCTTGCCGCGCACATGGGTTTCGACGATCCCCAGGCTCCGGACCGGGTTGGCCGCTTCTGGCGCACGCCTGATATCGCCCGCAAGCCGGGCCTCAAGGCCGTCGACATGTTCGAGGCGGCAAGCGACGGGCGCATCAAGGCGCTCTGGGTGATGGGCACCAACCCGGCCGTCAGCATGCCGGATGCCGGCAAGGTGCGCGCTGCCCTGAAGGCCTGTGAATTCGTCGTCGTCTCGGACGTCACCCGCACCGACACCAGCCAGTTCGCCGACGTGCTGCTGCCTGCCGCGGCCTGGGGCGAGAAGGACGGCACGGTGACCAATTCCGAGCGCCTGATATCGCGCCAGAAATCGTTCCTGCCGATGCCGGGCGACGTCCGCCCGGACTGGTGGATCGTGTCGCAGGCCGCCCGGCGCATGGGCTTTGCCGAAGCCTTCGACTACGCCAGCCCGGCGGCGATCTTTCGCGAGCATGCGGCACTTTCTGCCTTCGAGAATGACGGCGCCCGCCTGTTCGACATTGGCGGCCTCGCCGGCATCGAGGACAGCGACTATGACACGCTCGCGCCGCTGCATTGGCCATTTCGCGCCGGTGCTTCAGCCGGGGTCCAGCGGTTGCTGGGTGATGGATGCTTTCCCACCGCCGATGGGCGCGGACGTTTCGTCGCCGTCCGCCAGGAAGGCGCGGCACTGCCGGTCGACGCCGCTTTTCCGCTTGTCCTCAACACTGGCCGGCTGCGCGACCAGTGGCACACAATGACCCGGACGGGCAGGGTGCCGCGCCTGATGGCCAATGCGCCGGAGCCGGTGATCGAGCTGAACGCGGCCGACGCCGCTAGGCTCGGGATCGCCGACGGCGATCTTGTCCGCATCGAAAGCCGCTTTGGCGGTGGCCGGGCCAAGGCAGTCGCCAGCGGCAGCCAGCGGCGGGGCGAGGCCTTCCTGCCGATGCACTGGAGCGGGCGCTTTGCCGCCAACGCCGCCGCCGGATCGCTGTCGGCGCCGGTCACCGACCCATTTTCCGGCCAGCCGGAACTCAAGCATGTCCCGGTACGGATCGCCCGCGAGCCGGTCGCCTGGGCCGGCGTGCTGATGACCCGCCGCGACATCAGGCCGACGGGCTTTGTCCATTGGAGCCGCGCGGCGGTGGCAGGCGGCTGGGTCTATGAACTTTCCGGCACCGAACCGCCCGAACAGGGCATCCTGCTCGCCCGCCGGCTGGTCGACGTCGTGCCGGCCGACCAGTTGCTCGAATACACCGACCGACGGAGCTCGACCTTTCGCGCTGCTGCGACCGACGGCGAGGGTAGGCTCGCCGAGGCGCTGCTGGTCGCGCCGCACGGTCACCTGCCCCAACGCGACTGGCTGTTGTCGCTGCTCGCCTCGGTCGAGCCGCTGACGGCACTCGATCGCCGCGCGCTGCTGTCGGGGCGCGCGCCGGTGCCGGTGCCGTCAGTCGGTCGCATCGTCTGCTCCTGCTTCAATGTCGGGGTGAACCAGCTCACCGCCGCGATATCAGGCGGCAGCGCCAGCCTCGACGACATCGGCAAGGTGCTGAAGGCCGGCACCAATTGCGGCTCCTGCCGGTCGGAGATCAGGACGATGCTCGAGGCATCACGGCTGATGGCGGCGGAGTGAACCCTCAGGGCTGGGCGGAGAGGCGGACGTCGTGGAGCGCGCCGATGTCGGTCTATCGGACCTTGAGCGCCGCCACGGCGGCCTCGCTGCGATGGATGTGGTCGTTCGCATCGGCCTGGCGCTGGACAAGCAGGATGAACAGCAGGTCGGTCAGGGCCAACTGCGCGTCGCGGGCGGTGATCGACGACGAGCGGACATTATCCTCGTCGCTGACCGAGTGAAGCACGACATCTGCAATCGCGCTCAGCGGATTGTCCCTGAGCGAGGAGATGACGACGACGGCAGCACCGCGCTGCTTGGCGAGTTCGGCGATGCGGACCGTCTCGATGCTGGTGCCCGAATGCGAGAATGCCAGCAGCACGTCACGCGATCCCAGCGACGCTGCGCTGGCGAGCTGCACATGGCTGTCGCTGTCGTGCAGCACGTTGCGCCCGAGCTTCATCAGCTTGATGGCGAAGTCGCGCGCGACGAGCGATGAGGCGCTGACGCCGGCGAGGTGGATGCGATCGGCCCGGTCGAGCAGGTCGAGAACCCGCCCGACGGTCTGTTCGCTGTTGACCGACATCGTCTGCTGCATCGCCGCAAGCTTGCCGGCCACCAGCTTCTGCTGCACGGCGACATAACCGTCGGCGCGGTCGATGCTGCCATGGACCATGCCGGGCGGTGCCTGCCATTGCTGGGCCTTGGCCTCGCTGACCGCGAGCTTCAGCTGCTGGTAGCTGGCATAGCCGAGCTTCTGCGCGAATTTCACCACGCTGGACTGGCTGCGCCCCGTCTGTTCGCCCAGCGCCACCGACGACAGGCGCAGCATTTCGTCTGGATTGTCGACGATGAACTGGCCGATCTGCCGGTCGGCCGGCGCCATGGTGTCGAGCGTCGCAATGATTTTCGTGAGAACCGACATGAAGCTCCTCGGGGCTCTCTCATCCAGCTGATGTTAAGGAATAGAATATTCCAGGCAAGGTTGACAGAGAAGAATATTGCGATCAACTCTCTTGTCAGTTCGGCCGGTGCGATCGGCTGCTGAACGGATTCTTTGATATGGACAAGTTGCGCATCGTCGGCGGGCAAAGGCTGCAGGGCGCGGTCGCCATTTCAGGCGCCAAGAATGCGGCCTTGCCGCAGATCGCGGCCTCGCTGCTTAGCCCGGAACCGCTCCACCTGACGAACCTGCCTGCGGTGAGCGACGTCGAGAACATGCTCGGCGTCATCACCCAGCATGGCGCCGAAATCAGCCGCCAGGGCCGCTCCGTCCATGTCGACGCGAGCAAGGCCTCGTCGCGGGAAACCAGCTACGACACGGTGCGCAAGATGCGCGCCACTGTGCTGGTGCTGGGGCCGCTGCTTGCCCGTTTCGGCAGGGCCGAGGTGTCGCTGCCCGGCGGCTGCGCCATCGGCGCACGGCCCGTCGACATGCACATCAAGGCGCTCGGCCAGTTGGGCGCCGACATCGGCATTCGCGGCGGCTCGATCGTTGCCGCCGCGCCGCAGGGGCTGACTGGCGCACGCATCGTGCTCGGCTCGCCTTCGGTGGGCGCGACGGAGACGGCGATGATGGCGGCAACTGCGGCACGGGGCGAGACCGAGATCGTCAACGCCGCCCGTGAGCCCGAAGTGATGGACCTCGCCGCCTGCCTCGGCGCCATGGGCGCAAACATCGAAGGGGCAGGCACGCACCGCATTCTCGTCCAGGGCGGCACGTCCTGGCGCGCGGCCAGCCATCACACCATCCCCGACCGTATCGAGGCGGGAACCTATGCGATTGCCGCAGCGATTACAGGCGGCCAGCTCGAGCTGACCAATGCGCGGCTCGAGCATATGGCATCGGTCGTGCAGGTGCTGGAGGCGGCGGGTGTCAGCGTCTGGCCGGGCGACCGCGGGCTGATCGTGTCGCGCGAAGGTCCGTTGACGGCGGTCGATGTCACCACGGAGCCATATCCGGGCTTTCCGACCGATCTCCAGGCCCAGTTCATGGCGTTGATGTGCTGCGCGCCGGGCGCGTCGCTGTTGCGCGAGACGGTGTTCGAGAACCGCTTCATGCATGTGCCCGAACTGGCTCGCCTCGGCGCCAACATCACCTTGCAGGGCACGACGGCGCTGGTACGCGGTGGCACCCCGCTGCGCGGGGCGCAGGTCATGGCCACCGATCTCCGGGCGTCGGTGTCGCTGGTGCTCGCAGCCCTGGTCGCCGAGGGCGAGAGCATCGTCAATCGCGTCTACCACCTCGACCGGGGCTATGAGAGCCTCGATCGCAAGCTCCAGATGTGCGGAGCGACAATCGAGCGGCTACCCGGATGAGCTCGGTCGCGACCCCCCGTTTCTATCTCGGCGTCGATGGCGGCGGCACCGGTTGCCGCGCCCGCATCGTCGACGAGGCCGGCGACGTGCTTGGCCAGGGCCTCTCCGGTCCGGCGACGACGCGGCTCGGCATCGATATCGCCTGGGCGTCGATCGCCCGCGCCTATGGCGCGGCGGTCGAGGAGGCCGGCTTCGGCGCTGCGGAACTGGCGCGCACCTTTGCCGGCATCGGCCTTGCCGGCATTGGCCGCAAGGGGGCGCTGGAGGCGCTGCTGGCGCTGGAACACCCCTTCGCCACCATCGGCTTCACCAGCGACGGCATGGGTGCCTGCCTTGGCGCCCATTCGGGCAAGGACGGCGCCATCGTCATTGCCGGCACCGGTTCGATCGGGCTGGGTTTCGTCGAGGGACGGGACCTCAGGGTCGGCGGCTACGGCTTTCCGATCTCGGATGAGGGCAGTGGCGCCGATCTCGGCCTGAAGGTGGTGCAACTCGCACTCCGCGCCAATGACGGCCGGCATGATCGCTCGGCCCTTCTCAGCGAGGTCATGCAGCGCTTCCACAACGATCCGATGGAAGCTGTGGCCTGGATGGACCGGGCAACCGCCACCGACTACGCAGCACTTGCGCCCACCGTCATGCGCCATGCCGACCAGGGGGACGCCGCCGGACGCCGCATCGTGCAGGCGGCGGCAGAGCAGATCGACACCATCGTGCGCACCCTGTTCGACAAGGGCGCGCCGCGCGTCACCCTGCTCGGCGGTCTGGCCAGCCCGCTGGAACCCTGGCTTGCGCCCGATGTTCGCCGTCGCCTCAAACCGGCGGATGGCGACGCCGTATCGGGGGCGATCATCCTGGCCCGACAGCTCGACCGGACCTTCATTGCCAAGGAATAATCCATTCCAAAATTTGTTGACAATAGGAATATGTCATTCTAGAAAGTTAATGAAAGCCTAGGAGAACCGGCTCCGGAGGCTCTTGCATTTTGAGAACCGGGCAGGTGGCGACAAGTGTCAGAACAAGCCTTGATTTCGGAACTGGGGCGATTGGTTTCCGAGGAGCGCAACCCGCGCACCATGGACATCGACCTCTTGCCGACCATCGACGTCCTCAGGAAAATCAACGACGAAGACAAGCTTGTCGCCCATGCGGTCGAGAATGTGATTTCAGAGATCGCCGCTGCCGTTGACCGCACCATCGCAGCCTTCCGGCAGGGCGGGCGCCTGATCTATATGGGCGCCGGCACCAGCGGCCGCATCGGCGTGCTCGATGCCTCCGAGTGTCCGCCGACTTTCAGCGTGCCTGCGACCATGGTGGTCGGCCTCATTGCCGGCGGCTACAGCGCGCTGCTGAAGGCAACCGAAGGGGCCGAGGACAGCCAGACCAAGGGCGCCGAGGCGCTGGCCGACATCGAACTGACATCCAAGGACGTCGTCGTCGGGATCGCGGCGAGCGGCCGCACGCCCTATGTCATTGGCGGCCTGAATTATGCAAAGAAAGTCGGCGCCACCGCGGTGGCTTTGTCCTGCAACCCGCAGTCGGCGATCGCTGAAATCGCCGACATCGCCATTTCGCCCGTTGTCGGCCCCGAGGCGCTGACCGGTTCGACGCGGATGAAATCGGGAACGGCCGAAAAGCTGGTGCTCAACATGCTGACCACCGCCAGCATGATCGGCATCGGCAAGACCTATGAAAACCTGATGGTCGACCTGAAGGCCTCGAACAAGAAGCTCGTGGCGCGTGCCGCCCGCATCGTCATGCAGGCAGCCGAATGCACGCTGGAAGAGGCGCAAACTGCGCTCGCCCAGACCGACAACGACGTGAAGCTGGCAATCCTCATCGTCATGACGGGGATGGAGCCTGCCGCGGCGCGATCAGCGCTGGACGATTCCAAAGGCTTCTTGCGGCAAGCAATCCAGGATGCGAAGCAGGCATCCATGTGATCCGGGCAACTGAGTGATCCGGGCGGCCATTCCAGCCGCCGGCGAAAGAGTAACAGGGAGGATGAAATGACTAGCAAGTTCAGATATTTCCTTGGCGCGACGACGGCCGTGATGATCGGTCTTTCGGCCGTCGCCGGCCATGCCGATGCAGCGAACCTGCGCATGGCCTGGGCGCAGGACGCCACCGGCCTCGACCCGCACAAGCAGACCGCGTTTTCGTCGCTGCGCCTGCTCGAGTTGATCTATGAGCCGCTCGTGCGCCTCGACGCCGATCTCAAGATCATCCCCGGCATCGCGACGTCCTGGGAATTCGCGGACGACGGCAAGCAACTGACCTTCAAGCTCGACCCCAAGGCCAAGTTCCAGAACGGTGCAGCCGTGACCTCGGCCGACGTCAAGGCATCGTTCGAGCGTATCCTCGACGAGAAGACCGGTGCCGCCAACCGCGCCAACTATCTCTCCATCGAGAGCATCGAGGCGACCGATGCAGGCACCGTCGTGTTCAAGCTGAAGCAGCCCGACGCGCCGATCCTGACCGCCATGACCGACACCAATTCGTCGATCGTCCCGGCAAGCGAGATCGCGGCCGGCAGCATAGGCACGAAGGCTGTCGGCTCGGGTCCGTTCAAGCTTGAGAAGTGGGATCCCAACTCCAAGGCCGCACTTGTTTCCAACAAGGACTGGGCCGGCGGTGCGACCGGCGTCGACGGCATCGAGATCAGCGTATTGCCCGACGAAACCGCGATCCTCGCTGCCATGCGCACCGGCCAGATCGACTTCGCACTGCTCAACGATCCGCTGATTGCGACGCTGGTGCCCAACGAGCCGAAGCTCCAGCTCAACCGTGCGCCTCTGCTCGCCTACCACGTGCTGCAGCTCAACCCGGCGCGCAAGCCGATGAACGAGCTTGCCGTGCGCCAGGCGATCTCCTGCGCCGTCGACCGCAAGGCGGTGCTCGACACGGCATCCCTCGGCGAAGGCCAGGTGACCGGGCCGATTACCGCACCATTCTTCGCTTCCGATCCGAATTCGCTGTTCTGCTACAAGCAGGACGTCGAGAAGGCGAAGAAGCTGATGGCAGATGCCGGTTTTGCCGATGGCTTCAGCGCCACCGTGATCGCTGCCACCGGCGAGCCGCCGACGGCTGCCGCCGAGGCCCAGGTGCTGCAGTCGCAGCTGGCCGAGATCGGCGTCAAGCTCGACATCAAGATGATGGAGCTCAACGTCTATGTCGACACCTGGCTGAAGGGCGACTTCGACATGGCGGTGGCGCTGAATGGCGGCCGTCCCGACCCCTACACCATGTACAACCGCTACTGGACCAAGAACGGCAACCTGCAGAAGGTTTCCAACTTCGCCGACGACACGCTCGACAAGCTGCTGCAGGACGGCCGCGCCGAGACCGATCCGGAAAAGCGCAAGGCAATCTTCGCCGAGTTCGACAAGCAGCTTGCCGAAAAGGCGCCGTGGATCTGGCTCTACACCGGCTATGGCTACACCGCCCAGCAGAAGAACGTGCAAGGCTTCGTGCCGATGCCGACCGGCTCGCTGGTCAGCCTCGGCAAGGTCACCATCCAGTAGCAGCAGGCGTTTTGGGCGGCGGGCATCTCCCTGTCGCCGCCCAAAGGCGGTCGCCGTTGAGCCGATGGCGACCGCCCTTGAATCCCGATCGGCCTTTGCCGGTTTAGCCCGGGAACCGCAACGGCTCCCCAACTCCAGATGGTCCTTACGCCATGAGTTACGTGATACGTCGCCTGCGGGCCTTCCCCCTGGTGCTGATCGGCGTCTCGATCATCGTCTTCATCGCCATCCGGCTGGTGCCGGGCGATTCCATCACCGCCATGCTGGGCACCGAGGCCGGACTTCTGACGCCGCAGCAGCGGGATTCGCTGGCCATCTATTTCGGCATCGACCAACCTTGGCCGGTCCAGTACTGGCGCTGGTTCACCGGCCTGTTCAGCGGCGATCTCGGCATATCGGTGACCTATGGCAAGCCGGTGCTATCGGTCATCCTCGAACGCTTTCCGCTGACGCTTGAACTGGCGCTTCTGGCCATGCTGATCGCGCTGTCGATCGGCGTGCCGGCCGGCGTCTTCGCTGCCACCCGCAACGAACGTCCCGCCGATCTCGGCGTCCGCATCGCCGCCATGATCGGCCAGTCGACGCCGAGCTTCGTCGTCGGCCTCGTCATCATCTACATCCTGTCGGCCGGCTTCGGCGTGCTGCCGACAATGGGGGCGTTCACTCCGTTCTGGCAGGACCCGTTGCAGAATCTCGGCCAGATGATCCTGCCGGCGATCACGCTCGGCTGTGCCTTTGCGTCTTCGGTCACCCGCGTCACCCGCTCGGCGATGCTCGACGTGTTGAGCGACGACTATGTCCGCACCGCGCGCAGCAAGGGCGCTTCCGAGCGCAGCGTCATCTGGCGCCATGCCTTGCCCAACGCGCTGGTGCCGGTCGTCACGCTGAGCGGCATCGAGTTCGGCTATCTGCTCGGCGGCGCCGTCATCGTCGAACAGATCTATGCGCTGCCCGGCCTCGGCCGCATGGTGCTCGAAGCCATCCTGCAGCGCGACTATGCGCTGGTGCAGGGGGCCGTGCTGTTCATTGCCCTCAACTTCATGATCGTCAATCTGCTCGTCGACCTGGCTTATGCCGCGCTCGACCCCCGTATTCGCCTGGAGGGCCGTTGATGCGTGTCGTGAAGGCCATATTTTCGCATCCCAGCGGCCGTATCGGCGGCGCCATCGTGCTGGTCTACCTGGTCGTCGCCTTGGCTGGCGCTGCGGGCCTGACTCCGCACTACCCGCTGATGCAGTACCGCATCGACCGCCTGCATGCGCCGACGTCGTCCTACTGGATGGGCACAGACCTGTTCGGCCGCGACGTGATGAGCCGCCTGATGAAGGGCATCGGCCAGTCCTTCACCGTGGCGTTCTTCTCCGTCGCACTTGCGACGCTCGCCGGCACCGTGCTGGGCCTCACCGCCGCCTGGTCCGGCGGCCGCTGGGACACGCTGCTGATGCGCTTCATGGACGTGCTGCTGGCCTTCCCGGCGATCCTTCTGGCGCTGCTGATCGTCACCATCATCGGCCCCGGCACCTGGACCAGCGTCGCTGCCATCAGCATCGTCTACACGCCGATCTTCACCCGTGTCGTGCGCGGCCCGGCGCTGTCGCTCAAGGCCCGCGATTTCGTCGATGCCGCCCGCACCTTCGGCTCGAGCCGCACCTATATCCTGACCCGGCACCTGCTGCTCAACCTGGTGGCGCCGCTCACCGTGCAGGTCACGCTGGCGCTGGCCTGGGCGCTGCTGACCGAGGCCGGCCTGAGCTTCCTCGGCCTCGGCACCCAGCCGCCGGCCTCGTCGCTCGGCCTGATGCTGAGCGATGCACGCAACCTGATGGAGCAGGCGCCGTGGCTGCTGGCCTTCCCGGCCGTTGCCATCATGCTATCGATCCTTGGCTTCAACCTTCTGGGCGATGCGCTGCGCGACATCCTCGACCCCAAGACGAGGAGGGCGTGACGATGGCATCGGAAATGAAGCCGATCCTTTCGGTCCGCGATCTGCATGTCAGCTTCGGCCCGGCGGACAGCGCCAAGGAAGTCGTGCATGGCGTGAGCTTCGACCTCGGCGTCGGCGAGGTGCTGGCGATCGTCGGCGAGAGCGGCTCGGGCAAGTCGGTCACCGCACTGTCGAGCAACCGCCTGATCGACTATGCCGGCGGCCGCATCACCAGCGGCAAGATCGAACTGCTGCGTGCCGACGGCAGCGTGCTTGACGTCACCAGCGCCGGCAAGCAGCAGCTGACCGGCATTCGCGGCGCCGAGATCGGCGTGATCTTCCAGGAGCCGATGACCTCGCTCAATCCGGTGCTGACCATCGGTGCCCAGATTGAGGAATCGTTCCGCCTGCATCGTGGCCTGACCGGCGCGCAGGCACGCACGGCTGCGCGCGACGCACTCGAGCGGGTGCGTATTCCCGATGCCGAACGGCGGCTCAAGGCGACGCCGAACGAACTGTCGGGCGGCATGCTTCAGCGTGTGATGATCGCCATGGCGCTCGCCTGCAATCCACGCCTTTTGATCGCCGACGAGCCGACGACCGCTCTCGACGTCACAGTCCAGGCGCAGATCATGGCACTGCTGGCCGAGCTCAAGCGCGAAACCGGCATGTCGATGATCTTCATCAGCCACGACATCGGCCTCGTCGCCGGCATCGCCGACCGTGTGGTGGTGATGCAGGACGGCAGGGTCGTCGAGCAGGGCGAGCTGAGCCAGATCCTCGACGAGCCGCAGCACCCCTACACCCAGCATCTGCTGCATGCGGTGCCGCACTTCTCCAGTGGCGTGGCTGTGAGAACCGACGGAGCGCGCGCGGCAGCGCCGCTGCCCAGGCCGAAGCTCGAGGTCGACGATCTCGTCGTGCGCTATCCGCTGAAGGGCGGCTGGTTCAGCAAGTCGGTAGGCGCGGTGCATGCCGTCGACGGCGTCGCCTTCGACCTGATGCCGGGCGAAACGCTGGCGATCGTCGGCGAAAGCGGCTCGGGCAAGTCGACCACGGCACGCGCCGTACTCGGCCTCGTCTCTCCGACGCGCGGGGCGTTTTCGGTGGAAGCCCAGGCGGCGCGACCTGGTCAGAGCCGGCTGCCGGTGCAGATGGTGTTCCAGAACCCCTATGCCTCGCTCAATCCGCGTCTCAATGTCGAGCAACTCCTGGCCGAGCCGGTAATCGCCACCGGCGCGCCCATCGACGTCAAGGTTCGCGACAGGATGGCAGCGCTGCTCAAACGCGTCGGCCTGCCCGAGGACAGCCTTGCCCGTTATCCGCACCAGTTCTCCGGCGGCCAGCGCCAGCGCCTGTGCATTGCGCGCGCGCTGATGCTCAATCCGTCGGTCGTGGTGCTCGACGAGGCGGTATCGGCGCTCGACGTCTCGGTCCAGGCCCGCGTGCTCGAGCTGTTGGTCGACCTACAGCACGAATACGGTCTCGCTTATCTGTTCATCTCGCACGACATGGCAGTGGTCGAGCGCATCGCGCATCGTGTCGCGGTGATGTATGCCGGGCAGATCGTCGAGATCGGCGATGCGAAATCGGTGCTGTCCGACCCTCAGCACCCCTACACCAGGAAGCTGATCGCTGCCGTGCCCACCATCGACCGCCGCAAGCAGCATTTCGAGATCGACACCCGCCAGGTGCCGTCGCTGGTGCGCCCGGTCGGCTACGAGCCGCCTGCCGCGACATGGATGCAATACGGCGCAGATCACAAGGTCCGCGCCGAGGCCTGAGGAAAGCGAACATGGCCAGCCACGACATCGCCAAGCGTTTCGAGCGTGCATTTGTCCCGCTCGAACGGGCCGTCGCCGCTGGTCGGATTCCCGGCGGCGTATTTGCCATCGTCGACAAGGACGGCCAGCGGTTCTCCCGCGCCATCGGCCATGCGCAGCGCGTGCCGTCCGAGCGCCCGATGCAGCAGGAGACCTGGTTCGACCTGGCGTCGTTGACCAAGGTCATCTTTACCACGCCGCGCATCCTGGCGCTGGCCGAGGCGGGCACCATCGAGCTCGACGCGCCGTTGACGACGGTCCTGCCTGATCTGCGCCAGTACGAAGCCGACGCCTGGGAGCGGCAGGTCACCTTCCGGCAGTGTCTCGGCCACCAGACGCCGTTCCCGGCAGTCGAGCCGATCTACAGCTATGGCCGCGATCCGGATCTGCTGCGGACCTTCATCCTGCAGCGCCAATGGCGAAAGCTCGATGCGCCTGTCTACTCCGACATCAACTTCATCCTGCTCGGCTTTGCCATGGAGCGCCTGTCGGGCACATGGATCCGCGGCATGGACGCCGGCAAGGGCTTTGCCTTTTCGGCCGATCCGGAACAGGCGGCAGCGACCGAGGACTGCACCTGGCGTCACCGGGTGCTGTCAGGCGAGGTCCATGACGACAATTGCGCAGCACTGCAGGGCGCCGGGCATGCCGGACTGTTCGGCACGGCCGCCTCGGTTCTGGCTTTCGCGCACGGCCTGCTCGACGGCAGCGGCGCTTCTGCCGACACGATCGCGCTGATGCGCACGCCGCTTTCGGACAAGCGCACGCATGGTTGGGAGCATGCCTATGCCGGCTGGTCCGGCGGCGACCGCTGCAGCCCAGGCACGATCGGCCATACCGGATTTACCGGCACGGGCCTTTGGATCGATTTCGACGCCGGCCGCGCCTGGACGCTGCTCACCAACCGTATCCACCCGACGCGTCATTTCGACAGCGGCATAACAGAGCTGCGCCGCCAGGTCGGCGACATCATGACAGGAGCTTGAACATGCAACCCATCTGGTCGGTCGGGCTGATGACCGGAACCGTGCTCGACGGCAACATCGACGTCGCACTGCTCAAGACCGACGGCGAGCGCATCGAGGCCTTCGGTCCCTACGCGCTCGTGCCTTACGAGGCCTCCGTCCGGCCGATGCTGGAGCAGGCGCAGGCCGAAGCCCGGGTCTGGAACTTCGAGGGGCCGGAGCCTGCGATCTTCGCCAGCGCCGAAGAAGCCCTGACCCGCGCCCAGTCGGCTGCCGTGCGCCAGGTCGTCGAGGGCGCCGGCATGGCGATGAGCGACATCGGCGTCATCGGCTTCCATGGCCAGACCGTGCTGCATCGCGGCCCGCAGAAGGGCGGCCTGCCGGGCGAGACGCGCCAGCTCGGCGATGGCGCGCTGATGCAGTCGCTCCTCGGCACCAAGGTGGTCTATGATTTCCGCACTGCCGACATCCGTGCCGGCGGGCAGGGCGCGCCGCTGGCCGCCGCCTACCACGCCGCACTTCTTGGCACGGCAGGTGCAAGCGGCGACAGCGCCATCCTCAATCTCGGCGGCGTCGGCAACGTCACCTGGTGGGACGGCAAGTCCGACCTCGTCGCCTTCGACACCGGCCCGGCCAACGCGCCGATCAACGACTTCGTCAAGGCGCGGGGGCTGGGCGAGATGGACCGGGGCGGGGCGCTCGCCGCCGCCGGCAGCGTCGACGAGGCGAGGCTCGCGCGCCTGCTCGAACACCCCTATCTCACTGCTGCCTATCCCAAGTCGCTCGACCGCTTCGATTTCACCGCAGGGATGGCCGACGGGCTGAGCAACGCGGACGGTGCCGCCACCCTGACCGCCTTCAGCGCGTCCTGCGTCGGCAAGGCGCTCGACCTCCTGCCGCAGCGGCCGAACAAGCTGTTTGTCTCGGGCGGCGGCCGCCACAACCCGACCTTCATGGCGATGCTGCGCGAGCACGCCGGCGTCGATGCCGTCTCTGCCGACACGATCGGCTGGCGCGGCGATGCGGTGGAAGCCGAGTGCTTTGCCTTCCTCGCCGTACGTGTCCTGCGCGGCATGCCGATCAGTTTTCCGAGCACGACAGGTGTGCCTCAGCCGATGACCGGCGGCCGCATCGCCGGCTGACCGGTTGCAGGCTGCGACCTGCAAGGCAGCCAGTCCATCGACGGGGCGGCAAGCAAGTTGCCGCCGGTTCAGGCCGCCGGCTGGAGCGGCTTGGACAGGAAGGTCCGCGTGCGCCCCTTGGGGAAATCTGCCAGCTCGCCGAAGGGCTTGTAGCCCTGGCGCTGATAGACCTTCAGCGCCGTCGGGTTGAAGGTGTCGATATAGGCCCCGTGGCAGCCGCGCCGGGTGGCCTCGTCCTCGGCCGCCTCGAGCATGCGTGACGCCATGTTCTGGCCGCGCAGGCTGTCGTCGACCCAAAGCCACTGTATGTAGAGCCAGCCCCAGGCGGTGTAGCCCGAGATTCCGCCAAGGAGTTTTTCGGTTTCGTCGCGGACGGCAACGATCAGCGCTTGCTTTTCTGCCGGGCCGACATCCCCTGAATTGAAGGTGGCGAGGCGTTCGCCGCTGATGTCGAGCTCGTCGGAAGACGGCTTATCGAGGACGGTGATCGTGTGGTTCATTTCGGGGACCCGGTGGCGGATCCTTCTAGCAGGAAAATTCGGCCGCGCCGCATCGATTGGCCCCTGACAGGCACATAATCCTGTGCGCCAGTGCCGGCGGGATGCCCGACCCCGTGGGGCCGGGCATCCCTCCCTCAGACGCTACTGCTTCTGGGCATAGGTCGGCTTGCCGTCGTCGCCTCGCTTCCATTCATAGATGACGTAGTCGGGACGGGTGATGTCGCCCTTGGCGTCGTAGCCGATGTCGCCGATCGCCGTCGTCCAGGGACCGTTCGCTCTCATCGTCTCGGCGACCTTCTGGGCGTCGTCGGCCGCGCCCGTCTTGGTTATGGCGGCGGCGATGATCTGGACCGCGGCATAGGAGTACAGCGTATAGGCCTCAGGCTCGAAACCCTTGGCGCGGAAATTCTCGACGAGATCCTTTGCCGCCGGATTCTTGCGCGGATCGGGCGAGAAGGTGTTGAGCGTGCCGACCACGGCGTCGCCGGCGATCGAAGCGAGCTCGTTCGACACCATGCCGTCGCCCGAGAACAGGATGGCCTTCAGGCCCTGGTCGGCCGACTGGCGCATGATCAGGCCGGCCTCGGTGTGCAGGCCGCCGAAATAGATCAGGCTGACGCCGGCCTGCTTCAGCTTGCCGATGAGGGCCGAGAAATCCTTGTCGCCGATATTGATGCCTTCATACAGCACCTCGTTGATGCCGTTGCCGTTGAGCACCGCCTTGGCGACGTCGACAAGCCCCTGGCCATAAGGGCTCTTGTCGTGGATCATCGCGATCTTGGCGTCCTTGAAATTGGCGGCGATGTAGTCGCCGGCGACCTTGCCTTGCTGATCGTCGCGGCCGCAGGTGCGGAAGGTGTTCCACAGGCCGCGCTCGGTATATTGCGGGTTGGTCGAAGCCGGCGAGATCTCGAGCACGCCATTTTCGGCATAGACCTCGGAGGCCGGGATCGACACGCCCGAATTGAAGTGGCCGACGACATATTTGACGCCGTCGGCGACGAATTTGTTGGCCACCGAAATGCCCTGCTTGGGGTCGGAGACGTCGTCGCCGACCTGGATCCTGATCTGCTCGCCGAGCACGCCGCCGGCGGCGTTGATGTCGGCGGCCGCCTGTTCGGCACCCTTCTGGAACTGCGCGCCGAAGGCGGCGTTGGGTCCGGTGATCGGGCCGGCGACGCCGATGACGATGTCGGCCCAGGCCGTGCCGCCAAAGGCGACCAGCGCGGTCAAGGCAACTGCTGACAACAGCGATTTTTTCATGTGGAGACTCCCATTGGCATTGTGGGCGTTGCGTGATGCCTTGCCGCGATGCCCACGTTTCGCGCAAGGCTGACCGTTCCGGACCCGCCGCCGATGTTCCCTTGTTGAACGGCGGCCTTCGCCTTGCGGTCGTCTAGGACATCAGCTCCACAGCCATCGCGGTCGCCTCGCCGCCGCCGATGCAGACCGAAGCGATGCCGCGCCGCAGCCCGTGCTGGCGCAGCGCCGCTACAAGCGTGACGAGGATGCGCGCCCCCGAGGCGCCGATCGGATGGCCGAGCGCGCAGGCGCCGCCATGGACGTTGACCTTGTCGCGCGGCAGGTCGAGCTCGACCATCGCGACCATCGCGACCATCGCGACCATCGCGACCATCGCGACCATCGGCACCACGGCGAAGGCCTCGTTGATCTCGAAAAGATCGACGTCCTCGAGACGCCAGCCGATCTTCTCGCCAAGCTTGCGCATGGCGCCGACCGGCGCCGAGGTGAAGAGATGCGGCGCTTGGGCATGGGTGACGTGCCCGCGAATTGTTGCGAGAGGGGCGAGGCCGGCTCTGTCCGCCGCCGAGCGGCGCATCAGCGCGAGAGCCGCGGCACCATCCGAGATCGACGAGGAATTGGCCGCCGTCACCGTGCCGCCGTCGCGGAAGGCCGGCTTCAGCAGGGCGATCCTGTCGGGGCGGGCCTTTTCGGGCGGCTCGTCGTCGCCGACCAGCCGTTCTGCCTTGCCGTCCGGTGTCGTGACCGGGACGATCTCGTCACGAAAACGCCCATCGGCCGCGGCCTGGCGTGCCCTGTCGAGCGACTGCAGGGCGAAGCTGTCCTGCGCATCGCGCGTGAAGCCGTAGGCCTCGGCACAGTCCTCGGCGAACGTGCCCATCAGGCGCCCCTTGTCATAGGCGTCCTCGAGCCCGTCGAGATACATGTGGTCGACGAGGCGATGATGGCCGATGCGGTAGCCGGAGCGGGCGCGGTCGAGCAGGTAAGGCGCGTTCGACATGCTTTCCATGCCGCCGGCGACGATCGTCCTGGCCGATCCAGCGGCGATGAGGTCATGCGCCAGCATTGCCGACATCATGCCGGAGCCGCACATCTTGTTGACCGTGGTGGCGCCGACATCGAGCGGCAGCCCGGCCGCAAGCGCTGCCTGGCGTGCCGGCGCCTGGCCCTGGCCGGCGGCCAGGACGCAGCCCATCAGCACCTTGTCGACGCGGCCGAACCCCGACCGTTCGAGGGTGGCGCGGATGGTCGCGGCGCCGAGCTGTGCGGCGGGGACCTCCTTCAGGCTTCCCTGGAAGGCGCCAAGAGGCGTCCTCGCTGCCCCTGCTATGACCACCGGATCATGACTGTTCACCCAGCCTTCCTCCTCAAAGTGCTTAGCGCGGCGCCATGCGCAGCGCGCCGTCGAGGCGGATGACCTCGCCATTCAGCATGGTGTTCTGGCAGATGTGCCGGACCAGCCCGGCATATTCGGCGGGGCGGCCGAGGCGCGGCGGGAACGGTACGCTGGCGCCGAGCGCGTCCCGCACCTCCTGCGGCATCGCTGCCATCATCGGCGTCTCGAATATGCCCGGCGCGATGGTGACGACGCGCACGCCGTGGCGGGCCAGTTCGCGGGCGACGGGCAAGGTCAGCGCGACGACGCCGCCCTTCGACGCGGCATAGGCGGCCTGGCCGATCTGGCCGTCGAAAGCGGCGATCGAGGCGGTGTTGACGATGATGCCGCGCTCGCCATCGGCGTTGGCGTCGCCCTTCACCATCACGCCGGCTGCCAGCCGCAACATGTTGAAGGTGCCCAAGAGATTGACGGCGACGGTCCGGGCGAAGCTGTCGAGGCCATGCGGCGCGTCGCGGCCGATGACCCGTTCGCCCGGTGCGATGCCGGCGCAGTTGACCAGCCCGTGGATGCCGCCGAACATCTCCTCGGCATGTCTCACCGCGGCGAGGCCGTCGGCTTCGCTGGTGACGTCGGCGCGATGAAATCGCGCCTTGCTGCCCAGGCCCGCGACGGTCTTCTCTCCGGCGGCCGTGTTCATGTCGATGGCGAGCACGCTGGCACCTTCGTCGGCAAGCATTCGCGCAACCGCCGCGCCCAGCCCCGAGCCTGCTCCGGTCACCAGAAAAACCTTGTCCTTGATCTGCATTGCTCGGCCCGGATGCGTTGTTCTCCCGGGCATGTTGCTACGAAGCAAGAGGACCGGCGATGACCGCCGCGCTCAGATTTGGTGATCGATTTTGCAATGTTTGCCGGTCGCCGCACCCTGCGCGTAGGGCGCGTGCGGGCTCGAGGCTGGACCGTCCTCTGTGTCGGCGATGACGATGGCCTCCCGGCGAAACGATGCCGGGCTCTTGCCTGTCCATTTGTGGAAGGCGCGATGGAAGGCACTCGGTTCGGAAAAGCCGATGTCGGCGGCCACGTCGGCGACCGTCCGTCCGCCGCTCAACAGCGCTTCCATGGCCAAGGCGCGACGCATCTCGTCCTTGATCGAACGATAGGTCTGGCCTTCCTGCTGCAGCCGGCGGCGCAAGGTCGGCTCCTGTATGCGCATGCCGGTGGCGAGGTTGCCGAGGCTCGGCCAGGCCGAAGGAACCAGGCCATGCAGGCGTCCGCGTATGCCAGCGGAAAGCCCATCGTCATGGCGATAGCGCACCAATATGTTGGCCGGTGCCTGGCGCAGGAATTCGCGCAGGGCGCTGCTGTCGCGGATGACGGGCAGCTTGAGGAAATCGGCGTCGAAGACCAGCCGCGTCTCGGGCTGGTCGAAGCGCACCGGGGCGCCGAAGAACAGGCGATAGTCGGTTCCGGTCGGCGGCGCGCTGCATTTGAAATCGACCCAGCGGATCGGCAGGCGCCGGCCGACGAGCCAGCAGTTCAGGCCGTGCACGATGATCCAGAAGGTACGGTAGGCAAAGGCCGAGCGCAGCGGGCCGGCATCGCGCAGGGTGACCTCCGCCAGTCCGTCCCGGATGATCAGTTCGCCATGCGGATCGTCGAGCACGACACGCAGGAAGCGCAGGCTGCGCCGCAGCGCATGCTCGAGCGTCGTTGTCGTCAGCACCGCATGGCACAAAAGGGCAAAGCTGCCCGAGCGCATCGGCCGCGCGCCTTCGCCGAAGAACTCGTCGTCCATGGCCTCGGCCACCGCCCGCCAGAGCGCGCCATACTGTCGCGCCGAGATCGGTTCCGAGATGATGGGCGGCAGCCCCAGCTGCGCCAGCAGAGGCGCTATGGGAACGTCGTGGCGGCGCAGGCATTCGAGCGTATCGTCGACGAAACAGGGGGCGACCATCCGACGTTCCACCGCATCTGCTCCCGCGCTAACGCTCACCCCGGTCGAAAGTGGCAGGCCCCACGCCGCGCTGGCGCAAGGTGTTCCGCGCCACCTTCTCCGTCGGCGTTCGCGGCAACGGCGTGTCGGTGATCTCGATGTAGCGCGGCACCATGTGACGGGGCGCGAGCTCCCTGAAATGGTCGAGCAGGTCGGCCGCCTCCACGGTCGAGCCGGCCCGCCGCAGGGCCACGACCATGATGTCCTCTTCGGTGAATTCGGAGGGAATCCCGAAAGCAGCACTTTCCAGAATGTCGGGATGCTTCTCGGCGACCGTCTCGACCTCATAGGCGGAGATGTTTTCGCCGCGGCGGCGGATCGCCTCGTTCAGCCGATGCTTGAAATAGAGCCAGCCGTCCTTGTCCATATAGCCGGCGTCGCCCGAGTGGTACCAGAGGTTCCGGAGCGTCTGCACCGTCTTGGCCTCGGCGCGGTAATAGCCCGAGAACATGCTCCAGCTCTTAGTCGGGCGCGAGACGATCTCGCCTATGCTGCCGGGCGGCAGCGGCCTGTCGGCCTCGTCGACGATCGCCACCTGCCAGTCCGGATGCGGCCGGCCGCAGGACCCGGGACGGGTCTCGTCCACCGTATCCAGGGTGACGAAGCTGGTTTCGGTCTGGCCGTAGCCGGTGACGAGCCGCATGTCGAAGCGGCGTTCGAAGGCCTCCCGGTCCGGCACCATCGGAATGCACTGGCACACCCGGACCGGATTGTTGCGGTCGTTGTCCGATGGCGCGGCACGCATCAGGATGACGGCCATCGCACCGAGCAGATTGGTCGCGGTTGCGCCGCTGGAGCGAAGCTGGTCCCAGAACCTCGAGGCCCTGAAGCTTTCGACCAGCGTCGTTTTCGTGCCGTATATCAAAGGCAGCAGCACGCCGAACATCTGGGCATCGGTGTGAAACAAAGGCAGGGCCGAGAAGTAGCTGTCGCCGCTGGTGTAGCCGAGGTTGGCCGCCATAGCCGCCGCCCAGGCATAACAATGATGGTGCGACATCAATGCCCCCTTGGCCGGGCCTGTCGTGCCGGAGGTGTAGAGGATCGCCATCGGGTCGGCGTAGTGGACGTCGACGAGGTCGAAACCCAGCTGCTGTACCATGCAGTCGTCGAAGGCGACGATGCGGTCGATCCTGATGCCCGCCGCCCGCGCCTCAGTGGGGTCGGTGCCGACGAGGATCAGCGTCCGCAGGCTGGGCAGGCTGTCCTGCACCTTGGCGAGCTCCGCCAGCGCGCCGGCATCGGTCACCAGCACCTCGGCGCCTGAATTGTTCAGGTTGTGGCAGAGCAGGTCGCCTTTCAGGCCGGGATTGGTCGGCACCTCGATCGCCCCCAGGCTCGATGTCGCGAACCACAACGCGACGAGCTCGAAGCAGTTGGGCAGCAGCATCGCCACGCGGTCCGACCTCTTGACGCCCAGTTGGCGCAGGCCGCGCGCCAGCCGGCTCGACACCAGCAGCATCTCCTCGAAGCTTGCGCTGCGCCCGCAGACGTCGATGAACGGCTTGCTGCCGAAGCGCTCGGCTTGGCGCAGCAGGATCCGCGGCAGCACCCGGTTCTCCAACTCGTCGTCGCTTTTGCCGGGGATGTAGGCGGGAGATGAGACGCTTGGTGTCATGGCGCATTCAGAACCTTTTTGCCCGGGCCTGCGCTTCGGCGGAGAGAAAGCCGCTGACCGTGGCCTTGGTCTCGAGCGCCATGGCGGCGGCGAGCGAGGAGTGGAAACCTTCGTTGATGGCGTGCTTGATGTCGGCGACCGCCTCTTCGGGCCGGGCGGCGATCGCCAGCGCCAGCGTTCTTGCCGCCTCGAGCAGCTCGGTCTCGGCAACCAGCTTCCAAGCGATGCCGACCTCGACCGCCTTGGCGGCATCGTGACGTTCGCCGAGGATCATCAATTCCTTGGCGATCTGCGGCCCGACCTGCTTGGTCAGAAGTGCCGTCACCCCGCCTGTCACGAACAGGCCGTAGCCGACTTCGGGGAAGAACCAGCGCGTGGTGTCGGCAAACAGCCGGAAGTCGCAATTGACCACCCATTCCAGCGCGCCGCCGACGCACCAGCCATGCACCGCGGCAATGACGATCTTGCGCGACTGCATGATCTGCAGCGTGATCTCCTGGATGGACTCGACCCAGGCCTGCGTCGCCGCCTCGGAAGTGGTCTGCGCGTCGAGATCTTTCAGGTCGTCGCCGGAGCAGAAGGCGCGGCCTTCGCCGTGCAGGATGACGACGCGGGTGGCAGCCCTCGTCTCGGCCGCTGCCAGCGCTGCCGAGAGCTCATTGACGAGATCGCCATTCATGGCGTTGAGCCGTTCCGGCCGGTTCAGCCTGATCCAGCTGATGGCGCCGTCGTCCGTCGAAATGACTGTTCTGGTCATGATGGGGTCCTCATACGATCATCGGCTCGGCGTAGGAGCCCCAGACGTCCCTCAGCGCGCTGCAGATCTCGCCGAGTGTTGCACGCGCCTTCACCAGCTCTATCGTCTTGGGCAGCAGGTTGATGTCGTCTGACAGGGCCTGTTCGGCGAGTTCGCCGAGCAACTGCTTGACCCGCCCGTTGTCCCTGTCGGTCCGCACCGCGTTGAGGCGGTCGATCTGCAGCTGGGTGCACTGGTCGTCATAAGGATGGATGTGGACCTCGGCGGAACCGCTGGTTTCGTCGACATGCCGGTTGACGCCGACCGAGACCTTTTCGCCGCTGTCGATCTTCTTGAAGGTTGCGTAGGCGGAGTCGGCCAGCTTCTGCTGGAACCAGCCTTCCTCGACCAGCCTGATGGCGCCGCCCCGCTCCTTGACCTCGTCCAGCACCTTCCAGATTTCGTTCTCCATGTCGCGCGTCAGGCGCTCGACGAAATAGGAGCCGCCGAGCGGATCGATCACCGACGTCACGTTGATCTCGTCGCGGATGATCTGCTGGGTCCGGATCGCCAGCTTCATCGCCTCCTCGGTCGGGATGGCGAAGGCCTCGTCGAGGCCGTTGGTGTGCATGCTCTGGCAGCCGCCGAGCACCGCGCCCAGGGCCTGGATCGCCGTGCGCATCAGGTTGTTGTGGTGCTCGACCTTGGTCAGGCTCATCGCCGCCGTCTGCACATGCACCCTGAGGCGCATCGATTCCGGCTTCTGGGCGTGGAACTGCTCGGACATGATCTTGGCGTAGACCCGCCGGGCCGCCCTGAACTTGCAGATCTGTTCGAAGAAATCCTGGTGGCTGATGAAGAAGAACGACAGCCTGGGCGCGAAGTCGTCGATGTCCATGCCGGCGGCGATGACCTCCTCGCAATAGGCGATGGTGAAGGCCATGATGAAGGCGATCTCCTGCAGCGCGTTGCCGCCGACATCGGAGAGATGGTAGCCGCTGAGGCTGATCGGATTGAGCTTCGGCGTCGTCGTGGCGCTGTGCATGATCAGGTCGCGCAGCAGCCTGACGGCGGGCTGCACCGGGTAAATCCATTCCTTCTGGGCGACATATTCCTTCAGCGGATCGGCCTGCAGCGTGCCGGTCAGCTTGGTTAGGTCGTAGCCGCGCTTTTCCGCCACCGCGACGAACATGGCGTAGATCACCCAGGCCGAGGGATTGATGGTCAGCGACACCGAGATCTTTTCGAGGTCGATGCCGTCGAAGAGGCGGTCGACGTCGTCGACCGTGTCGATCGCCACGCCGACGCGCCCGACCTCGCCGAAGGCCATCGGATCGTCCGAATCGAGACCGAGCAGCGTCGGCAGGTCGAAGTCGGTCGACAGCCCGGTCTGGCCGGTCTGGATCATGTATTTGTAGCGCTGGTTGGTCGCCTCGGGATTGCCGAAGCCGGCGACCTGCCGGATGGTCCAGGGGCGGCCGCGATACATCGTCGGATAGGCGCCGCGGGTGAAGGGATAGGCGCCCGGAAATCCGAGATCGCTGGCCGGGATGCCGGCGACGTCGGCGGCGGTGTAGATCCGCTTCAGCGGAATGCCGCATTCCGTCTCATAGGCCGCCTTTTCCTCGGGCCTGCCCTTCAGCGCCGCCGCGAGTTCGTTGGCTTCCCACGCGGCCTGCTTTTCCCTGATGTCCTCGATCGCCTCGGCTGAGAACAGATTCATGCCAGCACCTCATTGTCCCAACCCAGCAAAAGGCAGGCGGCGGCGGCCGGATCCATGGTCCGGCTCACCACCGCCTGAACGTGGGCCTCGAGTTCGCCTGTGTCGCGTTTGAACCTGTCCTGGAAAAGCTGCCTGGCGGTACCCAGTATCCGCATCCTGCCGATGCTGCGCTCGCGCTCGTGCAACTCGCCGCTGTCCCTGAGATGGTCCCAATGCCTTGATATGGCGTCCTTAAGCTCCTCGACCCGTTCGCCCGACAGCGAACTGACCGGCAGCACAGGCGTCTGCCAGCCCGATCCGGGTCTTGCAGGTCCGAGGCTCATCATGCCGCGCAGTGCCGCGACCGTTGCCGATGCGTCGGGCCTGTCGCTCTTGCTGACGGCGTGGATGTCGGCAATTTCGAGGATGCCGGCCTTGATCGCCTGGATGTCGTCGCCAAGCCCCGGTGCCGACAGCACCACGATGGTATGCGCGGCAGTGACCACTTCGACCTCGTCCTGTCCGACGCCGACGGTTTCGATGATGATCGGCGAATAGCCGGCGGCATCGAGCACATCGACGGCCTGAAGCGTCGCGCGGGCCAGGCCGCCGAGATGTCCGCGCGTCGCCATGCTGCGGACGAAGGCCTGGCAGGATTGCGCCGCCTCGCTCATCCGCACCCGGTCGCCGAGGATGGCGCCGCCGGAAAACGGGCTGCTCGGATCGACGGCAACCACGCCGACCTTGTGCCCGTCTGCGGCAAAGGCCTTGATCAGGGCGGCGACCAGCGTCGACTTGCCGGCGCCGGGAACGCCGGTGATGCCCAGCACATGGGCCTTGCCGGTGTGCCTGTAGATCTCGGCCAGGGCGTCGGCTGCTTCGGCATATCCTGCTTCAGCCCGGGAGATCATCCGGGCGACGGCCAGGACGCTGCCCTTGAGCACCTCGGGCACGAGTGCTGCCGAAGGCACATAGGCCGTTCGCCGGGCGGGCCGGGATGAGGCAAGCGCCGTCATTTCAGGCCACGTTCGGCGATCAGCTTCCTGATCGTCGTGACGATCAGGTCGCCCCTGGCTTCCTGCGGCACGATGGCGTCGACGCCGCTTTCCGACAGAGCGGCGTAGTCATGCTCTGGAATGACGCCGCCGGCGACGACGAAAATATGCTCGGCCTGCTTTTCCCGGAGGCAACGGCCGAGTTCCTGGAACAAAGGCAGGTGCGAGCCCGACAGCAGGCTGACGCCGATGACGTCGACGTCTTCCTGGATGGCGGCATTGACCACGTCCTTGGGCGATTTGTAGAGGCCGGTGTAGACGACCTCCATGCCGGCGTCGCGCAGGATCCGGGCGACCACCTTGGCACCCCGGTCATGGCCGTCCAGGCCGAGCTTGGCGACAAGCACCCGGATGGCGCCGGGCGCGTTGACGTCGATCTCCGCCCGGGCGGCGTCGCCCTGGCTGATGCTGTTCATGTCGGTCATGTCTGGAGTGCCTTTCACTCTGCGGCGATGCTGGAGCCGCTTGCACCAGCGGCCAGCCCGGCTTCGATCGAGTCGGAAATGATGCCGAGGCCGAGGTCGAGTTCGGCCTCCGAGATCGTCAGGGGAGGGGCGATGCGGAACACGCCGCCCATGCCGGGCAGCTTGACGATGTTCATGCTGAGCCCGCGGCTGAACGCCTCGGCCGCGATCCGCGCGCCGAGCTCGTGGTCGGGCTCCCTGTCCGCGCCGTTCCTGACGATCTCGACGCCGAGCATCAGGCCGCGGCCGCGCACGTCGCCGACACATTCATGGCGCTGCTTGAGCTGTGACAGGCCGTCCAAGAGTTTTGCGCCGAGATAGCGGGCCCGTTCGACGAGCTTCTCTTCCTCGACCACGTCGAGCACGGTGAGGCCGACGGTCGCCGGCAACGGGTCGGAGACATGGGTGGTGTAGAACAGGAAGCCCTTGGCATAGGCTGCCTCCTCGATCTCCGCCGTCGTCATCACAGCCGAAAGCGGCAGGCCGGCGCCGATGGTCTTGGACAGGGTCAAAATGTCGGGGGTGACGCCGTCGCGCTGGAAGGCAAACATCGTCCCGGTGCGGCCGATGCCGGTCTGCGCCTCGTCGAGGATCAGCAGCATGCCGCGCTCGTGGCATTTCTGCTTGAGCGCGGCGAGATAACCCTCGGGCAGTTCCAGCATGCCGCCGCTCGACAGGATCGGCTCGGCGACGAAGGCCGCCAGGCTCCCCGTCGACTGGCTGTCCACCAGGGTGAAGGCGTCATCGAGTTCGCTGCGCCAGTCGAGGCTGCCGTCGGCATGCCGGAAGCGCGGGCGAAAACTGTTCGGCGCCGGTATGGCGATCGACCCGACGGCCGCAGGCCCATATCCCTTGCGGCCGGCGCTGTAGGTCGCCGAGGCGGCGACGCCGGTCATGCCGTGCCAGCTCTTGGAGAAGGCGACGATCTCGTGCTTGCCGGTGACCAGCTTGGCCATGCGGATGGCGGCTTCGTTCGATTCGGCGCCTGTCGACAGCAGAAGCGCCCTGTCGAGGCCGGGCGCCAACCCGGCCAGGCGCTCGGCGAGCTCGACGACCGGGCGCGAGAGCATGCCGCTGAACAGATGCGCGACCTTTTCGACCTGCCGGCTGACCGTCGACACGATCCTGGGATGGGCATGGCCGAGCAGGGCGCTCATCTGGCCGGAGGTGAAGTCGAGGATCGGCCGGTCGTCGGCGTCATAGACGAACGAGCCGGCGGCACGCTCGATGATCGCCGGCTCGAAGCTGCCGCCATAACGGATGAGGTGCTTCCTCGCCGAAGCCCAAAACGCCTGATCCCGGTTGTTCGACATGTCTCACCCCTTTGATGATGCTCGGTCGAACGATAGGGATTGGCCCTTGTGCAGTAAAATTGATAATATTAGGATTCAGATATAAGGAGATTTGATATGCAAGCGCCGCTCGACCTCAGGTTGGTGACGACCTTCGTCCGTGCCGCGCAGCTGGGCACGCTGAGCGCCACCGCCGTGCAGGTCGGGCGAACCCAGTCGGCGGTGACGATGCAGATCCAGCGGCTGGAAGAGGTGCTCGGCCAGAGCCTGTTTCACCGCCGGGGCAGCGGCGTCAGCCTGACGGCCAGCGGCGCCCGTTTCCTTAGCTATGCCGAACGCATCCTCAAGCTGCAGGACGATGCGGTGTCGGCCCTTTCGGACAAGGGCCTGCACGGCTCGATCATCTTCGGCAGCCCGGAGGACTATCTCATCGCCTTCTTCCCGGCGATCCTGAAGACCTTCGGCAGCCTCTATCCCGATGTCGAGATCAAGGTCGTCTCGGCGCCGACGGTCGAATTGCGCGGGCTGCTGCACCAGCGCCAGCTCGACCTGGCGCTGGTCTCGACGCCGAATGCAAGCGATTCCCCCGATGTCGTTCGCCCCGAGCCGCTGGTCTGGGTCGGCAGCCGGCCGACGCTGGAGCAGCATGAATTCGGCGACGTCATCCCGATGGCGCTGCCGGCCTCCAACGCCATGGACCACCGCGCCGCCTGCGATGCCATGGCCCATGCCGGGCTGCGCTACAAGATCTCCTATGCCAGCAACAGCCTGGCCGGCCTGATCGCGGTTGCCCGCTCGGGCCTGGCGATCAGCGTCATGACCAAGGAAGCGGTGCCGTCCGACCTGCACATCCTCAACGCGCCTTTGCCGCCGCTTTCAAGCCTCGGCATGCTGATCGCCTATGGCGACACCGAACGTTCGCCGGCGGTCGAGGCGTTCGCCAACCACATCAGGCAGGTTCTGCCGACGCTGTGAGGTGCAGCTTTGTTGAGGATGCGACTGCCGCGCGCACGAGGCCGGTCGGCAACCTTGCGAATTGAGGTGATTTCGAGCGATTTGCGAAATTGTGGCTGGGGCGCCAGGATTCGAACCTGGGAATGTCGGTACCAAAAACCGATGCCTTACCGCTTGGCGACGCCCCAACACGCTTCGGCAGCAAAAGCAAGCCGCAGCGAGTCAATCGACAGCCGCCTTATATGCAGCGCGCGGCAAAAGCACAATCGCGCCTTTGCCGCTTTTCCGCATCATCTTGCGGCAGGTCGCATGGCATTTGAGCCGGTCGCATGGGGCTCGATCCAACCCAATCGTACGCGCCGATGCGCGTCGAATGATGGTGAGCCTATGCAATCAGGCTCCGATCGAGAGGCTTTCTCAGCCTGTCATTCACCCCAGACGGCGAGCTCGTTTCCGGCCGGATCGACGAAATGGAATCGCCGGCCGCCGGGGAAGGAGAAGATCGGCTTGACGATGGTGCCGCCGGCCTCTTCGACCGCAGCCAGGCTGTCTTCCAGGGCTTCGGAATAGAGTACAGGCAGTGGTTTTGCCGGGACTTCGGCCTGGAAACCGCCGTCGAGGCCTTCCGCGAAGGCTGAATAATCGGGGCCGTAGTCGGTGAAGGTCCAGCCGAAAGCCGAGCTGTAGAAGGATTTCACATGGTCGAGCGTGCCGCCAACCGCCGCCATTTCGATGTAGTCGAGCTTGCCGGTCTTGCGCATGGTCGTCTCCGATATCTGTTCTTGATATGTTCTATATGAGGCAAGGGGTGGCCGCAAGGCTGCCGTGGTGGTGGTCCATTAATCGATTGTAGGACATTCCGTGGCGGAACAGTGCCTTGCCTTTCGCAGAGCAGCATCCTATCGCTCCCCGCAGAAGCAGGCGGCGGCCACCGTCCAGCTCCACACTCAGTCGGCGAGGAGAAGGCATGACCAAGTGGGTTTACAGTTTTGGCGACGGTGCAGCGGAGGGACGGTCCAGCGACCGCGACCTGCTCGGCGGCAAGGGGGCGAATCTCGCCGAGATGTGCAGTCTCGGCCTGCCGGTACCGCCCGGTTTCACCATCACCACGGCAGCCTGCAACTGGTTTTATGCCAATGGCCGCGCCTATCCGGCGACGCTCGAAGCCGACGTCCGTGCCGCCCTCGACCATGTCGGCGCGATCACCGGCCGCCGTTTCGGCGACCCTGAAAAGCTGCTGCTCGTCTCGGTGCGTTCAGGCGCTCGCGCCTCGATGCCGGGCATGATGGACACCGTGCTCAATCTCGGCCTCAACGATGTCACCGTCGAGGCGCTGGCTATCGACGCCGGCGACGCACGTTTTGCCTATGACAGCTACCGCCGCTTCATCACCATGTATTCCGACGTGGTGCTGGGCCTCGATCATGAAGTCTTCGAGGAACTGCTCGAAGACGAAAAGGGCCGTCTCGGCTATGAACTCGACACCGAGTTCACCGCGCCGCAGTGGCAGGACGTCATCAAGCTCTACAAGGCCAAGGTCGAGGAAGAGCTTGGCCGCGCCTTCCCGCAGGATCCGCATGAGCAGCTTTGGGGCGCCATCGGCGCCGTGTTCCAGAGCTGGATGAACCACCGCGCCATCACCTATCGCCGCCTGCACGACATTCCGGAGAGCTGGGGCACGGCGGTCAACGTCCAGGCCATGGTGTTCGGCAACATGGGCGAGACATCGGCGACCGGTGTCGCCTTCACGCGCAACCCCTCGACCGGTGAGAAGATGCTTTATGGCGAGTTCCTGGTGAATGCGCAGGGCGAGGACGTCGTTGCCGGCATCCGCACGCCGCAGAACATCACCGAAGCCGCGCGCATTGCAGCCGGCTCCGACAAGCCCTCGCTGCAGAAGCTGATGCCGGAGGCGTTCAACACCTTCGTTGCGATTTCCAATCGCCTCGAACAGCATTACCGCGACATGCAGGACCTCGAATTCACCATCGAGCGCGGCAAGCTGTGGATGCTGCAGACCCGCTCGGGCAAGCGTACCGCCAAGGCGGCGCTCAAGATCGCGGCCGAGATGGCCGGCGAAGGGCTGATATCAAGGGACGAAGCGATCTGCCGCATCGATCCGTCGGCGCTCGATCAACTGCTTCACCCGACCATCGACCCCAAGGCGCAGCGCGAAGTCATCGCCGTCGGCCTGCCGGCATCGCCGGGTGCCGCCACCGGCGAGATCGTGTTCTCGTCCGACGAGGCCGAAGAGCTGAAGTCGGCAGGGCGCAAGGTCATCCTGGTGCGCATCGAAACCAGCCCCGAGGACATCCACGGCATGCATGCCTCGGAAGGCATCCTGACGACGCGCGGCGGCATGACCAGCCACGCGGCGGTGGTTGCCCGCGGCATGGGAAAGCCCTGTGTTTCTGGTGCCGGCTCGCTGCGCGTCGACTATCGCGCCGGCACCCTGATCGCCATGGGCCACACCTTCCGCAAAGGCGACATCATCACCATCGACGGCTCCAACGGCCAGGTGCTGAAGGGCTCGGTGCCGATGCTGCAGCCGGAACTGTCGGGCGATTTCGCGGCCATCATGGAGTGGGCCGATGCGGCGCGCCGCATGAAGGTGCGCACCAATGCCGAAACGCCGGCCGATGCGCGCATGGCGCGCTCCTTCGGCGCGGAGGGCATCGGCCTTTGCCGCACCGAACACATGTTCTTCGACGGCGACCGCATCGTTGCCATGCGCGAGATGATCCTCGCCGACACCGAGAAGGACAGGCGCACGGCACTTGCCAAGCTTTTGCCGATGCAGCGTTCGGATTTCATCGAGCTGTTCGAGATCATGGCCGGCCTGCCGGTGACGATCCGCCTGCTCGACCCGCCGCTGCACGAGTTCCTCCCCAAGACCGAGGAAGAGATCGCCGAGGTCGCGGCTGCGATGAACGTCTCGGCCGACAAGCTGCGCCAGCGCACCGAAGCGCTGCACGAGTTCAACCCGATGCTCGGCCATCGGGGCTGCCGTCTCGCCGTCTCCTATCCGGAGATTGCCGAGATGCAGGCGCGCGCCATCTTCGAGGCGGCTATCGAGGCCGGCAAGAAGACCGGCAGCCCGGTCGTGCCCGAGATCATGGTGCCGCTGGTCGGCCTGATGAAGGAGCTCGATTACGTCAAGGCGCGGATCGACCAGGTCGCGCAGAGCGTGATGCAGGAAACCGGCGTGAATATCGATTATCTCGTCGGCACGATGATCGAGCTGCCGCGCGCGGCAATTCGCGCCCATGTCATTGCCGAGGCGGCGGAGTTCTTCTCCTTCGGCACCAACGACCTGACGCAGACGACCTTCGGCATCTCGCGTGACGATGCCGCGTCCTTCCTCGAGACCTATCGCCAGAAGGGCATCATCGAGCAGGACCCGTTCGTCTCGCTCGACGTCGACGGCGTTGGCGAACTGGTGAAGATCGCTGCCGAAAAGGGCAGGGCGACGCGACCGGAGATCAAGCTCGGCATCTGCGGCGAGCATGGCGGCGACCCGGCCTCGATCCACTTCTGCGAAAGCGTCGGGCTGGACTATGTCTCCTGCTCGCCGTTCCGCGTGCCGATCGCCAGGCTTGCCGCCGCGCAGTCGGCGGTCAAGGCGCAGCGCTAAGTCGCTCCAAGGTAACTCAATCGGTCATACCCATTGCAAACTGGGTATGACCGATCGCATCAGCTGACCTCGGTTGGCAGGCGCCGATTTCGAATCGCCACTTTCGTGATGGCTGATAGCTTTTCGCTACTTGGTTCCGTTGCTCGGCAGCAACGCCTGCAGGGCATCGTCTCCGCCGCGTCCGGCACCTCAGCCAAATGGCCTTCACGGTCATCATCGCGCCAAGATTCAAGTGCCAGTGGCCGCGGTTCCAGACTGCAATTCCCGGAAATTCGCATGCGCATGCTCGGCAGGTTTTTGATTGGCGTCGGTTTCGCGGCGCTGATGGGGTCTTCAGCTTCGGCCGCACTTCTCGAACCGCGGTTGCACCTCAGGCCTTCCGCCGAAGCTACGCCCCGCGTGGCGCTGACGCTGGATGCCTGCGGCGGCAAGACCGACGCCCGCATCCTCTCGGCACTCGTCGACAACAAGATACCGGCGACGATCTTCGTCACCGGCAAGTGGTTGAAGCGCAACGCCGAGGCGCTCGCCGTCATGCGGGCGCATCCCGAGTTGTTCGAGCTGGAGAATCACGGCGCCGAGCACGTTCCGGCGGTCGACACGCCGCGCAGCATCTATGGACTGAAAAGCGCCGGCAGCACCGAGGCCGTGCAGGCCGAGGTCGTGGCCGGCGCGCTGGCCCTGACCGAGCGCGGCGGGCCGGCGCCGAAATGGTTCCGCGGCGCCACCGCGCAATACAGCAAGTCATCGATCGCACTGATCCGCAGTCTTGGCTTCAGGATTGCCGGCTATTCGATCAATGGCGACGGCGGCTCGCTGCTTGGCGCACGCGAGACCGAGCGCCGCGTTTCCTCAGCCAAGGATGGCGACGTCATCATCGCCCACATCAACCAGCCGACCCACGCTGCGGGCGGCGGGCTGGTCAAGGGTTTGCTGGCCCTTAAGGCGAGGGGTTACGCCTTTGTGCGACTGGACGATGTCGAGGATGACGGCACCGACGACACCACGAACTGATCCCGCCGTGTCGCGGCTTCAGGCCGCGGCGCGGAAGGCCTCGACCACGCCGACATAGGCTTCGGCAAGTTTTGCCAAAGGGCTGTTGCTGCGGCTGGCCGACTCGACCTTGAGCTTGCCGCCGGTGACAGGCAGCGAGAGCAGCAGGAACTGGCGCCTGGCACCGTCGCCGATCGATGCCGCGGCGACATGCCTGTCCTCGCCGGCCTCGTCGAGACGCATCTTGAACAGCAGGATGCCGCCGACGGCCTCGAGCGCATCGTCGACCATGTGGGCGAATTCCGATTCCGACACGCTGCCTGGAGCGATCGAGGGGGCGGCGATGGTCGCCGGTCCGGCGTCCTCAGGCGCTTGCGCGGTCAGCTCCTCGAGGCCAAGTACGACGGGCGCAGCTTCCTCGGCGGCCGGCGCTTCCGCCTCAACTTCGGCTTCGGCTGATGTTTCCGCCACACGCACAGGCGCTTCCGCAGCCTCGGGAACAACGGCAGCTTCGGTGGACAGCTCCTCCGCCGAAAGCTCGACATCGGCCGCAGCTTCCGCGACCGATTCAGATGCGGCCTCGACGATTTCTGTCTCGGCAACGGAAACCTGGGCGGCGGAAACGTTGGCAGCCTCGTCGCCGGCCGAGATCTTCTCGGCTGCGATCACGTCCTGCTCGACCGTTTCGGCAACATTGTCCAGTTGAGCTTCCGGTTCCTGTGATGGCGCTTCATGCTGCGGCAGGCTTTCGTCCTCCGCGCGGGGATGCGTATCCATGTGATCCCTCACAATATCTTACCAATCCCGCCAGCCGGTAACAAAGGTTAACCGGGACCGTGGCCGCAATATGGCCGCTGGCTTTGCCGGCTTGGCTTTCCCATGGTCAGGCTGGACAATCCGGCTATTGCGCCCAGAATGGCCAGACAAGATCTGGGAGGATCCACATGCTCGGACTGATGCAGGAGTGGCCGCTGCTGTGCCACAAGATCATTGACCACGCCGCACGGCAGCATCCGGACCGGGAGATCGTGTCGCGATCGATCGAGGGGCCGATTGTCCGCACCAATTTTGCCGAACTGCGCACGCGCTCGCTCAAGGTGGCGCAACGGCTGGAGCGCGACGGCTACAAGCTCGGCGACCGTATCGCCACCCTGGCATGGAACTCGGCGCGGCATATGGAGGCCTGGTACGGCACCATGGGCATGGGTGCCGTCTATCACACGCTCAATCCGCGGCTTTTCCCCGAGCAGCTCGTCTGGATCATGAACCACGCCCAGGACCAGGCGCTGTTCGTTGACCTGACCTTCATGCCGCTGGTCGAAAAGATCGCGCCGATGGTGCCGTCGCTCAAGCGCATCGTCGTCCTGACCGATGCCGCCCATCTGCCGCCGACGGCGCTGCCTGATGTCGTCGCCTATGAAGAGTGGCTGGCCGAAGCCGATGGCGACTTTGTCTGGAAGGCGCTCGACGAACATGCGGCGGCCGGCATGTGCTACACCTCGGGCACGACGGGCGATCCCAAGGGCGTCGTCTACAGCCACCGCTCCAACGTGCTGCATGCGATGATCGCTGTGATGCCTGACGCCATGGGCATTTCGGTGCGCGACGTCGTCCTGCCGGTGGTGCCGATGTTCCATGCCAATGCCTGGGGGCTGGCCCAGAGCGTGCCGATGGTCGGCGCCAAGCTGGTCATGCCCGGCGGCAAAATGGATGGCGCGTCGATCTACGAGTTGCTCGACAGCGAACGCGTCACCTTCACCGCGGCCGTGCCGACCGTCTGGCTGATGCTGCTTCAGCACCTGGAGGAAACCGGCAAGAAGCTGCCGCATCTCAACAAGGTGGTGATCGGCGGGTCGGCCTGCCCACGCATGGTGACGCAGAAGTTCGAACGCAACTACGGCGTCGAGGTCATTCACGCCTGGGGCATGACGGAAATGTCGCCGCTCGGCACGCTGTGCACCATCAAGCCCGAATATGACGAGCTCGAGGGCGACGACAGGCTGAACATCCAGCAGAAGCAGGGCTACACGCCCTTCGGCGTCGAGATGAAGATCACCGACGACGACAACAACGAGCTGCCCTGGGATGGCAAGACCTTCGGCCGGCTGAAGGTGCGCGGCCCAGCGGTATCCGGCGCCTATTTCGGTGGCGCCAGTGCCGAGCAGTTCGATGCCGACGCCTGGTTCGACACCGGCGACGTCGCCCATATCGATGAACATGGCTACATGCAGATTACCGACCGCTCCAAGGACGTGATCAAGTCGGGTGGCGAGTGGATTTCCTCGATCGAGCTCGAAAACCTGGCGGTGGGACATCCTGACGTTCAGGAGGCGGCGGTGATCGGGGTCAGGCACTCGCGCTGGGAAGAGCGTCCGCTGATGGTGATCGTGCGCAAGCAGGGCAAGGAGCCGGAAAAAACCGACATACTGGCGTTCCTTGACGGCAAGGTCGCCAAGTGGTGGATGCCCGACGACGTCGCTTTCGTCGACGAGATCCCCCATACGGCGACCGGCAAGATCCTGAAGACGGCGCTGCGCGAGACGTTCAGGGACTACCGCCTGCCGACGGACACAGCAGTGTAGGCAAGTTCATGTGCGGGAAGGGGGCACGAGCCGCCTTTCCGCTTCAACCGGAGCCGGAAACCCTCTAGTTTGCCCTGGCAGCGACCGCTGCCGTGGGGACGGCAATGCTGCCATATATGCTGGTGGGTAACGGGGTTCCATGGCTGAGTTCCAGACGAGATATCATGAGGTGCGCACCACGCGTTCGGCAGGGCTTTCGCGGGGCATGTCGTCGTTTGCGGCGGTGCTGCTGATAACAGTGGTTCTTGGCCATCGCCGCGGCCTGGTCGACACCACTGCTTTCTTCTGGGTGCTCGGCATCGTCGCCCTGCTCGCCGCTTTCGCGTTGCTGTTGTCCGGCTTTGCCTTTTCGCGGCTGTGGAAATTCGGCGACCGCGGCGGGCACGACCTGACCTTCGGTGCCCTGCTGGGGTTGGCGGTGCTCGCCCCGTTCGGCTTCGTCGCCTATCAGATCGCCACCTTGCCGATGCTGCGCGACATCTCGACCGATGTCGAAGATCCGCCGGCGCTGACGGCGGCGGCCTCGCTCAGAACGTCAGCCATGAACAGGCTCGAGATCCCGACCGCAGGCGAGCGCACCCTGCAGGCCCAGTCCTATCCTCTGGTCGCCGGGCGTCGCTACGACCTGTCGCTGGACCAGGTGCTGCAGAGTGTTTCGGCCGTGCTCGCCCGCCAGGGCTGGGAAATCGTCGTGCCGCCGCCGGCCGCCGACAAGGCCGCCGGCGAAGTCGACATCGAAGCGGTGGCGCGGACCTTCATCCTCGCCTTGCCCTCCGACGTTGCCATCCGGCTGGTGGATGACGGCGATTCGACATTCGTCGACATGCGTTCGGCCTCCCGCTACGGGCGGCACGACCTCGGCGAAAACGCCGGGCGGATTACCGGTTTCCTGGCCGAACTCGATCAGGAAATCGCCAGCCAGGCCGGAACCGCGACCACAGCGACGCCCGAGCAATAGTCTGGCCCGATCGTTTCATCTGACCAGATGTTGTTCAGGCTGGGGAATAGACGCTGTCGATCGCCGGGGCTTCGTTGCTGATCGCCTGGCCGCGGCCGACAAGATCCTCGAGATGGGCGAGCACGGAAAGCCCGGCCGCGCCGTAGAGGCTGGGGTCGGTGTTGCGATAGATCGCGCGCACGATATCGGGGATTGAGCTGTCGCCTGCAGCGAGGCGTTCAAGGATTGCCGCCTCGCGCATCTGGCGGTGGGTTTTCAGGCCGCGTACGAATGCCTGTGGCGAAACGACCGGGCCGCCATGGCCGGGCAGATAGGTGCTGTCGTTGCGTTCGATGAGTTTGTCGAGCGATGCCATGTAATCCGACATGGCTCCGTCTGGCGGCGCCACGATCGAGGTCGACCAGGCCATGACGTGGTCGGCCGAAAACAGGATGCCGCTGCCTTCAAGGGCGAACGCGGCGTGATTCGCCGCATGTCCCGGGGTCAGCACCGTCCGCATGCGCCAGCCGTCGCCGTCGACCACCGCGCCGTCGGCGACGACAAGGTCGGGGACGAAGTCGGTATCGCTGCTGGCATCGAGCGGTGCGACTTCGCCGATGCGCAGTGGCCGTGCCGAGCGATGCGGCCCTTCGGCGACGGTTACGGCACCGGTCAGCGTCTTCAGCCGTGCCGCCAGCGGCGAGTGGTCCCGATGTGTGTGGCTGACGAAAATATGGCTGACGGGACGGCCGGCAATGGCGCGAAGCAGCGCTTCGAGATGCGCGTCGTCGTTTGGCCCGGGATCGAGCACCGCCAGGGTGTCGGTGCCGATGATGTAGCTGTTGGTGCCATGGAAGGTGAAGGCGCTTGGATTGTTGGCGGTGAGCCGCATGACGCCGTCGGCGACAGCGACTGTCTGGCCGTAGGCAGGGTCGAAGCGTGTGTCGAAATCGAGAGACATGGCCAGCCGATATCTGTGAGTTCGCGATGCCCTGGGCAAATTCGTTTGCCGCTTAGCATGGAAGACAATATAGGGAAAACCATGACTACAGCCCCGGGCGTCCAGGCGCAAAGGGCGCTGTAGAGTTTTAGATCGGTGCATGATCCCTAGCGAAAATCGATTTCGATTTTCGGGGGCATGCAAAGCGGGCCTCGGCGCGCATACCACAAGGGGATTTACATGGCCGCTGCATCCAGTTCCACCGCGCTCATCTCGGCGGCATTGCCCGAAAAGGGTGCGACTCGCCTGGCGACCCAGCTGTTGCTGGCCGTTGCAGGCTCGCTGCTGCTTATCGCTTCGGCCAAGACCAAGGTCGTGCTCGGACCGGTCGACATGTCGCTGCAGACGCTGGCCGTGCTCGGCATCGGCGCGGCCTATGGCCTGCGCCTCGGCGTGGCGACGCTGCTGCTCTACATGGCGCAGGGCGCGATGGGCTATCCGGTGTTCCAGAGCACGCCCGAAAAGGGCATCGGCCTTGCTTATATGCTGGGATCGACCGGCGGCTACCTGCTCGGCTTCGTTGCCATGGCGGCAATCGTCGGCTGGGCTGTCGACCGCGGCTGGGGCCGCAGCATCGTCAAGATGCTCGGCGCGATGCTCGTCGCCGAGGTCGTCATGATGGCGCTTGGTTTCTCCTGGCTCTCGCTGCTGATCGGCGCGGAAAAATCCTGGCAGTTTGGCGTCGCGCCGTTCATCGTGCCCGACCTGATCAAGGTGGCGCTGGCTGCCGCAGCCGTTCCGGCGATCTGGGCGCTGCTGCCCAAGAAGGCCTGATCGCCTCAATCCGGCAATGGATTTGCCGAGCGGAAGATTTGCTTGGCAATGGATTAATGGGCGCCCCGGCCTTAGAAAGGCCGGGGCGTTTTGCATTTGAAGAGCAGTGATTTCATGACCGTTCTCGTCACCGGCACCGCCGGCTTCATCGGCTTCCACGTCGCCCGGCGCCTTCTGGCCGATGGCCACGAGGTCGTCGGCTTCGACAGCGTCACCGATTACTACGACACGTCGCTGAAGGCGGCGCGTCTGAAACTGCTCGCCGAACATGACGATTTCCGCTTCATCCGGGCCGATCTGGCCGACGCGACGGCGGTGAAGTCCGCTTTCGAGTGCCGACCCGAGATCGTCATCAATCTCGCGGCACAGGCCGGTGTGCGTTACTCGCTCGACAATCCGCAAGCCTATGTCGATGCCAATGTCACCGGCTTTCTGAACATCCTGGAAAACTGCCGGGCAACGAAGCCGAAACACCTGATCTACGCTTCGTCGAGTTCGGTCTATGGCGGCAACAGGAAGCAGCCCTATTCGCCGCGCGACGGCGTCGACCACCCGGTCAGCCTCTACGCCGCCACCAAGAAGGCCAATGAACTGATGGCGCATGCCTACAGCCATCTGTTCGGCGTGCCGGCAACGGGCCTGCGCTTCTTCACCGTCTATGGGCCATGGGGCCGGCCCGACATGGCCTATTACAAGTTCACCCGCGCCATCTTCGCCGGCGACACCATCGACATCTACAACAATGGCGATATGTACCGCGACTTCACCTATATCGACGACATCGTCGAGGGCGTCGTGCGACTGATCGACCTGCCGCCCAGGGCAGACCCGGACTATGACATCGCCGCCGGCGGCGCATCGGGAAGCTGGGCGCCGCATCGGGTCATGAATATCGGCAACCGCCGCAAGGAACATCTGATGGAGATGATCCGCATTCTCGAACGCGCGACGGGCCGCGAAGCGGTGAAGAACTTCATGCCGCTGCAGCCGGGCGACGTGCTCAGCACCTGGGCCGATGTCAGCGACCTCGAAGCGCTGATCGGCGAACTCCCGCACACGCCGATCGAGGAAGGGCTTGTCCGCTTCGTCGACTGGTACGGCAGATATTACCGCGTCCAGTAAAGGGCGACTCACCCATAAGATGTATTTCCGAAGGCGCCGGAGCGGCTGCCGCCGCCAGGCACGTAGCCCGCTCCAGCACCGGTCGTCGGCATTGTCCAGGCTAGAGCCCCGTGGAAGAGCTCGGAAAAGCTGACTCCACCCACGCATCAAGCCGACCGGAGAGGCTGCTTTCAGTCGGGTGATCGGCGTGCCTGTCCGAGGACAAATTTCGCGCCAAAATCAGCTGCTCGACTGCGCCAGGGAATTGCATTCCAGAAGATGTGGAACGCGGGCAAAATCTGACCGTCGTGGCCGTGGTTTTTGGTCGTGGGCTGCTTGCGACACAGCTAATTTGTGCGAAACTGCAGTCAATCGGTCGTTTCGGCACCAAACCGCGGCCATGGAACGATTTCCGAAGGCTTTTTTATGCTTGCCAGACTGACTCACCTGGACCGTCTCGAGGCGGAGGCGATCCACATTTTCCGTGAGGTCGCTGCCACTTTCACCAAGCCCGTGATGCTCTATTCCGTGGGCAAGGACTCGTCGGTCCTGCTGCATCTGGCGATGAAGGCCTTCTACCCCGCCAAGCCGCCATTCCCGTTCCTCCATGTCGACACGACATGGAAATTCCGCGAGATGATCGAGTTTCGCGACAGCATGGCGCGCGAGCTCGGCTTCGACCTGCTGGTTCATGTCAATCCGGACGGCGTCCGCGACAACATCAATCCGTTCGATCACGGCTCGAATACCCATACTCATGTGATGAAGACGGTGGGCCTGCGCCAGGCACTCGACAAATACGGCTTCGACGCAGCCTTCGGCGGGGCCCGTCGCGACGAGGAGAAGTCGCGCGCCAAGGAGCGCATCTTCTCCTTCCGCAATGCCCAGCATGCCTGGGACCCGAAGAACCAGCGCCCGGAAATGTGGAAGATCTTCAACACCCGTGTGGCCCAGGGTGAATCGATCCGCGTCTTCCCGCTCTCCAATTGGACCGAGCTCGATATCTGGCAGTACATCCTTCAGGAAAACATCCCGATCGTGCCGCTCTATTTCGCCAAGCATCGGCCGGTGGTCGAGCGCGACGGCATGCTGATCCTGCGCGATGACGACCGCATGAAGCTGCGCCCGGGCGAGGTGGTGGAAAACAAGCTCGTGCGCTTCCGCACGCTGGGCTGCTACCCGCTGACCGGTGCCATCGAATCCGACGCCGACAGCCTCGAGGGTATCGTCAGCGAGATGCTGACCGCCCGCACCTCCGAGCGACAGGGACGCCTCATCGACCGCGACGAAGCCGGCTCGATGGAAAAGAAGAAGCGCGAAGGGTATTTCTGAGAATGCGCCACGCCATGGCCACCAAGATCGAGGCCGCCGAGAGCGTCCGCGAATATCTCGCCGGCCAGGAGCAGAAGTCGCTCCTGCGATTCCTGACCTGCGGCTCGGTCGATGACGGCAAGTCGACGCTGATCGGCCGACTTCTGTCCGACACCAAGCAGATCTTCGAGGACCAGCTCGCAGCGCTTGAGCGCGATTCGCGCAAGCACGGCACGACAGGCGAGGACGTCGATTTCGCGCTGCTTGTCGACGGGCTGGAAGCCGAGCGCGAGCAAGGCATCACCATCGACGTCGCCTACCGTTTCTTCGCCACGCCGAAGCGCAAGTTCATCGTCGCCGACACGCCCGGCCATGAGCAGTATACCCGCAACATGGCGACCGGCGCCTCGACTGCCGACCTCGCCATCGTTCTCGTCGACGCGCGCCAGGGTGTGTTGCGCCAGACGCGCCGGCATTCCATCATCGCCTCGCTGCTCGGCATCAGGAACATCGTCGTTGCGATCAACAAGATCGACCTCGTCGGCTTCGACCAGAGCGTTTTCGACCGCATATCCGCTGAATATGCGAGTTTTGCCGAAAGCCTCGGCTTCAAATCGATCGTGGCGATCCCGATGTCGGCGCGCTTCGGCGACAACGTCACGCGGCGTTCCGACAAGATGGGCTGGTACGCCGGCCCGACCCTGATCGAGCATCTGGAAACGGTCGTCGTCGAGGAAGAGGCGACCGACCGTCCGTTCCGCTTTCCCGTGCAATATGTGAACCGGCCCAATCTCGATTTCCGTGGCTTTGCCGGGACGATTGCCTCCGGATCGATCTCGCAGGGCGACGAGATCGTCGTTGCCAAGTCTGGCAAGCCGTCGACAGTCAAGCGTATCGTCGCTCATGGCGGTGACCTGCGCAGCGCTGTTGCCGGCCAGGCCATCACCATCGTGCTCGAAGACGAGGTCGAGGTGTCGCGCGGCAACCTGCTGGTTTCGCCCGATGCTCAACCTGATGTCGCCGACCAGTTCGCCGCCAATGTCGTCTGGTTCGACGAGCAGGCGCTACTGCCCGGGCGTTCCTACATCCTGCGCACTGAGACCGATCAGGCGAGTGCTACAGTCACCGAGCTGAAGTACCGCATCAACGTCAACGACTTCGCCCATGAAGCGGCGAAGTCGCTCGAGATGAACGAAGTCGGCGTCTGCAACATCTCGACCCAGTCGCCGGTCGCCTTCGACAGTTTCTCTGAAAACCGCACCACCGGTGCCTTCATCCTGATCGACCGGATCAGCAACGCAACCGTCGGTGCCGGGATGATCCTGCACCCGCTGCGGCGGTCGGAAAACATTCACTGGCAGTCGCTCGACGTGACCCGACATGCCCGCGCCGACCTCAAGAACCAGCGCCCGGCGGTGCTGTGGTTCACCGGCCTGTCCGGGTCGGGCAAGTCGACGGTTGCCAACATGCTGGAAAAGAAGCTGCACGCGGCCGGCCGTCACACCTACGTCCTCGACGGCGACAATGTTCGTCACGGTCTCAACCGCGACCTCGGCTTCACCGACGAGGATCGTGTCGAAAACATTCGCCGCGTTGCCGAAGTCGCCAAGCTGATGGCCGATGCGGGCCTGATCGTCATCGTCTCGTTCATCTCGCCGTTCCGCGCCGAGCGCCGTATGGCGCGCGAATTGATGGGGCAGGGCGAGTTCGTCGAGGTCTTTGTCGATACGCCGTTCGAGGAATGTGCCAAGCGTGACCCGAAGGGGCTTTATGCCCGTGCGCTTGCCGGCGCGATAAAGAATTTCACCGGTGTCGATTCGCCCTATGAAACGCCGGAGAATCCTGAGATTCATCTCCAGACACTCGGCAAGACCCCTGAAGAGATGGTCGAGACCGTCGAGAACTGGCTGAATGAGCGAGACCTTGCAGAGCATCAATACGACGACGGTGGCGGCATCTGACGAAGCCATACTGACGCTGTTCGAACGCCTGGCCGTCGAGGCCGGGCAGGCGATCATGGAAGTCTACAATTCCGAGATCACGGTGACGGACAAGGCGGACGCCTCGCCCGTCACGCAAGCCGACAGGGCCGCCGAAAAGATCATCCTCGAAGGCTTGCGTGCGGCCTTTCCCGACGTGCCTTGCGTTGCCGAGGAAGAGACTTCGGAGGGTGTCGTTGCGCCGGATCTCGGTCGCGCATTCTTCGTTGTCGACCCGCTCGATGGCACCAAGGAGTTCGTCAAGCGGCGCACAGACTTCACCGTCAACATTGCGCTTGTCCGCGACGGCGCTCCTGAGATCGGTGTTGTCTATGCGCCATGCACCGGGCGGTTTTTTGCCGGGCGCCCCGGCAAGGCCGAGGCGTTCGAAATCGTCGACGGCTTAGCCGCCGGCCGCCGCCAGATTCATGTGCGCGAAGGCCGCGAGCCACTGACCATCGTCGCCAGCCGTTCGCACCTGACCCCAGAAACGGAAACCTTCATCAAGCGCGTGCATGCCGCCGAGATCGTCTCGGTCGGCTCGTCGCTGAAGTTCTGCCTGTTGGCATCCGGCGAGGCCGACCTCTATCCGCGCTTCGGCAGGACGATGGAGTGGGATACGGCGGCGGGCGATGCGGTGTTGCGCGCCGCAGGCGGCACCACGCATACGCTGGACGGTGCGCCGCTGGCCTATGGCAAGCGCAACCAGACCAATGATGCCGATTTCGCCAATCCGCATTTCGTCTCGAGCGGCCGGATCATCGACCCGGCCTTCATGTTCTGACTTGCCCGGCCTTCATGTTCTGACTTGCCCGGCCTTCATGTTCTGACTTGCCCGGCCTTCATGTTCTGACTTGAAAGTGCTGCCTACTTGGCCGCGATCTTGGCCGAGTTGGAGCCGACATAATTGCGGATCGTCGAGATGATCCGGTCCTGATCGGCTTCGCTGAGGTAAGGATGCATCGGCAGGCACAGGATGGTGCCGGGCACGGCATCGGATACCGGCAGGCCGCCCGGCGTGCGCGGGTAGTGGCTGTAGGCCACCTGCACATGCAGCGGCTTCACATAATAGATGACAGACGGAATGCCTTGTTCCTGCAGGTGCTTCTTCAGCCCGTCGCGGTCGGCGGTTTCGATGGCATATTGTGCCCATGCCGAGCGGCCGCCGGAGGGCGCACGCGAGGCCTTCACCACATCGCCGAGGCCGTCTGCATAACGCCTGGCGACGCGCGCACGCGCCTCCATCTCGTCTTCCAGGATCGCCAGCTTCTCGATCAGGATGGCCGCCTGCAGCGTGTCGAGGCGCGAGTTCAAGCCGACATGGATGTTGTCGTACTGGGTTTCGCCCTTGCCGTGGAAGGCGAAGGAACGGAGCTTGGCGGCAAACTCGTCGTCATTGGTAAACATCGCACCGCCGTCGCCATAGCAGCCGAGCGGCTTGGCCGGGTAGAAGCTGGTGGCGCCAACATGGCCATAGGCGCCGCACATCTTGCCGTCCTGCGAGCCGCCGATCGACTGGGCGGCGTCTTCGATGACGAGCAGGTTCTCACGCTTGGCGATGGCGTCGATGGCCGCATAGTCGGCGGCGATGCCGAACAGGTCGACCGGGATGATCGCCTTTGGCTTCAGGCGGCCTTCGGCCTTGATCATGGCGATCGCAGCTTCGAGGCTCTCGATGGAGATGTTGTAGGTGTCCGGCTCGATGTCGACGAACACCGGCTCGGCCTTGGCAAGGGCCACAACTTCAGCCGTGGCAGCAAAGGTGAAGCTCGGAACGAACACCGCATCGCCAGGGCCGATGCCGGAGGCCAGCAGCGGCAGCAGCAGCGCGTCGGTGCCGTTGGCGCAGGCAACCACATGCTTGACGCCGACATATTTGGCGAGCTGGTTTTCGAATTCGGTGACTTCCGGACCGAGGATGTAGCGTCCTTCGTCGACAACCTTGTCGATGGCCGCCTTCAGACGGTCGCGGATTCGTTCGCGCTGCGCGCCGAGATCGATGAACTGCATTATTGCCCCAAAAACCCAATCGTTTCGTCGCGCCGCTGATAGCAGAGTTGGGGGGGCCGAAAAAGCCGAGCACCCTGCGGCATGCAAGGCGCGGCTGCACTTCCTGTTACTTTCGGTTGCAGCAATTCCGCGCCGAAAATGGCGGAAAACAGCGGTTTTCCGGGCTGGTGCGTCGAAGCCGGCTTGGCGATGCGAAACATAAAGTGATCGGTGAAGTCGCCGGAAAACGCCCAATTCAGGCCAGTTCGCGCCGCCATGGCGGGTTTGCGCCGGCGCGCGACACGGTCACGGCGGCGGCCCGCGCACCAAGCGACAGGGCTGATTCAATGGCCGAGGCCGAGAGTTCGGAGATGGCAGCCTTGGTCAACACGTTCTGTTCGTGCAGCGAGGCAAGCACGCCCGCATTGAAGGTGTCGCCGGCGCCGACCGTGTCGACCACTGTCACTTTTTCTGGCGTCACGGAGATAGTGTGCCGGGCGCTGTAGGCGGTGGCGCCCTTGCTGCCCTTGGTGATGATCACCAGTTTCGGGCCCTTGCCCAGCCAGTCAGCCGCAATCTCGTCATGGCTGCCTGTTTCGCCGAACCAGGCCAGGTCCTCGTCCGAAAGCTTGACGATGTCGGCCATGGCGAGCATGCGGCGCATACGTCCAAGGTGAGCCTGCTTGTCTTGGATGAAACCCGGCCGGATGTTGGGGTCGAACATCATCACCCGGCGCTGGTGCTCTCGCTTCATCAGTGCCTCGTAGGCCGAACCGCATGGCTCGGGAATGAGGCTGATCGCGCCGAACAGCATGGCATCGATGTCGTCGCCAAGGCTGGGCAAATCGGCCTCGGTCAGCATGCGGCCGGCGGTGTTCTCGTCATAGAAGGTGTAGGTGGCGTGGCCGTTGTCGAGCCGGACGAAGGCCAGCGTCGTTGGCCTGCCCGACAGATTGGCATGTCGTGAGCCGACATTGCTCGCCGCCAGCACGTCGCGGACCTGCTGGCCGAACAGGTCGGACGAAACGCCTGAGAAGAACTCGGTTGGCACACCGAGGCGCCCGAGCGCGATCGCCGAATTGAAGATCGCGCCGCCGGCATAGGGCGCAAAGGCAGGTTCGCCGTCAGGACTTTGCCGTGGCAGCATGTCGATGAGCGCTTCGCCGCAGCACAGGATCATGGCTTGCCGATTCCCTCTGGATAGATGACGCCCTTGCGGACGATGACATTGGCGTAGAGCCTGGGCTCACTGGTGGCAATGATGGTGTGGGCGGCCTTGACGCGACTGTAGAAGGCATCGCCGGCCAGCGGCACAACGGCGAAGCCCGGCGCGCGATGGGCGCAGACCTGGTCGATTTCGCCATGTACGGGGTCGGACAGCGCCGGGTCGCCCTTGACCGAGGAGCGGAAGATCGCCTGCGGCACGAAATCGTCGACCGGCAGCACCTGCAGCACGGCGTCGAGCACCGGGATCAGGTCGAGCCCGTCGGCGCGGATAACGCGGCGGCCATGCTCGAGCGCGGGATAATTGCCGTCGACCATGGCGATCTCGTCGCCATGGCCCATCGCCCGCAAGGTGAACAGCAGGTCCGGCCCGAGCAGAGAAGGGATGTTGATGAGCACGGTCAGACCCCTCGCGACGGTGCGGTCGAGCCGATCAGGAAGCGCTCGGACAGCGGCAGGCTGGCGCCGCCCATGGCGCGCGCATGGATGCCGACGGTGCCCTCGCGGACGGATGGGATGCGCAGGCCCTCGACGTCGATCTTGCCGATCGCCGATTGCACTGCCTGCACCAGGCGGGCGCGGATCGACGGCGGCATCCAGCCGTCGATGACCGCACTTTCGAAATCGATGACGGATGCCGACGCCACGATGGCGTAGGCGAGCGCGTCAGACGCGGTCGAAATCCAGTTGTCGAGGTCAGGCTGGTTGTCGAGGTCGTGCCATTCCTCGGGCGAGGTCCAGAGGTAGGAAGCTTCGATGCCCTTGGCGTTCAGCGACTTTTCGAGCACGGCGATGGAGGCGACGTCGATGAGCTGGGTAGGTCTGCCGCCCGGTCCCGGCACCGGCATCGAGCCGAGCGCGCCGGCATTTCCGGTAGGTCCGCTGTAGAGCCTGCCGTTGAGCACCACGCCGCCGCCGGCAAAGGCGCCGATGTAGAAATAGACGAAGTCGCGAAGCGAGCCGATGTCGCCGAACACCAGTTCGGCGCCGCAGGCCGAGGTGGCGTCGTTCTGCAGATAGACGGGAAAGGAAAACAGCGCCTGGAGGTCGCTGCGGATGTCGCGATTGCGCCACGCGTCCATGATCTCGGGCGGGGCGCCTGCCGTGTCGACCCAGTTCCAGAGTTCGAACGGCATAGCCACGCCGAGGCCGGCAATGCGCTTGTCCTGCCCGCGCGTCAGGCCGGCGCGCATCTGGGCGATGCCCGATCTTACGAATTCGATGGTGTCGCGCGGCGTCGGGTAGCCATAGGAGTTCTGCAGCATCGCCCGCGTCTTGCCGAGAAAATCGATGAGCACGAGTTCGGCGCTGCGCCGGCCGACCTTGAGGCCAATGAAGAAGGCGCCCTCCGGGTTCAGGGCCATGGGAATGGAGGGCTGGCCGATCTTGCCGCGGATCGGCTCCTGACGCAGCAAAAGCCCCTCGACCTCAAGTTCACGCATGATCACCGAGACAGTCTGCGCCGACAGGCCAGTCATCCGTGCGATGTCGGATTTGGCCAGGGCGCCGCTCTGCCGCACCAGCGACAGCACCAGCCGCTCGTTGTGATCGCGCATGCCGCTCTGGTTGGTGCCGCGCAGTTGCTGGCTTTCCCCAGCCTCTGGCGAGCCGTGCCTTGAACTTCCGGCCTCCACCGGCTTCCTCCCGTCATTTCAGCGGTTTTCTCTGAAGATCCGCAATTTTCTTTTGGGACAGAATGCGGGTCGACTGCAATCCTGTCAATAATAAATAAGAGTGATTTAATTATTGACAGTCGGCGCCGATTGGTGTTTCGTCAGGGCCGGATACTCGACTGGGAAGAGTGCATGAGTATCTGGAACGACACCCGCTGACCGGGGTCGCATGGTTTGGTTTTGGGAGGAGTACCCGATGAAATTTTCAGTTCTGAAGACGACTGTCTTTGGTGCGGCGGTTGCCGCGCTTGCAAGCATTGCAGCACCTGCATCGGCCGCCGATGTAGGCGCATGCCTGATCACGAAGACCGACACCAATCCCTTCTTCGTCAAGATGAAGGAAGGCGCGACGGCGAAGGCGACTGAGCTCGGCGTCACGCTGAAGAGCTATGCCGGCAAGATCGACGGCGACAGCGAAAGCCAGGTCGCGGCGATCGAGACCTGCATCGCCGACGGCGCCAAGGGCATCCTGATCACGGCTTCCGACACCAAGGGCATCGTGCCGGCGGTCAAGAAGGCGCGCGACGCCGGCATCCTGGTCATAGCCCTCGACACCCCGCTCGAGCCGGCCGATTCGGCCGACGCCACCTTCGCCACCGACAATTTGCTTGCCGGCAAGTTGATCGGCCAGTGGGCTGCGGCGACCCTCGGCGACAAGGCCAAGGACGCCAAGATTGCCTTCCTCGACCTGACCCCGTCGCAGCCGACGGTCGACGTGCTGCGCGACCAGGGCTTCATGATGGGCTTTGGCATCGACGTGAAGGACGCCAACAAGATCGGCGACGAAGACGATGCCCGCATCGTCGGCCATGACGTCACCAATGGCAACGAAGAAGGCGGCCGCAAGGCGATGGAGAACCTGCTCCAGAAGGATCCGGGCATCACCGTCGTCCACACCATCAACGAGCCTGCCGCCGCCGGTGCCTATGAGGCACTCAAGGCAGTCGGCATGGAAAAGAACGTGCTGATCGTTTCCGTCGACGGCGGCTGCCCGGGCGTCAAGAATGTCCAGGACGGCGTCATCGGCGCAACTTCGCAGCAATACCCGCTGATGATGGCGGCACTCGGCATCGAGGCGATCAAGAAGTTCGCCGATAGCGGCGAGAAGCCCAAGCCGACGGAAGGCAAGGACTTCTTCGACACGGGCGTTTCGCTGGTGACCGACAAGCCGGCCACGGGTGTGGAATCGATCGACGTCAAGACCGGCCTGGAAAAGTGCTGGGGTTGATCTGACCGCCTGAAGGCGTGACACTTCCTTGCAGACGAAGGGCGACCCCTTGGTCGCCCTTCCTACAAGGGGGATGTGAAATCCCTGATGGGAGGAATTCGACATGACTGACGCTTCGGCAGATGCCAGGCGGCCGCAGGAGTTCGAGAAGGTTCTCTCGGGCAGCGACACCTCGGTGGCCAGCTTCGACACGCATACCCGGTCGCCAATCGAAAAGGTCCAGCATTTCCTGCATTCCAACCCGGCCGCAGTCCCGCTGATCGTGCTTATTGCCTCGGTCGCGCTCTTCGGCGTGATCATTGGCGGCAAGTTCTTCTCGGCCTTCTCGATGACGCTGATCCTGCAGCAGGTGGCTATCACCGGTATCATCGGCGCTGCCCAGACCCTGGTCATCCTGACCGCCGGCATCGATCTTTCCGTCGGCGCCATCATGGTGCTGTCGTCGGTGGTGATGGGGCAGTTCACTTTCCGCTACGGCTTGCCGCCTTCGCTGGCGATCCTGTGCGGCTTCGCCGTCGGCGCTCTCTGCGGCTGGCTGAATGGTGTGCTTGTCTCCTACATGAAGCTGCCGCCGTTCATCGTCACGCTCGGCACCTGGCAGATCGTGCTGGCGACGAATTTCCTCTATTCGGCCAACGAGACGATCCGTTCCCAGGATATCGAGGCGCAGGCGCCGATTCTGAAGTTCTTCGGTGAGAACTTCCGCCTCGGCAATGCGGTGTTCACCTATGGCGTCGTCGCCATGGTGCTGCTGGTGGCGGTCCTGTGGTACATTTTGAACCACACCGCCTGGGGCCGGCATGTCTACGCCATCGGTGACGATCCCGAGGCGGCCCAGCTTTCGGGCGTGCGCGTCAGCAGGGTTCTTATCTCTGTCTACGTCATCTCGGGCCTGATCTGCGCTCTCGGCGGCTGGATGCTCATCGGCCGTATCGGCTCGGTGTCGCCGACGGCAGGCCAGTTCGCCAACATCGAATCCATCACCGCGGTGGTGATTGGCGGCATCTCGCTGTTCGGCGGCCGTGGCTCGATCCTCGGCATGCTGTTCGGCGCGCTGATCGTCGGCGTGTTCCAGCTTGGCCTCCGCCTCATCGGCACCGATCCGCAGTGGACCTATCTGCTGATCGGCACCCTCATCATCATCGCGGTCGCAATCGACCAGTGGATCAGAAAGGTTGCAGGCTGATGGCTACCGAACCTCTTCTCACCGCGCGCGGTCTGGTCAAGCGATATGGCCGCGTCACCGCCCTCGATCAGGCCGATTTCGACCTCTATCCCGGCGAAATCCTTGCCGTGATCGGCGACAACGGCGCCGGCAAGTCGTCGCTCATCAAGGCGATTTCGGGAGCCATCACCCCTGACGAAGGCGAAATCCGCCTCGAAGGCAAGGTGGTGAACTTCAAGGCGCCGATGGAGGCGCGCGACGCCGGCATCGAGACTGTCTACCAGAACCTCGCTCTGTCGCCGGCGCTGTCGATCGCCGACAACATGTTCCTCGGCCGCGAAATCCGGAAGCCCGGCATCATGGGCAACTGGTTCCGCATGCTCGACCGGGGCGCAATGGAGAGGCGGGCGCGCGATAAGCTGACCGAACTTGGCCTGATGACCATCCAGAACATCGGCCAGGCTGTCGAAACGCTGTCCGGCGGCCAGCGCCAGGGTGTGGCGGTGGCGCGTGCCGCGGCCTTCGGCTCCAAGGTCGTGATCATGGACGAGCCGACGGCGGCACTCGGCGTCAAGGAAAGCAGGCGCGTGCTCGAACTGATACTCGACGTGAAGCGGCGTGGCCTGCCCATCGTGCTGATCTCGCACAACATGCCGCATGTCTTTGAGGTCGCCGACCGGATCCATATCCATCGCCTCGGTCGCAGGCTGACGGTCATCGATCCGAAGGAATACACGATGTCGGATGCCGTGGCGTTCATGACCGGAGCCAAGGCGCCGCCGGAGGCTGCAATCGCTGCCTGACCGACCGGCCACAACCCGGGGTCTCTGCGTCGCAAGATCCCGGGGTCTCTGCGTCGCAAGATCCCCGGGGTCTCCGCTTCGCGAGATATTGACGCGGAGATTTAAATCGATTGAGATCGCATTTGGATTGGCTAACATGAGTATGGGAGGACTGGTGTCGGCAAGGGAGGTAAGTGAACGGTGGCCGAACAACATGCGAGAGGCGAGATGACCCGCGCAGTGACCCCGAAAATCCCCAAGCCACCCCTTGGCGACACGAGCCCCGAGGCACTGGCTGCCGAAATCCTGAGTGCGCTGAAGTACCGGCTCGGCAAGGACGCCACGGTAGCCACTGACTATGATTGGCTGACCGCATCGATCAAGGTGGTGCGCGACCGCATCGTCGACGAGTGGATCTCCTCGACCAAGGAGGCCTACGACCAGAGCGCGAAGCGGGTTTATTACCTCTCGCTGGAGTTCCTGATCGGCCGCCTGATGCGCGATGCCTTCTCCAATCTCGGCCTGATGGACGCGATGCGCGAAGCGCTTGCCTCGCTCGGCGTCGAGTTCGATATCATCGCCAAGCTGGAGCCTGATGCAGCACTCGGCAATGGCGGTCTCGGCCGGCTCGCCGCCTGCTTCATGGAAAGCATGGCGACCGTCGACATTCCGGCCCATGGCTACGGCATCCGCTATGCCAACGGCATGTTCCGCCAGGAAATCCATGACGGCTGGCAGGTCGAACTACCCGAAACCTGGCTCGAACACGGCAATCCCTGGGAATTCGAGCGCCGCGAGCGCGCTTTCGAGGTCGGCTTCGGCGGTTCCGTCGAATCCGTCACTGCGCCGGATGGCCGGCTTGAACGGCATGTCTGGAAGCCCACCGACCGCGTCCTGGCCGTTGCCTACGACACCCCGGTGGTCGGCTGGCGCGGCGCGCGCGTCAACACGCTGCGGCTGTGGTCGGGCATGCCGCTCGACCCGATCCTGCTCGACAAGTTCAATGCCGGCGACCACATCGGTGCGCTTGCCGAAAGCAACAAGGCCGACGCGCTGTCACGCGTGCTTTATCCCGCGGACTCGCACAAGGCCGGCCAGGAACTGCGGCTGCGGCAGGAATACTTCTTCTCGACCGCCTCGCTGCAGGACATCCTGCAGCGCCACATCAGCAAATATGGCGACCTGATGTCGTTGCCCGACAAGGCGGCGATCCATCTCAACGACACCCATCCCGCTGTCGCCGTACCTGAACTGATGCGCCTGCTGATGGACGTCCATGGCATGGACTTCGACACGTCCTGGGACATCACCAAGCGCACCTTTGCCTACACCAACCACACGCTTCTGCCGGAGGCGCTCGAAAGCTGGCCGGTGCCACTGTTCGAGCGGCTGCTGCCGCGCCACATGCAGATCGTCTATGCGATCAATGCCGAGGTTCTTCTTGAAGCGCGGGCGACTGGCCGCTTCAGCGGCGAGCAGATCAGCCGCATTTCGCTGATCCAGGAGAACGGCGAGCGCCGCGTTCGCATGGGCAATCTTGCCTTTGCCGGTTCGCACAGCGTCAACGGCGTCTCGGCGCTGCATACCGAGCTGATGAAGGAAACGGTATTTTCCGACCTGCACAGCCTCTATCCCGACCGCATCAACAACAAGACCAACGGCATCACGCCGCGGCGCTGGCTGATCCAGTGCAATCCTGGTTTGACCGGCCTGGCGCGCGAAGCCATCGGCGACCACTTCCTCGACGACATCGAGGCGATCCGCGAGCTCGACGGTTTTGCCGGCGATGCCGCGTTCCGCGACAAATTCGCTGCGGTCAAGCGCGCCAACAAGGTGCGGCTGTCGAACCTCGTGGCCGAGCGGATGGGCATCAAGGTCGATCCGTCGGCGCTATTCGACATCCAGATCAAGCGCATCCACGAATACAAGCGCCAGCTTCTGAACATCATCGAGGCGGTGGCGCTCTACGACCAGATCCGCTCGCACCCGGAACGCGAATGGATGCCGCGGGTGAAGTTCTTTGGCGGCAAGGCGGCACCGAGCTACCACAACGCCAAGCTGATCATCAAACTGGCCAATGACGTCGCCAGGGTGATCAACAGCGATCCCTCCGTGCGCGGGCTGCTCAAGGTCGTCTTCATTCCGAACTACAATGTCAGCGCGGCCGAGATCCTGATGCCGGCGGCCGACCTTTCGGAGCAGATCTCGACGGCGGGCATGGAGGCGTCCGGTACGGGCAACATGAAGTTCGCGCTCAACGGCGCGTTGACCATCGGTACGCTCGATGGCGCCAATGTCGAGATCAAGGAGCATGTCGGCGACGATAACATCTTCATCTTCGGCCTGACCACCGAGGAGGTCGCCGAGCGCCGCAACAGCGGCTACCAGCCGGCTGCGGTGATCGACGGTTCGCCCGAGCTCAAGCAGGCGGTCGCTGCGATTTCATCCGGCGTGTTCTCGCCCGACGACCCCGCGCGTTACCGCGAGCTGATGGACGGGCTCTACCAGCACGACTGGTTCATGGTCGCTGCCGACTTCGATTCTTATGCCGCTGCCCAGCGCCAGGTCGACAATATCTGGCGCGACAGCCCGGACTGGTACGCGCGCGCCATTCGCAACGTTGCGCGTGTCGGCTGGTTCTCGTCCGACCGCACCATCCGCCAATATGCCAAAGAAATCTGGAACGTACCGGCCTGATGTGATTGCATGAACTGACCTCGCCGAAAAAACCCTGGGAGGGGACACCAAAACATGCTGAAGCCCGGCGCGGCCGCCGAAACGAAACCGGAGCTCGACAGAGCCACGGAAGGCGATATCGAGGCGATCGTCAACGGCACCCATGGCGACCCGTTCGCGGTGCTGGGGCTCCAGCAGTCGAGCAAGGGGCTTCTCGCCCGTTGCTTCGTGCCGCATGCCGAAACCGTCACCGCCCACACGCTGGAGGGCAAGGCGTGCGGCGAGCTTCCCCGCCGCAACGATGCCGGCTTCTTCGAAGGCAAGCTGTCGATCCGCAAGCGCCAGCCGCTGCGCTATCTCGCGAAAAATGCCGGCGGCGAATGGTGGGTGACGGATGCCTACAGCTTCGGCCCGGTGCTCGGGCCGATGGACGACTACTTCATTGGGGAAGGCTCGCATCTCCGGCTGTTCGACAAGCTGGGCGCACATCTGATTTCGCATGAGGGCGCCGACGGCGTTCATTTCGCGGTCTGGGCACCGAACGCGCATCGGGTTTCGGTGGTCGGCGACTTCAACGACTGGGACGGCCGCCGTCATCCGATGCGGCTGCGCCAGGACACCGGAATCTGGGAGATCTTCGTTCCCGACATCGGTCCGGGCCGGCCCTACAAGTTCGAACTGATCGGGGCCCGCGGTGTCAGGTTGCCGCTTAAGGCCGACCCCTACGCCATCCGTTCCGAGCTGCGGCCTGCCACTGCGTCGGTGACCGACATACCGCCCGCGCATGAATGGGGCGACGACAAGCACCGCGCGCATTGGCGTGCGTCCGACCATCGGCGCGAGCCGATCAGCATCTATGAGGTGCATGCCGGCTCGTGGCAGCGCCGCGACGACGGCAGCTTCCTGTCGTGGGACGAGATGGCCGATCGGCTGATCCCGTATGCCGTCGAGACAGGCTTTACCCATATCGAGTTTATGCCGATCTCAGAGCATCCCTATGACCCGTCCTGGGGCTACCAGACGACGGGGCTCTATGCGCCGTCCGCCCGTTTCGGCGAACCCGAGGGCTTTGCCCGCTTCGTCGACGGCGCCCATCGTGCCGGCATCGGCGTCATCCTCGACTGGGTGCCGGCGCATTTCCCCGTCGATGAGCATGGGCTGGCGCATTTCGACGGCACAGCGCTCTACGAACATGCCGATCCGCGCCAGGGTTTCCATCCCGACTGGAACACGGCGATCTACAATTTCGGCCGGCGCGAGGTGGTGTCGTTCCTCGTCAACAACGCCCTGTTCTGGGCGGAGAAATACCATGTCGACGGCCTGCGCGTGGATGCGGTCGCCTCAATGCTCTATCTCGACTATTCGCGCAATCAAGGCGAGTGGATCCCCAACGAGTTCGGTGGCCGCGAGAACCTGGAGTCGGTGCGTTTCCTGCAGAAGATGAATGCTGCCGTCTACGGCGCGCATCCCGGTGTGATGACGATCGCCGAGGAATCGACATCCTGGCCCAAGGTGTCGCAGCCGGTGCATGAAGGCGGGCTCGGCTTCGGCTTCAAATGGAACATGGGCTTCATGCACGACACGCTGGAGTACCTCGCCAAGGAGCCGGTGCACCGCAAGCATCACCACAACGAAATCACCTTCGGGCTGCTCTACGCCTTCAGCGAGAATTTCGTCCTGCCGTTGTCCCATGACGAGGTCGTGCATGGCAAAGGCACCCTGCTCAACAAGATGGCGGGTGACGACTGGCAGAAGTTCGCGACGCTGCGCGCCTACTACGCCTTCATGTGGGGTTATCCCGGCAAGAAGCTGCTGTTCATGGGCCAGGAGTTCGCCCAGCGCGCGGAGTGGAGCGAGGCAAGGGCGCTCGACTGGAACCTGCTCGACTCCGCCCCGCATCGCGGTGTCTGGCAGCTGGTGCGCGATCTCAACTACCTCTACCGCTCGCGCCCGGCGCTGCACGCCCGCGACTGCGAGCCCGAAGGCTTCGAATGGCTGATTGTCGACGACGCGGCGAACTCGGTCTTTGCCTGGCTGCGCAAGGCACCTGATGGCGCGCCGATCGCCGTCATCTCCAGCTTCACCCCGGTTCTGCGCGACGGATATCGCGTGCCGCTGCCAAAGGCAGGCAAGTGGCGGGAAATCTTCAACTCCGACGCGCTGGACTATGGCGGGTCGGGCAAGGGCAACAACGGCATGGTCACCGCGCAACCGACGGATGGAGGAGGGGCAGCGGCTGTGCTGCTTCTGCCGCCGCTGGCGACGATCATGCTTGAGTTTGTGGCGGACTGAGCAGGGAGGATGGCATGGAACTGAAGAGAAACCAGCCGCTGGCGCGCGATGCCATGGCCTATGTGCTTGCCGGCGGGCGCGGCAGCCGGCTCAAGGAACTGACCGACCGGCGCGCCAAGCCCGCAGTCTATTTCGGCGGCAAGACCCGCATCATCGATTTTGCGCTGTCGAATGCCCTGAACTCGGGCATTCGCCGCCTCGGCGTCGCCACTCAGTACAAGGCGCATTCGCTGATCCGCCACCTGCAACGCGGCTGGAACTTCCTCAGGCCCGAGCGCAACGAGAGCTTCGACATCCTGCCGGCGAGCCAGCGCGTCTCCGAGACGCAGTGGTATGAAGGCACTGCCGACGCGGTCTACCAGAACATCGACATCATCGAGGCTTACGGCCCGGAATACATGGTCATCCTGGCCGGCGATCACATCTACAAGATGGACTATGAGCTGATGCTGCGCCAGCACGTCGACGCCGGCGCGGATGTCACCGTCGGCTGCCTCGAGGTGCCACGCATGGAGGCGACGGGCTTCGGCGTGATGCATGTCGACAAGAAGGACAGCATCATTTCCTTCATCGAAAAGCCGGCCGATCCGCCTGGCATTCCCGACAAGCCGGACTATGCGCTGGCCTCGATGGGCATCTATGTCTTCAAGACCAAGTTCCTGATGGAGCAGTTGCGCCGCGACGCCAACGAGCCGGAATCGAGCCGCGACTTTGGCAAGGACATCATTCCCTACATCGTCCAGCACGGCAAAGCCGTGGCGCATCGTTTCGCCAAGTCCTGCGTGCGCTCGAGCATGGAAGGCGAGGCCTACTGGCGCGATGTCGGTACCGTCGACGCCTATTGGGAAGCCAATATCGACCTGACCGACATCACGCCCGAACTCGACCTCTACGACCGCGACTGGCCGATCTGGACCTATTCGGAACTGACCCCGCCGGCCAAATTCGTCCATGACGAGGACGGCCGGCGCGGATCCGCCATTTCCTCACTGGTCTCGGGCGACTGCATCGTCTCGGGCGCCTCGCTCAAGCGCAGCCTGATCTTCACCGGCGCGCGCATCAATTCCTATTCGACCCTCGAGGACGTGGTGATGCTGCCGGCATGCTATGTCGGCCGCAACGCGCGGCTCAAACGAGTTGTCATAGATCATGGTGTACGGATACCCGAGGGACTGGTTGTCGGTGAGGATCCGGTGCTGGACGCCAAGCGTTTCCGCGTCTCGGAGAAAGGCATCTGCCTGATCACCCAGGACATGATCAACAGGCTGGAGTTGTAACTGGTGCAGGTGCTTTCGGTCACGCCCGAGATTTTCCCGCTGATCAAGACCGGAGGGCTGGCCGACGTCACCGGCGCGCTGCCGGGGGCGCTCGCAGGACTTGGCGTTGCCACCCGCAGCCTGGTGCCTGGCTATCCCGTGGTGATGAACGCGCTGAAGAAGAAAAAGGCGGTGCATCAGTACGCCGGATTGCAAGGCGGCAAGGCAGCGCTCCATGCCGCCGAGATCGCTGGCCTCGATATGCTGGTGCTCGACGCGCCGCACCTGTTCGACCGGCCCGGTGGTCCCTATGGCGACGCCGCCGGAGCGGACTGGCAGGACAACTGGCGGCGCTTTGCAGCACTCGGCCGTGTCGGCGCCGATATCGCTGCCGGTGTGGTCAAGGGCTACAGGCCTGACGTCGTGCACGCCCATGACTGGCAGTCGGCGATGACGCTGGCCTACATGCGTTATGGCGAGGCGGCGAAAGTGCCGTCGGTGATGACCGTGCACAACCTGGCCTTCCAGGGGCAGTTCGGCGTCGGCATCTTTGCCGGTCTTGGCCTGCCGCAACAGGCGATGGCGCTCGACGGCGTCGAGTATTATGGCGGCGTCGGCTTCCTCAAGGCTGGCCTGCAGGCGGCATGGGCGATCACCACCGTCAGCCCGACCTACGCCCAGGAAATCCGGACCCCGGCCTTCGGCATGGGACTCGACGGGCTCATCAACCTGCGTTCGCCCGATCTCCACGGCATCGTCAACGGCATCGACGACGACATCTGGAACCCGGAGAACGACAAGCATCTTGCGGCTGTTTACACGGCGAAGAACCTGAAAGGGCGCAAGGCCAACAAGCGGGCGATCGAAGAGCGCATGACGCTCGATCGCGATGACGGTCCGATCTATTGCGTCGTCAGCCGCCTGACTTGGCAGAAGGGCATCGACATTCTGGCGTCGATCATCGATCCGGTGATCGCCTCCGGTGCGCGACTGGCTATCCTGGGTTCGGGCGATGCCGGGCTTGAAGGCGCGCTTCTGGCTGCCGCCGCACGCCATCGCGGCCGCGTTGGCGTCGTCATCGGTTACGACGAGGGGCTGTCGCACCTGTTGCAGGGCGGCGCCGATGGCATCCTGATCCCGTCGCGCTTCGAGCCGTGCGGCCTCACCCAGCTTTACGGCCTGCGCTACGGCTGCGTGCCGATCGTCGCGCGCACCGGCGGACTGGCGGATACCGTCATCGATGCCAACGAGGCGGCTGTTGCGGCCGGCGTTGCCACCGGCTTCCAGTTCACGCCCGAAGACGCAGGCGCCTTCCACCACGCCATCCTGAGGGCCAATGCACTGCATGCCGAGGCAGCAACATGGGCGGCAATCCAGAAGCAGGGCATGAAGTCGGATGTCTCATGGGGCCGGAGCGCCCAGAAATATGCCGCACTTTACCGCATGCTTCTCTCGAAAAGGGATGCCTGAATGATTCGTACTGTCGCCACCACGCCCTACAACGACCAGAAACCCGGCACTTCGGGCCTGCGCAAGAAGGTGCCGGTCTTCCAGCAGCCGAACTATGCCGAGAACTTCATCCAGTCGGTGTTCGATTCGCTCGAAGGCTTCGCCGGCAAGACGCTGGTGGTCGGCGGCGACGGCCGCTTCTACAATCGCGAGGTGATCCAGAAGGTCATCGCCATGGCGGTCGCCAATGGCTTCGGCCGCGTGGTGGTGGGGCAGGGCGGCATCCTGTCGACGCCGGCGGCCTCCAACCTGATCCGCAAGCGCAAGGCCTTTGGCGGGCTGATCCTGTCGGCCAGTCACAACCCCGGCGGCCCGCACGAGGATTTCGGCATCAAGTACAATGCCGAAAACGGCGGTCCAGCACCGGAAAAGATGACCGACGCGATCTATGCCCGCAGCAAGGTCATCCCGGCCTACAGAACCGCCGACATCGGTGCGGTCGATCTCGACAAGCTTGGCACATTCGAAGTCGGCGGCATGAAGGTCGAGGTCGTCGATCCGGTCGCCGATTATGCCGAGCTGATGGAAACGCTGTTCGATTTCGACGCGTTGCGCGCGCTGTTCAAGTCCGGCTTCCGCATGCGCTTCGATGCCATGCACGCTGTAACAGGACCTTATGCCAAGGAAATACTTGAGCGTCGCCTTGGTGCCGCGGATGGCACGGCGCGCAACTTCGTGCCGCTGGAGGATTTCGGCGGTCACCACCCCGACCCGAACCTCGTTCACGCCAAGCATCTCTATGACGAGATGATGGGACCGAACGCCCCTGATTTTGGTGCCGCCTCCGACGGCGACGGCGACCGCAACCTGATCATCGGTCGCGGCATCTTCATCACGCCTTCCGATTCGCTGGCGATGTTGGCCGCCAATGCGCATCTCGCGCCCGGCTACAAAGCCGGCCTCAAGGGCATCGCGCGCTCGATGCCGACCAGCGGTGCCGCCGACCGTGTTGCCGAGAAGCTCGGCGTCAGCATCTACGAGACGCCGACCGGCTGGAAGTTCTTTGGCAATCTGCTCGACGCCGGCATGGCGACGATCTGCGGCGAGGAGAGTGCCGGCACCGGTTCCGACCACGTTCGTGAGAAGGACGGTCTGTGGGCGGTGCTGCTGTGGCTCAACATTCTTGCCGTGCGCGGCGAGAGCGCCAAGGACATCGTTGCCAAGCATTGGGCGACCTATGGCCAGAACTATTATTCACGCCACGACTATGAAGAGGTCGAGACCGACAAGGCCAATGCACTGGTCGACGAACTGCGCCGCAAGCTGGCGTCGCTGCCGGGAACCAGCGTTCAGGGCATGAAGATCGCCAGTGCCGACGACTTTGCCTACAACGATCCGGTCGATGGCTCGGTGAGCAAGAACCAGGGCATCCGCGTGCTGTTCGAGGGCGGCTCGCGTGTCGTCTTCCGTCTGTCGGGCACGGGCACATCGGGCGCCACCCTGCGCGTCTATATCGAGCGCTACGAACCCGATCCGGCGCGGCACGGGCAGGACACGCAGGCAGCGCTTGCCGACCTGATCAAGGCCGCCGACGACATTGCCGGCATCAGGAGCCATACCGGCCGCGACAAGCCGAGCGTGATTACGTGAGATGGTTGAAGGCGGCTACTGGCCGCACTGTCGCCGCTCGATGACCCAGGATCGCAGCACACCACCTCTTGGCGCGACTGTAACCGATGACGGCATCCGTTTTGCCGTCTGGTCCGGTGCTGCCGAACGTATCTGGGTGTCGGTTTTCGATGCCGACGGCAAGGCGGAGACCGCACGGCTGGAAATGCCGCGCCGTAAAGACGGCGTCTTTGCGTTGGAAGTCACCGGACTGTCCGAAGGAACGCGCTACGGCTTTCGTGCCGATGGGTCATATGCGCCCGACGATGGCTTGTGGTTCGATCCCGACAAGCTGCTGGTCGATCCATACGCGCGAAGGCTTGACCGGCCCTACCGCTATGATGGCCGGCTTGCGTCGCCAAGGGGGCAGGGCGGCGACAGCGCCGGGCTGATGCCCAAGGCGGTGGCCGAGACGCTGCCAATCGTGCCGCACGCAGCACCGGCGTTCAGGCCGGGCGGCCTGATCTACGAAGTGCCGGTGCGCGCCTTCACCATGCGGCATCCCGATGTACCCAAGCGCCTGCGCGGCACGATCCGGGCACTCGCCGAGCCCGCAATCATCGCACATCTGCTGAAGATGGGCGTGTCGGCGGTCGAGTTGATGCCGGTAACGGCGACGATGGACGAGCGCCACTTGCCGCGCCTCGGCCTCACCAATGCCTGGGGCTACAATCCCGTGACCTTCATGGCGCTCGACCCGCGCCTGGCGCCTGGCGGCATGGCCGACCTCAGCGAGACGACGGCGGCGCTGCATGCCGCCGGCATCGGCGTCATCCTCGATCTGGTCTTCAACCACACCGCCGAAAGCGATGAATTCGGACCGACACTTTCGCTGCGCGGTCTCGACAATGGCGCCTATTATCGCCCGGCGGTCGACGATCCCGGCCGCTATGCAAATGACACGGGAACCGGCAATACGCTTGCCTGCGATCACCCGGTTGCGCGGGAACTGGTCCTCGACAGCTTGCGGCATTTCATCGTCCATGCCGGCATCGACGGGTTCCGCTTCGATCTCGCGCCGGTGCTTGGGCGGGTCGATGGCGAATTCCGTACTGACGCGCCCTTGTTGCGGGCGATGCGGCAGGACCCTGTCATCGGCGACCGTGTCTTGATCGCCGAACCCTGGGATATCGGCCACAACGGCTATCGGCTCGGTGGCTTTCCCCAGGAGTTTCTCGAATGGAACGACCGTTACCGCGACGATGTCAGGCGTTTCTGGCGCGGCGATCGCGGTATAGTGGGCGCGCTGGCGACACGGCTAGCGGGATCGTCCGACAGCTTTGGCGGCGGCGCGCAAACGCGGACCGTGAACTTCATCGCTGCCCATGACGGCATGACGGTCGCCGATCTCGTGCGCTACGAGCGCAAGCACAACGAGGCCAATGGCGAACACAATCACGACGGCCACAACGAAAACTTCTCGTGGAACAACGGCGTCGAGGGCGAGAGCGGCGATCCTGAGATCGTTGCCGAGCGCAATCGCGACATCCGCGCCTTGCTGGCGACGCTGTTTGCCTCGCGCGGCGCCATCATGCTGACGGCGGGCGACGAGTTTGGGCGGAGCCAGCGCGGCAACAACAACGCCTACGCCCAGGACAACGAGCTGACCTGGCTCGACTGGGCCGAGCGTGACGTTGCCTTGGAAGACTTTGTTGCTGAACTTGGCAGGTTGAGGCGACAGGTGCCTGCGCTGGCGCAAGTGGATTTTCTGAGAGGTTCGGCTTTTGATGGCGCGCAGGTTGCAGACGTCGAATGGCTGACCGAGGCCGGCCGAGCCATGGGCGATGCCAACTGGCATGAACCCGACCGCCACCGCCTGACCCTGGTGCTGGGCAATGGCGCCGCAGAGGGTGGGCGGCTTGCCGTGATGATCAATGGCGCGCGGCGCGATCTGAATTTTGCCCTGCCGGCGCGCCCGGCTTTCGAATGGCGACAGGCGATGAACGGCTCGCATCGGGCGGCTGGCCGCTTTGCCGTGCCGGCGCGCAGCGTTTCATTTGCGATTGAACGGCCCGCGGCCGACAGCCAAGGAGATCAGCCATGACGCAGCAAGCTGGACCTGGTGCCGACTGGTGGCGCGGGTGCGTCATCTATCAGGTCTATCCGCGCTCGTTCCAGGACAGCACCGGCGACGGCAGCGGCGATCTTGCCGGCATTGTCAGGCGGCTGCCGCATATTGCGTCGCTGGGTGTGGACGCGGTGTGGCTGTCGCCCTTCTTCAAGTCGCCGATGGCCGACATGGGCTACGACGTGTCGGACTACTGCGCCGTCGATCCGATGTTCGGCACCCTTGCCGACTTCGACGCGATGATATCGGAGGCACACCGGCTCGGACTGAAGATCATCATCGACCAGGTGCTGTCGCACTCTTCCGACAAGCATCCCTGGTTTGTCGAAAGCCGGGCCAGCCGCGACAATCCCAAGGCCGACTGGTATGTCTGGGCGCAGCCCAAGCCTGACGGCACCGCGCCGAACAACTGGCTGTCGATCTTCGGCGGTCCGGGCTGGGAGTGGGATTCGACGCGCAGGCAATATTACCAGCACAATTTCCTCGCCTCGCAGCCGGATCTCAACTTCCACAATCCGGCGGTGCAGGACGCGCTCCTGGAAACTGTGCGCTTCTGGCTCGATCGCGGCGTCGATGGCTTCCGCCTCGACACGGTGAACTTCTACGTTCACGACAAGTGGCTGCGCGACAACCCGGCCTTGCCGAAGAGCATTGCCGGCGAGAACGAGGAAGCCAATCCTTACGAGTACCAGGATCATCTGTTCGACAAGACGCGGCCGGAAAACATCGCCTTTCTCGAGCGGTTTCGTGCGCTGCTCGACGAATATGGCAATCGCAGTTCGGTGGGCGAGGTCGGCGATGGCGAGCGCTCGCTGCAGACGGTGGCGGCCTACACGTCGGGCGGCGACAAGCTGCATATGTGCTACACGTTCGACCTGCTTGGCCCGAAATTCTCCGCCGCTCACGTCCACAAATGCATCGCCGATTTCGAGGCGGCAGTGACGGACGGGTGGGTCTGCTGGGCATTCTCCAACCACGACGTGATCCGCCATGTGACACGCTGGACGAGGCCCGGCGGCGACCCGGAAGCGGTGGCCAAGTTCTCCATTGCCTTGCTTGCCTGTCTGCGCGGTTCGATCTGCATCTACCAGGGCGAGGAGCTTGGCCTGGAGGAGGCCGAAATCGCCTTCGAAGACCTCCGCGACCCCTACGGCATCCGCTTCTGGCCGGGCTACAAGGGCCGCGACGGCTGCCGCACGCCGATGGTGTGGGAGGCCCAGGCCGAGCAGGGTGGTTTCTCCGACGGCAAGCCCTGGCTGCCGATTTCAGCCGCCCATCGCGCGCTCGCGGTCGACCGCCAGCAGCGCGACGCGGAATCAGTTCTGTGTCGTTACAGGGCGGTTCTTGAGGCCCGCAGGATGCTTCCGGCACTTATCCACGGCTCGATCATGCTGCTCGAAACCGAGGGCGATGTGCTTGCTTTCGTGCGTGAGGAGGGGGCCGAACGGCTGCTCTGCGTCTTCAACTTTTCCGAGAAAGCCGCCTCATTGCCAGTTCCGGCAAGGTTTGGTGGCTTGAGCCCGCTGCCGTTTCCGGGAGCTTTGGGCGAACTCGAAAAAGACCGTATCACCTTGTCTCCGCTCGATTACTTTATCGGGCGCTTTGTTTGAACTCGCTCAAGTTGACTTTAGGTGAGCACGAGTCGTGTTGAAAATAAAAATTGTCGTGTCTAGTGTCAGCCACCGCTGGCGGTAGGGAGCTGCCGGCTCGCTCAACGAAACCGGAAACATCCGGCATTCGGGCGCTAACCAGGCGAGGCCGTGTTTACGGGGAACACGCCTATTTGGGAGAAGTACACATGCTGAAGAACATGCTGAAAGCGACAGTGTTCGCTACGACGCTTGCGCTGTCTGCTGGAGCGTTGTCCGTTCCGGCCTTTGCGGAGGTCGTCTACAACCGTGGTGCGGCCGCTGATCCGGAATCGCTTGATCCGCACAAGACCTCAACCACCTATGAAGCGAACCTGATGCGTGACCTGTTCCAGGGTCTTGTCATGCAGGATGCCAAGGCGGAGCTCATCCCCGGTGCGGCCGAAAGCTGGACCGTGTCCGACGACGGCAAGACCTACACCTTCAAGATGCGTGCTGGCGCCACCTGGTCGGACGGCAGCCCCGTAACCGCCGAAGATTTCGTCTACTCCTGGCATCGTCTGCAGGATCCGGCCACAGCCGCCGAATATGCCTCCATGCTTTATCCGGTTGTCGGCGCCGAGGAATTCAACACCGGTAAAGGCAAAGCCGAAGGCATGGGCATCAAAGCGGTCGATGCCAACACACTTGAAGTCACGCTGAAGAACCCGACGCCTTATTTCCTCGAGATGCTGTCGCACCAGGCGACCTATCCCGTCAACAAAGCCAACGTCGAAAAGTTTGGCGCTGACTGGCTGAAACCCGGCAACATGGTATCCAACGGCGCCTACACACTTTCCGAGTTCGTGCCGAACGATCACATCACCCTGGTCAAGAACCCGAAGTTCTATGACGCTGCCAATGTGAAGATCGACAAGGTCAACTACATTCCGAACGAAGACCGTTCGGCGGCGATGAAGCGTTATGAAGCCGGCGAACTCGATAGCTACGAGGATATCCCGACCGAACAGCTAGCCGATCTGAAGGCCAAGTTCGGCAATGAGATCCATGTCGCGCCTTATCTCGGCACCTATTATTACGCGGTCAAGACCGACAAGGCGCCGTGGGACAACGTGAAGCTGCGTAACGCGATCTCCGAAGCGATCGACCGCGACTTCCTGGCGGAGAAGGTCTGGGGCAACTCTATGTCCCCGGGTTATTCGATGGTGCCGCCCGGCATCGAAGGCTACAAATCGTCGATGGCTGCCTTTGCCGAAAAGTCTCAGATCGACCGCGAGGACGAGGCCCGGAAGGTTCTTGAAGAACTCGGCTACACCCCGGAAAAGCCGCTGAAGATGGAAATCCGGTACAACACTTCGGAGAACCACAAGAACACCGCCGTCGTGATCCAAGAGCAGCTCAAGCCGCTCGGCGTCGAGGTGACGCTGGTCAATACCGACACCAAAACGCACTACGGGCACCTTGAGCAGAAGGGCGACTATGACGTGGCCCGTGCCGGGTGGATTGCCGATTACAAAGATCCCGAGACTTTCCTCGGCATCAGCCGCAAGGCGTCCGGCAACAACCACTCGCTCTTCAACAATGCGGACTACGAGAAGTTGATGGACGAGGCTGCGGCAGCAGGTGGCGATCCTGCCAAGCGCATGGAACTGCTCTCGCAGGCCGAAAAGGTGCTGGTCGACAACGTCGGCAACATCCCGCTGCTCTACTACAACTTCAAATACGTCGTGTCGCCGAAGTTGGCCGGCTACGAAGACAACGTTATGGACGTTCATCCGACGCGCTTCATCAGCAAGCAGTAAGCCAATGCCACCGTCGCCCCGCGAAATGCGGGGCGACCCTGGCGGCGGCTTGGAGCCTGGAAGCACAATGCGTGGACCGGCGGTACTTCAGCCATATGCGGAGACAGGTAGCAATCGTTTGCCCTTGTCCGCTCTGATGAGCCCGCCACAAGTTCCCTTCGACAATGCGTTCGCCTTAACTGCCCGGTCTCGTGATTTGAGACCGGGCAGTTCGGGCGGCTGCGTCATCGACAGTGTTTCCTGCCTCGCCACCGCTGCTTTCGCAAAGGCGGAAAACGGACCATGTTCATATATGTCATTCGACGGCTGCTGACGGCGATACCGACGCTCTTTGTCATCGTAACGATGGCCTTCTTCCTGATCCGCATCGCACCGGGAGGGCCATTCAACCAGGAGCGCGGGCTCAGTCCGGAAATCCGCGCCAATCTGGAGCGGCAGTTTGGCCTCGGCGATCCGCTATGGCTCCAATACTGGAACTACCTCAAGAACCTTTTGCACGGTGATTTCGGGCCAAGCTATGTAATGCCCAATTTCACAGTGGCCGAACGCTTTGCCGCTGGCCTCCCGATTTCGATCCAGCTCGGCTTTTCCGCCCTGCTTCTCGCCATTCTGGTCGGGGGAACGCTTGGCATCATCGCCGCGCTCAACCAGAACAAGGGAGCTGACTATGCGGTCATCGCCACGGCGACCGCCGGCAGCACCATCCCAACGTTCGTTATCGCGCCGCTGATCCAGCTCGTCTTCGGCCTGGCCTGGAAGCTGCTGCCGATCGGCGGCTGGGGTGACGGTGCATTGATCAACAAGATCGGCCCGGTTCTAACGCTCGCTTTGCCACAGATGGCCATCGTGGCGCGCCTGATGCGCGGCTCGATGATCGAATCGCTGCGCTCGCACCATATCCGCACGGCCCGCGCCATGGGCCTGTCCAACTGGTCGGTGGTGGTTAAACATGCGCTGCGCGGCGCCATTTTGCCGATCGTCTCCTATGCCGGACCGGCCGCCGCCGCCCTGATGACCGGCTCGATCATCGTCGAGACCATTTTCGCCATACCCGGCGTAGGCCGCGAGTTCGTCCAGGCGGCGCTCAACCGGGACTACACGGTGGTCATGGGCACGGTGGTGCTGATCGCGGTGTTTACTATCCTGTTCAACCTGATCGTCGACGTGCTCTACGCCTTTGTCGACCCGAGGGTGCGTTATGACTGATGTTACCGCAAGTTCCCCTCCAGCAGCATCCAACGCCGTTGTCGGACGTTCACTGTTTGGCGACGCCTGGTTGCGGCTCAAGGCCAACAGGGCCGCGATGTTCAGCCTGTTCTACCTCGGAGCCATGGCCCTGGTGTGTATCGTCGGGCCGTTCTTCTCGCCGCATGTCTATTCGACGATCTATCCCGATTACGTGCGTATGCCTCCGAGCCTCTCGCCCTATCCGGACGCCGGTTCGATCGAGAAATCTCTCGACGATGTCCTGAAGCGTATGCGGGTGGACAAGAAAGAATGGAAGGAGGAGGGCGGCCGGGTCTTTGTCACGGTTACCTCTCCAAAGGAGATTGATGAGCGCAACACGCGCTACATCGACCGCTCCGACACGTTCGACGACGCCAAGGTTGAGAGCAAGACCGCGGACGGCAAGGAGGCGGTGTTTTCCGCCGCCGTAAAGCAGCAATACTTCCTGTTCGGCACCGACAATGTTGGCCGCGATCTGTTTACTCGTACATTGGTGGCAGGGCGCATATCGCTCGCTATCGGCCTGCTTGCTGGTTTTGTGGCGGTCGTCATTGGTGTCGTCTACGGCGCCACCGCCGGCTTCATGGGCGGCAAGACCGACGAGGTAATGATGCGCATCGTCGATGTGCTCTATTCACTTCCCTTCATCTTCTTCGTCATCATGCTGGTCGTCTTCTTCGGACGAAACTTCGTGTTGATGTTCCTGGCGGTGGGGGCGGTGCTGTGGCTCGACATGGCGCGCATCGTGCGTGGACAGGCCTTGTCGATCCGCCGGCAGGAATATGTCCAGGCGGCGGAAGCGCTCGGTGTCAGGTCGGCTGGCATCGTGCAGCGCCACGTCATCCCCAACCTGCTGGGGCCGGTGGTCATCTACATGACCCTGCTGGTGCCGCAGGTGATCCTGCTCGAAAGCTTCCTGTCGTTTCTAGGCCTCGGCGTGCAGGAGCCGATGACCAGTTGGGGTGTGCTGATTTCCACCGGAGCGGCCAACATCGGTACTGCCAACTGGCTGCTGTTGTTCCCGGCCTTCTTCCTGGTCTCGACGCTGTTTGCGCTGAATTTCATCGGCGACGGCCTGCGTGACGCTCTCGATCCGAAGGACAGGTGAGATGGCTGGAGAAACGATCCTTTCGGTCAAGGACCTGCGCGTGCGCTTCCGCACGCTCGACGGCATGGTGGAAGCGGTGAAGGGCATCAACCTTCACGTCGATGCCGGCGAGACTGTTGCCGTGGTCGGTGAATCCGGCTCCGGCAAGAGCCAGACGATGATGGCGGCGATGAGCCTGCTGGCATCCAACGGCGAGGCTACCGGCGTCGTCGATTACCGTGGCACGAACCTGCTGACACTCGGCAAATCGGAACTCAACAAGGTCCGCGGCCGCAAGATCAGCATGATCTTCCAGGAGCCGATGACCTCGCTCGATCCGCTCTACACCATCGGCAACCAGCTGATGGAGCCGATCCGCAAACATCGCGGGTTGAGTGGTGCGGAGGCGCGCGCCGAAGCGCTCAGGCTGCTCGAACTGGTCAAGATTCCCGATCCCGAGCGGCGCCTGAAGTCCTACCCGCACGAAATGTCGGGCGGCCAGCGCCAGCGTGTGATGATCGCCATGGCGCTGGCCAACGATCCCGACATCCTGATCGCCGACGAGCCGACCACAGCACTCGACGTGACGATCCAGGCGCAGATCCTGATGCTGCTTGCGGAACTTCAGCGCAAGCTCGGCATGGCGATCGTCTTCATCACCCATGACCTCGGCATCGTCCGGCGCTTTGCCGACCGTGTCTATGTCATGCGCTACGGCGAAGTGGTGGAGGAGGGCAAGGCCGACGAACTGTTCGCCAACCCGCAGCACGACTACACCAAGATGCTGCTGGCGGCGGAGCCGACCGGTCGCAAGTCGCCACCTGCCGACAACGCGCCGATCCTGCTGGAAGGGCGCAATGTCGAGGTTGAGTTCAAGATCGGTGGTGGTTTCCTTGCAGGCCCGCCGATGCTGCTGCGCGCGGTCGACCGCATTTCGGTGATGCTCAAGCAACGTCAGACGATCGGCATCGTCGGCGAATCCGGTTCAGGCAAGTCGACGCTTGGCCGTGCCTTGCTCCGGCTCCTGCCCAGCCAGGGCATGATCCGCTTTGGCGACAAGGATCTGTCAAAGGCCGATCGCGCCGAGATGCGTCCGCTGCGCCGGGAGCTTCAGCTGGTGTTCCAGGATCCTTTCGGCTCCTTGTCGCCGCGCATGACGGTCGGCCAGATCATCACTGAAGGCCTGCTCGTGCACGAACCGTCGCTCTCGACCAAGGAACGAGACAAGCGGGCGGTCGAAGCGCTGCTGGAGGTCGGCCTCTCGCCCGAAACGCGCAACCGTTATCCGCACGAGTTCTCCGGCGGCCAGCGCCAGCGTATCGCAATAGCGCGGGCAATGATCCTCAAGCCCAAGGTCGTCGTGCTCGACGAGCCGACCTCGGCGCTCGACCGGTCGGTGCAAAAGCAGATCGTCGAGTTGTTGCGCAAGCTGCAGGCCGACCACGATCTTTCATATCTGTTCATCAGTCACGATCTGGCGGTGGTGCGCGCCATGTCGGACTACATCATCGTGATGAAGCAGGGAAAGATCGTCGAGGAGGGACCAACCGAGGAGATTTTCGGCGCGCCTCGTGAAGCCTATACCAAGACCTTGATGGCAGCGGCGATCGACGAAACCAAGTTCCGCCAATCGGCCTGACGGTCTCGGCTACGGACTGCTGGTAAAATGATGGCGGGCCCGGAGATATCAGTCTCCGGGCCCGTTCGCTTTCAGAGCACGAGAACGGAACGGCCGCAGTTGACGCCGTGAACACGGACATCGGCTTCGCCGACCTTCACGCCCACCAGCGCAAGAACGTTGTAAAGCAGTCCGTCGATGGGCGCCGTCACCCCTGACAGCAGCCCGATGATGGCGGATTTGACCGCGGCGTCGGTCGGCACGAACAGCCCGAGGCCAAGACCCAGCACCTTGAGATCGATGTCGAGCGTCAGTCCGCTCAACAGCGAGGCGGTCAGCGACTGCGTCAGGTTGCGTGTCGAGACCGACTTGATGGTGCGGGCGTCGATGTCGCTCTTGTTGAAGGTGAGGTTCGACGGTGTCATGTTGCCGATCCGCACATTGGCGGCGCCCTTGACATCGACAGTCAGCACGTTGAGGCCAACCGGGTTGAGTTTTACCAGTTGCGCCGGCTGTACAACCGGTCTTTTGGTGAAGACCTTGAGTTCCGCCGGGTTGATGTCTCCAAGCCAGATCTCCGCCACTCCTGGCTGGGCAGCAACGGTGACGATTGCGCTTGCCGGCTTGCCGGTGGGGCAGGAGACGCTTTTGAGCTCGGCCTCGGCATATGCCAGTTCGACATAGAGCGGCACGCGCACCGATCCGCCCAGCACGCTGTCGACCAGTCCACCGGAGCCGCCGACGGTGACGACGAGTTGCAGCCTGGTCTGTGCCGTGCGTACGATCTTGCCCGGTTCGCCCACCGCAAACCAGCTGTATCCTTGCGGTGGTTCGCCTATGGCAACGTTCAGCTTGACGCCAAGCAGGCCCGGCACGCCGGCACCGAGATCGACGGCGACCTGGTTGTTGCCGTTGGCGATCGCGGCTGCAGCGCTTATCAGCTCCATGATGCCGACATCGGCATCCAGCCCAGCGGCGCCACGGCCCGTCGCCAGTTTGCCGATCGCGCCGAGGTCGATGTAGTTCTTGAGCGGCACCTTGAGCGAGCCCGGGATGCGAGAACCCAGGAGTTTGTTCAGGGCAATGTCGGCGTCCCTGTCCTTGTTGACCGTTGCCAGGGCCGACAGGATCTGCCCGACTGTCGCTTCGGCCTCGATAACCTCGTTATACGTGCCCGCCGTCAGGTTCAGCCCGGTCTTCAGGGCGTCGATGAACTGCAGCGCGTTGACGTCGACGCCCAGCAGCGCATTGTAGTCCATGACATTGAGCGACAGGGTCGTGCCCAGCAGGCCGCCGAGGACACTGTTGAGCAGGCCGCCATTGAGGCTGGCAAGCCTGGAGCCTACGGAGAAGGCGGCCTCGGCCGGCGCCGTGGCGACTGCGCTGGTGACAATCTTGCGCTCGCCCATCAGCGCATTGGCGAAGTAGGTCGTGCCGTCCTTCGTGTAGGTCACGCGCACGGCATTCGGTGGGGTGGCGCCGACGACGAAGCGCGTGGCGGCTGAGACATTGGGGTCAGCGGCATAGCGGCCTTTTTCGACACGTACGCGCTGATAGCCGACTGCGAGCGTTTGAGGCGTGGAGCCGTCAACCAGGACGACATTGTTCTGCTTGTTGTTGTTGAAGACCTTCAGTACCGCTGCGTCGGCCTTGGCGATGTTGGCCGCCGCATAGATCGCCGCCAGGTCGGTGACCGACTGAGCCTCGCGACGCTCGACATAAAGCGAGCCTTCGTCGACGGCCAGGGCCGCCGCAGCCAGGCCGATCGGCAACGACAGGGCAAACATCGTTGCCATGTTGCCTTTTTTCGAGCTGCGGAACTCAACCAGTCTGCTGAGAATTGCTTTGAACATTCAGATGCCCCCCACCCGAATTGTCGAACTGCGTTTGATGGTCTGCTCCGGCATCGGCAGCATAGGAAGCAGGTTCCAGATCGGAAGCTGACGAGCGTCGTAGCTCACAGAGACAACGAATTGTTCGCTGTCATTGACGTTGTCTTTGGCGTCGACCGTCAGTTTTGATTTGTCGATGAGGACGTAGCCGTCGCCGTTGAGATCGATGTATCTCTGCGCGAGCGTCTTGCGCTCGGCTTCGTTGAGCCCGCCGATGGCAGTGCGGGCTGCATCGGCTGCCATCTGCTGGACGGAATGCAGGGCGCCGAAGTAGATCCCGTAGGCAATCATCCCGAAAACAAGAAGGATGAAGATCGGTGCGACAATTGCAAACTCTATTGCCGAAGTACCGGATTTCGACTGAAGGAATTTGCTGTCAGGCGGTCGTCCGCGAAGCAGGTTCCTTTGCCATCTGTCCAGCCCAACCCGTTCGGTATGCGGCCTCGAACCGTCTGCTCCGAGCTTGCAGTGCTGTCGGCACGAGCGCCATGCCTCAGACGTCCTGCGTGCCGTTAGCTCCCTGAAATATTGTTTGTACACAAAGTAATTATGCCCAGTCATATGCCACCTGTTTGGCTTTTGCCAAGATCTTCGGCCTCGATGATCAGAGATAAGCAAGATCAAGGACAGAGTGAGCGCAGAAGATTATCGATTTGCTAATATGGCGCTTCGCGGTGACGAATGATCAAGAATGGTTCAATGCCGATACCAAAATCTGCTTAAAACAATCAACAATTCGTATGAGGTGCGGCATGAATTGTCAGACATCACGCGTAGATGACGCGTGTCCATCTTCTTGCAGCAGGTAGTGTGCAACTCTTGATTGCCGTCTTGTGAATAGTACGCGCTGGTCTTGGAAATCTTGCCAGCGTCAGTCGAGAATTCTGGCGCAGTGCTGCCAGGAGTTGCAAGCACGCGAAAAGCCGGTCTCTGGCGCTTCGGTCTAAGGAATTGTGATTTCGGGATTTTTCTGGTCGGAGTGGCAGGATTCGAACCTGCGACCCCATCGTCCCGAACGATGTGCGCTACCAGGCTGCGCTACACTCCGTGACCAGTGGGCGGGCTTATAGCCGCCGGTTCGGGTTCCTGCAAGCGCCAAAGGTTCGACTGGCGCAATTTTTCGCAAGTGAGTAATCTTGTTGTGCTTTTAAGCCTTTTTGCTGCCGTGGCGGGAGGGGACAGTGCCCCGATCTTGCGGTATTCGATCGCGAACAGAATCTATGCGCAGCCATGGCGCCGGAGTGCAGACGTGAATTTCAAGCCAGTCGCCCAAGCATCTCCCAACACGTTCGAATTCGAGACGCTCCCACTGGTCAAGCCGACCGGTTTTCGTGAGTACGACGCGCGCTGGTGGTTTGGCCATCCGAGCTCGGCAAAGGAGCCGGAACTCAACCTTATCGGCGTCCAGGCTTTGGGCATGGGCATCGGCACGTTGATCCGGCGTCTCGGCGCGGGACCTGACATCGTCGTCGGCCACGATTTCCGCTCCTACTCGATGTCGATCAAGCTGGCGCTGGTGGCGGGGCTTCTGGCGGCGGGCGCCCGCGTCAAGGACATCGGCCTTGCGCTTTCGCCGATGGCCTACTTGGCCCAGTTCGCACTCGACACGCCGTCTGTGGCCATGGTCACCGCTTCGCATAACGAGAACGGCTGGACCGGCGTGAAAATGGGAGCGCAGCGGCCACTGACCTTCGGGCCGGACGAAATGTCGGCGCTGAAGGAGGTCGTGCTCAATGGCGATTTCGACCTGATCGGTGGCGGCACATACGAGTTCGTGCCCCATTTCCGCAAGACCTATATCGACGACCTCGTTGCCGGCAAACACGTCACGCGCAAGCTGCGCGTCGTCGCCGCCTGCGGCAACGGCACGGCAGGGGCCTTTGCGCCGGAAGCGCTGGAGCGCATCGGCTGCGAGGTCATCCCGCTCGACATCGAGCTCGACCATTCGTTCCCGCGCTACAACCCCAACCCCGAGGACATGCAGATGCTGCATGCGATCAGGGACAAGGTGCTGGAAACAGGCGCCGATGTCGGACTCGGCTTCGATGGCGATGGTGACCGTTGCGGCGTGGTCGACAATGAGGGCAACGAGATCTTCGCCGACAAGGTCGGTGTCATGCTCGCGCGCGACATTTCAGGCCTGTACCCGAATTCCACCTTTGTCGTCGACGTGAAGTCGACGGGCCTATTCAACACCGACAAGGTGCTGGCCGCCAATGGCGCCAAGACCGACTACTGGAAAACAGGCCACTCCTATCTCAAGCGCCGCGTCGCCGAATTGGGCGCGATCGCCGGCTTCGAAAAGTCGGGCCACTTCTTCTTCAACCCGCCGATCGGCCGCGGCTACGACGATGGCATCGTCACGGCGATCGCCGTTTGCCAGATGCTCGACCGCAGCCCCGGTAAGTCGATGGCCGATCTCTACCGCGACCTGCCGCTGACTTACGGCACGCCGACCATGTCGCCGCATTGCGACGACGAGTTGAAATATGGCGTCGTCGACAAGGTCGTCGCAGATTTCGAGGCGATGAAGCGCAATGGCGAAACCTTCGCCGGGCAGAGGATCGTCGACTTGGTGACCGTCAACGGCGTGCGTGTCGTTGCCGAGGACGGGACCTGGGGGCTCGTTCGTGCCTCCTCCAACAAGCCGGAACTGGTCGTGGTGGTGGAAAGCCCGGTGTCGTCCGAGCGTCGGCGTGAGATGTTCGAGGCGGTTGACGCTGTGTTGAGGCGCAATCCGTCCGTCGGCGCCTACAACCAGACCTTCTGAGGGGAGTGGGCATGGCCGAGAGGATCGTCAGTTTTGTCATGAGCGGAGGCGTCGGCTCCCGGCTCTGGCCGCTGTCCCGCGAGGACAACCCCAAGCAGTTCCACGATCTGTCGGGCGATGGCTCGATGCTGGTCAAGACGCTGAAGCGGCTTGCCGCGCGCGACGACGGCGAAACCCCGATCTATTTGATCGCATCGGAGCGCCATGCCGAACGGGTGCGGGCCGATCTCGCAGCGATCGATCTTGCCGGCGGCGGCGCAATCTTCGAGCCGACGGGCCGCAACACGGCGGCAGCCGTTGCAATCGCGGCGTTGCAGACGATCAAGGCCTATGGCGACGGCATCGTGCTGGTGGTGCCTTCGGACCACGAAATCTCGACCCAGCGCCAGTTCTGGGACACGGTCGAGCGGGGTGTCCCTGCGGCCAATGCCGGGCGCCTTGTCGTCTTCGGCATAAAGCCGGCGACGCCGGAGACCGGCTACGGCTACATCGAGGTTGGTGGCGAAGCTGGCGACGTCGCAGACGTAACCCGCTTTGTCGAAAAGCCGGATCTGGCGACCGCCGAAGCCTATCTCGCTGCCGGCAACTTCTTCTGGAACGCCGGCATCTTCCTGTTCAAGGCGAGCGCCATGCGCGACGCCTTCCTCAAGCACCAGCCCGAGATCTGGCAGAAGGCCGAAGCAGCCTTTCAGGCACAGACCAGCGATCTATCCGGCGTCTACATGCCGCTGGATCTCTATCAGGACATTCCCTCCAACTCGATCGACTATGCCATCATGGAGCGCACCAGCGGCATCGCCATGGTGCCGGCGAGTTTCCGTTGGAACGACCTGGGGTCTTGGCAGTCGCTGCTCGATGTCAGTCCCTCCGACAAGAACGGCAATGTCATTGTCGGCGATGTCGTCGCCATCGATTGCGAGAACTCCTACCTGCGCGGCGAAGGGCGCCTGCTTTCGGCAATCGGCCTCAAGGACGTCGCCATCGTCTCGACGTCCGACGCGACCTTCGTTGCGCCTGTCAGTCACAGCCAGAACGTCAAGAAGATCGTCGAGCAGCTCGAGAAGAGCGGTCGGCTGGAGACGAAGTTCACGCCGGCGCATGGCCGTGTGCTCGCCAATGGCGCCTGGCGAAGGCGGGTGCAGCACTGGCTGATGGAAGAGACGCTGCCGCTGTGGTCGACTTCAGGCGTCGACGAGCAGTTCGGCGGTTTTCACGAGGCGCTCGGCTTCGATGCGCGGCCTTTGGCCAAGCCAAAGCGCATGCGCACCATGGCGCGGCAGGTTTACGCCTTCTCCGTCGCCAAGCAGCGTGGCTGGGACGGCAGGGCCGATCAGCTCATCGATCACGGCATACGCTTCATGGCCGACAAGGGTCGTACCGAACGCGGCGGCTGGGTGCGGACGCTGAACCCTGACGGCAGCGTCCAGGACCCGGTTGAAGACGCCTACGACCACGCCTGCGTTCTGCTGGCGCTGGCCCATGCCCATCGTTCGGGCAACGCCGAGGCGCTGGGGCTGGCCACCGAAACATTCGCCTTCCTCGACAAGCACCTCGAGGACGAGCGCATGACCGGTTTCATGGAAAGCCCTGACGGCGAGGGCGTGCGTCGGTCCAACCCGCATATGCATCTGCTGGAGGCGTTTCTCGCCTGGCACGCGGTGACGGGCGACCGCGCCTATCTCAGGCGGGCAGCGCGCATCATCGATCTGTTCCGCAGCCATTTCTTCGACGTCGACAGCTGGACGCTGGGTGAGTTCTTCGACCGCGACTGGCATCCTGCATCGGGCGAAAAGGGCCAGTGGACCGAGCCCGGCCATCATTTCGAATGGGCATCGCTGCTGGTCGATTTCGCCGACAAGAGCGGCCAGAAGGATCTGGTTGCCTTCGGCCGCAAGCTCTATGCCTCGGCGGTTGCCAACGGCCTCAACCGCGCGACGGGGCTCGCTTATGGAGCAGTGTCACGGCAGGGCCTGCCGCTCGACAACATCTCGCGCAGCTGGCCGCAGACCGAAGCGATCAAGGCGGCCGTCGCGCTCGACGGTACCGGCGGCCCCGACCTCAAGCCGGAGATCGAAGCGCGTGTCGGACGCCTGTTTCGCTGGCATATCGACCCCGCGCCGCAGGGACTGTGGATCGACCAGATCGACGAGCGCGGCCGCTCGCTGGCCAAGGAAGTGCCGGCCAGCATCTTCTACCATCTGGTGACCGCACTGACGCAATATCTCGACAAGACCGAGGATGTCGCGCACTGACTCCGAACCAACAAAAAAGCCGGCCAATTGGCCGGCTTTTGCTTCTCAGGAGATGCCCGTTCAGTACGGGCTCGCGACGTCGCCTGTCTCGACATAGACAGTCTTCAGCTGCGAATAGTGCGACAGGGCGGCGAGCGAGTTCTCGCGGCCGATGCCCGATTGCTTGGCGCCGCCGAAGGGGATTTCGACCGGCGTCAGATTGTAGGCGTTGATCCAGCAGGTGCCGGCCTTGAGCTCGCCGATGACGCGATGGCCGCGCATGATATCCTTGGTGAACACGCCGGCGGCGAGGCCGAACTCGGTGTCGTTGGCCCGGGTGATCACCTCTTCTTCGCTGTCGAAGGACAGCACGCTCATGACAGGGCCGAAGATCTCCTCGCGGGCGATGCGCATGGTGTCGGTGACGCCAGTGAACACGGTCGGCTCGACGAAGTTGCCACCCTCGAAACCTTGCAGCGACGGCACCCCGCCACCGCAGCGGAGCTCGGCGCCCTCGCGCTGGCCGACGGCGATGTAATCAAGAACCTTGTCGTGCTGGGCCTTGCTGACCAGTGGGCCCATCTGTGTTTCAGGGTCGAGCGGGTCGCCGATGCGGATCGACTTGGTACGTTCGACCAGACGCTCGACGAAGCGGTCGTGCAGGCCCTTCTGGACAAACACGCGGGTGCCGTTGGAGCAGACCTGACCGGTCGAGTAGAAATTGCCGAGCATGGCACCGCCAACGGCGTTTTCGAGATCGGCGTCGTCGAAGACGATGATCGGCGACTTGCCGCCGAGTTCCATCGTCGCGTGCTTCATGTGCGAGCCGGCGAGCGACAGCACCTTCTTGCCCGTCGGCACCGAACCGGTGAGCGAGATCTTGTCGACGATGGGATGGGCGGCAAGTGCTGCGCCAACATCGCCATAACCCTGGACGACGTTGAACAAGCCATCGGGGAGGCCGGCCTCGGTGTAGATCTCGGCCAGCGCCAGCGCCGACAGCGGGGTGTTCTCGGACGGCTTGAACACCATGGCGTTGCCCATGGCGAGCGCCGGGGCCGACTTCCAGCCGGCGATCTGGATCGGATAGTTCCAGGCGCCGATGCCGACGCAGACGCCGAGCGCCTCGCGCTTGGTGTAGGCGAAGGGGCCGCCGAGATCGACATAGTCGCCGTTGAAGGCAGCGACCGCACCGGCGAAGTACTCAAGACAATCGGCGGCTGAGGCTGCGTCGGCCACCAGCGTCTCCTGTATCGCCTTGCCGGTGTCGAGCGTCTCGATGCGCGACAGTTCCTCGTTGCGGGCACGCAGTATGTCGGCGGCACGGCGCAGGATCCGGCCACGCTCGACCGGCTTCAGCCGCGCCCAGGCCGGCTGCGCCTCGCGCGCCGCTTCGACCGCCAGCTCGACGATGTTGGGCGTCGCCGACCGCAACTCGGCGATGGTCTCGCCGGTTGCCGGATAGATGACCGGGATCGCTGCCCCGCGCTCGTCGTCGATGTAGCGGCCGTTGACATAGTGCGAAGCTTTGGGCTGGGCGCGCATGCGTTTGCTCCAGTTGTAGTTTCGATGGTCCGGACGAGTTGGCCGGATGATGCTCTAGCGCATCGGCCTGAAAATCGGAATCGATTTTCGGAAAACACGATGCGCAGGTTCATTGAGTTAGAGCGTCCCTCGTGCGTCCATTCCGACGCACGACGCTCTATCTGTCGGAGACCTGCCAGCGCGGATTGATCCACGGCTCCTGGTTCGACGGCGCGAGCGGTGTCCGCCCCAATATGTGGTCGGACGCCTTTTCACCGGTCATGATCGACGGGCCGTTGAGGTTGCCGTTGGTGACGCGCGGGAAGATCGAGGAGTCGGCGACGCGCAGGCCGTCGACGCCGATCACCCGGCACTCCGGATCGACAACGCTGGTCGGATCGTCGGCACGGCCCATGCGGCAGGTGCCGCAGGGATGGTAGGCGCTTTCGGAATGCTCGCGGATGAAGGCGTCGAGCTGTTCGTCGGATTGCACATGGCTGCCGGGCGAAATCTCGCTGCCGCGGAACGGATCGAAGGCGGACTGGCTGAAGATCTCGCGGGTCAAGCGGATGCAGTGGCGGAAGTCTTCCCAATCGTCGGGATGCGACATGTAGTTGAAACGGATCTCCGGCTTGTCCCACGGGTCGCCGGAGCGAAGGGTGATCGCGCCGCGCGACTTCGACCGCATCGGACCGACATGGGCCTGGAAGCCGTGCGACTTCGCCGCCGCCTTGCCGTCGTAGCGAACGGCTGCCGGCAGGAAGTGGAACTGGATGTCGGGATAGTCGACGCCTGATTTCGAGCGCACGAAGGCTGCGGCCTCGAAATGGTTGGTCGCGCCGAGGCCGGTCTTGAACAGCAGCCACTCCGCGCCGATCAGCGCCTTGGAGAACGGGTTGAAGACCGAGTGCAGGGTGATCGGCTGGGTCGATTCCTGCTGGATGTAGAGCTCCATGTGGTCCTGGAGATTCTGGCCGACGCCGCGCCTGTCGGCGACGACTGATATGCCGTGCTTCTTCAGGTGCTCGGCCGGGCCGATGCCCGACAGCATCAACAGCTTCGGCGAATTGATCGACGAGGCTGAGACGATCACCTCACGTCGTGCCTTAACGACCTGGATCTTCCCGCGAGCTTCGATCTCGACACCGGTCGCACGTTGATTCTCGATCACTACGCGGCGCGCGAAGCCATTGACGATGCGAACATTTCCGCGTTTCAGCGCCGGCCTGAGATAGGCGTTGGCGACCGACCAGCGGCGCCCGCCATGGATCGTCTGCTCCATGGCGCCAAAGCCTTCCTGCTTAGACCCGTTATAGTCTTCGGTCAGCTCGAAACCGGCCTGCCTGCCGGCGTCGACGAATGCCTGGTAGAGCGGGTTCTTGCGCGGGCCGCGCTGCACGTTGAGCGGACCCGATGTGCCGCGCCAGCCTTCCTCGCCGCCGTTCGAATGCTCCATGCGCTTGAAGTAGGGCAGCACGTCGGCATAACCCCAGCCGGTGGCGCCCTGCTCGGCCCAATGGTCGAAATCATGCGCATGGCCGCGGACATAGACCATGCCGTTGATCGAGGACGAGCCGCCGAGTACTTTGCCGCGCGGGGTGGCGAGAACACGGCCGCCGAGATGCGGTTCGGGCTCGCTGGAAAAGCCCCAGTCGTAGCGGCTCATGTTGAGCGGGATCGACAGCGCCGACGGCATCTGGATCAGCGGCCCGAAATCGGTGCCGCCATATTCGATGACGATGACGGAGTGCTTGCCGTCCCCCGACAGGCGGTAGGCCATGGCCGAGCCGGCGGAGCCGGAGCCGACGATTACGAAATCTGCTTCAAGCATTGTTCACATGAACCAAAAAGTCGGCGAGCGAGACGTTGCCGCCGGTTGCGACGACGAGCACGGTCTTGCCGGCCACGTCGACCTTTCCTCCCAGAAGTGCCGCCAGCGACGAGGCGCCCGATGGCTCGAGCACGAGCTTCAGCCGCTCGAAGGCCGTGGTCATCGCGCGGCGGACGGATGCGTCGTCGACGGTCAGCGCGCGAACATTGGTGGTCGTGATGGCGGCAAAGGGCGCTTCGCCCGGCCGGCGCGCCATCAGCCCGTCGCAGATCGATTTCTCCGCCAGCGGCACGGCAGATAGCGTGCCATTGGCAAGCGACGCGCCCAGGCCGTTGAAGCCTTCGGGCTCCACGGCAAACACTTCGGTCGACGGCGAAAGGTGATGGAAGGCCAAAGCCACGCCGCCGATCAGCCCGCCGCCGCCGACGGGGCAGAGCACGATGTCGGCCGTAACACCCTTTGACGCCAGTTGGTCGAGCGCTTCGAGGCCGGCGCCGGCCTGGCCGGCGACGATCTCGGGATCGTCGAACGGGTGGAGCAGGACCAGCCCTTCGGTCTCGGAGATCTCGCGCGCCTTGGCGGCAGCGACCTCTTCGCGGGCGCGGTCGCCATGGTCGGTGAGGACGACGCGCGCGCCATAGCCCTTGGTCGCCTCGCGCTTGGCGGCGGGCGCGTCGATGGGCATGACGATGGTGACGGGAATGCCGAGCGACTGGCCGGCCGCGGCGAGACCCTGGGCGAAGTTGCCTGATGAGAAGGCGACCACGCCGCGTTTGGCTTCATGCGATGAAAGCTGTTTCAGCCGCCAATAGGCGCCGCGTGCCTTGAACGAGCCGGACCATTGCAGCGACTCTGCCTTGACGAACACACGCGCTGCACCGGTCTCACGGGCGAGCACGGCGGATTCGAGCAGCGGCGTGAGTTGCGTCGCCTGCGACGTCTCGGCATAGGCCTCGCGCAGCCGGTCGAGGCCTGGAACAAGAGTGGTCATCATTCGCCTCTCGGGAAACGCTTGCGCTCTTCGAGCACGTTGAGATCCATGTGGTTGCGCATGTAGCGCTCGGACGCTTTTTGCAGCGGCTGGAAATCCCACGGGTAGTAGGCGCCGTTGCGCAGGGCGGGATAGATGACCCAGCGGCGGGCCTGGCTTTCGCGCACGGCAGCGTCGAAGCCGGCCATGTCCCAGCGGGCGCGGACCCTGGCCATGAAGCTGACGACCAGGTCGGCGTGAGCAGGGTCCGTGGCGAGGTTGCGGAGCTCGCGGGGATCCGATTCCAGATCAAACAGTTGTGGCGGATCGATCTCGCAGTGGACGAACTTGAAGCGGCCGTCGCGGATGGCGACAAGCGGCGCATAGGAGCCTTCGGCGGCGTATTCCATGAGCACCGGGGCAGAGCGTTGTTCACCACGCGCCAGCGGCAGCAGCGACTGGCCGTCGGTCCAGGGCGCGATATCAGAGAGGTCGATACCGGCGAGGTCGCACAGCGTCGGCAGCACATCGAGATTGGAGGTCGGCGCCTCGATCAGGCCCGCCGACAGGGCCTTGCCCGCGACCATCAGGGGGACGCGCGCCGAGCCCTCGTAGAAGCACATCTTGAACCACAGGCCACGCTCGCCGAGCATATCGCCATGGTCGGAACAGAACAGGATGACCGTGTCGTCGAGCATGCGCGTGCGTTCGAGCACCGACAGCAGCTCGCCGAGCTTGTCGTCGATGTAGGAGATGTTGGCGAAGTAGCCGCGACGCGATCGGCGCACCTGCTCGGGCGTGATGTCGAAACTGGCATAGTCGCTGGCGAGATACAGGCGCTGCGAATGCGGGTCCTGCCGTTCGGCCGAAATGAAGCCGACTTCGGGGTCGAGTGCAGGGCAGTCGTCGTAGAGGTCCCAATACTGGCGGCGCGCCACATAGGGGTCGTGCGGGTGGGTGAATGAGACGGTCAGGCACCAGGACCGGCGGTCGGCCTGATCGGAGACACGGGCGAAGTCGTAGAGCTTCTGGCCTGCCAGGAAGGCGACCTCGTCGTCATACTCCATCTGGTTGCTGATCTCGGCCGTCCCTGCGCCGGTGACAGAGCCGAGGTTGTGGTACCACCAGTCGATGCGTTCGCCGGGCTTGCGGTAGTCGGGCGTCCAGCCGAAATCGGCCGGATAGATGTCGGTCGTAAGCCGCTCCTCGAAACCATGCATCTGGTCCGGCCCGACGAAGTGCATCTTGCCCGACAATACGGTGTGGTAGCCGGCGGCGCGCAGGTGATGCGCGAAGGTCGGAACCGACGAGGTGAACTCGGCGGCGTTGTCATAGACGCCGGTACGCGATGGCAACTGCCCGGACATGAAGGCGGCCCGCCCCGGCGCGCAGAGCGGCGACGCCGTGTAGTTGTTCTTGAACCGGGCCGAGCGTGCGGCCAGCGCCTTGAGATGCGGGGCGTGCAGGAAGTCGGCCGGGCCGTCGGGGAAAAACGTGCCGGCCAATTGGTCGACCATGACGATGAGGATGTTGGGCTTCCCGGTCATCGTGCAGGTCCCGTCTGCGAGAGTTTGGACTCGAGATAATCCTCGACCAGCGCGATGGCCGAGGCAGCATTGGGGATGCCGTCGCGCAACGCCCGGCGAATGTAGAGCCCGTCGATCAGCGCGGCTGTCGCTTCGGCGACGCGCCCGGCCTCAGGATGCGGCAGCAACTGCGTCAGGCCGCTCATCAGGTTCGAATGCAGGCGATGGGCGTAGACGCGCAGCAGGCGACGCAGCGCCGGTGACTTCTGCGCCTCGACATAAAAGGCGAGCCAGGCAGCGATCGTTTCCGATCGGAACTGCTTGTCGGAGAAGTTGACCGAGATGACGGCCGAGACCCGGGCGCGGGCTGTCTCTGACTGACGCAGTGCCGTGGTCGTGTCGATCAGCAGCTCGGACAGAAGGTGCCGCATGGTGGCGGCGAGCAGTTCGTCCTTGGCACCGAAATAATGATGGGCCAGCGCGGATGAGACGCCGGCGCGGCCGGCGATCTCCGACATCGTCACGTCGAGCGTGCCGTGCTCGCCGATCGCAGAGATCGTCGCGTCGATCAGCGCCTTGCGGCGCAGCGGCTCCATTCCGACCTTGGGCATTCAACCAACCTCCGAGGCTCAGATTATTTTTAATTGACTCATCAATCAATAAAAACTCCGCCGCCTGATACCCCATTTCCGACGTCGAAACGACATTGAAACCCGCCGAGATTTGTTCAATATTGAACTTAATGGGGGCGTTGGATTCACCCCTGAAATGGCGCAACATGCGCCCTGCGATTGGAGGCATTGATGACCGCATGCATCGTGGGCTGGGCGCATTCGCGCTTCGGCAAGCTTGAAGGCGAAACGCTGGAAAGCCTGATCACCAAGGTTGCGCGCGACGCGCTCGAGCATGCCGGCATAGGGCCGGACGACGTCGATGAGATCGTGCTCGGCCATTTCAATGCCGGCTTCTCCGCCCAGGATTTCACCGCAAGCCTCGTCCTGCAGGCCGACGACCGTCTGCGCTTCAAGCCGGCGACACGGGTCGAAAACGCCTGCGCCACGGGATCGGCAGCGGTGCGGCAAGGCATCCGCGCCGTAAACGGCGGGTCGCGGATCGTGCTCGTGGTCGGCGCCGAGCAGATGACGACGACGCCCGGGCCCGAAATCGGCAAGAACCTGCTCAAGGCATCCTATCTGCCCGAGGACGGGGACACCCCGGCAGGCTTCGCCGGCGTGTTCGGCAAGATCGCCCAGGCCTATTTCCAGCGCTATGGCGACCAGTCGGACGCATTGGCGATGATTGCTGCCAAGAACCACAAGAATGGCGTCGACAATCCCTATGCCCAGATGCGCAAGGATTTCGGCTTCGACTTCTGCCGCCAGGAGAGCGAGAAGAACCCGTTTGTCGCTGGACCGCTCAAGCGCACCGACTGCTCGCTGGTTTCGGATGGGGCTGCGGCACTCGTCCTGACCGACAGCACCACCGCATTGCGCATGCGCCGCGCCGTTGCCTTCCGTGCCAACGAGCATGTGCAGGACTTCCTGCCGATGTCGAAGCGCGACATCCTGCAGTTCGAAGGCTGCGAGGTGGCCTGGAACAAGGCGCTGAAGCAGGCCGGCGTTTCGCTCGACGACCTGTCCTTCGTCGAGACCCATGACTGCTTCACCATCGCCGAGCTGATCGAATATGAGGCCATGGGCCTTGCGCCGCGCGGCGAGGGTGCCCGTATCGCCATGGAAGGCATCACCGCCAAGGACGGGCGCCTGCCGGTCAATCCCTCCGGCGGCCTCAAGTCGAAAGGGCACCCCATCGGTGCGACCGGCGTGTCGATGCACGTTCTGACCGCCATGCAGCTCGCCGGCGAGGCCGGCGGCATCCAGGTCAAGGATGCCAAGCTCGGCGGCATCTTCAACATGGGTGGTGCCGCGGTCGCCAACTACGTGTCGATCCTGGATCGCATCAGATGAGGCATTCGGCCGTTGTCATCGGCGGTGCGTCGGGCATCGGCCTTGCGGTGGCCGAGCGCCTGGTTGCCGATGGCTGGCCGGTGGCAATGATCGATGGCGATGCGGCGGCCCTTGCCGCTGCAGCAGACGCCATCGACAATGACGATGTCGTCTTCATCGAGGCCGATCCGACCGACGAGGACAATGTCGCCGAAGCGTTCGACCAGGTGGTCGACAGCCTCGGCCTCGTCGGCGGACTGGTCGCGGTGGCCAGCTTCGACCGTTGTGCAAGTGCCGAGGATACCAGCGCTGAAATGTTGCGCGAAGCGCTCGACATCAATCTGGTCGGGCCGTTCATCGCGGCCCATGCCGCGCTCGAACGGATGGGGGCTTCCTTGTCCATCGTCAATGTCGGCTCGGTCGCCGGCCTGCGCGCGCATCGCGGCAGGCTCGCCATCGCCGCCTCGCAGGCCGGGCTGAAATTGATGTCGGAAGTGCTGGCGCTGGAGGTCGGCAATCGCGGCGTTCGGGTCAATGCCGTCGCTGCCGGGCCTACCGAGATCGAGGCGGATGGCAATGGCGGCGGGCTTGCGCCACGCCTGATGCCGCAGGGGCGTTATGCCGAGCCCGAGGAGATCGCCGCCGCTGTCGCCTTCCTGCTTTCCCCGGAAGCGAGTTATGTCAACGGTCATACTCTTGCGGTGGATGGCGGATTCCTCGCCGCCGCGCTATCGGGTGACAGGGCATGATGCTGCACGGCTTGTTGGCAAGCAGCATGCCCCTGCAAAAATCATCCGCAAGCGCATGAAGGCTCGTTGAAAATGGCAAATCCGGTTCTTGTCGAGGTGCTGCGCGGCGACCTCGTTGAAAGCGTGCATCGCGGCGCGGTCGCTGTCGTCGACGGCGATGGCAAGCAGGTCTGGGCCACAGGCGACACGCAGCAACAGGTGTTCCCACGCTCGGCGGTCAAGGCGATCCAGGCGCTGCCTTTCGTCGAAAGCGGCACGGCCGATGCGTATGGCTTCGGCGACCGTGAACTCGCGCTGGCCTGCTCCTCGCATTCAGGCGAGGTCGCTCATGCAGAGCTTGCCAACGCCATGCTCGCCAGGGCAGGCCTCGAGGCCGACGCGCTCGAATGTGGCGCGCATTGGCCTTCCAACCACGGCGCCACGATTGCGCTGGCGCGCAGTGGCGGATCGCCAAGCGCGCTGCACAACAATTGCTCGGGCAAGCATTCGGCCTTCGTCTGCACCTGCCGCCATCTCGGCATTGCGCATCAGGGCTATGTCAGGCCCGAGCATCGTTTTCAGGAAATGGTCCGGGAGACGATGGAAGCGGTGACAGGGGCCCGGCACGACGAGGCCAATCGCGGCATCGATGGCTGTTCGATCCCGACTTTTGCCGTACCGCTGCAAAACCTTGCTTTGGGGTTCGCGCGCATGGTCACCGGCAATGGCCTCGGCACCGAAAGGGCACAGGCGGCGCGCCGATTGATGTCGGCCTGCATGACTGAACCTTTTCTGGTGGCTGGAACCGACAGGGCCGATACGGAGTTGATGCAGACTGCACCCGGACGCATCTTCGTCAAGGTTGGCGCCGAAGGCGTGTTTTGCGCGGCCGTTCCCGAGCTTGGGCTCGGCATCGCGTTGAAATGCGACGATGGCGCGGGCAGGGCGGCCGAGGTCATGATCGCGGCGGTCCTTGCCAGGCTTTTGGCACGTGACGAAGCTCTGTCGGGTCGCATGATCAAGGCTGCCAATCCTGTGCTCAAAAACTGGAACGGCATCGAAGTTGCGTCGCTTCGGCCCACTGCTGCATTCGGCTGAGGGCGCAATGAGCGGGTCAGCCTGGCTGGCTTGTTATCCATGCAGCGAACACCTAGGTTCGGTTGATGAGCAGAGCTTTTACCCGCGAAGACGATAGCGAAAACGTAATCGCCGACATTGGCGAGCGGCCGGTCAGCGCGTCGCGAAACCTGGTCACCGAGCAGGGTTTCGCCCATATCGAAACCCTGCTCGCCAGCCTGCGCGAAGATCTGGCAAAGGCCGAGGCCGATGCCGACCGCGAGCGCATTGCGACGGTGTCGCGCGACCTGCGCTATTGGCAGTCGCGCCGCGAGACAGCAGAGGTTTCCGTTCCCGAACCTGACAGCACGGTCGTTCGCTTCGGCATGAAGGTTGTCATCGAGGATGACAAGGGCAAGCGCAACGTCTGGCAGATCGTCGGCGAAGACGAGGCTGACGCCGCCAAGGGTCGCATCTCGCATGCCTCGCCGATGGCGGTTGCATTGTTCGGCAAGTCCGTTGGCGACCTCGCCTCGGTCAACGGCCATGAATGGGAAATCGTCGAACTGGGCAGCTAGGTTTCGACCGGAACAGTGTGGTCGCGGAAGAAGGCAGCCGCACCGGCTTCATCGATTTCGCCAGCCGCGACACCCATCACGAACAGATAGAGCGCGCCATCGTCGGTGGTGAGGTCGTAGCCGTTCACTGCCAGAAACGTACCTGCCGCCACGATCGCCGTCCGCTTGTTGCCATCGACGAAGGGATGGTTGCGTGCGAGTCCGAACAGGTAAGCGGCGGCCAGGTCCGTGATCGTAGGATCGCCATAGGCAGCCTTGTTTTCAGCACGGCCAACCGCCGACTCCAACGCATTTTCATCGCGAAGCCCTTGCGCGCCGCCATGCCGCCGGAGCTGTTCTGCATGCATCGCCTCGACGACGCGCCGGTTCAGAAATTGCGGGCTCATTCGGCGAGTTTCTGAAGCGCCACCTTGTATCTGTCCATGAACTTGCCGGCCGCTTCCATCTGCCGCTCGAATACGTCGTCTGTGGGTTTGAGGGCGAGGCCATCCTTGGATTCGACAATCTCAAGCGTGTCTCCGGCCTTGAGATTGTGCCGTTCAAGCAATTCCTTGGGCAGGATGATGCCTTCCGAGTTTCCGATCTTGCGCACCGTCACGTTCATGGCAATGTCTCCATGTTATAACTTGCGTATAACATGCTGATACGCGGGAACCAAGCCATTGTGGCTCGCGAGGACGGCCACTATACCTTGCAGGTGGCCGCAGCTGCGGTCGGAAAATAGCATTGCCGGAGACAACGCCCATGGCGCAGGACGACAGCATTTTCATTGGTGCCAGCCGCAAGCCGGACGATAGCTATCAACGACCCGAAGAGTTGCTGTTGAAATACGGCAATCGCCACGGCCTGGTTACCGGCGCGACCGGCACCGGCAAGACAGTGACGCTGCAAATCCTTGCCGAAGGCTTCTCGAATGCCGGCGTTCCGGTGTTCTGCGCCGACATCAAGGGCGACCTGTCGGGCATCTCGATGATCGGCGAGGCCAAGGATTTTCTCACTGCACGCGCTGAGGCGATCAAGCTCGACCCATATGAGTTCCAGGAATTCCCAGTCATCTTCTGGGACCTGTTCGGCGAACAGGGGCACCCCATCCGCGCTACCATTTCCGAAATGGGCCCGCTGCTGCTGTCGCGGCTGATGAACCTGACGGAGGCGCAGGAAGGCGTGCTCAACATCGCTTTCCGCATTGCCGACGAGGAAGGCCTGCTGCTGCTCGACATGAAGGACCTGCAGTCGCTGCTGGCCAACATCGCCGATCGCGCCGACGAAATCGGTACCCGCTACGGCAATATCACCAAGCCTTCGGTCGGCGCGATCCAGCGTTCGCTGCTGGTGCTCGAGCAGCAGGGCGGCAACCACTTCTTCGGTGAGCCGGCGCTGAAGATCGCCGACATCATGCGTACGACGCGTGATGGCCGCGGCGCGATTAACGTGCTTGCCGCCGACAAGCTGATGATGAACCCGCGGCTCTACGCGACCTTCCTGCTCTGGCTGCTGTCGGAACTGTTCGAGGTGCTGCCCGAGGTCGGCGATCCAGACAAGCCGAAGCTGGTGTTCTTCTTCGACGAAGCGCACCTGTTGTTCGACGAGGCGCCGAAGATCGTCGTCGACCGCGTCGAGCAGGTCGTTCGCCTGATCCGTTCGAAGGGCGTCGGTGTCTATTTCGTCACCCAGAACCCGCTCGACGTCCCCGAAGCCGTGCTGGCCCAGCTCGGCAACCGTGTCCAGCATGCGCTGCGCGCCTACACGCCGCGCGAGCAGAAGGCGGTGAAGACGGCTGCCGATACCTTCCGTCCGAACCCTGACTTCAATTGCGCCACCGCGATCACCCAGCTCGGCACCGGCGAGGCACTGGTGTCGACGCTCGAGGCCAAGGGTGTGCCATCGATGGTTCAGCGGACGTTGATCCGGCCGCCGGCATCGCGGCTCGGGCCGATCACGCCGCAGGAGCGACAGAAGCTGATCAATGAGAGCCCGGTCGCCGGTCAGTACGACGAGACTGTCGACCGCGAATCGGCTTTTGAAATGCTGCAGAAGAAGGCGCTCGAGGCGCAAAAGGCCCAGGAGGAAGCGCAGCAGGCGAATACCGGCGGTGGCAGCGGCTGGACCATTCCGGGCTTCGGCAACGACGCACCCGCGCCCAGTGGCCGCAACACCGGCAATGCACCGCGGCCGCGGACCTCGAACCGCCAGACGGTGACGGAAGCGGCGCTGAAGTCGGTGGTGCGCTCTGTCGGCTCGTCGGTTGGCCGGGCGCTGGTGCGCGGCATTCTCGGCAGCCTCAAGAAGGGCTTCTAAGCCAGCCAGTCTCCCAACGGACCAAAGCAAAACGGCGCGTCGGGGACGCGCCGTTTTCGTTGGTGAGCCAGCCTGAGGTCAGGCCATGCCGAGGCCGTTGGTGACCAGGATCGGCGTCTTGGAAGGCACGCGATCGTAGAGATCCATGATGTCCTGGTTCATCAGGCGAACGCAGCCCGACGACACCGACTTGCCGATCGTCCACCACTCAGGCGAACCATGGACGCGGTAGAGCGTGTCCTCGTTGTTCTGGAAGATGTAGAGCGCCCGGGCGCCGAGCGGATTGTTCAGGCCAGGCGCCATGCCGCCGTTGCGGACGCTGTACTTCTCGAGCTTCGGGTCGCGGCCGATCATGTCGTCCGGCGGCGTCCACTTCGGCCACTTGCGCTTCCACTGGATGACGGCACGTCCCGACCAGGCAAAACCGGCTCGGCCCAGGCCGACGCCATAGCGGATCGCTTCGCCATTCTCGCGGACCAGATAGAGGAAGTGCGTCGAGGTGTCGACGACGAGCGTGCCGGGACGTTCGCCGGTCGGATCGGCGACGACCTGGCGAAGGAATTGTGGCTTCACCTTCTTGATCGGAATGCCGGGAACCTCGTAGCCTTCGTCGCTGACAGGGCCATACATGTTGACGTAGTCGCCAAAGGCCGGGTCGATTGTTGGCGTCGGGGGGACGATTTGCGGCGCTTCTACGAACTGGCCGCCTCCGCTGACGGTCGAGCAGGCCGAAAGCGCTGCCGTGGCCGCACCTGCGGCCGCCAGGTTGAGAAAGCCGCGCCTCGAGAGGGGGCGGGATGAATCATGTGATATGGGCATGGCTGCGATCTAGGAGTCCAGTTCGAAAGAAATGGTGAATTCAAGGGAAACGGTCGGCGTCCCCTAACGCTCACGGAGATAGGCGGTTCAAAATCCGACCTTAGGGTGGACAAAGCATGGCAACGATGTGACGCGCCAATCACTGTTGCGTTATGGCAACATGCCTGACCTATGGTTAGCTAACCAATTGTAACTAAACCTTCCAGCGACGGCAGGATCAGGGATGGCGGGAAGTCCCGGTACTCGTCCGGCTGGTCGGCGCGGTTGATCCAGACGGTGCGGCAGCCGAACTTGGCGGCCCCCGCTATGTCCCACCGATTGGACGATTGGAACGATATCGCTTCGGGATAGAGACGCCAGCTGCTGGCCACCAGGTCATACACCGACTGGTCCGTCTTGAAGCGGCGGACGCTGTCTACGGAGAACACCTCGTCCAGGATGAGGTCGAGGCCGGCCGAACGCACGGCAGCTTCCAGCATCGCTGGCGAACCATTGGACAGGATGGCCAGCCGCGCGCCATTGTCTTTCAGGTTGCGCAGGACGGCAGGAACCTCCGGATAGCAGTCGAGCTTCCAATAGGCGTCGAGCAACCTGCTGCGAAGTGCCGGATCGACGGAGGGCACCTTGCGGAAGGCGAAGTCGAGCGCCTGTTCGGTGAGCTGCCAGAAGTCGAGATAGGCGCCCATCAGGGTGCGGACCCAGGAATATTCGAGCTGCTTGGCCCGCCAGATCTCCGAAAGCAGCTGGCCATCCGGGCCGATGTCGGCGGCGTGGCGGCGAACGGCCGCATGCACGTCGAACAGTGTGCCATAGGCGTCGAATATGTAGGCGGCGTGGCGCATGCCTGTGGTTTTCCAACGGCTTGGCGGCGAGCGCAAGCACAACTATCCGCTGGCTCCAACATTTAGGCCTGCTGCCGGTTGACGAGGCCTGCCAAAGCCTTTTCGATGCCCGCCACCAACAAGATGCGACGGGAAAAGACCATGACGCTCGCTGCGGCTGCACAATCCACGACCTGGACCTATGTCGATGGCGATTGGCATGAGGGCAATGTCGCCCTCATCGGTCCGCGCAGCCACGCCATGTGGCTTGGGTCCAGCGTGTTCGACGGTGGCCGCTGGTTCGAGGGCGTGGCGCCCGATCTTGAAGCCCATTCGCGGCGGGTCAACTCCTCGGCGATTGCGCTCGGCCTGAAGCCGTCGATGAGCCCCGAGCAGATCGTCGGGCTTACCTGGGACGGGCTCAAGAAGTTCGACGGCAAGACGGCGGTCTATATCAGGCCGATGTACTGGGCCGAGCATGGCGGCTATATGGGCGTTCCGGCCGACCCGGCCTCGACACGGTTCTGCCTCTGCCTCTACGAATCACCGATGCTGCCACCGACCGGATTTTCGATCGGCCTGTCACCGTTCCGCCGGCCGAGCATGGAAACAATGCCGACCAACGCCAAGGCCGGCTGTCTCTACCCCAACAACGGCCGCGCGATCCTCGACGCCAAGATGCGTGGTTTCGACAATGCGCTGGTGCTCGACATGCTGGGCAATGTCGCCGAGACCGGATCGTCCAACATCTTCCTGGTCAAGAACGGCCAGGTTCTCACGCCGGCGCCAAATGGAACTTTCCTTTCCGGAATTACCCGTAGCCGGACAATGTCGTTGCTTGCCGAGCACGGCTACACCGTCGTCGAGAAGACGCTTTCGGTGCGCGAATTCCTCGAAGCCGACGAGATTTTCTCGACAGGAAACCACTCCAAGGTCGTTCCGGTGACGCGCATCGAAGATCGAAATCTCCAACCGGGACCGGTAGCAAAAAAGTCTCGCGAGCTATATTGGGAGTGGGCTCACTCTACCGGCAAGGCCTGAGTGCAGCGAAGAAAAAACAGTGCCTCTCATCTGTTTCCAAGATGATGACGACCTATCTGTAGACGGCATAGTCATGCCGCGAAATTGCCAGCAAGGGAGTATGATCCATGGCTTTTGAATTGCCCGAATTGCCCTACGACTACGAGGCGCTGCAGCCCTTCATGTCGAAGGAGACGCTCGAGTACCATCACGACAAGCATCACAAGGCCTATGTCGACAACGGCAACAAGCTGGCTGCCGAAGCGGGCATGGACAAGCTGTCGCTGGAAGAGGTGGTGAAGCAGTCGTTCGGCAAGAATGCCGGCCTGTTCAACAACGCAGCCCAGCACTACAACCACGTCCACTTCTGGAAGTGGATGAAGAAAGGCGGCGGCGGCAACAAGCTGCCAGGCGCACTGCAGAAGGCCGTCGATGCCGACCTCGGTGGCTACGACAAGTTCAAGGCTGACTTCATCGCTGCCGGCACCACGCAGTTCGGTTCGGGCTGGGCCTGGCTGTCGGTCAAGGATGGCAAGCTCGCCATCTCCAAGACCCCGAACGGCGAGAACCCGCTGGTTCACGGCGCGACCCCGATCCTCGGCGTCGACGTCTGGGAGCACTCCTACTACATCGACTATCGCAATGCCCGTCCGAAGTACCTCGAGGCATTTGTCGACAGCCTGATCAACTGGGACTACGTGCTCGAGCTCTACGAAAAGGCCTGAGCTCAAGCCCGGTTCATAGATGCGATACGAAAAACCCCGGCAGGTCCGGGGTTTTTTGCATTTGGGTGGCAATGTTTGAAAAACACTAACAGTCACGCAAGCGTGATGAGAATTCCCGGACGAATTCCGCCAGTTTCGCCGTTGGCCCTAGGCAGCAGTTGCAACCGAGAGAGGACCTTATGAAAAAGATTGTGTTTGCCGTCGCAGCGCTCGCGCTCGCTACCACCGCAGCATTCGCCGATGTGATTGCTGATCGTCAGGCGGTGATGAAGGAGAATGCGAAGCAAGTCGGCACACTTGCGAAGATGGTGAAGGGCGAAGCGCCGTTCGATGCGGCAGCTGTCGTCGCGGCCCTGACCGCGCTCAACGACAGCGTCCAGAAGATCGATGTGGCGGCGTCGTTCCCTGCGGGGAGCGACCAGGGCGACACGACCGCTTCGCCCAAGATCTGGGAGGACCTGGCTGGATTCCAGGCTCAAGTCGACAAGTTCAAGGCCGTGACCGCTGCTGCAGTCGCAAGCCCGGCTGCCGATGTCGATGCATTGAAGGCGCAGGTCGGCACGATTGGCCAGACCTGCGGCACCTGCCATGAGGCCTTCCGTGTGAAGAAGGGCTGACCCCCTCGGGATGGCTGTCTTCAGGAAACTCGCAGTCGCGGCTCTGGCGCTTGGTGGCGCCGGGGCCGCAATCTTCTGGTGGCTGACGGTGCCGGACAAGCTGGCGCCTGACACACTGGCGGCCTTGGGAAACGGTGACGCCAGCCGTGGCCAGCGGATATTTGACGCTGGCGGTTGTGCCTCATGCCACGCAAGGCCGAAATCCGACGGCGACGCGCGGCTGCAGCTTGCAGGCGGCGTCGAGCTCAAGACCCAGTTCGGCACCTTTGTTGCGCCGAACATTTCTTCCGACCCCACTGATGGCATCGGTGCATGGTCGCTCGAAGACTTCGCCAATGCGATGCTGAAGGGGCTCTCGCGCGACGGGCAGCACCTGTACCCGGCCTTTCCCTATGCGTCCTATGCCCGCATGAAGCCGTCTGATGTCGCCGATCTCTACGCCTTCATGAAGACGCTTCCGGCCGTGGAGGGCAGGGCGCCCGACCATGACCTTGGCTTCCCCTTCAACATTCGGCGCGGGCTGGGTCTTTGGAAGCAGCTCTATCTCAGCAATGAACCCGTGGTCGCCTTTGCCGAGGGCACGCCCGAGAAGGTGTTGCACGGGCGGGACCTTGTCGAAGGTGCCGGCCATTGCGGCGAATGCCACACACCGCGCAGCCTTGCCGGCGGCACCGAGAAGGGCCAGTGGCTGGCCGGCGCCAGGGCCGCGGAAGGCGATGGCGTCGTGCCCAACATCACGCCCGAAGGCAAAGACATCAGCGGCTGGTCCGAAGGAGATATCGCCGGCTATCTCGAAACCGGTTTCACGCCGGAGTTCGATTCGGTGGGCGGCACCATGGTCGAGGTTCAGAAGAACATGGCGAGGCTGACTGCCGCGGACCGGGAGGCGATCGCCGCTTACCTCAAGGCGATCCCGCCACATCCCAACGGTTATCCGGCGCAACAGCCAAAGCCGGCGGGCTGAGCACACCGGCGGCCATGGGCCGCCGGCCGCTCCCGGTGCTAGGCGCGCCCGGCCACTTTCAACGCGAAAGCATAGTTGAAGGCGACTTCCTCGAGCCGCGAGAAGCGGCCGGAGGCGCCGGCATGGCCCGAATCCATGTTGATCTTGAACAGCACCGGGCTGTTGCCCGACTTGCGCTCGCGCAACCGGGCCGCCCATTTGGCCGGCTCCCAATAGGTGACGCGTGGATCGGTCAGGCCGGCCACCGCCAGGATCGGCGGATAGTCGACATCAGCCACATTGTCATAGGGAGAGTAGGCGGCGATGGTCTTGTAGTCCGCTTCCGAGGCGATCGGATTGCCCCATTCGGGCCATTCCGGCGGCGTCAGCGGCAAGGTGTCGTCGAGCATGGTGGTCAGCACGTCGACGAAGGGCACCTCGGCGATGATGCCGGCAAAGGCCTCGGGCGCCATGTTGGCGACCGCTCCCATCAGCATGCCGCCGGCCGAGCCGCCTTGCGCGACGATGCGGTCATGTGAGGTGTAGCGCTCGGCGACGAGGTGGTGGGCGCAGGCGATAAAGTCGGTGAAGGTGTTGACCTTGGTCGCGCGCTTGCCGTCGTCATACCAGGCATAGCCCTTGTCCTTGCCGCCGCGGATATGGGCGATGGCGTAGACGAAGCCGCGGTCGACCAGCGACAGGCAGTTGGTGTTGAACGAGGCCGGAATGGTCATGCCATAGGAGCCGTAGCCATAGAGCAGGCAGGGTGCCGTTCCGTCGAGCGGGGTGTCGCGGTGATAAATCAGCGAGATCGGCACCAGTTCGCCGTCAGGTGCCGGAGCCATCAGGCGGCGCGTGACATAGTCCTCGATATTGTGGCCTGATGGCACTTCCTGCGTCTTGAGCAGGGTCCGTTCGCGCGTCCGCATGTTGTAATCGAACAGCTGCGACGGGGTGGTCATCGACGAATAGGAAAAGCGCATGGTGTCGGTGTCGTATTCGTAGGAACCCGACAGCCCGAGCGAGAACGCTTCTTCGGGGAAGGAGATGAGGTGCTCGGCACCGGTCGCGCGCTCATGGACGACGATGCGGGGCAAGCCTTCCTTGCGCTCGAGGCGGACCATGAAGTCCTTGAAGCCGATCACCGAGAGGATCAGGCGGCCGGGTTCGTGGGCGACCAGTTCCTTCCAGTTGGCGCGTACCGGATCGCTGACGGGGGCCGTCATGATCTTGAAGTCCTTGGCGCCATCGGCGTTGGTCAGCACGAAGAAGATGTCGCCGCCTTCTTCAAGGTCGTATTGCAGGCCAATCTCGCGCGCTGCCACGAGTTTTGGCGCGGCGAGCGGATCGGTTGCCGGGAACAGGCGGTATTCCGACGTCTCATGATCGCTGATCGAGATCATGATCCATTCGTTGGAGCGCGTGCCTCCGACATTCATGAAGAAGCCGGGGTAGGTTTCCTCATAGACCAGCCGGTCCGCTACGGCGTCTGTGCCGAGCCCATGGTAGAACACCTTTGACGGCCGGTGGTTTGGGTCGAGGCGGGTGTAGAAGAAGCCGGTATTGGCTGCGTCCCATGTGCCCGAACCGCCGGTGTCGCCGACGACGTCGCCGAGTTCCTCGCCGCTGGCGATGTCGCGAACGCGCAGCGTGTAGAACTCCGATCCCTTGTCGTCGAAGCCCCAGATCAGGCGCTTGTGATCCGACGAGTGGTCGATGCCGCCGAGGCGGAAATAGGCGTGGCCGTCGGCCTCCTTGTCGCCGTCGAGAATGATCTCCTCTGCACCACCTTCACTGGGGATGCGGAAGTAGCGCGGCTGCTCGCCGCCCTTCTTGAATGACGAGCCATAGGCGAAGGGGCCGTCTTTCATCGGCACCGAGGAATCGTCTTCCTTGATGCGGCCTTTCATTTCCGCAAACAGCGCCTTCCTGAGCGCGGCGGTGTCGGTCATCAACTCGGCCTGATAGGCGTTTTCGGCTTCGAGATGACTGCGGATATCAGGATCGAGCACGCTTGGATCGCGGAATACCTCCTGCCAATTGTCGGCGCGCAGCCAGGCGTATTCGTCGACGCGCGTAATGCCGTGACGCGTGTCGGAGACGGGGCGGCGCTCTGTCGAAGGCGCGGCAATGTCGGCGAAAATGGCAGGTCGGGTCATCAGGTCTCGCATGGGATGAATCTTGAATGGCGAATGAACACGCCGATCAGGGCGGGTTCAAGGGCTGAGTTGCATTGTTTCGTCCAACCTTCCAATTGACCGGACCGACCGGAGGAGATGAACATGCTATCGAAAATGACCGCGGCCCTTGTCGTCGCTTCGACTGTCGGGCTGCTGGCCGGCCAAGCGCATGCGGCGGCTTTTGCCGCCTGGCAAGTGACTGACGTTCCGTTCGGCGACACGCTGAACATCCGCAAATATCCTTCCAACGGCTCGCAGAAGCAGGCGGCCTATCCCAATGGCATGGTGCTGCAGATGACCGGCACGTGCACCGGCGGCGTCGATCTGTTGAACATTTCGCATCTGCCTGAATGGAAACAGGAACAACGGGTTCGCTACCGCTGGTGCCAGGTCTGGCATGACCCTGCCCAGAACGGACATTTCGTGACGGGCTGGGTCTACGGCAAGTACATCACGCCATATTGACCGCCTGTTGAGCCCCGCCTTGGCCGTTGCGAGATGGCGCGGCGGCACTATTCGTTGACAAGGTCGGTTCAGGCTTGCCCACATCTGGCCGGCAGTCTATGCCCCTTACGACAAACATCGTGAGACGCAGAGAGGGCCGTAGCGCTGACCTTCCTTATCCTCATGCTGCCATTTGTCGGAGCGTTGCTCGCTCCGCTTCTGACCCGCGTGATGAAACACAATGCCGGCTGGCTGCTTGCTGCGGTTCCATTGCTTGTGCTCATGCATTTCGCCGGAATGATCGAGACGGTGAGCTCCGGTGTTGCTGTTTCAGGCGGATTTGACTGGGCGCCGAGTCTGGGGCTGCGTTTTTCCTGGTATCTCGACGGCCTGTCCCTGACCTTCGCGCTGCTGATCTCGGGCATCGGCACGCTGATCGTCATCTATTCCGGCGGCTATCTCAAAGGGCATCCCCATCAGGGACGGTTTTTCTCCTTCATCCTGCTTTTCATGGGCGCGATGCTGGGACTGGTGGTCTCGGATTCGTTCCTGATGCTGTTCGTCTACTGGGAGCTGACGTCGATCACGTCGTTCCTGCTGATCGGCTTCGACCATGGCCGCGCAGCCGCGCGCCGCGCGGCGCTGCAGGCGCTGCTGGTGACCGGCATTGGCGGGCTCTCGCTGCTGGCGGGCCTGCTGGTGATCGGACAGGCGACGGGCGTGAGCGAGCTGTCGCTGCTGCTTGGCTCCGGCGATGCCTTGCGCAGCAGCCCGCTTTACCTCGCGGCCCTCGTTCTTGTCCTGGGTGGCGCCTTCACCAAATCGGCGCAGTTTCCGTTTCATTTCTGGCTGCCCAACGCCATGGAAGCGCCGACGCCTGTGTCGGCCTACCTGCATTCGGCGACCATGGTGAAGGCGGGCGTCTATCTCGTGATGCGCCTCAACCCGGTCATGGGCGGCACGTCGGCCTGGGAAACGATCCTGCCCTTGTTCGGTGGCGTAACCCTTGCGGTAGGCACGCTGCTCGCTGTCAGGCAGACCGACCTCAAGCTGATGCTCGCCTACACCACCGTCGCCTCGCTCGGGCTGCTGGTGATGCTGACCGGCCTTGGCTCCGACAAGGCGATCGAGGCGGCGGCGCTCTATCTGATCGCGCATTCGATGTTCAAGGGCGCGCTGTTCATGGTCGCCGGCCTGATCGATCATGAAGCCGGCACGCGCGACATCACCGGCTTGCGCGGCCTGCGCAAAGCCATGCCGATCACTTTCGTTGCCGCGATGCTTGCAGCATTGTCGATGGGCGGGCTGCCGCTATTCTTCGGCTTCCTGGCCAAGGAAGAGATCTACCTGGCGCTTGGCTCGCCCGAGGGTTGGCAAGCCGTACTGCTGGTGGTCGCCGTCTGCGGCAACGCACTGATGTTCGCCATCGGCTTTGCGGTAGCACTTCGACCTTTCATCGGCGCTGCCGCCAAGACGCCAAAGGCGGCGCATGAAGGGCCGCTGTCCCTGTGGCTGGGGCCGGTCGTTCTCGGGGCTGCGGGACTTGCCGCGGCACTTGTCTCGCCGATCACGCACCGGTTCTTCTCCTCGCCGACGGCCAGCGCCGTCGCCGGCAACCCGGTCGATGTCACCATCTCGACAATTCCGCACCTTGGCGTGCCGCTCTTGCTTTCCGCTCTGACGGTTGCGTTGGGGATCGCTGCCTATCTCTGCCTGGACAGGCTGCGCGGCGCGATGGCCGGGATCCTCAAGGCAATCGGCTGGGGCCCGGACCAGGGCTTCGACCAGCTGCTGCGTGGCCTGCTTCGGTTCGCCGCCGGCCTGACGCGAATTGTCCATAATGGCCGCCTCGACATCTACATGACGGTGACCTTCATGGCCGTGGCCGCAGCGCTACTGCTGCCGATGGTGCTGTTCGATGAGCTGCCGTCGAAGCCTGATGTGCCGGCCCTGCGCTTCTACGAATGGGGCGTAGTGGCCATTGCCGTGATCGGCATCGCTGCCGTGGTGCAGGCGCGCAGCCGCCTGACGGCCATCGTTTCGCTTGGCATTCAGGGCTTTGCCGTCGCCTTGCTCTATATGCTGTTTGGCGCGCCGGACCTGTCCTTCACCCAGTTCATGGTCGAAACGCTGTCGGTCGTGATCCTGGCTCTTGTCATGACACGGCTCAGGCTGGTGCCGACCGACCGCCGTCCGCTTGCACAGAAGCTGGTGGACATGACGATTGCGGGCGCCTGCGGCGCGGCTTTCGCGCTGCTTCTGCTCAAGGTGACGCAACTGCCTTTCGACGACCGGCTGTCGCAGTTCTTCAACGCCTATGCCAAGACGATCGCCCATGGCCGCAATGTGGTGAACGTCATCATCGTCGACTTCCGTGGTCTCGATACACTCGGCGAGATTGCCGTGGTTATGGTGACCGGTCTCGCCATCCTGGCCCTGGTGCGCATCCGCTCGAAGAAGGCGGACGTGCCCGATGTTGTGGCGGAGGAGGTGTAGCATGCAGACGCTGATCTTCCGCACCGCCGCACCTTACCTTACCGGCCTGATGCTGATGTTCTCGGTGTTCGTCTTGTTGCGCGGCCATAACGAGCCGGGTGGAGGTTTCACCGGCGGGTTGATCGCAGCATCCGCCTTCGCCATCCACGGCATCGCCTTTGGCGTTCCTGCCGTGCGCCGGGCGCTCTACTTCCATCCCATGGCGATAGCCGGCTCCGGGCTGTTTTCAGCCGCCGTTGCCGGCTTGCCGTCGCTGTGGTTCGGCGTTCCGTTCCTGACCGGCCTGTGGACCTCGCCGGAGGTCTTCGGGATCGTCGTCGACCTGTCGACGGTCATCATCTTCGACATCGGCGTCTATCTCGTCGTGGTCGGCTCGTTCACCTCGATCGCGCTGGCGCTCGAGGACAGGGAACACGATTGATGGAAGCCGTGTTCGCAATCCTTGTTGGCCTGTTCTTTGCCGCCGGCATCTATCTGATGCTGTCGCGGCACATTATCCGCATCCTGCTCGGCGTGGTGCTGTTCGGCAATGCGGTCAATCTTCTGATCTTCACCAATGGCCGCATCATCCGAGAGGTGCCGCCGATCATCGCTGAAGGTCTCGACGTGCCGGCAGGGACTGTGGCCAATCCATTGCCGCAGGCGCTGATCCTGACGGCAATCGTCATCTCGTTCTGCTTTTTCTGCTTCCTGCTGGTGCTGGCCTATCGCGCCTACCAGGAGATCGGCACCGACGACACCGACAGCATGCGTGTCGCCGAGCCGGTCGACGACGGCTTGCCGCCGATGGGGTACTGAACCATGGCCGTGCAAGGTGAGATCGTCGACAAGGCCGCAGCGATGGTTGCCGGGCCGATTGCCGCCGCCGACTGGCTGGTCATTGCTCCGGTCGTGCTGCCGATCATTGCGGGCGCCGTGCTTTTGATGATCCGGCACAGCATTCGCTGGCATGCGGCGCTGGCACTGGCGGTGCTGCTCGCCATGGTCGGCGCCAGCGGCCTGTTGCTGCAGCGCGTGCTGGCCACAGGGCCGGTGTCGATGACGATGGGAAGCTGGCTGCCGCCATTCGGCATCTCGTTTACCGCTGACGTGCTGGGCGCCGCCTTTGCGCTGGCGGCTTCGGTCGTAGCACTGGTCTGCTGCGCTTACTCACTTCGCGACATCGACGCCAAAGGCAGGCGCTACGGCTTCTATCCGTTCCTGATGCTGATGATGGCCGGTGTCAGCGGCGCCTTCCTGACCGGCGACATGTTCAACCTCTATGTCTGGTTCGAGGTCTTCCTGATCTCGTCCTTCGGGCTGCTGATCCTCGGATCAGACAAGGCGCAGATCGATGGCGCCACCAAATATGCGATCCTCAATCTCGTCGGCACGACGCTGTTCCTGATCGCCACGGGCTATCTCTATGGCACGTTCGGCACGCTGAACATGGCGGACCTTGCCAGACGTGCCGGGCAGGTCGGCGCGGCCGCGCCGCTGATGACGCTGGCCACGCTCTATCTGCTCGCCTTCGGCATGAAGGCGGCGGCGTTTCCGCTCAATTTCTGGCTGCCGGCCTCGTATCACACGCCGCCCGTCATCACCGGCGCGCTGTTTGGCGGATTGCTGACCAAGGTCGGCATCTATGCATTGCTGCGCACGCTGGTGATGATCTTCGCCGCCGAACGGCTGGTGCTGGCTGGTCTCATCGGCTGGGTGGCGGTGGCGACCATGCTGATCGGTGCGCTCGGCGCGCTGGCGCAATCCGACATCCGCAGGATCGCCGGCTTCCTCGTCATTTCAGGCGTCGGCATCATGCTCGCCGGCATCGCCCTCGGCAGCAAGGGCGGGCTGACGGGAGCCATTTTCTATGCGCTGCATTCGATGCTGGCCCTGTCGGCGCTCTATCTGCTCGGCGGACTGATGCGTCAGCGCGGCGGCAGCTTTTCGCTGCACAGTCTGTCAGGGCTCTATGGTGCAAGTCCCTTGCTTGCCGCGCTCGCCTTCATCGTCTCGCTGGCCGTCGCCGGCCTGCCGCCAGGTTCAGGGTTGTGGCCGAAGGTGACGCTGGTGCGGGCAGCACTCGACATCGGCGCCTGGCAGGTGGCGGCTGCCATCCTGCTGAGTGGCTTCCTGGCGACGATCGCGCTCGGCCGCGTCTTCATCCTCGCTTTCTGGCGCGTCGAGGCAACTGATCAGACCGCAACCGCCGGCGCGATGTCGGTGTCGGGTTGCTGTGCTCTTGCGGCTCTTGTGCTGGCGATGCTTGCGATGGGGATCTTGCCAGAACCCTTCATTCGAATCTCGACGGCAGCGGCCAGCGGATTGCTCGACACGTCGGCCTATGTAAATGCAGTCTTTCCGGCGGGGAGTGGATCATGATCCCGTTCCGCAACGAACTGATACTGGCTCTCGTCTGGGTTGCTGTCTCGGGCAGCTATTCGATCCCCAATCTGGTCTTTGGATTTGCAGTCGGCTGGGTCGTCCTGTTTCTGGTGCGCGATCAGCTCCAGACCACCAAGGCTGTCATCCGCCCGGTTGCTTTGCTGTTGCTCATAGCTCTGTTCATCAAGGAGCTTTTCCTGTCGGCCTTCAGGGTTGCAAGGCTCGTTCTGTCGCCACGCATGGACATCAAGCCTGGTATCTTTGCCTATCCTTTGAAGGTCGACCGGGATTTCGAGATCACCTTGCTCGCTAATCTCATTACGCTGACCCCTGGCACCCTGTCGGTCGACGTCTCCGATGACCGACGTACTTTGTTCGTGCATGGCATGGACTGTTCGGACCCCGATCAGGCGCGGCGCGACATCAGCCAGGGGTTCGAGCGCAGAATACTGGAGGCATTCAGATGATGTCTGGAACTGCTTTCCTGAATGCAGCTGCGATCTTTGCGCTCGGCGTTCTCACCATCTCGTTTCTGCTTGTCGTGGTCCGCGTGGTGAAGGGGCCGTCCTTGCCGGACCGGATCCTGGCGCTCGACATGCTTGTTGCCGTTGCTATCGGTTTTATTGCCGTGCTCGGAGTACGTTCTGGCTTCACATTGTATGTCGATATCGCCATTGCGCTTGGTCTAGTCGGCTTCCTGGCGACAGTTGCCTTCGCACGCTTCGTGATCAGCGGCGGCATTGATGCCAAGAACGAAGAAGCCGAAGAGGATAGGCGATGATCGACGGGGCAGCCGATTATCTGGCCGGAGTTCTCATCATTGTAGGCGCGTTGTTTGCGCTGGTCGCATCTGTCGGGTTGTTGCGACTTCCCGATGTCTATACGCGCATGCATGCAGCATCGAAGGCCGGCACGGTAGGATCTTGCATGATGCTGATTGCGCTTGCTGTGCATATCGGTGAACCCGCAACGGCACTGCGGGCGCTGGCTGGTGTGGTGTTCTTCCTGTTGACTGCGCCTATCTCGGCCCATCTGCTTGCCAAGGCGGCTTATTCGGCCGGTTATCGCATGTGGCAGGGCGCAGTGACCGACGATTTGGCTGAAACGGCTGCCGTGGCAAAGAAGAACCGATCGATTGGCACTGAAGGTTGATAATGAGCTTGTGGGACAACTTTCAGCGTTGTCAAAAATGATCTCACTTCAAGGCGTCAGCGTATCAAAAAGGTTCATTTGTTAGAGGAGTGATGAAATCATTGTTGTTGTAGTTCACAAAGAATAGTGAATTGACTTGTTCTGGCGACGGGCTCATTAAAGTGATGGAGTGCGAGTCGCAGAGGCAATTTGCGATACAAGAACGCACCGCATCCCGACGGAATATCGGGCAAAAAAACATCCAGTCACATTGGGGCCTAAGCATATGGATACTTCCGAAACGCCTGCAACCAACAATGACACGCTGATTGAGTTGACCGCCGATGTGGTGGCTGCCTATGTCAGCAACAATCCAGTTCCGGTGGGAGAACTTCCGGGCCTGATCGCAGATGTCCACGCAGCTCTCGGCCGCGTTGGCAATGTCACCGAGACGCCGCCAGCCGACAAGCAGAAGCCGGCCGTCAATCCTAAGCGCTCGGTACATGACGACTACATCATCTGCCTTGAAGACGGTAAGAAGTTCAAATCGTTGAAGCGTCACTTGATGACGCACTACAACATGACCCCCGACCAGTATCGCGAGAAGTGGGGCCTTGACGCCAGCTATCCGATGGTGGCGCCCAACTACGCAGCTGCGCGCTCGCAGCTCGCCAAGAAGATGGGCCTCGGCCGCAAGCGCAAGGCCAAGTAACGCCCTTCGAAAGAGTTTCAGCTTGCGGCGCCTAAGGGCGCCGCATTGCGTTTTGACCTGATACTGCGCCGCCCGCAGCGACCGCCTTGCGGCTGCCCGGAGAGACACACTACAGCCGGTCGTGCACCTCCTTGCGTGCGATGTGGCGATCGAGGCCATGGCTCCAGCGGCGATCGCCGCCGCTCGCATGCCATTGCCCGCTCGAGCCGCTTGAGCAGGGCCAATGCCGATTCCAGCTCTGCCCAAATACGCGCGAAAGCGCGATCCCGGATCGCGTGCCGGCACGCCATTACAATCCAGGCGGTGGCTGGCCGCAATGAGCTTGCATCGGGGGCTGTCCCCCAAGATTGAGCTGACTGGAAGGCTCAGGCGACCTGGTGGAGTGCTGCCTCGGCATCACGCTTGATGCGCTTGACCATCGAACGCAGGCCATTGGCGCGCTGGGGCGACAGATGCTCGTTGAGGCCGAGCTCCTTCAGCGTCGCCTCGGCGTCGATGGTCTTGATCTCGCTGGCGCGATGTCCCGAAAACAGCGCAAGCATGATGGCAACCAGACCGCGCACGATATGTGCGTCGGAATAGCCCTCGAAGCGGATGACCGGATCGCTGCCTTCGCCGAGATGGGTCACCAGCCATACCTGGCTGACGCAGCCTTGCACCTTGTTGGTGTCGGTCTGGGCGCTTTCCGGAAAGGATGGAAGCGCTTCGCCCAGCTCGATGACATAGCGATAGCGGTCCTCCCATTCCTCGAGGAACGAGAAGTCGTCGCGGATGGTGTCGATCGAGGCCGTCATGATGAGTGGATATAGTCGCAGCACAGCTGCCCGTCACGAAAAAAGCCCGTCACGAACAAAGAAAGGCACCGCAGGCGCCAGAGGCGGGCGACCTGCGGTGGGGCCTGGCGCATCGGGTCCGTCGTGCGGCTGGCCCGATGCGCTGAACCAAAAGGGATTGGTGTCCGCGACGCCTGGAGGCAGTTGCGAGACGTCTGGATTGGAAATCAGTTGGCCGGAGCCACAGGCTTTGGAGTCGGCACAACGGCAGCCTCAGGCTTCGCGGTCGGCACGACAGCAGCCTCGGGCACGCTGCCGGTCTGCGTTGCCGTATCGGGCTGACCAAACTGCTGGTCGAGCGCTTGGTAGGCGATGCGGGCGCTTTCGCGGGCCCTGACACCGATGGTCTGCATCGCGGCCTTGCCCGTTTCGCAAACATCCGGCTTGCGCTCGCAGATGCCGGCAAGGTCGCCGACGGCTTCGCGCGCGGCGAAGATCGCCTGCAACGGGCTCACGCTGTTCTCGCCATTTGGCCCGGTGCCGAGCGGCAAAAGCAGAAGGACGAGCGAGAACCAGAATGCGGTCCTGATGAGAAAGCCCATGGGGTGCCTCTTGTGGTCTGGCGGGCCTGTTTTGTTTTTGTCGGCCCACATCTTGTTGAGCCGACAATGACATGAAGGAACAAAGGAGCGATTGCTGCAAACGGTGGCATTTTGCGCAGGCTTTTCACCAAAGTTTAACGGACTGGCTCGGCTTGCGGACGTGGTCGTGCAAACAATGTCTCACAGGTTTCGTAAGCAATTGATTTAAATTGCAAAATCCCAAAAGGGCTGGCGTGCTGCAGATTCGCCAGCGCCAAGTCGGCAAATAACCCCCTGTTTACCATGGCGATAACTGTTCTCGAATGTCGGCGCTGTGATCCCGATATTTGCCGCGTAGGCGGGTTTCGGTCGGCCAGCTTTATTCCTTCATTAAAGGCTCGGTGCGAGTTTGGGACAACTACAGAAGAGCCGCAAAGCGGGCCACGGAAGAGTGCGTAGCGTTGAGTTTTGTCATGACCAGATACGGTGAGTTTTCCGGCGCGATGGCCGGCGGCTGTGACCGGCTGGTCCATCCGTCGGCCGATGGCACCGAGCGTGGGCGGCAAAGGCGCCTTGTCGGCCTGCTGCTGGCCGCGCCCTTTCTGGTCGCCGGTGCGGGTGTGTTCCTGGTTTCGGCCAATCTCGGCGCGGCCTCGACCTTTGCCGTCATTTTCGCGGCCTTCAGCCTGAGCTGGCTCGCTGCCTTGCTGATTGCCGCCACGGGCAAGACCGGACAGATCGGCGGGACGTCGCTTGTCGTGGCAACGGTTGCCATTGCCGCGATCGTTGCCGCCGCGGGCGGACTGACGTCGCCGGCGACTTTGCTGGTCGCAGCACTTCCATTGGAGGCGCTGTGGGTCTGGCGCACGCGCAAAGCGGCCAAGTTCGGGGCAATCGCTGCTGTCATCGCTTTGCTGTCGCAAGGTTTTCTCGGCTCGATGCCTTTCGCCGAGGGTGCCGCGGTGTCCGCCTGGCATTGGCTTCTGCCAGCCGCCTGGCTTGCCACTTTCGCTGCTCGCGCCAGTGCCTTCCTCGATCGCCGCGTCGAACGGCAAGACGCACCCGCCGACATGCTGGAAAAGCTGCTCAAGGCAGTCGTGCTGCGCGTTGCCCACAATGGCGACGTGACCGACGTCTCCGAGCAGGCACGAACCATGCTCAGGCTGCAGCCGGAACTTTTGCTGGGAACGGCGCTTTTCGATCGCATCCACGTTGCGGATCGTGTCGGCTATCTCTGCGCGCTGGCAGACATGCGCGACGGCGCGCAGCTGCGTGAGGTCGAACTGCGCCTGCGCCTGCCCAAGCAGAACGAAAATGACGCCGGCGACAATTTCCAGCCTTTCGTGCTCGAACTGATGAAGGCCGAAGGCCAGTCGTTCGTCGCGGTCGTTCGCAACAACGACACGGTTTCCGATCTGCGTGACCAGCTGGCGACGGCTGCCGATGCGGTCAAGAGCGCCGAACTTGCCAAGAGCAACTTCCTGGCTGCCGTGAGCCATGAACTGCGGACGCCGCTGAATGCGATCATCGGTTTTTCCGACATGCTGCTGCACGAGATGTTCGGTGGCTTCAAGGAGCCGCGCCAGCAGGAATATGTCGGCATCGTCCGTGATTCCGGCCAGCACCTGCTCGACGTGGTGAATTCGATCCTCGACGTCACCAAGATCGAATCTGGCTGCTATGCGATCACCCCGGAGCCGTTCAGGTTCCGCGATGCGGTCGACATGTGCGCCTCGATGCTGGCGCTGCAGGCGCAGGCCAAGTCTCTTGACCTTGTGGTCGAGGTGGCCGCCGGCACCGGCGAGGTCAAGGCCGACCGGCGCGCCGTGCAGCAGATGCTGATCAACCTGGTCTCCAATGCGGTCAAGTTCACGCCCGATGGCGGCAGGGTCGAGATCGGCGCCAAGCGTCTCGGTTCGCGCCTGCATTTCTGGGTGTCCGATACGGGCATCGGCATTGCCCGGGACGACCTGTCGCGGCTGGGCACGCCCTTCACGCAGATCCAGAACGACTATACCCGCCGCTTCGAAGGCACCGGCCTCGGGCTGTCGCTGGTCAAGGGTCTGGTTGCCCTGCACGATGGCACGATGTCGATCGAGAGCGCACCGGGCGAAGGAACGACTGTCACCATCAGCCTGCCCATCGAGGGCCCTGCCTACCGGCCCGAGCCTGCGCGGGGCGAGTTGATGAAGCTTCCTGCTGGCAGGAACAAGGAGATGCGCAGTGGCCCGCTCCGCAAAGCAAGCTAAACGGCAGGTCATTGAGGAACGTAGCCCGCTGCAGGACGGCGTTCTGGCGCTCGGCGGGCTGATTGCCCGCAACCCGGTGCTGGTCGGCGGATCGACGGCGTTCATGGTGGCGCTGTTTTATGTCTCGGCGAATGCGCTGTGGTATCAGCCCTATGCCCACAAGGGCGCATTCTTCTCGACCCGCGATGCCGTCGAGTTTCCAGACATGAACCAAAACGCGCCCGAGACGACGATCAAGATCGAACGTCCTGAGGAGGCTGCGGAGGTCGTGCGCCCGCTGGGCGATCCGCGCATCGAACGGGTGCAAGGCATATTGAAGGACCTTGCGTTCTATGACGGCACTGTCGACGGGCTTAACGGGCCGGCAACGCGCGGCGCCATCCAGGCCTACCAGAAGAAGGTCGGCATGGCGGCGACTGGCGAAATCGACGCGCAGTTGCTCGAGCAACTGGGTGCTGCCGACACCACTGCCGGCATAGCGCCACGGCCGACGCCACGCCAACAGGCGGTGCCTGCAGCGGCGCCGAGGGCGACACCAGCCCCGACGCCCGCACGTGCCGAACCTGCATCCGACGCCAACATCAGCGCGCGCATCATGAAGATCCAGGCCGGGCTGAAAGCCTTCGGCAATGATGGCATCGAGGTCGACGGCGTTCCTGGTGCCAGGACTAAGTCGGCAATTCGCGAGTTCCAGGCTCTGTTCGGCCTGCCGGAAACCGGCGAACCCGACCCTGCCGTCTATGTCAAGATGCGCGAGATCGGCCTGACCAACTGATACCGGGCGCCTTCGGTCCGCATTGTGCCCATGCACCGCAAACCGCTATAGAGGCCTCGTCGAAACTGTGATCGGGCCGTCCTATGCGTCTAACCACTGATTTTTGGGTGTCGGCCCTGCTGCGTCGCGTCTTCGGCGAGGGTGGTTTTGGCGCGATCCTCAATCGTGGGGCGCTGGAAGCAGGTGCCGTCTTCATCCTCACCCGCGATCGTTTCGGCCGGTCGAACCTTTACGGGCCGGCACCGCAGACCAGCTATGACATGGCACGGCCGGGCGAACGCCAGTTCAGCCTGCTTGAAAGCGATGATGACGGCGCGGCGATCGAGAAGCGGCTCGAGCGCGAGCGGCGTTTCGATCCCGACATCTGGGTGGTCGAGATCGAGCCTGGCAAGACCGAGATCGTCGACCTCGTTTCGCTTACGACGCCTTGAGCTGTCCGCCTTTCGGCGTCGAGGAGCTGTTCCTCGGCTGCAGGCGCTCGGCATTGCTGCGGATGCGGGCACCGACCGACGCAGCCTTCCAGTCGCGAACGCGATCAAGCGCTACGTCGCGGTGCAGGGCGCGGTAGCGCTGCAGGAACAGCCTGACAGATTCCGCATGGGCGAATTGACCGGGCAGGATGGAGGCGGCGAGCAAGAAGGCCTGCTCTTCCGCCAGGTCGAGGGCCTTGAGCGCGTCGATGAGCGAGGAGTAGCCTGACTTCTCGGTGATCGAGCGGGCGGCAAGAAGATCGATTTCCAACGCGTCGGCGAGTGCGGTCTGGAAGAAGGTGTCGTTGCCTGTCAGCGCCGTTGCCTTGAGCTTGTCGTAGGCCGGTACGCGCTCCTCGTCCGTCACTGCCTGGTGCTGTGCGGCAGGCGTCATCATCGCGCGCAGCTTGCGGCGGACATTTTCGGCGAGCTCGCCGGGGTGTGGGGCATTGGACATGTCGGTTGCAGCGATCGCTCCGGTCGCTGGCGCTGCTTTGGCGGCCGGCTCCTGCTGCTTGGCGCCTTCCGGATAAACCAGGCGCGGGCGCTCGAGCACCCGGATCAGATCGGCGATCGTCTGGTGGAGGTTCGGACGACGGGCAATCGCACGCGCATGCGGCAGGCCGTGGCGGCCGATCAACGAGATAAGGGTGACATCGGAAAGGATCGGCGAGCGGACAAGCAGCGGTGCTGCGATGTCGACAGGTTCGTCGCAGAGTTTGCGGACCAGACCGAACGGCGCGTATTCGCTTTCCGAAAGTGCCGCAGCGACGTACCGGCGTGCCTCGACCGAGACCTTGTCGAACAGCGGGAGCGTCAGGTCTTCGAGCTGGGCGATTTCGCGGCGCGACGGCCGGGGCAGGGCACAGAAGGCTGAGACCGCTGCCCGGAACAGCCGTTCTGGCTTACCGGTTTCGCGTCCGATGGCAATTTGCCTGAAGTCCGATGCTGACACGAACGGGTACGCCTGACAAAAACTCTACACTGCCCTGGATCGTCCGACGCCGACGCGTCGTGGCTTCCTAAGGTGAACATAAACTTAGCGAGGATTTGTTAGCGCACTGTTAACTCTCGCGTTAAGGAATCCATTTGTTACCAATCAGTTACGAGGATTTTTTATCAGATCTAGGCAGATCTGGCTCGTCGTGGGTCGCGGCATTGGCAATGCTGCTGCTTTCACGCGCCTCTAACGGCGGTCGGATATCAGGAGGGTGCCAAAGACGCAGTTGGGAAGCCAAGAGTTGAATCAAATCTTCGGCAGTAACGGACTGTTAACCTCTCTGCTGGCCTTATCGAGGCGGAGGCGTTGCGTGCTTACTCCGGTCGAACCGAGAGGGAAATCGCGAACCATGGGCAGCGTTGTGTCTTTCATGCCGCGTCGTGCGGCCATCCGCCGGTCCCCCCGGACAGCGGAAACTTCGGCATCCATCATCATCTTTCCTGGCGTGCGCTACGAGCGAACCAAGGGCCCGGCTTCGAGTGCCGGCGAGTTGCGCAACGATGCACCCCGCCGCAACGATCCGCTGCCGCGTCACTGATAGCGACGGATCGAATTGATTGCCGGGCTGGGCATGCACGGCCGACTTGATGCGGGCTCTTACTGGATGTCGCAGTTGATGCCGTCGAGGAAGCGCGAGACCGTCGGCTTCCAGCTGTCGTCGGGCACAAAGACGCGGACCACGACGATGCCTTCGTCGATGGGCGTTTCGACGAAAATCGATTTCTCGAATTCGGTCGGCAGTTCCTTGCGCAGGTCGATCATCTGCGCCGGCGTGAGCACGACGAAATCGAGATTGCCGTCGGTCGCGGTGCGGTCGTTGAAGCTGTAGATGTTCTGCCCGCTGCGGTCATAGACCGAGGCCGACCAGTAGGGGACCTTGCCGGCATTGTCGATGCGGACGACGCCTTCCGTCAGGTCGAAGCGGCAGGCGGCTTCAAAGAAGGATGGATCGAGCGCCTTCACCACCGGCGTGCCGCCAATCTCCTTGTCGAGACGGACGACCTTGTTGGGGCCGGCGACCATGGCCAGACGTGACCATGCATCGCGCTCGGAGAAACTCGGCACCAGAAGCAGGATGACGATGTGGGCGATGCCGGCACCGATAAGACCGATCGCCAGGGCATGAAAAAGCCTACGCATTGCACTGAACCCTGACGATGCGCGGCATTTCGATGCCGGACAGGCCGGTGCTGCTGGCGATGGGCGTGTCGTAGAAGGTCAGCACCAGGTTCATGGCGCCGACGCCTGCAACGGCGAGCCAGTTGCCCGGCCCCGGCCGCGTCCCGACCGACACGCTGATGGAGTTGTCAGGCTGCCGCAGCACTTCGAGCGAATGCAGTGATGCGTCGCGGCGGATGCCTGACTTGAGCGCTATATGCGCCGTGTCGGTCGCATAAAGCGTCCAGAACCTCGCGACCGGCAGCGAACCCTCGATACGGTAGCTGCATTCGCTCTTCAAGCTGACGCCGGTGGAGTCGCGATCGGCGACAAAGCTGAGGCCCTCGGCGCGGCCAAGTGCCAGCACGCCGTCGCGCGCGACACGCGCCTTGGAATAGGGATCGGCTTCAGGCGTGCCGATATCGGGAAAGGCGGTCCATGGTCCGACCGACACGGCGCCGATGCCCTCCTGCGAGTTCAGCACCATGCCGACGCTGGCAGCACCGCCGCCGACGGCGACAGCGAGGGCGAGAACGATCAGGAGCGATTGTTTCAGCATGAGCCGCCGCAGGATGGAGTTGGCGGAGGAATATCCTGCCCTTTGACTGGAAGGCAAGCCGGCAGAGGCCGCAACCGGTGGGTGAACCTTTGCTGGCCTGAACTTTGCCCCGAACTTTGCCCCAAACTGTGCGATGTCACAGCGCCGACAGCGTCTCGGGTTCGGGCGGTGCTGCGATTGCCGGCGCCTTGTGGAAAACGTCGGCGATATCGCGCAGGGCGCGCGTCGTGGTGCTGGAAAGGACCGGGGGACGATCGGAGGTGTCCACGGCCTGCTGCGGCCCGTTCTTGGCAGCTTCCTCGGCCTTGGCGATGGCGGCAGGATCGACATAGGGATCCTTGATGCCGGGGATCGGCTTGAGGTCGATGTTCTGGTGGGCGTAGGCCATGAAGCGCTGCCAGACCATGGCCGGCAGCGAGCCGCCGGTCATGTTGTTGGTGGTCGAGAAGTCGTCGTTGCCGAGCCAGACGGCGGCCGTGTAGTTGCCGGTGTAGCCGATATACCAGGCGTCGCGGTAGGACTGGGTGGTGCCCGTCTTGCCGGCGGAGCGGATGTTGGGCAGCGCTGCCTTGCGCGCCGTGCCGACTTCGGGGATCTGCACCATGATCGAGTTCATCGAGGCGACCGCCTGCTCGGACAGCACGCGGTGTGGCGGCGGCGCATCCTTGCTGTAGTCGTAGACGAGCTGGCCGGAATGGGTGACGAGCTGGGTGATGCCATGGCGGGTGCCGACGATACCGTCCTGCGCCAGCACGCTGTAGCCCGTCGCCTGGTCCATCACCGTCAGGCCCGACGTGCCGAGCACCATCGTCTTGTGCGAGCTGACAGGAGATTCGACGCCCATCGCCTCGGCCATCGCCTTGATCGGCGGGATCGACAAATGGTCCTTGGCAAGGCGCACGGGCACGGTGTTGATCGACTTGATCAGCGCCGTCGAAAGCGTCATCCGTCCGGAATAGCCGCGGGTATAGTTCTTGGGTGACCAGGCCCCCCAACTGATCGGCCCGTCCGAGATGACCGATTCCGGCTTGAAGCCGTTTTCCATGGCGGTGGCATAGACATAGGGCTTGAACGACGAGCCGGTCTGGCGCTGCGCCCTGGTGGCGCGGTTGAACTGGCTGGCACCATAGTCACGTCCGCCGACGATGGCGCGGACCGCGCCATTGGACTCGATGACGACGACCGCACCTTCGGTGACGTGGTATTCCTTGCCGAACTGGCGCAGATGGAACTCGACCGACTCTTCGGCCGCCTTCTGGATGTTCATGTCGATGGTGGTGCGGGCAACCAGCGAGTGGATGCCCGACTTCGCCGCGATCTTCTTGACCTCGTCGAAAGCCCAGTCGAGGAAGTAGTCAGGGCTCTTGCGGTCACCGCGGTCGACGATGTCGGCGGGATGCAGCCGCGCCGACAGCACCTGGCCCTCGGTCATGAAACCCGCCTGCACGAGATTGCTGAGCACGACGTTGGCGCGGGCGCGGGCAGCGGGAAGGTTGATGTGGGGGGCGTATTTGGTCGGCGCCTTGAACAGGCCTGCCAGCATCGCCGCTTCGGCGAGGTTGAGGTCCTTGACCTGCTTGCCGAAGTAGAAGTCGGCCGCCGCCGCAATGCCGAACGTGCCGCCGCCCATATAGGCGCGGTCGAGATAGAGCTGCAGGATCTCTTTTTTCGACAGGTTCGATTCGAGCCAGATCGACAGGAAGGCTTCCTTGACCTTGCGCTCGACGGTGCGCTCGTTGGTGAGGAACAGGTTCTTGGCCAGCTGCTGCGTCAGGCTCGAGCCGCCCTGGACGACGGAGTTGGCCCGGACGTTTTCCGACATGGCGCGGATAAGGCCGAGGAAATCGATGCCGTAATGTTCGAAGAAGCGCCGGTCTTCTGTCGCCAGCACCGCCTTGATGACGTGGTCCGGCATCTCGTCGACCGGCACCGAGTCGCGCTGGATGATGCCGCGCTGGCCGATCTCGTTGCCGTAGCGATCGAGGAAGGTGACGGCGAAGTCGTCCTGGTTGCGCCAATTGCCGGTGGTTTCCTGGAATGCCGGCATGGCCAGCGCCAGCATCACCACAGAGCCGCCGGCGGCCATGGTGAAGGATTCGCTCAGCACCTCGATGACGCCGCGACGCCAGCCTTTGACGCGGAAGCGGCGGAAGAAGATCGTCGCATTTTCCCAGAACTGCTGCGCCCGGAAGCGGAGTTCATACAGCGAAGAGTCGAGCCAGGCATCGAGTGCCAGCAGACCGGCCGAGATGCGGCCTCTTTTCTTGCGCGGTGGGATGGGATTTTCCATTCGAGACGAGCCCGGCACGTGACTGCAGCTTACACCAAAACGCTTTTGCTGGCGAATTCAGGGCACGCGTCCCTCGGCCCTGGTTCGACTTGTCCCCGATTTTTGTTGCCGCGACAAGAGCAAGTTGAACACACTCCAGCGATTAGCAGGCAAGCTGTTTTACCCCGGAGATCATGAACATATTGAACCCGAAACACCTGATACACGCGCGCACGATCAGGATCCCGGTCGCAACCATGCCGATTGGGGGCGGGCTTGCCGGCATGCCCATCGACGGCTTCGACAATTCGGCGTTGACCGATACCTTGCTGCAGGCGATCACCGGGCTTGCGCGGCTGGTCGCGATCTTCGTTCGAGCGTCGGCAAAAAGAAGCGGATCGGCAAGAATTAGCAGACTTGCAAATGCGGGTGTTTGCATGAATTCATTGTTCATTCCACGTTCAGCACTGGCGTATTAGAAATCCTGTCATGAAAACGCTTCGCTCCATGTTCCGGCCTGCCATGACTGCGGTCTGCGCGCTTGGCCTGTTTGCCACTTCGGTGGCAGCGGCGCCTGTGCGCTCAGCGGAAGGCGAGATCCTTGTGGCCGCTGCGGATTGCTACTCGGTTGGCCAGCAGGTGGCAGACCAGCACGGTGGCACCCTGGCGCGGGCGTCCGAATCCAATCAGGGCGGGCAGTCGGTCTGCGTGATCGTGGTTTTGGTGCCGGCCAAGGACGGCCAGCGGCCGCGTCGCGTCGAGGTCGTCGTGCCGGCCAACTAGCCTGGACTTCCAGCCCCGGATTTCCCGCAGGTCCGGAATCGCCTATATCTCCGTCATCTTTTCACTGGTCGCAAAACCGCATGCGCATACTCGTCGTCGAAGATGACAAGGACCTGAACCGCCAGATATCGGAGGCGCTGACCGACGCCGGCTACGTCGTCGACAAGGCCTTTGATGGTGAGGAAGGGCATTTCCTCGGCGATACCGAGCCTTACGACGCCATCGTGCTCGATATCGGCCTGCCGCAGATGGACGGTATCAGCGTCGTCGAGCGCTGGCGCCGCGAAGGCCGCAAGATGCCGGTGCTGATGCTGACGGCGCGCGACCGCTGGAGCGACAAGGTTGCCGGCATCGATGCCGGCGCCGACGACTACGTCACCAAGCCGTTTCATATCGAGGAAGTGCTGGCGCGGGTGAGGGCGCTGATCCGCCGCGCCGCCGGCCATGCTTCGTCCGAACTGTCCTGTGGACCGCTCAGGCTCGACACCAAGGCCTCCAAGGCCGACGTCAACGGCGTGCCGCTCAAGCTGACCTCGCACGAGTTCCGTCTGCTCGCCTATCTGATGCATCACATGGGCGAGGTCGTGTCGCGCACCGAACTTGTCGAGCATCTTTACGACCAGGATTTCGACAGGGATTCCAATACCATCGAGGTGTTCGTCGGGCGTCTTCGCAAGAAGATGGGCATCGACATGATCGAAACCGTCCGCGGTATGGGGTACCGCATGCGCGAGCCGGAGGCGTAAGGCGGAAAAGCTGGCCAAACGACTGGGGCGCTGGAAGCGTTACGCGCTTGGGCTCGGACCGCGTTCCCTCGCGTTTCGCGTCATCGCGTTTTCGACCGTCTGGGCGATCCTCGCCTTCGCCCTGATCTTCACGGTCATCAGTTCGCTCTATCGCCAGACCAGCGAACGCGGCTTCGACAGCCTGTTGTCGGCGCATCTGTTCAATCTCATCGGCTCGGTCGGTCTCTCGGACAGCGGCACGCTGACCGGCGGCCCCGATCTCGGCGATCTTCGATTCTCCGAGCCTGAGTCTGGCTGGTACTGGTCTGTCGAGCCGGTGTCCAAGGGGCTTGTCGGGCAACTCAGGTCGTCGTCGATGACCGAGCCGGTGGCGTCGCCCAGCGTCGAAGACGTGCCGTTCAACGCCGAGTTTCAGCGCCATTATCGCGTCGCCGGCATCGTCGGCGAGGAACTCGAGGTCTTCGAGACCGAGTTCGTGCTCGATTCGCAGAACCGCATCGCGCGGTTTCGCGTCATGGGCAACCGCTCAGAACTCGAAGCCGAGATCCGCGGCTTCGAATGGCGCCTGTTCACCTATCTCTCCTTGTTCGGCCTCGGCATGATCGCGATCAACGCCATCGCCATCCTGCTCGGCCTGCAGCCGCTGGCACGCGTGCGCAATGCGCTTGCCATGGTGCGCGAAGGCACGGCGCAGCGCCTGACCGGACGCTTCCCCGCCGAAATCCAGCCGCTCGCCAACGAAACCAATGCGCTGATCGAAAACAACCGCCGCATCGTAGAGCGGTCACGGACCCAGGTCGGCAACCTGGCGCATTCGCTGAAGACGCCGCTGGCCGTGATGCTGAATGAGGGCCGGGCGCTGGGCGGCCCCAAGGGGCAGCTTTTCGCCGACCATGCCACCGCCATGCAGAAGCAGATCGACCACTATCTCCAGCGTGCCCGGGTCGCGGCGCAGCGCGAAAGCGTGGTCTACCGTACGCCGGTGGGCCCGTTGCTTCAGCGTATGGTGCGGGTGATGGAGAAGCTCTCGCGTGGCACGTCTTTCTCGCTCGATCTGCCTGCGGCAGATGTGGTTTTTGCCGGTGAGCGCGAGGATCTCGAGGAAGTTGTCGGCAATCTGCTCGAAAACGCGATGAAATGGGCGCACAGTGCCGTCCGCATATCAGTTGAAGTGGCGGAGCCGGTGAATGAGGAGCCGCCGCGGTTTTCGATCCTGATCGAGGATGACGGTCCAGGGATTCCGGAAGACAAGGCGCGCGAGGCATTGCAGCGGGGCAGGCGCCTCGACGAGACCAAGCCGGGTACGGGCCTCGGGCTGGCGATCGTCGCCGATCTGGTCAAGGAGTATGGCGGCACGCTTCGGCTTGAGCGCTCGACGATGGGGGGATTGAAGGCCGTCGTGGAACTGCGCGGCGTGCAATAGAAATGGGCGGAGAAATGGTTGGAGAAATGGCTGGCCGAATCGGCCCCATTTCGGCCAAAGATGCAATCTAACGCGGCGCCAAGCCCTTGTAAGCGGACGCAAATTCGGGACCGGTGATGAGCATGAGATTTCGGGTGGCACTGGTTGCAGCATTGCTTGCCGGCTCAGGCTGCACGACGACGAGCCTGAGCAGTGGCGGCGGCGTGGTTCCAGCGCTTGGCGGCGGCGACGATGGCTCGAGCGGCAAGGTTGCCACACGTATCATCAATGCGATGGATGGCGGCCTCATCGGCGGCACGATCGGCAATGGCTTGAACAGTGACGATCGGCGCAAGGCCCTGGAGGCCGAGTACCGCGCGCTGGAATACGGCCAGGGCGGACAAGCGGTCGCCTGGAAGGGCGACGGACGTTCGGGCGAGGTCGTGGCCGCCCAGCCCTATCGCGTCGGCTCGCAGGACTGCCGCCAGTATTCGCAGACCGTCTTCACCACGGGAACACCGCTGGTCGCGCGCGGCACGGCCTGCCGGAATGCCGATGGCAGCTGGACGCCGCTGACCTAAGTCTTCACGTGTTGTTGCTTTGGCAGGGGCGTTAGAACCGTCAATAAGCCGCAGCACGGAGATGTTGGCAGCTTGGAGGCTGCTGGCTATTTAGGTGACATGCTGTTCTGGATCATAGCCGCTGTTCTGACGCTTGGTGCGAGCCTTGCGGTCTTGTTGCCGCTGACGCGACAGACCAGGGCCAAGGACGATGCGAGCCATGACCTCGAAGTCTATCGCGATCAACTCGGCGAAGTCGACAGGGATGCGGCGCGTGGGCTGATCGCGCCTTCCGATGCCGAGCAGGCGCGCGCCGAGATCGCCCGCCGGATCATTAGGCTCGATGCCGAAAATGCGCGCGAGCCGAAGAAGGCATCGCAGCTTGGGCCTCGTCTCGTCGGCATGATCGCCGTGCTTGCCGTCCCGCTGTTGAGCTGGGGCGTCTATACCGCGATCGGCTCGCCCACCGTTCCCTCGCAGCCATTGAGCGCGCGCCTGTCGCAGAAGCCGGCGGACAGCTCGGTCGACGAACTGATCGCCCGCGCCGAGGCACATCTGGTGGCAAATCCGTCCGACGGCCGCGGCTGGGACGTGCTTGCGCCTGTCTATCTCAGGATCGGGCGCGCCAACGACGCCGTCACCGCCTATCGCAACGCCATCCGCATCCTGGGCTCGACGACTGCACGTCAGGCCGGCCTCGGCGAGGCCATCGCCGGATCGGCGGGCGGCATCGTCACCTCCGACGCCCGCCTGGCTTTCGAGGCAGCACTGAAGCTTGAGCCCGCCGATGCCAAGGCCCGCTACTTCCTGGCACTGGCGCTGGCGCAGGAAGGCAACATTGCCGATGCCGCTGCTGCCTGGCGGCTGTTGGCCGCAAGCCTGCCTGCCGACTCGCCGTGGCGTGCGGCGACCGACCAGGCGATTGCCCAGGCCGAGCTGCGAACGGCACAAACTCAGCCCGAGCTGCGTACCGCGCCGGCCAAGCCGGCCGCCGGCGCGCCTGGACCGAACCAGGAGGACATCGCCGCCGCCGCTTCCATGTCGTCGGGCGACCGTACGGCGATGATCGAGGGCATGGTGGCGACGCTGGATGAAAAGCTGCGCCAGAACCCGCGCGATCCGGAAGGCTGGCTCAGGCTGGTGCGTTCATATCAGGTGCTCGGCAAGACCGACCTGGCGCAGGATGCGCTTGGCCGCGCTTACACGGCACTGGGCCGTGACAGCGAGGACGGTCGCAAGCTTACGGAACTCGCGGGTTCGCTCGGCCTTGATGTCACGGAGTAGACGATGACGCGCAAGCAAAAACGGCTTTCGGTGATCGCAGGCGCGCTGGCCTTCCTGGGGGCGGCAACCGCGCTGACCTTCTACGCGCTCGGCCAGAAGGCGTCCTATTTCTACATGCCCGCGGATCTGCAGGCTGCGACCCTGCAGCCCGGCCAGCGCATTCGCCTCGGCGGTCTTGTCGAGAACGGCAGCATCCTGCGCGGGCAGGGCACCCAGGTCGAGTTCGGCGTAACCGATTCCGAAAAGACGGTGAAAGTGCGCTATACCGGTATCCTGCCCGATCTGTTCCGGGAGGGGCAGGGTGTGATCACCGAAGGCAGTTTCGGGCCGGATGGCGAGTTCATCGCCGACAGCGTGCTGGCCAAGCACGACGAGAACTACATGCCGAAGGAAGTCGCCGACAGCCTGAAGGCGAAGGGCGTATGGCAGGAGACCACGCAATGAATGGCGGGCAGCGCTGATGGTCGAGACGGGTCACTTCGCGCTTATCCTGGCGTTCGCCCTGTCGCTGGTGCAGTCGCTCGTTCCGCTCTACGGAGCCTACAAGGGCGACACCAGGCTGATGGCGGTCGGCGGTCCTGTCACCGTCACCGGCTTTGCCCTGATCGCCTTGTCTTTCGCCGCCTTGACGATGGCCTATGTCCAGTCCGACTTCTCGGTCACCAATGTCTGGGAGAATTCTCACTCGCTGCAGCCGCTGATCTACAAGTTCACCGGCACCTGGGGTAACCACGAAGGCTCGATGCTGCTGTGGGTGCTGATCCTCAGCTTCTTCGGCGCCCTGGTCGCGGCCTTCGGCAGCAATCTTCCGGCCACGCTGCGCGCCAATGTGCTCGCCGTCCAGGGCTGGATCGGCACGGCCTTCCTGCTCTTCATCCTGATCACGTCCAACCCGTTCGCCCGGCTTGTGCCGGCGCCGATCGAGGGCAAGGATCTCAACCCGATCCTCCAGGACGTCGGCCTCGCGGTTCATCCGCCGCTGCTTTATCTCGGTTATGTCGGCTTCTCCATCTGCTTCTCCTTTGCGGTGGCAGCCCTGATCGAGGGCCGCATCGACGCCGCCTGGGCACGCTGGGTGCGGCCGTGGACGCTCGCTGCCTGGGTGTTCCTGACCGGCGGCATCGCCATGGGCTCCTACTGGGCCTATTACGAACTCGGCTGGGGCGGCTTCTGGTTCTGGGATCCGGTCGAGAACGCATCCTTCATGCCGTGGCTGGCCGGCACGGCGCTGCTGCACTCGGCCATCGTCATGGAAAAGCGCTCGGCGCTGAAGATCTGGACGCTGCTGCTCGCCATCCTGACCTTCTCGCTGTCCTTGCTCGGTACATTCCTGGTGCGTTCGGGCGTGTTGACCTCGGTTCACTCCTTTGCCAGCGACCCGAGCCGCGGCGTGTTCATCCTTTGCATACTGACGCTGTTCATCGGCGGTTCGCTGGCGCTGTTTGCCTTTCGGGCGTCGTCGCTGACGGCCGGCGGCATCTTCCATCCGATCTCGCGCGAAGGCTCGCTGGTGCTGAACAATCTGTTCCTGACCACCGCGACCGCGACCGTGCTGATCGGCACGCTCTATCCGCTGGTCGTCGAAGCTTTGTTCGGCGACAAGATTTCCGTCGGCGAGCCGTTCTTCAACCTCACCTTCGGCCCGCTGATGATCCCGCTTCTGGTCGTCGTGCCGTTCGGCCCGCTGCTGGCCTGGAAGCGCGGCGATGTCTTTGCGGTGGCGCAGCGGCTGATGTTTGCCTTTGGCGCGGCCCTGCTGGCAGTCCTTGTGACATATCTGTTCATCGATGGCGCCTCGGTGTTCGCGGCTCTCGGTGCTGGTCTTTCGGCCTGGCTGGTGCTCGGCGCGCTCACCGATCTCGCCTTGAAGGCCGGCATCGGCAATGTCGCGCCGAGGATGGCGCTGCGCCGTTTCGTCGGCCTGCCGCGCTCGGTGTTCGGCACGGCGATCGCCCATCTCGGTCTTGGCTTGACGCTGCTCGGCATCGTCGGCGTGCTGTCCTTCGAGAAGGAAGCGATCCTGGTCATGAAGCCGGGGCAGGTGGTGGAAATCTCCGGCTACAGTCTGCGCTTCGACGGGCTGACGCCGGTCCGTGGGCCGAACTTCACCGAGGATCGGGGCCATTTCTCTCTGCTCGGCGCCAATGGGCAGCCGAGCGATGTCATCATGTCGTCCAAGCGTTTCTATCCGGTGCGCCAGATGCCGACGACGGAAGCGGGCATCAAGACGATGTGGCTCAGCCAGCTTTATGTCTCGCTCGGCGATGAATCGGGCGACGGCTCCGTGGTCGTGCGTGTCTGGTGGAAGCCGCTGGTCACGCTGATCTGGGGCGGATCGCTGGTGATGATGCTGGGCGGCTTCGTCTCGCTGCTCGACCGCCGCCTGCGGGTGGGCGCGCCGGCGCGGCGCAAATCCGCCAAGCCGGTTGCGGTGCCATCATGAACGGCCGGCTGCCGGCGATCGCGGGATTTGTCGCAGCGCTGCTGTTTGCAGGAACGGCGCTTGCGGTGAAGCCCAGCGAAATGCTTGCCGATCCGAAGCTCGAGGCACGTGCGCGGCTGCTTTCGGAAGAGCTGCGCTGCATGGTCTGCCAGAACCAGTCGATCGACGAATCCGATGCCGAACTGGCCGGCGATCTCCGGGTGCTGTTGCGCGAGCGGCTGCTGGCCGGCGACAGCGACGAGCAGGTGATGGCCTACATCGTCTCGCGTTATGGCGAATTCGTGCTGCTCAAGCCGCAGTTCAACCTGCGCAACGCCTTGCTGTGGGGCACGCCGGTGCTGCTCCTGCTCGGCGGTGGCGCCTTCGTCTTGCTGTCGGCCCGATCGCGCCGCAGGCAGGAGCCTGCAGGGCTGACCAAGGACGAGCAGGCAGCGCTCGAAGCGATCCTGAACAAGGACGTGTGAGCCAAGCCAACATTACGAAAGTTTCATGCTTCGGAAATGGTGGCGTAATGTGAGCTTCTCTATCTCTTGAACCAACGGATGCGACTCCACTGCATCCTGTTCAAGAGGATCAGAGACAATGAGCACCACCCCCCTTTCGCGTTCTCGCAAGCGTCTCATGGCTGCCGCTGCATCCGTCGCCCTGGCGGGCGCGATCGGCTTCGGCGCCGTCACCGGCGGAACGGCCCCCGTCTACGCCGAGGCTGTGCGCGTCGAAGCGCCCCAGGCACCCGGCTTTGCCGACGTCGTCCAGCAGGTCTCGCCGGCTGTCGTCAGCGTGCAGGTCAAGGCCCGGATCGACCCGGCTGCCGACACCGGTTCGTCGCCTTTCTCCGACCAGCAGGGTTTCGACAATCTGCCCGACAATCACCCGCTGAAGCGCTTCTTCCGCCAGTTCGGCCAGGACGGCAACGGCAACGGCAACGGCAACCAGGATCGTCCGCGCTTCAACCGTCGTGACGGCAGCCAGAAGCCGCGTCCAGTGGCGCAGGGTTCGGGCTTCTTCATCTCCGAGGACGGCTATCTCGTCACCAACAACCACGTCGTTTCGGATGGCACCGCCTATACGGTGGTCACCGATGACGGCAAGGAATACGACGCCAAGCTGATCGGCACCGATCCGCGCACCGATCTGGCCGTGCTCAAGGTCGATGCCAGCACCAAGTTCACCTATGTCGGCTTTGCCGATGACGCCAAGGTTCGCGTCGGCGACTGGGTCGTTGCCGTCGGCAATCCGTTCGGCCTCGGCGGCACTGTCACTGCCGGCATCGTCTCGGCCCGTGGCCGCGATATCGGCGCCGGTCCTTATGACGACTTCCTGCAGATCGACGCAGCGGTCAACCGCGGCAATTCGGGCGGCCCCGCCTTCAACCTGAATGGCGAAGTCGTCGGCATCAACACCGCCATCTTCTCGCCCTCGGGCGGCAATGTCGGCATCGCCTTCGCCATCCCGGCCTCGACCGCCAAGCAGGTGGTCCAGGACCTGATGAAGAGTGGCAGCGTGCAGCGTGGCTGGCTCGGCGTGGAAATTCAGCCTGTGACCGCTGATGTCGCGGAATCGCTCGGCCTGAAGACCGAGAAGGGTGCGCTCGTGGCGAGCGCCCAGGACGCCGGCCCGGCCAAGCAGGCGGGTATCGTCGCCGGCGACATCATCACCGGTGTCAATGGCCAGGACGTCGGCTCGCCGAAGGAACTGTCGCGCCTCATCGCCGGCATCACGCCAGGAAAGTCGGTCGACGTCACCGTCTGGCGCAACGGCAAGGCCGAAACCCTGAAGGTCAACCTCGGCGAGATCCCGGGCGGCGACAAGAAGGCCTCGGCCGACCAGCCGTCGTCGCCGGCCGAGCCGAGCACCTTGGCTGACCTCGGCCTGACCGTGACCCGTTCCGAGGACGGCAAGGGCCTCGTCATCACCGATGTCGACCCCTCCAGCGACGCCGCCGACCGTGGCATTCAGGCCGGCGACGTGATCACTGCGGTCAATGCCGTCGAGGTCCAGTCGGCGTCCGACGTCACCAAGGCGCTCGACCAGGCGGAGAAGGCGGGCCGCAAGGCCGTCCTGTTCCAGATCAGCCGCGAGGACTCCAACCGCTTCGTCGCCCTGCCGCTCAATCAGGGCTGACCGTTCGCTCCCGCCGGGTGGCTTCATCACCCCCAGCCGCACGGCGGGAGCTTACGGCGCCGGATAGTTTGTCAGTCTTCGATTCCGGCACCGGTGGCAGCGGGCTCCCATCGCCCGCTGCCACTACCACGTTGGGAGGAAACGACATGTCGCCTCTGACATCCCACAAAATCGCGTATAACGACGGCATGAAGATTCTTGTCATCGAAGATGACCGCGAGGCTGCCGACTACATGCAGAAGGCATTCGCGGAAGCCGGCCATACCGCCCATGTCGCCGGCGACGGCGATTCAGGTTTCGCGCTTGCCGATGCTGGCGAATACGACGTCCTCGTCGTCGATCGCATGTTGCCGCGGCGCGATGGTCTATCAGTGATTGCCGGCCTGCGCTCGCGCGGCAACACGACACCTGTGCTGATCTTGTCGGCGCTCGGCGAGGTCGACGACCGGGTGACCGGCCTGCGCGCCGGCGGCGACGACTATCTCACCAAGCCCTACGCGTTCTCGGAATTGCTGGCGCGTGTCGAAGTCCTCAACCGCCGTGCCCCGACGCGTGAATCCGAGACGCTGTACCGGGTTGGCGATCTCGAGATCGACCGGCTGTCGCATACGGTGCGTCGCGCCTCGCAGGAGATCGTGCTGCAGCCGCGCGAATACCGTCTGCTCGAATATCTGATGCGCCACGCCGGCCAGGTGGTGACGCGCACCATGCTGCTCGAAAATGTCTGGGATTACCATTTCGATCCGCAGACCAATGTCATCGATGTCCATATCTCGCGGCTGCGCGGCAAGATCGAGAAGGGCTTCGAGAAGCCTATCCTGCACACCATCCGCGGCGCCGGCTACATGCTCAAGGCGGGCTGATGGCATTCAGGCTGCCGGCCATCATGAAGACGACCGCAGCGCGCCTCTCGGCGCTCTACTTGCTGCTTTTTACGCTCTGCGCAGTACTCCTGGTCTTCTACATGACGTCGCTGTCGGCACGCATGCTGCTGGCACAGACCCAGGAAACCATCAACGAAGAGGTCCAGGGCCTTGCCCGCGGCTATCAGCGCGGCGGTATCCCGGTTCTGGTGCGCGTGGTTGAACAGCGCTCGCGCCAGCCCGGCGCCAACCTGTACCTGCTCGCCGACCCCAACGGCCAGATCCTGTCGGGCAATGTCGAGAGCATACAGCCCGGCGTGCTGCAGCGCGAAGGCTGGACGGAACTGCCGTTCTCCTACGAGCGCTATGGCGAGGCTTCCGGAAGGCGCGGTGCGCCGGCCGCCGGTGAGCAGACCGAGACGGAAGCGCGTACCGAGGTCGGGCACAACGCAATCGCGGTGGTGCTGCGCCTTCCCAACCAGATGATCCTTATGGTCGGTCGCGACCTCGGCGAGCCGGAGCGTTTCCGCAGCGTCATTCAAAGGTCGCTGATGCTGGCTCTCGCCATGATGGGCTTTGGCGGCCTGTTGATCTGGTATTTCGTCGGCCGTCGCGCCTTGAAGCACATCGACAGTGTGTCGGTGGCCAGCCGACGCATCATGGCCGGCGACCTCAGCGGTCGCCTGCCGGTGACAGGTGCAGGCGACGAATTCGACCGGCTTTCCGAAAACCTCAATACGATGCTCGCCCGCATAGCCCATCTCAACGATGGGCTGAAGCAGGTGTCCGACAACATCGCCCACGACCTCAAGACGCCGCTGACGCGCCTGCGCAACCGCGCCGAGGCGGCCTTGTCGGGCAAGAAGACCGGAGCCGACTATCGCGAGGCGCTCGAAGGCACGATCGCCGAGTCCGACCAGCTCATCCGCACCTTCAATGCGATCCTGATGATCTCGCGCCTCGAGGCCGGCTATTCCGCCGAGTCGACCGACAAGGTCGATCTCGCCGCTGTCGTTCACGACGTCGTCGAGCTTTACGAGCCGGTTGCAGAGGAACTGGGCGTTGGCTTCGAGGGATCTGTGGCCGGTCCCGTGGTCGTCAACGGCAATCGCGAACTGATTGCCCAGGCGCTGTCCAACATCATCGACAACGCTATCAAATATTCCGCCGGGTCGGTCGAAAAGCCCCATGTCGGCGTCACCTTGCAGCGCGACGGCGACGAGATCCGGCTGCAGGTATCCGACAACGGCCTGGGCATTCCAGACGAAGGCGACCGGGCGCGCGCCACCGAGCGCTTCGTCCGGCTCGAAAAGAGCCGTTCGCAGCCGGGTTCCGGCCTTGGGCTCAGCCTCGCCAAGGCGGTGATGATGTTTCACAATGGCCGGCTTGATCTTCTGCCCGGCAATCCCGGATTATCGGTCCTGATGGTTTTCCCCGGATCGAAGGACGCATAGATGAAAACTGTGGCCGCCAGGACGAATGCGACCGAGTGGCTTCTGGAGCCCACCACCAACGTCGCGCCGCTCGACCCGGAGCGCGCGCAGCGCGAGCTGGCGGAGTTTGCAGGCGTTGCCAAGGACGAAGGGCTCGATCGTCTCGCCGGCTTCCTGAAGAAGAAGGGCGTGGCCCAGTCCTTTCTTGCCGCCGTCTTCGATCTCTCCCAGTTCATGCGTGACAGTGCCCGGCGGCAGCCCGAGATTCTGGACAGGCTGTTCGACCAGACCATCGAGCAGCGGCTCGCCGACATCGGCATTGCGATTGCCGCAATCCCGTTCGAGGACGGCATCGCCGAAAGCGCCCTGATGATGCGCCTGCGCCGGCTGAAGGCCGAGGCGCATTTCCTGATCGCGCTTGCCGACCTCTCGAGCGAGGCAAATGCGGCGGATAGCGTGCAAAGGCTGAGCGATCTTGCCGACCTGTGCACAGGCGCTGCAGTCAATTTCCTGCTCAGGGATGCGCATGGACAGGGCAAGCTCAAGCTGCCCGATCCCGAAAACCCGACCGTCGGTTCAGGCTGGATATTGCTCGGCATGGGCAAGCTCGGTGCTCACGAGCTGAACTTCTCCTCCGACATCGACCTCGTGGTGTTCTTCGATCCCGAGGCACCGGCCATCGCCGACCCGTATGAAGCAACGGAGCTGTTCGCCCGGCTTACCCGGCGGCTTGTCCGGATCATGCAGGATCGGACCGAACATGGTTACGTCTTCCGCACCGACCTGCGGCTGCGCCCCGATCCAGGCTCGACGCCGCTGGCCATTCCGGTCCTTGCAGCGCTGCACTATTACGAAAGCCGTGGCCAGAACTGGGAACGCGCCGCGATGATCAAGGCGCGCCCGGTGGCGGGCGACATCGCAGCCGGCGAGGCCTTTCTCAAGGAGCTTCAGCCCTATGTCTGGCGCAAATACATGGATTATGCGGCGATCGCCGACGTCCATTCGATCAAGCGCCAGATCCACGCCCACAAGGGCCATGGCGAGGTCGCGGTCAAGGGCCACAACGTCAAGCTCGGCCGCGGCGGCATCCGCGAAATCGAGTTCTTCGTCCAGACCCAGCAGCTGATTGCCGGTGGCCGCTTCCCCGAATTGCGCGGCCGGGCAACGGTGCCGATGCTGACGCAGCTTGCCTTGCGCGGCTGGATCACGTCGGAGGCCCGCGATGCGCTCGAACGGCAATACTGGTTCCTGCGCAGCGTCGAGCACGCCATCCAGATGGTCGCGGACGAGCAGACGCACATGCTGCCGGAGGACGACGAGGGCCTCCAGCGCATCGCCCATATGCTCGGCTTTGCCGACGCGGATGCCTTCTCCAAGGCGTTCCGCGCTTCGCTGCAGGAGGTCGAGCGTCATTATGCGGCGCTGTTCGAGGCTGCGCCCGAACTGTCCTCCGGCGTCGGCAATCTGGTCTTCACCGGCGACGTCGACGACCCCGACACGCTGCACACGCTGCGCCAACTCGGTTTCCAGCGCCCCTCCGACATCTGCCGCGTCATCCGCAGCTGGCATTTCGGCCGCTACCGAGCGACCCAGTCGGCCGAGGCGCGCGAGCGGCTGACCGAGCTCACGCCGGCACTGCTCGAAGCCTTCGGCAAGACCCGCCGCGCAGACGAGGCGCTGATGCGCTTCGACGAGTTTCTCGCCGGCCTGCCGGCGGGCATCCAGCTGTTTTCGCTGCTCCAGTCCAATCCCGCACTGCTCAAGCTGCTCGCCACCATCATGGGCGCAGCACCCCGGCTGGCCGGCATCATCACGCGCCGGCCGCATGTCTTCGACGGTTTGCTCGACCCGGCATTGCTGTCCGAACTGCCGGATCGCGCCTATCTTGCGGCGCGGCTGGCGGCCTTCCTCGAAAGCACCAGGCTCTACGAAGAAGTGCTCGACCGCCTGCGCATCTTTGCCGCCGAGCAGAAATTCCTGATCGGCGTCCGCCTGCTCGCCGGTGCGATCGACGCCGCCCGTGCCGGCAAGGCTTTTTCCGATCTCGCCGACCTGACGGTCGGGGCAGCACTCGAGGCCGTCGAGGCCGAATTCGCCCGGCGCCATGGCAGGATTGCCGGCGGCCGGGTGGCGATCCTCGGCATGGGCAAGCTCGGCAGCCGCGAACTGACAGCAGGCTCCGACGTCGACCTGATCCTGCTCTACGACCACAGCGAGAATGCCGAGGAGTCCGACGGCGACAAGCCGATGGCGCCGTCGCATTATTTCTCGCGCATGACCCAGCGCCTTATCGCTGCGGTATCGGCCCCGACGGCCGAAGGCGTGCTTTATGAGCTCGACCTCAGGCTGCGCCCATCGGGTAACAAGGGGCCTGTGGCCACCCATATCGACTCGTTCCGCAAATATCAGCGCGGCGATGCCTGGACCTGGGAGCACATGGCGCTGACGCGCGCGCGGCCGATCGCCGGCGATGCCTCGCTCTGCACCGAGGTGGAAGTCGAGGTCGCCGCCATCATCGCCTTGCCGCGCGATGCCGCCAAGGTAACGACCGAGGCGCGCGAGATGCGCCAGATGATCGAGGACGAAAAGCCGCCGCACGATCTCTGGGACATCAAGCTGGTCCCCGGAGGGCTGATCGATCTGGAGTTCATCGCCCAGGTCGCGGTCCTGACCGGCCGGATCGAAGGCCACGGGCACATCACCGGAACGGCCGAGACGCTGCATCGTCTTGCGCCGGGCTTTGCCGATGCGCAGGTGCGGCAGGATCTCGTCGATGCCTACGCGCTCTATCAGGCGATCACACAAATGACGAGGCTGTGCCTCACCGGTGCGTTCGAACGGAACGATGTTCCGCCGGGATTGTCGGACCTGTTGCTTGCCGCAACCGACCTTCCCGATTTCAGCGTGCTGGAGGCGCATCTCAAGGAGACGTCGCAAAAGGTCAGGGACCACTTTGACCTTCTGCTCCGTGCGAAGCGCAAATGAGGCGATGGGACGCCGCATCAGCGCTTCGGTCAGCATCGGGGGTGTCGATGCAACAGGAGAAACCCCATGAACACGTCAACAAGGATCGCGATCGCCTTTGTCGCCCTCGCCGGTACTGCCGGAACCTCCGCCTTTGCCGCCAACGGGCAGGGGCAGCGCGGCCAGAACATGAAGCCGCAGATGCGCTTCGAACGGGCTGATGCCGACAAGAGCGGTGACGTCACCTTCGAGGAGTTCACTGCCGCTATGAACACCCGGCTGCTGGATGCCGATGAAAACACCGACGGCAAGATCACCGTTGCCGAGGTGGCGGACCAGATACAGCGCATGCGTGCCGAGCGCATGGCTGAACGCCTGATCAAGCGCTTCGACGCCAATGGCGACGGCGAGCTGACCAAGGCGGAGATCGAAACGCGGCAGAAGAAGATGTTTGCTCTGCTCGACCGCAACGACGACGGCAAGATCGTCAAGGACGAGATGCCTGCCCGCAACTGGCGCGGCGGCAACGGCAAGCGCTGACACGGACGCCCAAGCTGAGAAACCTCCCGGAGATTGCCTCTCCGGGAGGTTTTGTTTGTCCGGACACGACGTCGCGCAACCTTGCCGCAATCAAGCCGGCCTTTGCTCGCCTCCAACAAAGGAGTGCCGCCATGGGCTGGATCGCTGCCATTCTTTCGCTGTTCATTTCCACTGCCGCTATGGCCCAGGCGGCATTGCCGCCGACGCCATCGGGCAGGGTGCTTGCAGAACTGCTGGACGCCTTCAACAGCGGCGACCCTGACATGGCCGAAGCCTTCGACCGCACCTACCAGCCCAGGGATCCGCGCAGACCGGCGGCTTCGAGCTGGTCAAGGTCGAGACAAGCGATGCCACCACGCTCACGGCCTTTCTCAGGGAGAAGGACGGTGACCGCTTCGCAAGATTGCAACTGTCGCTGAGTGCCGGCGGGGAACCGAAACTGACAGGCTTTCGGCTTGAGCCGGTTGCGCCACCGCCTGGTCTGGGCCCCAAGCGCCTGCTTTTGACCGAGGCGCTCGCCGCCCTGGTCAAACGCCAGGACGAGGCGGCGGTTGCAGACAGCTTCTCCGGCGCATTGCTGGTCGCCAAGGACGGCAAGGTCGTGCTGGAGAAGGCATGGGGCCTGGCGAATCGCGAGCGCAAGCTACCAGTGACAGCCGACACCAGCTTCCGCATCGGCTCGATGAACAAGATGTTCACGGCGGTGGCAATCCTGCGACTGGTCGAGGCCGGCAAGCTTGGCCTCGACGACCCGATAGGCCAACATCTGGCCGCCTATCCCAACAAGGAAATGGCCGGGAAGGTGACCGTTCGCCAATTGCTGACCCACACCGGCGGCACCGGCGATATCTTCGGGCCCGAATTCGATCGCAACCGGCTCAAGCTCAAGACCATCGCCGACTACATCGCGCTCTATGGTGCGCGCGCCCCGCTATTTGCGCCCGGCACCACGCAGCTCTATTCGAACTACGGCTTCATCCTGCTCGGCGCCCTGGTCGAGAAGGTCGGCGGCATGAGTTATGACGACTATGTCGAGAAGAACGTTTTCGAGCCGTCCGGCATGACATCGACGGGCTCTTTACCGGAAAGCGAGACTGTCCCCGGTCTCGCGATCGGCTATCTCAATGAAGGCGGCAGGCTCGTGCCCAACACGGCCACGCTGCCCTGGCGCGGAACCTCCGCCGGTGGCGGCTACTCGACCGTCGGCGACCTCTGGCGTTTCGTTGACGCGCTACAGGCCGGCAGGCTCATCTCGAAAAAGATGCTCGATCAGGCGACCAGCACGCAGGTCCAGACGTTCGGCCTTGGCTTCGCGGTTGTCGGCGAGGGCAACTGGAAAGGCTTTGGCCATAATGGCGGTGCGCCTGGCATGAGCGGCGACCTGCATGTCTTCCCAAAGCTGGGTTATGTGCTGGTGTCGTTGTCCAACCTCGATCCGCCTGCCAGCACGCGGCCGCTGGAGTTCATCGAGGCGCGGTTGCCGGAAACGCCGTGATGCTCAGGCGGCCTTGGCCAGGCGCTCGATCTTCTTCACCGGGATGCGCACCGAGACGATGGTGCCGACGCCTTCGGTCGAGCGGATCTTCAGCGCGCCGCCATGCAGTTCGGCCAGCGAGCGCGAGATGGCGAGGCCGAGACCCGAGCCGGCATGGTTCTTGGAGAACTGGTTCTGCACCTGCTCGAACGGCCGGCCGAGCTTGCCCAGCGCATCCTTGGGGATGCCGCAGCCATTGTCCTCGATCGACAGCGTCAGCGCGCCCGAAGCATTGCGCGCCCGCACAGAAATGCGCCCGCCTTGGCCGGTAAACTTCACCGCGTTCGACAAGAGGTTGATGACGATCTGCTTGACCGCGCGCCGGTCGGCGAACAGCGTCATGGAGTCGGCGATCTGCGTTTCCACGGTGATCGATTTCTGCGCTGCCTGCAGCGACACCACCCTGACCGTCTCGCGGATCAGCGGGCAAAGGTCGATCTCCTCGCGGTCCATCGAGAACTGGCCGGCCTCGATCTTCGACATGTCCAGGATGTCGTTGATGACGCCCAGAAGGTATTTGCCGCTGGAGTTGATGTCGCGGGCATATTCTTCGTAGCGCGGCGAACCCATCGGGCCGAACAGGCGGCCTTCCATCAGCTCCGAGAAGCCGATCACCGCATTGAGCGGTGTGCGCAGCTCGTGCGACATGTTGGCGAGGAATTCAGACTTGGCCCGGTTGGCCGCCTCGGCGCGCTCGGTTTCCTTCATATATTTGCGGTTGAGCTCGACCAATTCGTGCGAGCGCTCTTCCTCGGAGCGTCGCGCCAGGCTGAGGTCGTGGATCGTCGCCATCAGCCGGCGCTCGCTCTCCATCAGCTTGTCCTGGTGCTGCTTGATCTGGGTGATGTCGGAACCGACAGACACCATGCCGCCATCGCGTGTGGTCAGCTCGTTGACCTGCAGCCAGCGGCCGTCGGCCAACTGGCGTTCGTAGGTCGCTCCGCCGCGCGGACCGTTGGCATTGGCCAGCCGCCGCTCGGAGGCGAAGGCGACCATGCGCTCTTCGATCTCCTCGCGCGCCGTGCCTGGCAGCACGTCACGGTCGGCCAGCCCATTGTCGTGCTGGTACTTCGAATTGCACATCACCAGGCGTCCATTGGCATCCCACAGCACGAAGGATTCGGTGATGTTTTCGATCGCCGCCCGGAGCCGCTGGTCGGCCGCTTCCGAGCGCAAGGCGAGGTGGCGCTGCTCGGTGATGTCGACGGCAATGCCGGTCATCTGGATTTCGGGCGCTTCCGGGTCCACCACCTGGGCGCGGGCGCGCATCCACACCCAGCGGCCGTCGGCGTGGCGCATGCGGAACACCCGGTCGATATGGTCGACCTCGCGCATGATCACCTGGTTGGCCAGGTCGAACAGGTCGCCGTCTTCAGGGTGGATGATGCGGGCGACCTCGCCAAACGACAACATCGCCTCGCACGCCTCGTAGCCGAGCAGTTCGTACATCGAGCGCGACCAGTACATCTTGCCGCGCACCATGTCCCAGTCCCACAGCCCGCACTTGCCGCGCACCAGCGCCAGGTCGATACGCTCATGCGCCTCCAGATAGATGCCGTCGGCGGCCTGGGCACGCGCTGCCTGGCTGAAATAGGCGAAGAGGATGACGATCAGCATGCCGGCGGTCATTACGAACAGCGCGACGTTGAGCGACACGGTCTTGCGCCATTCCGCGAATACCGCGTCCTGCGGCACCATGGCCGCGGCTGCGGCGCGCTTGTCGTCGGCGATGCTGATGGCCGCCAACCAGTCCTGGCCGCCGATGCGCACTTCCATCACGCCGGCGCGGTCGCCGAACATGAACAGCGGCTGCCCGCCCGAGACAAGGCCGTCGAGTGCCTGGCCCTGCCAGCCGGTGGATTGCGGGCTGACGGCGACGATGCGGAAATTCTGGTCGGTCAGTGCAACGACGTGGCTGCGGCTGAGCGTGCCTTGCTGGCTCGTGCGTTCGAGCAGGTCCTGGCTTGCCGCCGCAAGCGGCCTCTCGGTGGTGGCGCCGACCATCAGTGCGTTGACCAGTTCTCCGGCCGAGAGCGCGAGGATCGCCTTGGCATTGCGCTCGACATCGTCGCGCTGTGCCATCAAGGACAGGAAGCGGGTGCCGGCGACCACGATCAGGAAGACGACGATCAGTGTCGGGATCGAGCGGCGCAGCAGCGGCTCGGCGGCCAGCAGGCGGCGATATGCGGGTTCGGCGATGAGGCGTGCATTGCCCGACAGGCCAGCGCTGCGCGCCTGCTTGCGACGGCCAAAAGCAGTCTCATCGGGCGCGCCCCACGCGTCCGCCTTTGCCATAAATGGCTCCCCAAATCCCGTTTCCTGGTAGGTCGATCCGGCATACGCCGAACATCCGAATCGTCACTAAAGAATCAAAGCTGATTCGCCTTGTCCAGTGGTCGGCGCGAAAAAGATTAAAGTTCGACTAAAAGTCAGCCCGATCCGCTGCGGCCTATCGCGCGTCAAAGGAAGGCGGCAGCGCCTGAATCTCAGGGGCTGCCGCCTTCCGGAAGACATATCGTTGCCCGAGCGGCCCGACCTGATCAGGCCAGGGTGCGTTCGATGATGTCGCGCAGGTCGGCTGACAGGCCTTCCTTGGCCTGCATCGCAAGCAACGCATCGCGCGCCTTGGCCTGGCGCTTCGGCTCGAGCGAACGCCACGAGCGGAGTGCCGTTGCCAGGCGCGCCGCGACCTGCGGGTTGCGCTTTTCGACGGTCAGCACCGTCTCGGTGAAGAAGGTGTAGCCGGCGCCGTCGGCGCGATGGAAGCCGGTCTGGTTGGCGCTGGCAAAGCCGCCGATCAGCGAGCGCACCCGGTTGGGATTGGCGATCGAGAAGGCCGGATGTTCGGTCAGCGCCCGCACCGCCTCGACCGCGCCTGCGCCCGGCGCTGTCGCCTGGATCATGAACCACTTGTCCATCACAAGCGGATCGCCGCGATATCGCTTGTCGAATTCGGCAAGTGCTGCCTTTGTTTGCTCGCTGCCGGCATGGCGATGCGCCAGCACGGCAAGGGCCGCGGCGCGGTCGGTCATGTTGCTGGCCGAAGCGAAATGCGCTGCTGCGCGCTGCGCGCCGTCAGGCAGGATCGCGAGATAGTCGAGCAGCGTGTTGCGCAGTGCCCGCCGTCCGGCGCTCGCCGCATCCGGCGAGAACGGACCGGACATCAGCAGATCGTCGTAAAGCTGCGAAAAGACTCCTGCATTGGCCTGCGCGATGCTGCGCGCCAGCGCCTCGCGTCCGGCGAAGATGGCATCGGGGTCGATGTTCTTGCCGACCTCGCGGGCGATGTCGGCTTCGCCGGGAAGGGCGAGCGCCAAAGCGCGGAACGCATGCTCGAGCGAGCCGTCGACAGCGATGCGTCCGGCCAGTCCCGTCAGCTCGGTGGCGAACTTCGGTTGCTTGCCGCCGAGGATGTTCCTGAACGCAGCGACGATCGCGTCGGTCAGGAGCGTGTTGAACGCCTGCCAGCGCGAGAATGCGTCGCTGTCATGCGAGGCAAGGAAGATCTGGTCTTCCGGGCGCTGCTCGATGCTCAGCGTGATCGGCGCCGAGAAGCCGCGATTGAGCGACAGCACCGGCCGCTCGGTGACGCCAGAGAAGGTCACGACATGCTTGCGCTTGCGGACATGAATGACGCCGTCCTCGACGGTCGCGCCCTCGACAGCGCCGAAGGCCATGTCCTTGCCGTCGCTGCCGACCAGGCCGAAAGCAAGCGGGATGTGCATCAGCCGCTTGCGGCTTTCCGACGGCGTCGGCGGCACCGATTGCTCGACCTCGATGATGAACTCGGCGGTGGCAGGGCTGTGCTTGGTCGTCACGCTCAGATTGGGCGTGCCGGCCTGGTGGTACCAGAGCGCGAATTGCGACAGGTCGCGGCCCGACACGTCCTCGAACACCTTGACGAAATCCTCGATGGTGGCGGCATCGCCGTCATGACGCTCGAGATAGAGGTCCATGCCACGGCGGAAGGTCTCGGCGCCCAGGATGGTGCGGATCATGCGCACCACTTCCGAGCCCTTTTCGTAGACGGTCGGCGTGTAGAAGTTGTTGATCTCGCGATAGCGCCTGGGGCGGACCGGGTGGGCGAGCGGACCCTGGTCCTCGGGGAACTGGTGCGCGCGCAGCGTGCGCACTTCGGCGATGCGCTTGACCGGCCGCGAACGCTGGTCGGCGGAGAACTCGTGGTCGCGGAAAACCGTCAGGCCTTCCTTGAGGCAGAGCTGGAACCAGTCCCGGCAAGTGATTCTGTTGCCTGTCCAATTGTGGAAATATTCATGCGCGATGATCGCCTCGATATTGGCGAAATCGGTGTCCGTCGCGGTCTCCTCGTCGGCAAGCACATACTTGTCGTTGAAGATGTTGAGGCCCTTGTTTTCCATCGCGCCCATGTTGAAATCGGACACGGCGACGATGTTGAACACGTCGAGGTCGTATTCGCAGCCGAACACCTCCTCGTCCCATTTCATCGAGCGGCGCAGCGAATCCATGGCGTAGCCGGCCTGGTTCTCCTTGCCGTGCTCGACATAGATGCCGAGTTCCACTTCCTTGCCGGAACCGGTGACGAAGCGGTCCTTGATACAGCCGAGATCGCCGGCGACCAGCGCAAACAGATAGGACGGCTTGGGGAAGGGATCGTGCCACACGGCATAGTGCCAGCCGTCGGCGAGGTCGCCATGCTCGACCGGATTGCCATTGGAGAGCAGCAGCGGCGCCTCGGAACGCTGTGCCTCCATCCGCACCGTGTAGACCGAAAGGACGTCGGGTCGGTCGAGAAAATAGGTGATGCGGCGGAAGCCCTCGGCCTCGCACTGGGTGCAGTAGACATTGCTCGAGCGGTAGAGGCCCATCAGCGCCTCGTTGCGCGAGGGCGCCAGCTCGGTCTCGATCAGCAGCGTGAAGCGGCCGGATGCCGGCGGCGTGTGGATGACCAGCCGGTCGGGCGTCGCGTCGAAGTCGGCGGCGTCGACCGCCTGGCCATCGATCTCGATGCGGCGCATGGTCAGGCCGTCGCCATCGAGCTCGAGCTGCACCGGCTTGTCTATGCCGGCGCGCCGCTCGATCGTCAGCCGTGCCACCACCCTGGTGCTGTCTTCGCCGAGCCGGAAGTCGAGTTCGGTTCTCGGGATCAGGTAATCGCTGGGCCGGTAGTCTTCGAGACGAAACACCTGTCCAGTGTCAGTGCGCATGTGATGGCCTTCCTGTCGACTTCCGGATGCTGGCCGCATGCTGGCAGAATAAATATGCGGCCGCTGCTCTTTACACGAAACGCCCCCTCGGCAAAACTGTTGAGGACCGCACATTCGCTGCGCTCCCCACCAATCCTCACGAGGCAGATATGACAGTCGTCACGCCGAAATTCGGAATGGGCGCGTCCGTATTGCGTGTAGAAGACGGCGCCTTCATCACCGGCAAGGGCCGCTACACCGACGACATCGCCGCCGCTTCCCAGCTGCACGGCTATGTCTTGCGCTCGCCCGTCGCCAAGGCCAGCTTCAAGATCGGCTCACTCGACGACGCCCGCGCCGCTCCTGGCGTGCGGCTGGTTCTGTCAGGTGCCGATGTCGCCCATCTCGGCGATCTTAAGTCGACCGTCATGCAGAAGCAGCCTGACGGCACGCGCGCGCCGACGCGCGACATTCCGATCCTGTGCCGTGACCGGGTCCACTATGTCGGCGATGCGGTTGCCTTCATCGTCGCCGACAGCCGTGCCCTCGCCCAGGACGCCGCCGAACTGATCGAAGTCGACTATGACGGCGAGGACGCCGCCGCCAACACCGCGACCGCGCTTGACGACGAGGCGCCGCTGGTGTGGCCGGAACTCGGCACCAACCGCGCCTTCACCTATCATCTCGGCGACAAGGCGAAGACCGACAGCGCCTTTGCCAGGGCCGATCACGTCACCAGCGTCGAATTCATCAACAACCGCCTGATCTGCAACTACATGGAGCCGCGCTCGGCGATCGGCGAATGGCGTGACGACGAAGACCGCTTCGTGCTGACCACCGGTTCGCAAGGCGTGCATTCGATGCGCACGGTGCTGACCGGCCAGGTCTTCGGCATCAGTGCCGACAAGCTGCGCGTCGTCACCCCCGATGTCGGCGGCGGCTTCGGTACCAAGGCCTTCGTCTACCGCGAACATGCGCTGGTGCTGGAAGCGGCCAGGCGGCTTGGCCGGCCGGTCAAATGGGCGAGCGACCGAACCGAGCACTTCCTCACCGATGCGCAAGGGCGCGACAATGTCGTCAAGGCCGAGATGGCCATGGACAAGAACGGGCGTTTTCTCGGCCTGCGCGTCGAACTGCTCTCCAATCTCGGCGCCTATGTCTCGCAATATGGCCCTGTCATCGCCCATATCGGCGCCAGCATGTCGACCGGCGTCTACGACATCCAGGCGCTCGACGTGACGATCCTGGGTGTCTACACCAACACCTGTCCTGTCGATGCCTATCGTGGCGCAGGGCGCCCGGAAGCAGCGCTCTTGGTCGAGAAGCTGACTGACGCCTGCGCCCGCGATCTCGGCCTGTCGGTCGACGAGATCCGCCGCCGCAACTTCATCCGCCCCGAGCAGTTCCCGTACCGGACGCAAACCGGCCGGCTCTACGACGTCGGCGAGTTCCAGGCCCATATGGACCTGTCGATGCAGCGCGCCGGCTGGGCAAACTTCCCCGACCGCGTCGCCGAAGCTCAGTCCCGTGGAAAAATCCGCGGTATAGGCATGGCGACCTACATCGAAGCCTGCGCCTTTGCCGGCTCCGAGCCGGCGCGGGTCGAGCTGAACGCCGACGGCACCGTTTCGGTCTTCATCGGCACCCAGTCCAACGGCCAGGGCCATGCCACCGCCTATGCCCAGTTCGTCTCGGAAAAGCTCAATCTCGACGTCGCCAGCATCAGCGTTCACCAGGGCGATACCGACCAGCTTGCCAAGGGCGGCGGCACCGGCGGTTCGCGCTCGATCCCGCTCGGCGGCGTTTCTGCATCCCGCGCCGGTGCAGCCCTTGCCGAGAAGCTGAAGAGGATCGCCGCCGACGAACTCGAGGCCGCTGCCGCCGACATCGAGCTCGGCAATGGCGAGGCGCGCATCGTCGGCACCGACCGCGCCATGGCTTTCGCCGAACTGCACGCCGCGGCCAAAAACCCCGACGATCTCAAGGCGATGGGCGAATTTGTTCAGGACGAGGCGACCTATCCGAACGGCACCCACATCTGCGAAGTCGAGATTGATCCGGAAACCGGCACGACAGAGGTCATCGCCTACACCATCGTCGACGACTTCGGCGCTACGGTGAACCCGATCCTGCTTGCCGGCCAGGTCCATGGCGGCGTCGTTCAGGGCATCGGCCAGGCGTTGCAGGAAGAGGCGGTCTACGGCGAGGACGGCCAGTTGCTGACGGCCAGCTTCATGGACTACACCATGCCGCGCGCCGACAGCGTGCCGTCGTTTCATTTCGAGACGCGCAACGTGCCCTCGACCACCAATGCCATGGGCATGAAGGGCGCGGGCGAGGCGGGGACCATCGGCGCGACGCCGGCGGCACTCAACGCGGTGACCGACGCGCTCTACCGCGCCTACGGCATCACCCACATTGAAATGCCTGCGACGCCGTTGCGCATCTGGGCGGCGATAGAGGCGGCACGGCAGCAGTGAAGCAAAACGTGGTTCAGGCGGCGTCGTCGCCGCTTACAGGTATCGCGCTCAAGGTCATTTCAGTGGCGATCTTCGTCGGCATGTCGACGGCCATCAAGCTGGCCGGCCAGGTGCCTGCCGGCCAGATCGTGTTCTACCGCTCCTTCTTCGCCATCTTTCCGATCCTGGTCTTCCTCGCCTGCCGTGGCGAACTGCGCACGGCGGTCGTCACCAAGCGCCCGGTCGGCCACATCATGCGCGGGCTCGCCGGCGTCACCGCCATGGGCTTCGGCTTCTTCGCACTGACGCAGTTGCCGCTGCCCGAGGCGATCACGCTGAACTATGCCCAGCCGCTGCTCGTCGTCGTCTTCAGCGCGCTCATCCTTGGCGAAAATGTTCGCGCCTATCGCTGGACCGCGGTCGCGGTCGGTCTCGTCGGTGTGTTGATCGTGTCATGGCCCAACCTGACGCTGTTCACGTCGCCCGGCGGCGTCAGCGACAAGGCAGCGATGGGGGCGCTGGCCGCCATCATCGGCGCGGGCCTGTCGGCCATCGCCATGCTGCTGGTGCGCAACCTCGTCCACACCGAACGCACGGCAACCATCGTGCTGTGGTTTTCGCTGACAGCCAGCGTCATGGCCCTGTTCAGCATCCCGTTCGGCTGGCAGTCGCTGACCTGGCAGCAGACTGCGCTGCTGGTGACCGGTGGCTTCTGCGGCGGCATTGCCCAGCTGTTCATGACCGAGGCCTACCGCCATGCCGAGGCGTCGACCGTCGCGCCCTTTGAATACACATCCCTGCTGCTCGGCATTGCCGTCGGCTATCTCGTCTTCGGCGACCTGCCGACCATCCACACGCTTGTCGGCGGCATCATCGTCATCGCCGCCGGTATCTTCATCATCTGGCGCGAACAGCGCCTTGGCCTGGAACGCCAGGCGGTCAAGAAAGCGTCGTCGCCCCAGTAAGGGGCGATGACCATGCATCTGGAGCCTGCCCGCTCCTCGGAATGATCTGAGGCGACCGATTTCCGGTCAAAGGGCGAGCTATGGCTTTGAACGAATTTTCCGACCCCATCGACGTCGTCATGCCGTGGGTCGACGGCAGCGACCCTGCCCATCGCGACAGTCTCCTGCGCCACTGGCCGAAGCGGCCCTGGCTCAGGCCGGCCCCCTATCGCTACCGCGAGAATGGCGAGCTGCGTTATGCGCTAAGGTCGATCCATTTCCACCTGCCATGGGTCCGGACAATTCACCTCGTCACCAACGGCCAGGTACCGTCATGGCTCGACCTCGATCATCCCGGCATCAATCTGATCACGCATGGCGACTTCTTTGCCGAACCGTCCAGCCTGCCGGTGTTCAGTTCCAGTGCCATCGAGGCCAATCTCCATGGCATCGGCAGGGCAGGCGTCGCCGACCGCTTCCTGCTTTTCAACGACGACTTCTTCGTCGGCCAAAGCGTGCCGCGCGAAGAATTCATCACCCCCGATGGCAGGTCCCGGCTTCACGTCATGTCGGCGAGGCTGCCACGGTTTCGCCTGTGGGCGGACCGCTACAGGCATACGCTGGCGTTCAACAACCTGCTGCTGTGCCTGGCCTTCCGCCGCAGGCGCTGGTCCTACCCGCCGCATGTCCCGCTGCTGATGGAACGCGACAGACTGGCCTGGCTGAATGCCAAATTCGGCTTCTGGCTGCGCCGCACCGCGCGGCATCGTTTTCGCCAGCGAACGGATGGGTTGGCGCGGGTGCTCTACATCAATGCCGTTCCCGAGCGTGATCGCGGCCGACCAGATGGCGCGCTGCAGGTGAAACTCACCTGCGAGCATGTCATTGCCGTCAGGGACGACGATGCGTTCAGCCGGTCGCTGGCACAACTGCTCAGGCAGCCGCCAGCCTTCTTCTGCCTCAATGACGAGATCGACGACGATGCACGCGCTGCGGTGAGGGCTTTGGAGATGCAGGCGGCCCTGGGGGCGATCTTTCCAGAGCCGGCGCCGTTCGAAAAGGCTCGTCGCGAGATCGGGCTTGAACTTACTGAACGGTCAGGCACCTGAGCCGTGCTGCCGTCTCTTCGTCGGCCGGGAAAAACGACTCGATGGCGATTTCCGACAAGGTCACGTCGAGCGGCGTGCCGAACACGGTGATCGTGCTGATGAAGGACAGCACATCGTCACCCACGCGCAGCCGCAGCGGATGGGCGATCGCCAGCGGGTCGGCCTGCATCGGGCGCCCGGTTCGCGGCCCGTCGGGATAGGTCAGCAACTCCTGCTCCAGTGCCTTCAGCACCGGATCGCCTGCCGTGTCGTTCTGGTGTTTGAGCCGCTCGAGCAGATGCGAGCGCCATTCATGAAGGTTGACGATGCGTGGCGCCACGCCCTTGGGGTGCAGGCTGAGCCTGAGCACATTGACCGGCGGCTCGAGCAGCGCGGCATCGACGCCTGCGAGCATCGGGCCGAGCGCTGCATTGCCTTCGATCAGGTTCCAGTGCCGGTCGACTGCGATGGCGGGGTAGGGCTCATGCCCCTTCAGCACCATCCGCACCGCCTCCATGGCCGGCGCCAGCGAAGGGTGATCGAGCGGCTTTTCGCTGAAGCTCGGCGCATAACCGGCGGCGAGCAGCATCTGGTTGCGCTGGCGCAGTGGGATCTCGAGCTGTTCGGCAAGATGAAGCACCATGTCGCGCGAGGGCGCCGAGCGCCCGCTTTCCATGAAGCTCAGATGCCGCTGCGAGATTTCGGCTTCCATGGCGAGGTCAAGCTGGCTCATGCGCCGTCTGGTGCGCCATTCGCGGATGAGGTCGCCTATGGAGTTCTTTGTCGTTGTCATGCCGTCAATCTAAGCAAACGAATTCTGATTGCTATTACCTCTAGCGTAATCGCCTTGGATCGGGGGCGGTGGGATGTTCGGTTTCAGGAAGGCGGTCGCAGACAGCCTCCACAAGCTGAAACAGGAGCTTTCGCCATGTCGATCACCGTCACTCCCTTCTTTCGCAGCGTCCTCCATGCTGATGCGCTGATCAGCGGCGCGGCCGGTCTGCTCATGATGCTCGGTGCGCCTCTGCTGTCGCCGCTGCTCGAACTTCCGGCCGAACTGCTGTTCTGGGCAGGCCTTATCCTTTTGCCTTTCGTTGCCATGCTGGTGGTCATCGCCCGCCGCGCCACGGTGTCGAAGCTTGTCATGATCGACATCATCGCCATCAACGCTCTCTGGGTCGTCGGCAGCTTCGGCCTGCTGCTCAGCGGCGTGGTTGCGCCGAATGCACTCGGCATCGCCTTCGTGGTGGGCCAGGCGCTGGCGGTCGCGGTCTTCGCTGAACTGCAGTTCATCGGAATCCGCCGCGCCGCTGCGGTTGCGGCCACTGCCTGAGATCGCATCGGGGAAAGCTGCGGAGCGGCTCTCCGCGACAGAAAACTAGAGGCTGCCCAGCTCCCGCAGCTTCGCCTTGGCTTCCAGGAAATCCCGCCACGCAAGTTTCTTGTGGGCGGGATTTCTCAACAGATAGGCCGGGTGCAGCGTCGGCATGACCGGGATGACAGTGCCATCAGCCGTCACATGGCTTTTCCAGCTGCCGCGCAGCCTCAGAATTCCGTCCTGTGAACCGACCAGCAGCTTGGCCGACGGGCCGCCCAGGGTTACCAGCACCTTGGGCCTGGCAAGCGCTATCTGGCGTTCGACGAACGGCCGGCAGATTTCGGTTTCATGCGGTGTCGGCGTGCGGTTGCCGGGCGGGCGCCACGGGATCACATTGGCAATGTAGGCCGATTTCCGGTCGAGCCCGATCGCCGCAAGGATGCGGTCGAGCAACTGGCCGGACCGGCCGACAAACGGCAGGCCCTCGAGGTCCTCGTCGCGGCCGGGCGCTTCGCCCACCAGCATCAAATCGGCTTCAGGGTTGCCGTCGGCAAAGACCATGCTCTTGGCGGTGGCCTTGAGATTGCAGCCGTCGAACCCTGCCATGATCTGCTTGAGTTCATCGAGCGTTGCTGCCTTGGAGGCAAGCTCGCGTGCCGCAGCGGCCTGCACCTCGTCGGGAACAGTGGCAATCGCGGGCCGCTGTGGCGGCGGCGGTGCCGATCTGTCTGCGCCGGGGCGCGATGCGCTGCCCTCTCCAGCCTGTACCGTCTGTGCCGCCTGTCTTGCCGGGGCCGCCTGCCGCTGGGCGTTTTCCGCAAACCTGTCGATGGGGTCGTCGACAAGCGCATCGTCGACGCCCGCTGCCGCATAGAAGGCGAGCAGATCGCGCAGATCCGGAGGTTCGTTTCCCGAAATTGAGGCCATGCCGCAGTTTCGGCGTTACGCCGCCGATTTGCAAGTTCACGAGGAAGGAATGCGCGGGTCCTGCACCAGATAAAAGCGCCAGCGTGGGGTGTAGTCGGTGACCAGGAAGTTGAAACCGGAGATAGCGAGCGGGTCGACCTTGCCTTCTATGTAGCGCAGCCGGTCATAGGGCTCGAAGTCGCGGCTGTACTGGGCGAAGCTGTCGGAGGAGATGTCGACGTTATCGGTGCGGCGCTGGTCGAAGGACAGCCCGTCGCCAAACACGCTGGCCTGGCCCTGCTGTTCCTGCAGTTCGAACTCGAACTCCACCCAGGCCTGGCCGCTGTTGTTCAGCGCCTCGATGCGCATGAACATGATGCCATTGGCATAAAGGCCCGAACTGTCGAAGGGGCGGATGGGCCGGATCGTGCGGATTGTCAGCGTCACCGGCGTCGCCGATTCCAGTTCTTCCCTTATGACGAACGGATCTTCCCTGGTGCCCGTTCCAGAAACGCCGGTGATCTTGAAGCCGCCGAGCTCGTCGGAAAACGAGTAGGGGCCGGCATTCCAGACCTTTTGATCGGCCTCGGTCTCCTGCGAGCGACCTTCGCTGACAAGACATGTCGCAATAAGAAGGGCAGCCCCAGCCAGGATGTGGCGTTTGGGGTGAAGGCGCTCCAGTCCGGTCCTGCAGGGCACGTGTTGGCGCATGTAGAATCAATGGACGAAAAGGCTGTTGAACAACACCTGTTTTGTGACAGTACGGGCCATAACGCACAGCCGAAAGGTGAAATCTTTTGACCTTTACGTCAACGTAAGATATTTCATCGTCCGGAGCAGCATCAATAGACCAAACAGCCGATGTGCGGATTGGTCCGTTTGACGTTTGCCAACGATGCGCTATGCAGCGCCTAGCTAGCTACAGATTGCCCTTGGGACAGGGCCAGCCAACGCGGAGGGATTGATGAGCGATATCGAACGCGAGAGCATGGAATTCGACGTTGTGATCGTCGGCGCCGGCCCGGCAGGTCTGGCAGCGGCGATCCGGCTCAAGCAGGTCAATCCCGAACTCTCCGTCGTCGTGCTCGAAAAGGGCGGCGAAGTCGGTGCCCACATCCTTTCGGGTGCGGTCGTCGATCCGATCGGTATCGACCGCCTGCTGCCCGACTGGCGCGAGGACAGCGACCATCCGTTCAAGACGCCCGTCACCGACGACCACTTCCTCGTCCTCGGCCCAGCCGGTTCGGTCAAGCTGCCGAACATGTTCATGCCGCCGCTGATGAGCAATCACGGCAACTACATCGTCTCGCTCGGCAATGTCTGCCGCTGGCTGGCGACCAAGGCCGAGGCGCTCGGCGTCGAGATCTATCCCGGCTTCGCCGCCGCTGGCCTCCTCTACAACGACGAAGGTGCCGTCACCGGCGTCTACACCGGCGATATGGGCGTCGAGCGCGACGGCTCGCACGGCCCGTCCTTTGCGCCCGGCATGGCGCTGATGGGCAAATACGTCTTGATCGGCGAGGGCGCCCGCGGCTCGCTCGCCAAGCAGCTGATCGCCAGATACGACCTCGGCGCCGGCAAGGAGCCGCAGAAATTCGGCATCGGCCTCAAGGAACTGTGGCAGGTCGCCCCCGAGCATCACAAGCCGGGCCTCGTCCAGCATTCCTTCGGCTGGCCGCTCGACTTCAAGACCGGCGGCGGTTCGTTCCTCTATCATCTCGAAGACAACATGGTTGCGGTCGGCTTCGTCGTCCACCTCAACTACAAGAACCCGTATCTCTCGCCCTTCGACGAATTCCAGCGCTTCAAGACGCATCCGGCGATCCGCCACACCTTCGACGGCGCCAAGCGCCTGTCCTATGGCGCCCGTGCCATCACTGAGGGCGGCTACCAGTCGGTGCCGAAGCTGTCGTTCCCCGGTGGTGTTTTGATGGGCTGCTCGGCCGGCCTGGTCAACGTCCCGCGCATCAAGGGTTCGCACAACGCCGTGCTGTCGGGCATGCTCGCTGCCGAGCATGTCGCCGAGGCCATCGGCGCCGGCCGCGCCAATGACGAGCTCGCCACCTACGAAGCCGCCTGGCGTTCGACCGACATCGGCAAGGATCTGAAGAAGGTCCGCAACGTCAAGCCGCTGTGGTCGCGCTTCGGCACCATCCTCGGCGTCAGCCTCGGCGGCCTCGACATGTGGCTCAACACGCTGTTCGGCGTCTCGCCCTTCGGCACGCTGAAGCACGGCAAGACGGACGCCCAGGCGCTCGAGCCGGCCTCCAAGCACAAGAAGATCGACTACCCCAAGCCGGACGGCGTGCTGACCTTCGATCGCCTGTCGTCGGTGTTCCTGTCCAACACCAACCACGAGGAAGACCAGCCGGTCCACCTCCAGGTCAAGGACATGGAACTGCAGAAGCGCTCGGAATACGGCGTCTTCGCCGGCCCTTCGAGCCGCTACTGCCCGGCCGGCGTCTATGAGTGGGTCGACAAGGACGGCAATTCGATCGCCGGCGATCCCGGCCATGCCGACGCCAAGTTCGTCATCAACGCGCAGAACTGCGTCCACTGCAAGACCTGCGACATCAAGGACCCCAACCAGAACATCAACTGGGTGCCGCCGCAGGGCGGCGAGGGGCCGGTCTATCCCAATATGTGATCGGGGCCGCCTGGCCTCCAGCTGACAAATGAAACGGCCCGGAAGTCTCCTGACTTCCGGGCCGTTGCGTTCAGCTGTGGGGTGCCGCTGCGCTTTGGGTCGCCACCGTCTCGGTTTCGCTGTCTTCCGGATGGGTCGCCGTGTCACGGAACGAGAACTCGACAAGCAGCGGGCGATGGTCCGAGCCGGCATCCTCGCCCATCGTCACTGCGTGGACGAGCACGTCGCCCTTGGCCATGACATGGTCGATGGTCAGCCCGGCGAAGCGCATGAAGTCGGGCAGCATGAAGGTCAGCCAGGTGCGGCCGGCGGCCGGCATCAAAGTCAGCCCGCCGAGCCGGGCGACACGGGCGACCGCGGCACTCCATGGCGTGGCGTTGAAGTCGCCGCCGAGAATGGCATTCTGGCCGAGGGCGGCGAGATTGCCGCCCAATTCATCGATTTTCCTGGACTGCTCGAACGGCCACGGCCAGCCGAGATGGATGGACACGACATCGCTTGCCCGGCCGCCGAAATCGACGCTTGCAACGGCGAGCGCGCCTTCGCCGAAACATTGCGGCGCGCTGCCTTCGGCAAATGGCCGCCGCGACAGGATGGCCACGCCGAAGATGCCGTTCGGATAGGGGCACATCATCCGGTAGGGGTAGCGTGCGAACAGCGGCTTCAGCTTGCCTTCCCACATCGCCGACACTTCCTGGAAGGTGATGACGTCGGGCTGCCAGCGACCGACAAGCGACAGCACCTTCTCAGGCTCGGTGTTCTTGAAGCGCAGGTTCATCTGCAGCATCTTGTAGATTGGCCTGCCTTCGGCGCGCGGCTGAAACGCGGCATGCACCGGCCCGAGCCCAGGCAAAGGCAGCGAACTGGAGGTGGTCGAAAGGGCTGCGGCACCAAATGCCAGGGCGGCAACGCCCTGCCAGCGCAGCGAGGTCAAGAGCAGCGGCAGTGCTGCCAGCATCATCGCCACCGCCAGATGCACCCTGAAATGCGCAAACGAGTCGAGCGCCGGATGCCAGGCGCCGAAGAAGCCGGCGACCAGCGGCACCGACAAGATCATCATCGCCAGGAAGCAGGCGATCCTGCCCAATCTGTAAAACGTCGTCATCCTGATTTCATGTAGCAACAAATACGGCCCCTTGATGATCGATCACGGGATGATCGATTATGGGCCGCTTACGCTTTGCGGGAAAGCTCCCTCGGCATGGCCGTGCCGGCTGGCCAGGCCCGTCACCTCGGTTGAAATACCGGGCGACTCGTGAGACCGATGGCACCCGAAACCGGCATCGATGCGCATGTGGTGCCATTGGCCTTGCGGAGTATTGAATGAAATCGACCGACCATCGCTGGCTGCGTGCATGTGCGGCGCTGATCGTCATGACCCCGTTTGCCGCGCAGGCCGACGGACAGGTCGTCGAGCAGGTCAAGACCTATGCAATCTCGGGAACCACGGCCCCCGAGCTCTACGCCTCGATCGGCGAGCGCGGCCCGAAGGCCGGCATCGGCCGCGCCATCGCGCACACCAATTTCAAGCTCACCTGGCAACGCAGCTACGTGCCGCAAGGCGACGCCTGCACGCTGGTCTCGGCCAAGCCCAGGCTGATCATCACCTACACCTTGCCCAAGCCGGCCGGACGCTTGCCGGACGGGCTGAAGCAGCGCTGGGATGTCTTTTACGAAGGCGTCCGCCGCCACGAACTGGTGCACGGCCAGATGATCAAGGACATGGTGGCGACCATCGAGCGAGCCACGATCGGCCTCTCGGTGCCCGGCGACCCCGGCTGCAGGAAGATCAGGCAGGAGATCATCAAGCCTCTTTCGGAGGCGTCTCTGGCGCAGCGCCAGCAGAGCAGCGACTTCGACCGCGTCGAGCTCAACGATGGCGGCAACGTCCATCGCCTTATCCTGTCCTTCGTCAACGGGCAGTAGTGCTGCCGGCCATCGTACTCGGGGTCTGCCTGACGCAAGGGGATTCTTAACCACAGCTTGTGGTTGCGCTGGAAGTTAACCTTGCTTTTGCGGCCAAATGGCACCGTTGCCTTGACGCGAGGTGCAACCATGACCGGCAGGTACACCAACAATATCCAGGCAGCGATCCTCTATGAGGGCGGCGACGCAATTTATCCGTCGCTGCATCTCAACGCCTTTCGTGCGGCGACGCTCAACAACCAGCTGCCGCTGAAGGTCGTCCAGGAGGACCGTCATTTCGTCCTGATGATGGGGCCGGGCGAGTTCCGGATCCTGGTCACCTATTTTCCGCGGCCCGCCGATGCGGCGGTCTTTGCCCCGACGCTCGGCTCTGCGGTCACGACCCTTCTGATGCCGGATGCCAGGGAGCGCGTGCGCCGGCACACCGCGCATGTCCTTGTCGAGGTCCACCATGGCGTCATGGGCGGCGTCACCGACAACGCTGAAGTTGCGGGCTTCTTCAGCCAGATCGGCATGCAGCGCCCCGGTGCGACGCTGCGCGAGTTCAACATGCGCGTCGAAATCCTCGGCGAAGTCTGCCGCCACCTTCTCAAGGTCCAGCCTGCCAGCGCCATCCACTGGACCCAGAACAACATGCTCATCGCCGGAGAGCAGTTCACGGCGTTTCTGGACCAGCCGCAGCCCAGCATGCTGACCGTTCATCCCAAGCTTTTCGCCGGCGAGCCCGTGCCGGGCTTCAACGAGACGCCAGCCGGTCTGCTGACCCTGGGCGGTGCCGATTATATCGGCCGCGAAGTCTATGTCGCGCCGGCGCCCATTCCTTGGATCGATCTCTATGATGCCGCACTGGCTTTCATGCGCGTTGCCATTTTGCCCAATGGCTACATCGTCCCCGACGACGAGACCTTCGGTCCGGAAAACGGCGACTATTCCTATCGTGTCAGGCATCTGTCTGCCGAGCAGCACCCGATCGGCATGCGTGAGCCCAGCTACGCGCTGACCCTGCGCTTCTCCCGGCAGCACAGTTACACCACGATGGAACACGAGACGCGCACGCTGATATCAGGCGGCATGCGCAGCGTCGCCGCCGCTCTCGAACCGGACAGGGCCAAGCGGCGCGAACTGATCGCCGATTGGGAGCAGAAGGAGCGTACGGCCAAATCAGTGGGCAACAGCCTGCAGCTTTACCGCAAGGGCGAGGGCGGCTCGGACGAGCCGTCGCCCGCATCGCCGCCGCGCTTCGGCGGCGGCTTTGTCAGGCGCACCGCCGTTTTCGGCCGCAAGCATTAGCCTGCGGCCGACCGGTCCCGGACCTACTGGAATGCCGTCTCGGCGAAACTGCGCAGCTTGCGCGAATGCAGCCGCTCATTGGGCATTTCGGCCAGCTTCTCCATCGCGCGTATGCCGATGGTCAGATGTTGCGCCACCTGCCGCTTATAGAACTCCGTCGCCATTCCCGGCAGCTTGAGCTCGCCATGCAGCGGCTTGTCGGAAACACACAGCAAGGTGCCGTAAGGCACGCGGAAACGGAAGCCGTTGGCGGCGATCGTTGCCGATTCCATGTCGAGGGCAATGGCGCGCGATTGCGACAGCCGCTGCACCGGCCCGCGCTGGTCGCGCAGTTCCCAGTTGCGGTTGTCGATGGTGGCGACGGTTCCCGTCCGCATGATACGCTTGAGATCGTAGCCGGACAGGCCGGTTACTTCCGCGACCGCCTCCTGCAGCGCCACCTGCACCTCGGCCAGCGGCGGGATCGGGATCCACACCGGCAGGTCGTCGTCGAGCACATGGTCCTCGCGGACATAGGCATGCGCCAGCACATAGTCGCCCAGCGCCTGGGTGTTGCGCAGGCCGGCGCAGTGGCCGAGCATCAGCCAGGCATGGGGCCTGAGCACGGCGATGTGGTCGGTGATGGTCTTGGCGTTGGAGGGACCGACGCCGATATTGACCATGGTGATGCCGGCATGGCCAGCCTTCTTCAGGTGGTAGGCCGGCATCTGCGGCAGCCGCGCGGCGGGGGTGCCTTCCGACGGTGCAGACTCGCCTGCTTTGGTCACCACGCCACCCGGCTCGACGAATTCCGTATAGCCGCCGCCGCCCTTGGCCATCAGGTCCCGGGCCAAAACGACGAACTCGTCGATGTAGAACTGGTAGTTGGTAAACAGCACGAAGTTCTGGAAATGATGCGGCGTCGTCGCCGTGTAATGCGCCAGCCGGTGCAGCGAATAGTCGATGCGCTGGGCAGTGAACACGGCCAGCGGCCTCGATTCGCCGGGCATGATCTCGAACGTGCCGTTGGCGATATGATCGTCGGTGCCGTCGAGATCAGGTACGTCGAACAGGTCGCGGATCGGCCGCTGGATGCGGTCGGCGGCGGCACCGTCGACATGGGTGCCCTCAAGGAAGGCAAAATGCAACGGGATCGGTGTCGTCGATTCCGAAACCGTCACCGGGCCGCCATGGTTGCGCATGATCAGCTTGAGCTGTTCGGTGAGGTAGCTCTTGAACAGGTCCGGCCGGGTGATCGTCGTCGAGAAATGTCCCGGCGTCGGCATGTGGCCATAGGCCTGGCGCGAGTCGACCTGCGAATAGGATGTCGTGGTGACACCGACTTCGGGATAGCAGGCGCGGAACCTTACATTGGTGTCGGCGCCGGCTGCGAGCGAGGCGAAGGCATCGCGCAGGAAGGCGGTGTTGCGCTCGTAAAGCGCCAGCAAGGCAGCGACCGCCTCGTCAGCATCAGTAAAGCTCTGCCGTGGAAACGGCAGCGGTGAAGAGATCGATTCGATAAGTTGAGGATAGATTCGCTTTTCCATGACCTATTATAGAGATCAATTATGACGGCTGCGAGAGGTGTCGCGGCACGCCCTTTCAAATCTCTCAGGTGCGCTGCAGGCTGACCAGGAGGACGAAGCCGACGCCGCTCTTGCGGGCGGCAGGTGCTTCGATGGTGCTGCCATTGTCGGCGCGAAGCTGCGGAACGGCCAGCACCGGAGCGGCAAGGACCATCAGGATCATGGCGGCGCGCGGCAGGAGCCGGAGCGTCTTGATGATCTGGGTTGCGGTGCGGGTCATTGGCGTTGCTTCTTTCTGGATTTGCGTTTGGTGGTTACTTCGGTGTGCAGGTCATTCCGTTTTCGATGGCACAAGGCACGAGGCTGTCGATTTCCCAGGATCGCGCCGGACGGCTGGTCTCTGCCACCAGCGTTGCGAACATGATCCCGAACAAGGCACTCAGCAGACAGACGATGGTGAACCGGCGAGCGAGCATTGGTGTCTTTCCCCTTCGATGGATCGGACTATGCCAAGCTGCGACTGAACGGGTTCTGAGACCTCCGTTCATCTTCGGTTCAAATTTATTGACGGGCCTTAATGTGTCTGCAGGGTTGTGTTTCGCCCCGCTGCGCATATCTCCAGAGCATTGCTCACCAACGGAGACTGCGGAATGACCAGTCAGACATTGCCGATCGAACTCTATTACTGGCCCACGCCCAATGGCTGGAAGATTTCGATCATGCTGGAGGAACTCGGCGTTCCCTACACGGTCAAATACATCAACATCGGCAAGGGTGAGCAGTTCGAGCCGTCATTTCTCAAGATCGCGCCCAACAACCGCATGCCGGCGATCATCGATCCGGAAGGGCCGACATCAGACGGCAAGTGGGGCGGCGCCCCGATCTCGATCTTCGAATCCGGTGCGATCCTGCAGTATCTCGGCCGCAAGTTCGGCAAGCTTTATCCGGCCGACGAGCGCGGCCGCGCCGAGGTCGATCAATGGCTGTTCTGGCAGGTTGGCGGGCTGGGGCCGATGGCCGGCCAGGCGCATCACTTCCGGCAATACGCGCCGGAGAAGATCACCTATGGCATCGACCGCTACACCAATGAGGTCAACCGGCTCTATGGCGTGATGAACAAACGCCTCGCCGATCGCGAGTTCCTGGCGGGCGACTATTCGATCGCCGACATCGCCTCGCTTGGCTGGGTCAAGCCCTACAAGAACCAGGGCCAGGATCTCGAGGACTTCCCGCATCTCAAGCGCTGGTTCGACACGCTGCTGGCCCGCCCGGCCGTCGCCCGTGGCCTGGCTGTCGGCGAGGACCACCGCCGTAACCTCGCCGACGACAAGGAAGCGCAGAAGGTGCTGTTCGGCCAGCGCGCCAGGGCCTGACCGAGCAAACAGCGCACAAACGAATAGGGGAGGCAGCGCCTGCCGGCACTGCCTCCCCTTGATCTCACTATTGGCTATTCGCTTTCCGTCCTTACAGCTTCTTCCAGTTCTGCGTCTTGCAGATCAGGCCGCCGAGTACGCAGCCGCTCATCTTGAGCGTCGAGCCGGCGACCGAAGCCTTGCCGGTATAGGTCTTGTCATTGGCCGGATCGGTGATCTTGCCGGCATAGGTGCCGCCATTGGCATTGAACGTGCCGATCTTCTTGCCGGCGTGCTTGCCGTCCTTCAGCGTGATGCAGAAACCGCCGCCGCAAGGCGTGATCGCGGCAGTCGATCCGGCTTCCGTCTTCCAGTTGCCTTCGATCGGGTCGGCATAGGCAGCACCCGCCATCATCAGGGTGGCCGCGATGGCCAGGCTCATCTTGCGAAGCATTGAAGTCCTCCCGGTTGAAATGTTGCCGACAGGCACTCTCCCTGCCTGACGTTTACGCAAACGTAAGCGTAATGCAGCCGTCGGCAAAACGAAAGTGGTGCCGCAGGGGAAGTTCTGAGCCTTTTTAAGACCCCCAGATCGCGTCGCTTGGACGACAAAGTTCATCATTGGCTGCGGATCAATGTGTCGCGTGGTTATCAAAGACTTATCCCGCAACTGCAGAATTTTCATCGCATTTTCTTGAAATTCCAGCCGGCGCAAGGACTCCTATCCTTAACGAATCCCGAGCTTTACCCTTTGTTTTCAGTTTGTTTTCTTCGAGTTAAGCACGCCATTTAACGGCGGATTCAAGGCTCCCCGGCATTCTCGGAAGCATCGAAAGGGCAGCTCCGGAACACCAGCGGGCCGGCTCTCAGGAGACAGGCAGGGGATAAGAAAATGGCACGTTTCGAAATCTTTGACGCTGGCTTCGGCGCGATGGGAACCACCGCTCAGGCCGACATTCTTCTCGAACTCGGCATGATGTATGCGACCGGCCGCGACTGCGAGGTCGACGTGGTTGCCGCCCACAAATGGTTCAACATCGCCGCAATCAAGGGCTCGGCCCGCGCCGCGGCCCTGCGCTCGGAGCTCTCCGGCACGATGTCCAAGCTCGACATCGTCAAGGCGCTCCGCGAAGCCCGCGAATGGATGACGATGCACTGAGTGCATGACCCCCGAAAATCGGCTTGGATTTTCGGAAAGCATCATGCGCCACCCCAAGAACTGCTTCCGGGGGGAAGACCGAGGTCGCCTGAATGGCGGTTTCCAATAACAACAACGCGACGGTTTGAAGGACAGGCCAGGCGCGACGGGGACATGACCTCCAGCATGTCCGGGACAAGCTAGACCGAGTTAGACAGGGCAGGCGGATGTCCGACGGGCCGAAGATGCTCGCGGCACTCTCCACGACAAAAGCCGCGACCGATCACCATAAGATCGGCGCGGCTTTTTCGTTGTTGTTGAAGCATGCTATCGTTGCCTGGCAAAATCAGAAAATTGGGGGTGGCATGCGCAGGTCTTTGCTTGGCAGTTCAACTACGCTCATTCTCTTGCTTGCAGCCGACATGTCCCGGGCGCAGGACTACTATGGCAAGTTCGTCGATCTTCCCATCGCATTGGAAAATCGGACCGATGCGTCGCCCAAGCCGTTCAGGATCACCAAGGCGCTCAATTTCAACGATCCGAATGGCCTTCTGTGGAGCGTGCCGGCAGGAAGCTACACCGATGGCGCGACCATTCCCTGGCTGTTCGAGCTGATCGTCGGCGACAACTATGACGGCCCGTATTTCCCGGCATCGATTGTCCATGACTATTTCTGCTGTGTGCAGACGCGCACCGCGCACGACACGCACCGCAATTTCTACTACGCGATGCTGGCCAATGGCACGCCCTCCTGGCAGGCGTGGCTCATGTACTCGGCCGTCAGGCTCGGTGGTCCCGACTGGACGCTGACCCAGCAGTCCCTGGCAAATGACGGCACCAATTGCTTCGACGAGATCGGTTCCCTGTTGACGCCGCCGCGCGGGGCGGGCGCAAGTACCGCCGCCGCGCCGAGCGCGGAAACGTCATCCCCGTCTCGCAAGTTCGACATCTTCATCAAGTCCGCCGCGCTGGCGCAGGATCAGCGCGACACATTCCTCGTCAGCAAGCTGATGGCGGTTGCCAAGACGCTGCAGGATACGGATGGCAAGGTCATCGACCTGACGGCGACCGGTGAAATCCCGGCGACCTTCGAAGGCGTCGAGCAGCTCAAGGCCATGGTGGACGGGGCAACGACATTTGCCGGCTACAGCCCGACCGAAGCACGCGCCAATTTCACCGACTTCGGACTGTTGGTGCCGATTGAAGGCAGTTCCGAGCAGGTCGTGGCCAGCGTCAAGGCGGAGGGTGGCCTGGTCAGGACGGGAGGTGGCTGGAGCGCCGTCGAGCTCAGCAATATAGGCATTGCCCAGGCGACGCTGCCGAAGATGCTGCCGGACAGCTATCTGGTCGAGGCCGCCCGGACCAACGGTCTCAAGGGCACCGGGATCGAGTGGACGGCGACAAAATCGGTGGCCGAGCGCGCCCAATGGAACAAGATCATCGAAGCCGACCGGAGCTATCAGAACTGGCTGACGTCACCGAACGTGCTGCCGCAGGGCGGCTGACGCCCGACATCGGCATTGTCGGCGCCTGCTGATTGTGCCTGTACATCTGCCTGCCAACACAGGCACAATCACTCGCCGTCAATGCGCCAAGACAAGTCCCGGTTGCGATGACAGCTTTCGGCCATTGCAGGCGTGACGCGATCCGGGAAATGCCGGAGCGTCCCAGGGAGGGGTAACAATGCATCTGAAACGTAGATTTGGCGCAGCTCTTGTCGGCCTGTCGCTCAGCGCCGGCGCTGCTTATGCGCAGGACATCGGCATTGCCGTGGCTGGCCCGATGACCGGCCAGCTCGCCAATATCGGCGACCAGTTCAAGCAGGGCGCCGAAGCTGCCGTCAAGGCGATCAATGAAAAGGGTGGCGTTTTGGGCCGCCAGCTCAAGCTCTCGATCGAAGACGACGTCTGCGATCCCAAGCAGGCCGTTTCGGTCGCCAACCGCATCGTTGCCAACGGCATCAAGTTCATCGACGGCCATGCCTGCTCGGGCTCGAGCATCCCGGCATCCGCGGTCTATGCGGAAGCCGGCGCGCTGATGATGTCGCCGGCATCCTCCAATCCGGTGCTGACCGACGATGCTGCCAAGAAGGGCTGGCCGACGATCATGCGTCTTTACACGCGAGACGACGCCCAGGGTGCCTTCATCGGCCCGTGGATCGCCGAGACGTACAAGGGCAAGAACGTCGTCGTGCTGCACGACAAGAGCGCCTATGGCCAGGGCGTGGCCGACGCCGTCAAGGCGACGATGAATGCCGGCGGCCTGAACGAAGTTCTCTACGAAGGCATCAATGCCGGCGAGAAGGACTATTCGGCGCTGGTCACCAAGCTGAAGGAGCTCAAGGCTGACGTCGTCTATTTCGGCGGCTACCACCCGGAAGCCGGCCTCATCCTGCGCCAGTCGGCCGAGCAGAACTTCAAGTATCAGCTGATCATGCCGGACTCGATCGCTTCGCCCGAGTTCTGGCAGATTGCCGGCCCGGCCGGTGAAGGCACGCTGTTCGTGTTCCCGTCGGACCCGCAGGCCAAGCCCGAGGCCAAGGAAGCTGTCGAGAAGATCAAGGCCGGCGGTTTCGTGCCGGAAGGCTTCACGCTGTTCTCCTACGCCACCATCCAGGCTTTCGCGCAGGGCATCGAGCGTGCCGGTACGGATGACCCGATGAAGGTCGCCGAGGCGCTCAAGGACGGCAAGCCGATCAGCACCGTCGTCGGCGATGTCGTCTTCGACGAGAAGGGCGATCTCAAGAACGCCAGCTACGACATCAACCAGTGGCACGACGGCAAATACGCGCCGATCAAGCAGTAAGCCTCACAGATGCATTCAATGGCCGGGCACGTCCCGGCCATTGTGGCAGTAAGCCACAGAGATGCATTCAATGGCCGGGCACGTCCCGGCCATTGTCGTTTTCACGAGCTTGGCGCAAAATGAGATTTTCGCACGTGGACGCTGAAATCAGGCCGTTCTGGCCGGCGCAAGCCGTGTGCGTCGCATTCAGGAGGAACCGACCATGAGCCTTCGCATCAATGACACTGCCCCCGATTTCCAGGCCGACACGACGGAAGGCGCGATCAGCTTCCACGACTGGATCGGTGACGGCTATGCGGTACTGTTTTCGCACCCCAAGGATTTCACCCCCGTCTGCACTACCGAACTCGGCTACATGGCCGGGCTCAAGGCCGACTTCGCCAAGCGCAATGCCAAGATAATTGGCATTTCGGTCGATCCGGTCGAGAACCATCACAAATGGAAGGCCGACATCGAAACGCTCTCCGGTAACAAGGTCGACTATCCGATGATCGGCGACCCGACGCTGGCCATCGCCAAGCTTTTCGACATGCTGCCGGCCACCGCCGGCGACAGCTCGGAAGGCCGCACCCCGGCAGACAATGCCACCGTGCGTTCGGTGTTCGTCATCGGCCCCGACAAGAAGGTCAAGCTGACGCTGACCTATCCGATGTCGACCGGCCGCAACTTCGACGAGATCCTGCGCGCGCTGGATTCGATCCAGCTGACCGCCAAGTACCAGGTGGCAACACCTGTGCAGTGGAAGCAGGGCGACGACGTCATTGTCACCGCCGCCGTCTCCGACGAGGACGCGATCAAGCGCTTCGGCTCGTTCGAGCGCGTTCTGCCCTATCTCAGGAAGACCAAGCAGCCGACCGCCGGCTGACCCGGCATGGCTGTCGCACGCAAAAGGGCCGCGCCGTCTGGCGCGGCTTTTTCGTTTCAGCTCATGCCGACATAACGGCCGGGGCGATGGTTGATGGCGATGATCAGGTTGAGCACCGCAGCCCCCAGGACCGAAAGTGCGACCTTGTCGAGCTCGAGATAAAACAGCGACACCACGAGAATGACCAGGTCGACCGCCAACTGGAAATAGCCGGCGCGGATGCCGTGATTGTCCTGCAGGTACAAGGCCAGGATGTTGAAGCCGCCGAGGCCGGCGCGATGGCGGAACAGCACCAGAAGGCCCATGCCCATCAGGCCGCCGCCCGCTATCGCCGCATAGAGCGGGTTAAGGTGGCCGATGCCGATCCAGTCGGGCATCAGGCGCGACAGCAGCGAAATCAGCGCCACGGCAGCAAAGGTGCGCAGCGCGAACGGCCAGCCCATGCGCTTCACGGCGAGATAATAGAACGGCAGGTTGATGACGAAGAAGATGGCGCCGAAGCCGTAGCCGGTGGCGTATTGCACAAGCAGCGCCAGTCCGGCCGAACTGCCTGTGATCAGCCCGGCATTGGTGTAGAGAACCAGCCCGAGCGCCACCATCATGGTACCGGTGAGCAGTGCCAGCACGTCCTCGTACTGGCGATGCGGTAGGGCATCACTGTTGCTGATATTGGTCACTGCGCGTGCCTGTCCATGTTTGCTGCATCGCAGCAATATGGCACCAGCCCGAAATCCGATACAGATTTTCGGGCTGGTCTGTCATGCGCAAACAGCAAGGCTCGCGTAAGAGCAATTCCAGGAAAACTGTGCGGCAGCTTTCCCAGGAATTTCGCAAAAACAAGAAGATAGAGCGCTTCCGTAATTCGAAGAAAAGCCGAGACGCTCTACTCCTCGAAGCGTACGAGCACCGTTCCGTCGGTCACCTGCGAGCCCTCGACGGCGATCTCGCTAATCACCCCGTCATGGGTGGCGGTGATGGTGTGCTCCATCTTCATCGCCTCGAGCACCAAAAGCGGCTGGCCCTTGGCCACCTTGTCGGCCTTGGCGGCGCGAACGAGCTTGACCAGGCCCGGCATCGGCGCGCGCATGCTCGACGTGCCTTCGCCGATCTCGGCCGCCCGGGCGAAAGGATCGCTGATGGCAAAGTCGACAGAGCGGCCGTTTTCGAACACCGTGACATGGCCGGGCCACGCCGCGACCGTCGCACCCGCATCGCTCGCGCCCGCAGCCAGCACGAAGGCCTCGCCGCCCTCCGGCCTGACCTGGAAACGCCCGTCCGGTCGCGCCGTGATGTGGGCGACGATGTCGGCGCCGCCGGATGACAGCGCTGCCCGCCGTGCCAGCGGGTTGAAGTGGGCATAGCCGGTCAGGCCAGACCACGGATCATCAGAGGCAGCAGATGCCGCAGCGCCCGTGGCAGCCAGTGCGGCAAGCGCCACGGCCCGGCTGCTTGGCGGCGCGGTGGCCGTCAGCTCGTCCTGCTTGCGCCCGATGAGACCGGTGTCGACATCGCCAGAGGCGAAGTCGGGGTCACGGGCAAGGGCGGCCAGGAACGCCGCATTGGTCGTCGACCCCGCCACTTCGGTGCGGGTGACTGCGTCGGCCAGTGCCTCGAGGGCTGTGGCGCGATCAGGCCCATGCGTCACCACCTTGGCGATCATCGGGTCGTAGAACGGCGAGATCGCATCGCCCTGGCGCACGCCGGTTTCAACGCGGATTTCGGTGCCCGGTAAAGCTTCACTGGGGAAGCTGAGATGATGCAGCGTGCCGATCGCCGGCAGGAAGCCCTTGGCGGGATCCTCGGCATAGAGCCGTGCCTCGAAGGCATGGCCGGACAGCGTGATCTCATCCTGCGCCAGCGGTATGTGCTCGCCGGAAGCGACCCGAAGCTGCCATTCGACGAGGTCGACGCCCGATATCATCTCGGTCACCGGATGCTCGACCTGCAGCCGCGTGTTCATTTCCATGAACCAGAAGCGATCCGGCTTCAGCCCGTCCGAGGCATCGACGATGAACTCGATCGTGCCGGCGCCGGAATATTTGATCGCCTTGGCGGCCTTCACCGCGGCGTCGGTCATCGCCGCGCGCAGTTCGGCCGTCATGCCGGGGGCAGGGGCTTCTTCGATCACCTTCTGGTGGCGGCGCTGCGCCGAGCAGTCGCGCTCGAACAGGTGCACGGCATTGCCAAAATTGTCGCCGAACACCTGCACTTCGATATGGCGCGGCTTGTCGACATATTTTTCGACCAGCACGCGGTCGTCACCGAAGGCGGCCTTGGCCTCGCGCCGCGCGCCGGACAGCGCATCGGCGAAATCGTCAGAATGGTCGACGCGGCGCATGCCCTTGCCGCCGCCGCCGGCCCGCGCCTTGATCAGCACGGGATAGCCGATCTCGCGCGCCTTGCTGGCGAGGATGACGATCTCCTGCGCCTCGCCGTGATAGCCTGGAACGACCGGCACGCCTGCCTTTTCCATCAGCCTCTTGGCCGCGTCCTTGAGCCCCATGGCGCGGATCGAATCTGCCGAAGGCCCGATGAAGACGAGGCCTGCCCGCGTCACCTGATCGACGAAGCCGGGGTTTTCGGACAGAAAGCCGTAGCCGGGATGGATCGCCTCGGCGCCCGTCGCCTTGGCGGCGGCAATGATGACGTCGCCGCGCAGATAGCTTTCGGCGACAGGCGAGCCACCGATATGCACGGCTTCGTCGGCCATCGCGACATGCAGCGCGCGCGCATCGGCGTCCGAATAGACGGCGACCGTCTTCACGCCCATCTTGCGGGCGGTGCGGATGACGCGGCAGGCGATCTCGCCGCGATTGGCGATGAGGATTTTTGAGAACATTCTTTGATCTCCCATCACATCCTGAACACGCCGAACTTGGTGTCAGATATCGGCGCATTGAGCGCTGCCGACAGGCTGAGCGCCAACACCTCGCGGGTCCTGGCGGGATCGATGATGCCGTCGTCCCACAGCCTGGCCGACGAGTAGAGCGGGTGCCCCTCGCGCTCGTATTTCTCAAGGATCGGCGCGCGGAACTCGGCCTCTTCTTCCTTGCTCCAGTTGCCGCCCTTGCGCTCGATGCCTTCGCGCTTGACCATGGCAAGCACTGTTGCCGCCTGCTCGCCGCCCATGACGGAAATGCGCGCATTCGGCCACATCCACAGGAAGCGTGGCGAGTAGGCGCGGCCGCACATGCCGTAATTGCCGGCGCCGAACGAGCCGCCGATGATGATGGTGACCTTTGGCACCTGTGCGGTCGCCACCGCCGTCACCAGCTTGGCGCCGTCCTTGGCGATGCCGCCGGCTTCGTATTTCGCCCCCACCATGAAACCGGTGATGTTCTGCAGGAACACCAGCGGGATCTTGCGCTGGCAGCACAGCTCGATGAAATGCGCGCCCTTCAGCGCGCTCTCCGAAAACAGCACGCCATTATTGGCGATGATGCCGACCGGCATGCCGTGGACATGGGCAAAGCCCGTCACCAGCGTCGTGCCGTAGTTCTGCTTGAACTCGTCGAATTCGGAGCCGTCGACGACGCGCGCGATCACCTCGCGCACATCGTAAGGCTGGCGCAGGTCGGCCGGGATGACGCCATAAACCTCTTCCGGCGCATGAACAGGCGGAATCGATTTCTTCAGGACGATCCCGATGTCCTTCTTCCGATTCAGGTTTTTGACGATGCGCCGGACGATCGCCAAAGCGTGTTCGTCGTCGACGGCATAGTGGTCGGCGACACCCGAGACCCGCGTATGCAGGTCGGCGCCGCCCAACTCCTCGGCGCTCACATCCTCGCCTGTCGCCGCCTTTACCAGCGGCGGGCCGGCGAGAAAGATGGTCGCCTGGTTGCGCACCATGACGGTCTCGTCGGACATCGCCGGCACATAGGCACCGCCCGCCGTGCATGAACCCATGACGCAGGCGATCTGCGGAATGCCCGCCGCCGACATGTTGGCCTGGTTGAAGAAGATACGGCCGAAATGATCGCGGTCGGGAAAGACCTCGTCCTGGTTGGGCAGGTTGGCGCCGCCGGAATCGACGAGATAGATGCAGGGCAGATTGTTCTGCAGCGCGATCTCCTGCGCCCTGAGATGCTTCTTCACCGTCAGCGGATAATAGGTGCCGCCCTTCACCGTGGCGTCATTGACCACGACCATCACCTCGGTGCCCTCGACGCGGCCGATGCCGGCGATCACGCCGGCGGAGGCGATGTCGCCGCCATAGAGGCCGAAGGCGGCGAACTGGCCGACCTCGAGGAAGGGCGAGCCGGCGTCGAGCAGTTGCGCCAGCCTTTCACGCGGCAACAGCTTGCCGCGCGACATATGCCGCTTGCGCGCATCCTCCGAACCGCCGCGCTCCACCGTCGCAGCCTTCTCGCTGATGTCGGCCACCAGCGTTCGCAGACGCGCGGCATTTGCCTTGAAGCTTTCGGAGGAGGGGGAGAGCTGGGAATGAAGCGTCGGCATTTTTCCTCTTGGAGTGATACCCATGCGCTGCCGCGCCCAAAGGCGCGAAGCAGTCATGGTGGGTGGCGAATCTAACGCACTAGCCTCGTAATTTCGGCGAAGTCCAGCATCGTCTGGCTCTAACGTATGACCTCAATCCTGCAGCCGACGTCCAGGTCGGCCCAATTCCTGTCGGCACGCAGCCTGCCGACCGACCTCGCATGTTCATGGTCGAACGGCATCACGTCGAGATTGAGTCCGTGGCCCCTGATGCAACCTTGCCACACGTCACCATCCCCGACATTCCCAAACGTCAACATCGCTTGCATCCTGCAATTCTCGCGACTATGTAGCCCGCCCATTCAACCCAAGGAGGTCTGTCATGTCAGCGCGATCGAAATCGACACATTCCGTGCCGGTTGTCGCTTCGCGCCCGGCTGACAGGTTCTCGATGAGGTTGAACGGCTATGGCACGTTCCAGAATAAGGCGCCGGCACGAGGCCGAGCGCGAACGCATTGCTGCTTATGAAGCGACGCTGAGGCAGGTCGTCCGACCGCTTCGCCAACCGCCTGATTTCAAGAGGGCGCTGGACGAGGTGCTCTCCGGCTTTGGCGACGCCATCCGCCACCGCGACGCCTGGCGTCCCCAGCTCAAGACGCGTGACCCGGGACGGTTGCGTCTGGCTGCCGCGCGCCATCTCTTTGCGGTCTACCCGGTGGCCGCGCATCTCGAGCAAATCTGGCTCGATGGCAGCGGGCTCGATGCCGATGAGATCAGGCTGTGCAAACGCTGGTATGTCGCAGCAGCCGGCGGCCAGTCGCTGTACAAACTGGGCGCCGCCGAATGGCTGACCCGAAAGGAGGTCCATTGCTTCCTCAACCCGCCGGCGGTGCTCGACTTCTGCGAGACCTTCTGGCTGGCGATCGCACGCACCTATGCCGACGATCTCGGAGTCGCCCAGCGCATCGCCCGGTCGAAGATCTCGCGCACGCCGAGAGGCGAGCTTGCCTTCTGGCGGGAGGCGGCGCGCTTCTTTGCTGTCCACCCGCTGCCGATCGAAGAGATCGACGACCTCTGCGATTATCTGGCGGCGCGTCTTGAGCGCGACCGGCAATACAGCCTGCGCGGGCGCACGCTGGCGTCGCTGGAACGTCAGATGCGAGACTGGCACCGCGACATCGCCATGGTGGCCCGTATCAGGGCTGCCCAACGGCAGGCCGAGATCCGGCGAGGCGGCGGCAAGGACGAGGGCGGCTGGGCCGGCTCGCCGCTCGCCAACTGGTCCTGGCGTCCAAGCGACAGCAAGGCCAGCACGCGTGGCGAGGAGTTCGCGGTGCTGCAGATCACCAAGGCGGACGAGCTGGTTGCCGAAAGCCGCGCCATGCATCACTGCGTCTGGACCTACGCGGCAAAGTGCATCGCCGGCCAGGCTTCGATCTGGTCGTTGCGGCGGACGGGCGGCGGCAGGGCGGATCGCATGCTGACGATCGAGCTCGATCCGCGAAACCGCGCGGTCCAGATCCGCGGCTTCGGCAACCGGACGGCAAGGCAGGACGAGTTGCAGGTCCTCGGCCGCTGGGCCAAGGCGAGGGGGGTGAGCCTGGTCGAGCATTGAAGACCGGCCCTGCGCGTGATTGGCGCGCAGGGTCATTCTGCCATGATCTCGCGGCCGATCAGCCAGCGCCTGATCTCGCTGGTGCCGGCGCCGATCTCGTAGAGTTTGGCGTCGCGGAGCAGCCGACCGGTGGGATAGTCGTTGATGTAGCCATTGCCGCCGAGCAGTTGCAGCGCATCGAGCGCCATCAGCGTCGCCTTCTCCGCAGCAAACAGCACGCAGCCGGCGGCGTCCTTGCGGGTCGTCTGGCCGCGATCGCAGGCGGCGGCCACGGCATAGACATAGGCGCGTGCGGCATTCATCGTCGAATACATGTCGGCAAGCTTGCCTTGCACCAGCTGGAATTCGCCGATCGGCTGGCCGAACTGCTTGCGGTCGTGCACGTAAGGCACGGCGACGTCCATGCACGCCGCCATGATGCCGATCGGTCCGCCGGCCAGCACCACGCGCTCATAGTCGAGGCCGGACATCAGCACTTCGACGCCGCGGCCTTCCTCGTGCAGTACGTTCTCGAACGGCACCTCGACATTCTCGAACACCAGCTCGCCGGTGTTCGAGCCGCGCATGCCGAGCTTGTCGAGCTTCTGCGCCACCGAAAAGCCCTTCATCGTCTTCTCGATGATGAAGGCGGTGATGCCGCGCGATTTGCGGTCGGGATCGGTCTTGGCATAGACCACCAGCGTGTCGGCGTCGGGCCCGTTGGTGATCCACATCTTGGAGCCGTTGAGCACATAGACGTCGTTGCGCTTCTCGGCCCTGAGGCGCAGCGACACGACGTCCGAGCCGGAGCCGCTTTCTGACATGGCGAGCGCGCCGACATGTTCGCCCGAGCACAGCTTGGGCAGGTATCTTGCCTTCTGCTCCGGCGTTCCCCAACGCTTGATCTGGTTGACGCACAGGTTCGAATGCGCGCCATAGGACAGGCCGACCGAGGCCGAGGCGCGCGAGATTTCCTCAACCGCCACGACATGGGCGACATAGCCCATTTCCGAGCCGCCATATTCGCCCTCGGCAGTGATGCCGAGCAGGCCGAGCGCGCCGAGCTCCTGCCAGAGATGGGCTGGAAACTCGTTGCTGCGGTCGATGTCGGCGGCGATCGGCGCGATGCGCTCCTGGGCGAAGCGCCTGACCATCTCGCGCAGGCTGTCTATGTCCTCACCGAGCCCGAAGTTCAGCGTCTTGTCGTACATGGCGGTCCTCCGCATTGGTCCTGGCGCCGGTCAGGCGCATCGTCATGGCAAGGTAGGTCGCGGTCACTTCGTCGACCGACAGTCTCTCATCGGGACGAAACCAGACGATGACGCCCGTGATCATCTGGATGATCGCCATCGCGGTCAGGCCGGTGTCGTCGATATCAAGCAGGCCCGCATCCGCGCCGTCGCGCAGGATGGTCCTGAGCTCCTTCTCGTAGGCCGTGCGGAGCTTGAGGATGCTGGTCAGATTATCGCGCGAAAGGCTGCGCAACTCCATGTTGGAGACATGGGTGGCGTGCCGGCGCTCGACATGGAAACGGATGTGGTTGACGACAAAGCTGGTCAGCCGCGCCAACGGATCGTCATTGGCAGGGCGTGCCTGCTCCCAAGCGCCAAGCAGCGCCTCCATGTGTTCGCGCATCAGCGTATGGAGCAGGTCTTCCTTGGTCGGAAAATAGCGATAGAGCGCAGCAGCCTGCACGCCGACTTCGGCCGCCAGCTGGCGCATCGTCACCGCCTCGAAGCCGTGGCGCGCGATCAGCTGTACAGCTGCCTCGCGGATCGCCGCTTCCGTCCTGCCGCCGTCCGAACCCGCAGTTCGCGCCATCCAGCCATTCCTCCCGAATAGCGAATTAATAAAACGAACGTTTAATTAATTCAAGTGGCGCGAAATGCGATCTGTGGATGACGGCCGCGTCAGTCGCTGCGGAAGGCGCGGCTGGCCTGGTCGGTCAAGGGCTTGAACAGATAGGAAAGCACCGTGCGGTCGGTGGTCTTGAGGAACACCTCGGCCGGCATGCCCGGCTTGAGTTCCGGCGAGCCGGCCTGTTCGAGGCTCTTGGCAGACAGGGTTATGCGCACCCCATAATAGGACAGCCCGGCCTTCTGGTCCTCGATCATGTCGGGTGAAACCCGGTCGACCGTGCCTTCCACCTCCGGCGTCGTCTGCTGGTTGAAGGCGGAAAGCCTCAGCGTGGCCGGCTGGCCGATCCGCACCTGGTCGATGTCCTGCGGCGCGACGCGCGCCTCGACCACCAGCGCATCCGCCGTCGGCACGATCTGCATGATCGCTTCGCCCGGCGTGACCACGCCGCCGACGGTATGGATCGCCAGCTGGTGGACGCGGCCGGCCTGCGGCGCGCGGATGTCGATCTGCTTCAGCGACTGCTCGGCGGCGACCTGCCGCTCCCTGAGCTCGCCGGCCTTGGCGTCGATCTCGCGCAGTTCGCCCGCCACCTGGCTGCGCATGTCCTGGTCGATCTGGATGATGGCAAGCTCGGTCTCGCTGATGCGGCCGCGCGTCTGCGCTGCGGACGCCGTCAGCTGGCCGTCCTCGCCGTCGAGCTGTGCCTGCGCCCGCTGGCGATCCGCCAGCCGGGAGATCGGCACCAGCTTCTTTTTCCACAGCTCTTCCATGCCCGCGAGCTCGACCTTGATCAGCGCGATCTCCTGCTTCTTGCTGTTCTGCTGGGCTTCGATGCCGGAAATTTCCTGGCGGAACTGGGCAATGCGCTCGCGCAATTGCGACACCTGCCCATCGCGTGCCTGCCGCCGGAGCGCAAAGAGCTTGTTCTCTCCCTCGATCAGTTGCGCGATCTCGGGATTGGACGCGCGCGCCGTCAGTTCCTCGGGATAGGCGATCGCATCGACACCATCGCGCTCGGCCATCAGCCGTGCGCGCCGCGCCAACAGTTCGTCCAGGCCATTGTCGACGATGGCGAGATTGGCCTTGGCGACGGTGTCGTCCAGCCGCACCAGCACCTCGCCGGCCGAAACCACGCTGCCATTGTGCACGTTCAGCGCGCCGACAACGCCGCCCTGCGGATGCTGGACCGCCTTGACGTTCGAATCGACAACGAGGTGACCGGCCGCGACCACCGCACCCGACAGGCTGCTTGTCGCCGCCCAAAGGCCGAGGCCGCCGACCAGCGCCAGCGCGGCGATGCCGCCCAGCCTGACATTGCGCCTGATGGCCTTGCGCAACCGCTGCTGTTGTGGGGAGGCGCCTGCGTCCAGCATGGCGCCCTTGTCGAGCAGCGCGAGCACGTGCGACCTCGCGGAGGTCGCAAGTTCTCTGGCAGCCTTGAGCCGGTCTGTGGAAAAATGGTTCGTCACCAGCGTCATGGTCAGCCCGCCGTTCCCACCGCATGCAGCGGCACCGGCACCGGTTGCAGTGCCTGCCGTGCGATATCGCTCTTCAGGCCGAAGGCCTGCTGCTTGCCGCCGCCGAGCACCAGCAGGTGATCGAGTGCAGCGAGCGCGCTCGGCCGGTGCGCCACCACGATCACGATGCCGCCGCGCGCCTTGATGCGCTCGATGGCCTGCGTCAACGCCAGGTCGCCAGATGCGTCGAGATTGGAATTGGGCTCGTCGAGCACCACCAGGAACGGGTCGCGGTAGAGCGCACGCGCCAGCGCCACGCGCTGGCGTTGGCCGGCGGAGAGGGCAGCGCCGCTTTCGCCGATCTCGGTCTGGTAGCCCTCGGGCAGGCGCAGGATCATGTCGTGCACGCCCGCCGCCTTCGCCGCCGCGATGATCGTCTCGGAGGCCGCCTTGTCTTCAAAGCGCGAAATGTTCTGGCCGACGGTCCCGGCAAACAGTTCCACGTCCTGCGGCAGGTAGCCGACATGGCGGCCGAGCGCCTGCGCCGGCCACTGCTCGAGCGCCGCACCATCGAGCCGCACCTTGCCGCGCATCAGCGGCCAGACGCCGACGAGCGCGCGCGCCAGCGAGGATTTTCCGGAGCCGCTGGGGCCGATGACGCCCATGCCGGATCCCGCCCGGAGCGAGAATTCGACGTCCTGCAGCACAAATCGCCGGTCGCCCGGCGCCACCACGCTGATGCTCTCGACGGCGAGCTCGTCGACCGGAGCCGGCAGCTCCATGCCGCTTTCGGACGCCGGCATCGCCGCGAACAATGTGTCGAGCCTGTGCCAGCTCTGGCGCGCATTGAGAAAGCCTTTCCAGTGCGCGATGGCGAGTTCGATCGGCGCCAGCGCGCGCGACGTCAGGATCGAGCTGGCGATGATGATGCCGGGCGTCGCCTGCTGGTAGATGACGAGATAGGCGCCGAGCGCCAGCACCATCGATTGCAGCATCATGCGCAGGATGCGCGATACCGCGCCGAAGCCGCTGGTCAGGTCGCTGGCGCGTTCCTGCGCCTCGCGGAAATCGCCATTCGCCTGGGCCCAGCGCTGCGCCAACCGGTCGCCCATGCCCATCGCGGCCAGCACCTCGGCATTGCGGGCGCCTGTTTGTGCGATGGCGCTGCGCCTCGTGCTGAAGCCGGACATCGCCTTGGTCGGCCCGCGCACCAGGCGGTCGGTCAGGACGGTGAGCGCGACAAGAAGCAGCGCGCCGGCGAGTGCCGCAACGCCGATCCAGGGATGGAAGAGAAAACAGATGCCGACATAGAGCGGCATCCATGGCAGGTCGAACAGCGCGGCCGGTCCGGCGCCTGATAGAAAGCCGCTGACCTGGTCGAGGTCACGCATTGCCTGCAGGCCTTCGCCGCGGTCGCGCGTGCGCAACGGCAGCCTGACGATGCAGTTGAACACGCGGCCGCTGATGATTTCGTCGATGCCGGCGCCGATCCGCGTCAGCACGCGTGCCCTGATGGCTTCGAGCACGCCCTGGAAGGCATAGAGCACGGCGACCAGGATGATCAGCGCCACGAGCGTCGGCACGCTGCGGCTTGGCAGCACGCGGTCATAGACCTGCAGCATGAACAGCGAGCCCGACAGCATCAGGATGTTGATCAGGCCGCTGAAGCCGGCAACGGCGATGAAAGCGCCCCGGAACGAGCCCAGCGCATCGCGCAGCTCCGAGCGGTTGGTACGGCCTGGATCATTTGCAAGCGGATAAGTCAGGACTTTCCCCCAATGGCAGCCATTTGGCTGCGTTGTGGCGGGCCTCGCCAAACGAGGCCCGCCTCTTGGATCGCAAGTAGGATCAGGCGACGAGGTCGCCGTTGTGGTGGCCCGAATGGGCGGCCATCTGCGCGAGGATCTTGGCGACCGCTGCCTGGGCCGCATCACCGGCATCGGCAACGACGTGACCATCCGCCGGAAGATGCGCCTGCAAGGCAGCGATCACATGGTCGACAGCCTGCTGCACGTGGGCGCCGTCGACGATGTCGTTGACATGGTCGGCGTTGACATGTGCTGCCACCTTCGAGCTGAAGTTGAAGTGGTCGCCATCGAGCGCCACCGTCTTCCTGGCCCCGGCATCTGCCGAGCCGGCCACTTCACGTGCGCCACGCGTGCCCGGGTCGCCACGCGTACCCGGGTCGCCACGCGCACCCTGGTCCTGGCCGAAATGGTCCATCTTCTTGAAGAAGTCGGCGAGCCAGTTGTTCGCAGGGTTTGCGCCCGCATTATCGCCGCCGCTCGAGCCGCCGCCGGTATCGGTGTTGTCGGCGACATCGACCACCTTGGTCGGCGTCGTCGGTGCGGCAGTGCCGGCATCATCGGCCGAAGCGGTGGCCGCCAGCGTGCCCGATTTCATCACCGGATCGATCAGGTCCTTCTTGACGTTCTTGGTGCCGATCGTGACCGTCTGCGTCGATGTCGCGATGTTGGTGCCCGTGAAAGTGACCGTATAGGTGCCGGGCTTCAGCACCAGGTCGTAGCCGCCCGCGGCCGACGTCGTGGTCTTGAAGGTCTGGCCGAGGGAGTTCTTGGCCGTCACCGTGATGGCACCGAGGCCTTCGCCCGGATCGTAGAAGCGGTCGCCATCCTTGTCGTCGAAGCTGACGCCGGTCAGGAACAGGTCGGTACCCGTCTTGGCGAAGTCTTCGGTCACGAAGGCGGAGGAACGGCCCTTGTAGTCGCCGACCTCGAAGCCGAGGCCGACCTCGCGGAAGTTCGGGTTGAGGATGTTCGCCCGGTGTCCGGAAGAATTCATCAGGTTGGTGTGGAGCAGCTTTACTTCGTCGACATAGCCGGTCGGCGCGCGGGTGGTCGCCCAGGCGATGTTCTCGCCGGTCGCCCAGGAGCCGCTAAGCGTGTAGCCGGCCGCCTTCATGCGTGTCGTCGGCGACGAGCCGCCGGAACCCGTATGTGAAAAGACATCCGCCGAGAGCATCCATTTGTCGTGGTTTTCGGCGGCTTCGCTTAGGTCGTTGTCGAATGCCAGAGGCTGGGCGCCGACTTTGGCGCGCTCCGCGTTGATGAGCTCGAGCAGATACTGCTCGTTGGCGCTGTGCTGAGGCATAGGGTCTCCCCGGTTTGGTTCTTGATTGCTGTTGAACCCCCTGTGTCCCCGTCCGCCCAGATCCGGCCTAGGCACGAACTGTGTTGATGATGCGGCGTCCAAATGAATAAATTAGGATATCCGCATATAGCTTCGCGCAGCAATATGCTGCGCAGGTTTCGCCGCCTACCAATGGTTGAAAATGCCTGTTGCCGTCAGGTGCTGCGGGCAGCAGTGATCGCCCTGGGCAATTCTTCGGCGAAGATGTCGAGCTCGTGGTCGAGACCAACGCTGACGCGAATGCAACGGTCGAGCACCGGCGCCATCGGCTTGCGGATGAACACGTCGCGCTCGAGCATGTTGCGCATCACGGCAAGGGCAAAGGCAGCATCGCCGCCGCAGTCGATGGTGACGAAATTGGTCGCCGAGGGCAGCGGCTTCAAGCCGTTGTCTCCAGCGATCCGGGTGATTCGCTTGCGCCCGGCATCGACCTTGGCGACCACTTCGGCAAGATAGGCCTGGTCGGCGAGGGCTTCCTCACCTGCGATCTGCGCCATCCGGCTGACGCCATAGTGATTGCGCACCTTTTCGAAACTGGCGATCACATCGGCGTCGCCAAAGGCATAGCCGCAGCGGATGCCGGCGAGGCCATAGGCCTTGGAGAAGGTACGCATGCGCACGACATTGGGGCGCGAAATGTCGACCGGCGGCAGCGCCGTAACAGGTGCCGTCTCGCCATAGGCCTCATCAAGGACCAGCATCGTCGTTTCGGGCAACGCATCGATGAAGCGCAGGATTTCGTTCGCTTCCCACCAGCTGCCCATCGGATTGTCCGGGTTGGACAGATAGACAACAGGCGCATTCTCGCGCTTCACCGCGTCGAGCAGGCCCTGCAAATCTTCCTTGTCGTCGCGGAACGGCACCGGCACCAGCCTGGCGCCGACGCTGGCGACGTGGAAATTGAAGGTCGGATAGGCGCCGAGCGAGGTCACGACTGGTGTGCCCTCATTGGCGTACATGCGCACGACGAGGTTCAGCAGGCCGTCAATGCCTTCGCCGACAACGACATTCTCGACGCCAATGCCGAGATGGCGTGCCAGCGCGACTTTCAGCTCGTAATTGTCGGGGTCGCAATATTTCCACATCTCACCCGCAGCCTCCTGCATCCGCGCGATCACCCGCGGCGAAGGTCCGAAACCGCTCTCATTGGCGCCGATGCGAGCCCGAAACGGTGCGCCGCGACCGCGCTCCTGCGCCTCCGGCCCGACAAACGGGACGGTAACAGGCAGGGCGTTGACAACGGGGGTGAGGGCAGGGCGGTTGGTCATGGCAGCATACTCGATGGCGTCATCCGCCCCGAACCGGGTGCGGAAATCTCTGGTGCATGACCGCGAAAATCGGAATCGATTTTCGGAACGGATCATGCCCCGTTTCAAAGTGCTACAGCGTCCTTTGCGCGTCCAATCGGACAAGCGGCGCTCTAGAACTTCGCCTATACGACAAAACCGGCTGCGCGTGCATATGGTTTGTCGTAGTCCTGGCGCGATCGGGACCAACAATTTTTCGATGCGCCGAGCCGAACCGCCGGCAGCGGGCATGAGCCCGGCCTGAATGCGGGCGGTGTTCGCCTGCCTGTCGTCAGTGCCGTTCCAGAACCACCACGCAGCGGTCGAGATCGTTGGTGGCGAGATGCGCATAACGCATCGTCATCGACAGCGTCTGGTGACCGAGCCACATCTGCACGCGGCGGATGTCGATGCCGCCCTGGACGAGGCGCGAAGCGCAGGTGTGGCGCAGGATATGCGGCACCACCTGGTCGTCGGCGCCGAGACCAACCTCGGCCTTGGCCTCGTTCCAGATGGCGCGAAACTGTGGCTGCGTCAGCATGGCAAACGGCCCTTTCGGACGCGGCCCACGTTCAGAAGGCCATTTGGCCGTCTCTCTGGCGCGCGCGGTCAGGGGAATCGTCCTGCTGCGTCCGGATTTGGTGATCCAGAAGCTGACGCGGGTGTCCTGGATGTCGTTCCAGATCAGTCCGATCGCCTCGCCGAGGCGGCAGCCGGTGTCGACCAGGAAAACGGAAAGCCGGTAGGCGTCTTCGCTCTTGGCCTTGATGGCAGCAAACAGCCTGTCCTCTTCCTCGAGCTCGAGAAAGCGGATTCGTCCCGCCCGCTCTTTCTGGCGGCGGAACTCGGGCAGGCTGTGGACGTCTCCCATCTTATAGGCCTTGCGCAGTAGTTTGCTCAAAGCGGCCATCTTTCGATTGATGGTCGCGTTGCTGTTACCGCGTTGGCGCAGGGAGCCTACAAGGCCGTCGAGTGTTTCCTGGGAAAATGCGCTGAAGCGCTCGCCCAACAGAATCTCGTCGATCTCACCAATAAAGGAGCTGACGTTGTATTTGTGCTTCCCGTCATCCCACAATATGTCTTTATATGAATAAAATAGGTCTATGACCCTGAATGACTTTACTTCTTTAATAGTGTTGAAACTGTAAGTTACCTTGCAGTCAGTCATCAGGGCGGCTGAGTGGTGGCCGCTCAAAATATCGTCCTTTGAAGTTGCTTTCTTCATAACCACCTCAGCAACCCCCGGCGCGGAAGATACAGCCATGGTTTGCGGAGGCAAGGGATAACGTAAACAATGGAGCAAGATCACGCCGTGGTGCAGACGGCAATATCGTCCTAGGCCCGAACTCGCATCGTTTTACAGCGCCTACTCTCCCTTTCTTGGTTTGGTTCCCGGCGTTCTGCCGGTAGCAAAACGGCCCGGGTCTCCTAGGAAACCCGGGCCGCCTTATGCCTTACGACGTCAGCCTATTAGAAGGAGGCGTCGAGACGGAGGAAGCCGTTGAACGAGCCGTCCGTGAAGCTGTCGCCGTCGTCGTAGTTGACTGCCAGCTTGGCGTTGAGGTTCTCAACGATCGTGTAGTCGATGACCGCGCCGATCGACCAGTCGTCGTTGCCGACTTCGGTCGTGGTGTTGGTGAGGAAGTTGCCGAAGTGGCTGTCAGCGAAGTACTGACCGCCGAAGCCGACGGCCAGCTTCTCGTTGACCTGGTACTTCAGGTAACCACCGACCGACCATTCGTAGCCTGCGTAGAAGTCCGACAGACCGAACCAGGTGGCGCCCGACTCGTAAGCTGCGAGCAGTTCGAGGGTCAGAGCGTCGGTTGCCTTGATCTTGGCGGTACCCTTCAGAGCGAACTCCGAGAAGCGGTCGTCATAAGCGGCGAACAGGTCGACCGAACCCCAGCCCTGAGCGACAGAGACCTTGCCGACGACGAGCGGGACGTAGTCGAAGTTGTTGTCCTCTTCTTCGAGCGCGACCGACACTGCGATGCCGTTGCCAGCGTCGAAGGTGTAACGGATCGAGTTGATGAAGTCGCCGCCGCCGGCGTCGAATTCACCCGACAGGGCGCCGTCGAACAGGGTGTCGTTACGACCGATCATCAGGCCGCCGAGTTCGAAGAAGGCATAACGAATCCAGGAGCCCTGGGTGTCGGACCACTCGGACGAGCCATCGGTCGTGTCAACGACGTATTCCTGGCCGTTGTGCTGGAAGTGCAGCTCGATGAAGCGGCGGAACGTGCCGTATTCGGTTTCCGAACGAGCATCCAGGTTCACGCGCGCAGCAGCAGTCTTGCGCCAACCTTCATCCTGGTCGTCCCAGTCGATCTGGTAACGAACGAGGCCGCCGATCTTGAGGCAGGTCTCGGTGCCGGGGATGTAGTAGAAGCCCGCGCCGTAAACGTCGCAGATGCGAACGTATTCCATGGGTTCCGGCTCAGCGACGACGACAGCGTCGGCCGCACGAGCGCCGGAGACTGCGAGCAGAGCCGCAGCGGAGCCGAGAAGAAGGCTCTTAATGTTCATTTTCTGACCTCCAGTCAGAATCGCGGCTGGAGATCGTGAATTGAAGGCGGAACGCCACGAAAAACGGGCTAAGTCGCGCGCAGTGCTCTTGCAAGCGGTTGAAATAGCTGGAATTTCTGAGATCTGAGAGGGAAGGTTGCCTGAGGCTGGCGGAGAGGATGGGATTCGAACCCACGAGAAGCTTTTGACCTCTACTCCCTTAGCAGGGGAGCGCCTTCGACCACTCGGCCACCTCTCCGTTGCGCCGCTGGATAAAGAAAAGGCGCGGCACAATCAATAAGTCATTCTACATATCGGCATGAAAAAGCATCGCCTGGCGATCTCGATGTACGAATCGTCCGCTCAGCCGGCCTCCCAGGGAATCGGAACACCCGCGATTCTGTGGAAAGAGAACTCGGTCAGGAACTGCACCAAGCGCAAAAGCTGCGCCCGAACGGCTTCATTTCTTAATGACTTCTTTATAGGGGGTATCAAATCGTGTCATTTGTGCAACATGGCTCGGCGATCCTGCGTCCTGACGCCCCCGCTGGCCGTGTTGGTTGTTGAACCGCGGCGGCTCATGGGTAATGTCGGGGTCGAAGAGGGAGCGCGGTGCGCATCTTTTTCAAACGGGGATGGGGCAGGGAACGCTGTCCTTCAGCAAAAAATACCCAGACCCTCTTTTGAAACTTTTGACTGGAGGTCAGAAAATGAACATTAAGAGCCTTCTTCTCGGCTCCGCTGCGGCTCTGCTCGCAGTCTCCGGCGCTCGTGCGGCCGACGCTGTCGTCGTCGCTGAGCCGGAACCCATGGAATACGTCCGCATCTGCGACGTTTACGGCGCGGGCTTCTACTACATCCCCGGTACCGAGACCTGCCTCAAGGTCGGCGGCCTCGTTCGCTACCAGATCGACTGGGACGACAACGATGACGGCTGGAAGAAGACCGCCGCTGCTCGTCTGAACCTCGACGCTCGTTCGGAAACCGAATACGGCACCTTCCGCCGATTCATCGAGCTGCACTTCCAGAACCAGTCGGCATACGACGATACGGCCGTGTGGATTCGCTACGCCTACTTCGAGCTCGGCGGCCTGATGATCGGTCGTAACGACACCCTGTGGGATGGCGCTCTGTCGGGCGAGTTCGACAGCGGCGGCGGCGACTTCATCAACTCGATCCGCTACACCTTCGACGCCGGCAACGGCATCGCAGCGTCGGTGGCTCTTGAAGAGGCCGACTACGACTACGACTACACCCCGAACGTCGCCGGCAAGCTGTCGATCGCCCAGGGTTGGGGTTCGGTCGACCTGTTCGCCGTCTACGATGCGACTGCGGAAGAGTATGGCCTGAAGGCCGTTGCCAAGTTCAAGGCAACCGACGCTCTGACCCTGGAAGCTCTGGCAACCTACAACTCCGGCCCGAGCTTCTACAGCTTCGGCTACGAGTGGTCGGTCGGCGGCTACGCCAAGTACACCGTCAATGACCGTCTGAGCATTGGTGCTGGTGGTCAGTTCTTCGGCGATGACTTCGTCAACAGCCAGGACGACTGGGCTATCGGCGCTGTGGTCGACTACAAGGTCGTCGAGAACCTGAACGCCAAGCTCGCCGTCAACTATGACGATGGCGACAACTATGCAGACGGCTCGTTCTCGGGCTTCCTCCGCCTCGACGCTTCGTTCTAATCAGCTCACAAGCTGATCTAGGGAAAACCCGGCGGGCAACCGCCGGGTTTTTTCGTTTGAGTGATGCTGTGGATTTCGGGCGTCGGGTGACGCGGGGCGCATCGTAGCGCGCAGGGCGAACCGTTGGCAGTTTGCCCAAGTTTACCTGTTTGCTGTGTGCCCCACAGCCCGTCGCCAGTTTGGCAGCGAAGCCAGCCAGATTTTTGGTCGGCCCCGCCGTCGACCAGGCTTACACAGCCTTGGTCCCAGCTTCACGCAGAAAGCCAGCGATCGTCGCCGGCAGGTTTCCCGTCTCCAGAAGCGGCGCATGGCCTTGGCCTTCGACGGTGACCGCTGCGAAGCGCGGGTGGCGCCGCTGCATTTCGTCGACAGTCTCCCCCGACAGCAGTCGCGAGTTGGCGCCGCGGATCGTGAGCACTGGCACTGACGCAAGCGCTTCGAACTGCGGCCAGAGATCGGGCAGTGGCTGGGTGAGATCCATCGCCAGCACGGTGTTGAGCAAGGCCGGGTCATAATCGGCGACGGGCAGACCCGACTCGTCGCGATAGATGGCGTGCACGAAGCGGTGCCAGTCGGCATCCGACAGCGCCGGAAAGGCCTCGCCATGGACGGCTTTTTGAATCCGGACAGCCTCAGTGAAGTCTGCCGGGCGAGGGGCATTCCCCAGATATGAGCTGATATGGGCAAGACCTGCCGTCTCGATCACCGGGCCGATGTCGTTGAGCACGACCGCCCTGATCAGGGCGGGGCGCATCATGGTCAGTACATGGATGATCAGCCCACCGCGCGATGTGCCGATGAAGGCTGCATCGTTGACGCCGAGGGCGTCGAGACCGGCGATGACGTCGGCGGCTTCCATGCCGACATTATAGTTCTGCCAGTTCGGGTCATAGGCCGACTGCCCCCGGCCGCGATAGTCGAAGCATATGATTCGACGAGGGTTTTCGACGTCGTTGGCAAGCTGCAGCGCCAACTCGTGAAAGTCCCTGGCATTGCGGGTCAGTCCAGGCAGGCAGACGACCGGCCAGTTGCCGGCATTCGCCACAGCCCCATGGTTCGCTTCGGCACCATAGAGTCGCGCATGCAGTCTGAGGCCGTCCTGCGATGTATAAAAGAAGTCCGAAAAGCCGTCCTTGACCATCGCGCCGCTCTCCCGCGCCGACGCAGCTGGCGCGCCGGCCCGAACTAGCTAGCGGGGCGGTCGGAGCAGGTCAATTGCCGGGGTGAGGCAACCTCAGCGGCCGTTCACCAGGTCGCCATTGATGTCGTAGCTGCCTGACAGCCGCATCTTGTAGACCTGATAGTTTTCCATCACGCGCTGGACGTAGCTGCGCGTCTCGGCATAGGGGATGCGCTCGATCCAGTCGACGACGGTGTCGACATCCTTGCCGCGCGGATCGCCGTAACGCGCGATCCATTGGTCGGCGCGGCGCGGGCCGGCATTATAGCCGGCGAAGGTCAGCACATAGGAGCCGTTGAAGCGGCCAAGCTGCTCGCCAAGGAAGCTCGCGCCCAATGTGGCGTTGTAGCCGGCATCCGACGTCAGGCGTTCCTGCGAAAAGGCCATGCCGACCTTCTTCGCCAGATCCCTTGCGGTCCCCGGCATCAGCTGCAGCAGTCCACGCGCGCCGGCGCTGGAGACGGCCGACACCTTGAACTCGCTTTCCTGGCGGGCGATGGCGTAGGCCAGAGCCTTGCCTGAACCCGAGATATTGGCCGAGCCGGGGATCACTCCGATCGGATGCGACAGCGCGCCGACGTCGAGGCCACGCTGGGCGGCGATCTTGCCGACGCGCAGCGCCAGATAATGGTTGTTCTGCTTCTCGGCCATGACGGCAAGGAGCGCGAGTTCGCCTGGGCTGTTCAGCTGCGAGGCGAGGTCGCGGTAAAGCATCTCGGCGTAAGCCGCATAGCCCGCGCCCTCGAGCCGGGTGATCGCGCTGACCGCCTCGCGTTGCGCAAAAGCCTGGCGGTCGGCTGCGGTCGGTGCCGGATAGCCGACATTGAGCGCCTTGCGGCCGATGCGTTCGGCGGCAAGCTGGCCATAGAAGCTGGTGCCATAGGTGGCGGCGCGGGCGAAATAGTCCTTTGCATTGCCGGGCCCGCCTGCTTCGGCGCTGCGGCCGAGCCAGTAATAGGCGCGGGACAGCGAGATCGGGCTGCCGGCGATCTTGGCGATGCGTTCGAAATGGCCTGATGCCAGCTTGGCGTCGTTGAGGGCGCGCAGCGCATACCAGCCGGCGTGGAATTCGGCGTCGGCGGCATTCGTCGCGTTTTCGGCCGAATGGGCCGCAGCAATCCGGTAGGCGGTCTTGACGTCGCCCTCGTCGAGCAGCTCGCGCGAAAGCACGCGGCGTTCCACCCACCAGGTGTCGGGGTCGATCAGGCTGGCGCGATCCCTAGGCGCCTTCAGCATGACGGCTGCGGCTTCGGTGAATTTCTCCTGCTTGCGCAGAAAACGCGCCTTGGCAAAGACATAGCCGGCCGACCGCTGGCTTGCGGGAACCGCGTCGAGCAGTGCTTGTGCCTTCTTGTCGCCCTTGATGACGGCAGCCCAGGCGTCGGCAAGCGGCTTTGCCCCGGCGAGCTCGGCGACGCGGGCGGCGGAATTGACCCGGTCGGCATAGAGCATCCGTTCCATGCGGATGCGATGGTCGGCGGCGGGGATAAGGCTGCCGAAATCGTTGAGGATTGCGACCTCGTATTTGGCGTCCAGCTTCTCGTTGCGCCAATAGGGCAACAGCACGGCAAGCGCTGCCTTGGCGTTGCCGAGTTCCTTCTGGGCGCGGGCGAGCAGCAATGCGCCTTCGATGGTCTGCGGCTCGCTGCCGGCAAAGGCCGAAACCACCATGTGCGAACCCGGCGTTTCGCGCGCCATGGCGCGCTCGCTGTTGCGGCGCAGCGTGGCAAGGCCCGGCCAGCCGGGCAGGGCTTGTGCTGCGGCGGCGATATCGGCGCTTGGCACCTTGTCGCCGCCATTGATGGCAATTGCCCACATCAATATGTGGCGGTCGAGTGCGGTCGCGGGCAGGGCGTCGCGCACCGCGCGCGCCTGCGCCAGATCGCCGCTCGACAGCGCGTCGAGCCCGCTCTTGAGCTGGTCGATGGTGCCAAAGGCCGCGCGTGCGGCGTCACCCTTGCCGATGCTGGCGAAGGGGATGGCCGAGGTTGCCTGCGGGTCGAGCGCAGAACTCCCGGCGGGGACGGGCGCCAGGGCAATGAAGGCGCTCAAAAGCGCAATATGATGCGGCCTGGCAGCCGGAATGATCTTGGTCATTCCCTATCCTTGCAGGTTACGATCAGCAGCGGGACTTTCGAGCCTAGGTTCATCTGGTGAAGAGCGGGTTAATGAAAGGTTAGCGCGGTCGTTCGATTCGGTCCGATATAGGGTGCAGTCGCACTTGCCGCAAATTGGTGTCGAGACTATGGTGCGCGGCCCTGCTTTCGGCTAGAAAGCCGGCGACATCAAAAAGACCGCGAAACCGTAGGGTTCCTGGAGTTGGACGACATGCTGAGAGGCTCACTTACCGCGCTCGTGACACCATTCGAAAAGAATGGCCGTCTCGACGAGAAAGCCTTTCGCGAACTCGTCGAATGGCAGATTGCCGAAGGCACCACCGGCCTGGTGCCGGTCGGCACGACAGGCGAGTCGCCGACGCTCTCCCATGACGAGCATCGCCATGTCGTGAAGACGTGCGTCGAGGTGGCGCGTGGCCGCGTGCCCGTGATCGCAGGTGCCGGTTCCAACAACACCGAAGAGGCCGTCGGCCTGGTCAAGTATGCCGAGAGCGTCGGCGCGGATGCCGTGCTCGTCGTCACGCCCTATTACAACAAGCCGACCCAGCGCGGGCTCTATGCGCATTTCGCCGCCGTTGCCCAGGCAACGACACTGCCTGTTATCATCTACAACATCCCGCCGCGCTCGATCATCGACATGACGCCGGAGACGATGGGCCGGCTGGCGCATGACTTCAAGAACATCGCCGGCGTCAAGGACGCGACCGGCAAGGTCGAGCGCGTCTCCGAGCAGCGAATAACCTGCGGCACCGATTTCATCCAGCTGTCGGGCGAGGACGCCTCGGCGCTCGGCTTCAACGCCCATGGCGGCGTCGGCGCCATTTCGGTGACCTCGAACGTGGCGCCGCGTCTCTGCGCCGAGTTCCAGAACGCCAGCCTGGCCGGCGACAACGCCAAGGCGCTCGAGCTGCAGGACCGCCTGATGCCGCTGCACAAGGCGATCTTCATCGAGCCGGGCGCTTCGGGCGCGAAATATGCGCTATCGCGTCTCGGCCGCATCGAGAACGTGCTGCGTTCGCCGCTGGTGACGATCGAGCAGTCGACCGCCGAGAAGATCGACGCGGCGCTGAAGTTTGCCGGCCTCATCAACTGAGTGCCCAAGGGTTGCGGAATTGCCACTTCGCAGCCATGTAAGCGCTCTAGGAATTGTGCCTCCCTCGAGGCTCGCCCACCGGGCTCGCACCTTGCGATTCGGGACATCAGCGACCGCAGCTGAAATCGGACGCGCTTTTGGCGCAGGGTTTCGGATGTGCGGTGCTTCCCGTTGAGGTGCAGCCTTGTGAGCGAGTTGTAGGGGACGCACCAAACACGTAGCGACGTCATGAGCCAGGGCAAGAAATCCGACCCAAACAACAAGATCGCCGCGGAAAACCGCAAGGCGCGCTTCAACTATGAGGTTCTCGACACGCTCGAGACCGGCATCGTGCTGAGCGGCACCGAGGTCAAGGCGCTGCGCCTGGGCCAGGCCAACATCCAGGACTCCTATGCCTCGTTCGAGGGCGGGGAACTGTGGCTGATCAATTCCTACGTGCCGGAATATCTGCAGGCCAACCGCTTCAACCACGAGACGCGCCGCCGCCGCAAGCTGCTGGTCAACAAGCGCGAAATGGCCAAGCTCGCCCAGAGCATCGAGCGCGAAGGCATGACGCTGATCCCGCTCAAGATCTATTTCAACGATCGCGGCATGGCCAAGATGCTGCTCGCCGTCAGCCGCGGCAAGAAGCTGCACGACAAGCGCGAAACCGAAAAGCAGCGTGACTGGAACCGCGAAAAGGGCCGCTTGCTCAAGGAACGCGGGTAGGGAGCGCTTATCCTTCTCCCCAGGTGGGAGAAGATTGACGGCAGGTGCGATTCCAGTTCTCTGCCGCACGGGGATTGGAGAACCGGAATGCGGGCGACTTTTGCATTTTTCTTTCTGCTGTTCAGTGCTGTTGCCGGCGTTGCTGAAGAATCGAAGGCGGACTACATAAAACGTGTTCGAGAGCACGTTGACGCGGTTCGTTACGACAGGATTGTCGTCCAGGCAGCGGCCCGGTTGCCGAGCGATCCGAAGATCGCCGATGTCACGTTTCGCATCAATTCCGACGGCTCGATCACCAACGTGAAGGTCGTCAAGGGCAACGTCTCGGCTGAGCTGGCCAGGTACATCGCTCAGGCTTTCGCCAACTTGCCGCGGGTGAAGAATGTCCCTAAGTCGATTGGGGCATCCCAATTTCAAGTGCAGCTGGCAATAGGTGTCTAAGCCCGGCAGTGATCGAGGTTGGGGCGTGTGTCCGGTGGCGTCTTACGTCGCCAACCCTTTGTATACCGATCTTGCGCCCCCCTCTGGCAAAAGAGTTGGTACTCCTCCCGGAAAGAGCAATCCTGGGCGATCACCATCGCGAGAAAAATCCGGTTAACCAACACTGCGATCCCTCGCCAACCCGCCGTCGAAATACGTCATTTGCCGTATGCCAAAATCAGCGTTTTGCAGTCATTTCTCGACGCAGACCACGATTTGGCGCCGCGTGGTTCGGCACCAAGGGCGGTGCCTGAGCGCCTTGGGCCGGACCTCCGGTGAAAGGAACACATCGATGAAGACGATCATGATGGCAACGGCGGTGTCGCTGATGCTGACGCCCATGGCATTCGCCGCAGTGCCGGTTGCGGCAGGCGCTGCCTCAAAGGCGGTTGCTACCAGCCAAGGGGAAAAGGACGGCGTGGTTCTGGCTGCCGGCCCTGGCCGTACCGGGACCATATCCATTCCAGGCGGCAAGGGCTTCATGCCGGGCAAGGGCTTTGCCGGTTGAAGCTGTCGCTGAGGGGATCATCCAATCCTCGTGGGTGGCTGGCTCGTGCTTTGGCCACGCCGTGCCGCAGCTTGAGCCGGACGACGGCCTGACCACAACCTTGCGGCTGGCGCCGTAGCCAGCCGTTCCATTTGCTAAGTGCCCCTTGCCTGGTTGTCGCCCCACGGCGCAACCGGGCTTTTTCACTGGCGGCAAGCCGGGGCAAGGCAAGTTTTCCGTAAACCATCGGCTAACCAAGTCGCCGCAATCCAGGCCTGGCCGGCGTCGAAATACGGCATCTGCCGTATGCCAAAGTCCCGAGTTTGCTTCCATTTCTCCGTGCAGACCGCGTTTTTGGCGCAGGCGTGGTCCGGCACCAAGCGGGGACGGTGCCATTTGCGTCACGCGACGGCCGGATGGCCAATGAAGGAGGTGAACCAATGAAGACGATCATGATAGCAGCAATGGCAGGGCTGATGCTGTCGCCGGCGGCATTCGCCGCAGCACCGATGTCGCCAAAGACCGTGTCCAAGCCTGCACTGAGCAGCCAGACGACACAGGGCGGGGCGATCCTGCAGGTCAAGGGAAACAACAAGCCCACCAGCGGTGGTGCTGCTCCAAGTAGCAAAACGGGAAAGCGTTCGTTTTTCGACGCCGGCTGAGATTTGGGTGGGGTTCCAATCCTGGGTTGAGCATGATCCTTGCCGAAGGCCGCTTTCGATCGGCATCAGGCAGAATTGCGGCTCGAGATGGTGCTCAGGGACCTCGCGGCTGATGCTTCGGCGCGATAAGCCAGCCGTTCCATGTGCTGGTGCCCCTTGCCTGGTTGTCGCCCCACAGCGCAACCGGGCCTTTTTATGGGAACCGTAACGGCGAAGAGCCGGGCTGCGCGGAAACTATTTCTGCAGGAATTCGGCTACGTCACGGAAGACGTTGACGAACATCTCTTCCGTCAGCACGCCCGTATTGGTGTTGTAGCGCGAGCAGTGGTAGCTCGAAAACACCGCGATGTTGCCGACATCGCAACGCGCGCCATGCTTGAAGGGCACCGCAGCTACACGTGCGCCCAGCGCCCGCACCGTCGACTGGTGGCCGATCGAGCCCAGCGTCAGGATGGCTTTGAGATTGGGAAAGCGTGCGATCGTGGGCACCAGGAAGGTGCGGCAGGTGTTGATCTCGGCGCCCACCGGCTTGTTGTCTGGCGGCACGCAGCGCACGGCATTGGTGATCGCCGTGCCGATCAGTTCCAGGCTGTCGTCGGGCCGTGCCTCGAACTCGCCGCGGGCCATGCCGAAGCGCTTGAGCGTCGAATAGAGCAGCTCGCCGGCATAGTCGCCGGTGAAGGGGCGGCCGGTGCGGTTGGCCCCGCGCACGCCCGGCGCCAGCCCGACGATCAGGAAACGCACGGCGTCTTCGCCTTCGGGAGGCAGGAAGGAGCGGACGGGCGCATTGTACCAGCCCGGCTCGCGGGCGCGCCAGCTGGCGATGAAATCGTGCAGGCGCGGGCAGAGCGGGCAGTCGCGGTCGGGGTCGACCGTCTGGGCGGGCTGGAGACTGAGCATCAAATGTCTTGGGCTGGAGGTTCGACCGGGTCGAGTTTGCGCGCCGGACGCTCGGACGGTTCGCGACCTATTTCGGCCTTCAGCGTCATCAGGTCGATGAAATGGTCGGCCTGGCGGCGCAAATCGTCCGAGATCATCGGCGGCTGCGAGGCCATCGTCGAGATGACAGAGACCTTGCGGCCGCGGCGCTGCAGTGCCTCGACCAGCGTGCGGAAATCGCCGTCGCCGGAGAAGATGACGTAATGGTCGACGACATCGGCGAGCTCGAGCGCATCGACGGTCAACTCGATGTCCATGTTGCCCTTGATCTTGCGTCGGCCGGTGGCGTCGGTGAACTCCTTGGCCGGCTTGGTGACGACCTTGAAGCCGTTATAGTCGAGCCAGTCGATCAGCGGGCGGATCGAGGAGTATTCCTGGTCCTCGACAAGTGCGGTGTAATAATAGGCGCGCAGCAGATAGCCGCGCTTCTGGAAGGTGGAAAGCAGTTTGCGATAGTCGATGTCGAAGCCGAGGGAGCGGGAGGTGGCGTAGAGATTAGCTCCGTCGATAAAAAGTGCGATTTTCTCGCGAGGATCAAACATAGGAAAATTTCCTTGTTGAAATAGGCTGACGCCAAATACGCTGAACCGAGCGCCCGTTCCCCCAGATCAATGACTTACCCCAATGCGGCAAATATCGCTCGCGGTGGTTCATTCCAAGGGGGGACAGGGGCGGAGCAGTAAAATAATCGTTTGTGGATGTCTGTCCGGAATCCGACGCTTCGGTGGCAAAGCAGGCTTGATGCTTGAATTGCGTGGCCGTTCAGGTTATGGCACGCGTCAGCTTTCCGTCAAATCCATGCATGAAAGGGGCACTTCATGGCCCGCGTAACCGTTGAAGACTGCATTGACAAGGTCGACAACCGCTTTGAGCTGGTGCTGCTCGCTGGCCACCGCGCCCGCCAGATCTCGCAGGGCGCGCAGATCACGCTGCCGCGCGACAACGACAAGAACCCTGTCGTGGCACTGCGCGAAATCGCCGACGAGATGCTGTCGCCCGACGATCTCAAGGAAGACCTGATCCACTCGCTGCAGAAGCACGTCGAAGTCGACGAGCCGGAGCCCGAGGCTCCCGAGCCGGCCGACCAGACCACAGCTTCCGCCATCGACGCCGAGGAAGCCGAAGAGAACATCAACTTCGACCGCATGTCGGAAGAAGACCTGCTCGCCGGCATCGAGAGCCTGGTCGCTCCCGAAAAGAGCGACGACTACTAAGAGTTTGACGCTAACTCTACCCTGCCGGGCATCTGCCTCGGTTTTCTGCGCTTCCGGTGCTCACGGACCCTAAAGTCCGCTCCGCTCCGGTTCTCGAAAACCAAGCCATCTCCCTCGGCAGGGCGAGTTATCGAACAAACTCTGCGCCGCCAGAGCGCCAAAAAGCTCGCAAGCGGCGCCAAACCGGCTTATCGGCACTTCCGCGCCGTCACATCTGTGTTTATCTATGACATGCGTCGCAAGCCCTTGCGGCGCATGATTCATTTCGAGTTCCGGGAAGCCGCCCATGATGCGTCAGTATGAGCTTGTCGAGCGCGTCCAGCGCTACAAGCCTGACGTCAACGAAGCGCTGCTCAACAAGGCCTATGTCTACGCCATGCAGAAGCATGGCCATCAGCGCCGCGCCTCGGGCGATCCCTACTTCTCGCATCCGCTCGAAGTGGCGGCGATCCTCACCGACATGCATCTCGACGAGGCGACGATCGCTGTCGCCCTGCTGCATGACACCATCGAGGACACAAGTGCGACGCGCGCCGAGATCGACGAACTGTTCGGCCCCGACATCGGCAAGCTTGTCGAGGGACTGACCAAGCTCAAGAAGCTCGACCTCGTCTCCAAAAAGGCCGAGCAGGCGGAGAATTTGCGCAAGCTTCTGCTGGCGATCTCCGAGGACGTGCGCGTGCTCCTGGTCAAGCTCGCCGACCGGCTGCACAACATGCGCACGCTGCATCACGTGCCCGAAAGCAAGCGGCTGCGCATCGCCGAGGAGACGATGGACATCTATGCGCCGCTGGCCGGGCGCATGGGCATGCAGGGCATGCGCGAGGAGCTCGAAGAACTCGCCTTCCGCTACATCAATCCCGAGGCCTACCGCACCGTCACCGAGCGGCTGTCGGAAATGTCCGAGCGCTCGATAGGCGTGCTCGGCGACATCGAGAAGGCGCTGTCGGCGCAGTTCGAGAAATACGCCATCAAGGCCGATGTGAAGAGCAGACAGAAGAAGCCGTGGTCGGTGTTCCGCAAGATGGAGACCAAGGCGCTGTCCTTCGAGCAGCTGTCCGATATCTTCGGCTTCCGCGTCGTCGTCGATTCCGTCGAGGACTGCTATCGCGCGCTCGGCTCGATCCACACGACATGGTCGATGGTGCCGGGGCGGTTCAAGGACTACATCTCGACGCCGAAGCAGAACGACTACCGATCGATCCACACCACCATCGTCGGTCCGTCGCGCCAGCGCATCGAGCTGCAGATCCGCACCCGCGAGATGAACAAGATCGCCGAATACGGCGTCGCCGCGCATTCGATCTACAAGGACAATGCCGGCAAGCCGAGCAACGGCGCCGGCCACACCATCTCCAAGGAAACCAACGCCTATGGTTGGCTGCGGCGGACCATCGAGCAGCTCGCCGACGGCGACAATCCCGAGGATTTCCTCGAAAACACCAAGCTCGAACTGTTCCAGGACCAGGTCTTCTGCTTCACGCCCAAGGGCATGCTGATCGCGCTGCCGCGTGGTGCTACCCCGATCGACTTCGCTTATGCCGTGCACACCGACGTCGGCGACACCTGCGTCGGTGCCAAGGTCAACGGCCGGGTGATGCCGCTGATGACCGAGCTCAAGAACGGCGACGAGGTCGAGATCATCCGCTCCAAGGCGCAGGTGCCGCCGGCGGCGTGGGAATCGATCGTCGTCACCGGCAAGGCGCGCTCGGCGATCCGGCGGGCGACCAAGAACGCCATCCGCAAGCAATATTCCGGGCTCGGCGCCCGCATCCTCGAACGCGCTTTCGAGCGCGCCGGCAAGAAGTTCTCCAAGGACAACCTGAAGCCGGTGCTGCACCGGCTGGCGCGCAAGGACATCGAGGACGTGCTGGCTTCGGTCGGCCGCGGCGAGCTGTCGTCCAACGACGTCGTCCGCGCCGTCTTCCCCGACTACAAGGAAGAGCGCGCCACCCATCCGGCCAAGCCGCGCGAGGAAGGCTGGTCGAAGATCCGCAACGCCGCCGGCATGCTGTTCCAGATCCCCGGCCGTTCGACCGCGCCGACGCGCAAGGAACAGAAGGCACAAGGCAGTGCCGTGCCGATCCGCGGCGTCAGCGGCGACCTGCCGGTGCGCTTCGCCCCAGAGGGGGCGGTGCCTGGCGACCGCATCGTCGGCATCATGCAGCCGGGCTCGGGCATCACCATCTACCCGATCCAGTCGCCGTCGCTGATGGCCTTCGACGACCAGCCGGAGCGCTGGATCGACGTGCGCTGGGACCTCGACGAGGGCTCGAAGGAGCGTTTTCCGGCCCGGCTTTCGGTGACCGCGATCAATGCGCCGGGCTCGCTCGCCGACATCGCCCAGGTGGTCGCCGCCAACGACGCCAACATCCACACGCTGTCGATGATCCGCACCGCACCCGACTTCACCGAAATGCTGCTTGATCTCGAAGTCTGGGATCTGAAGCACCTGAACCGGCTGATCTCCCAGCTCAAGGACAATTCCAGCGTCAGCGATGCCCGCCGCGTCAACGGGTGAGGGCCTATGCCATTCCGATGAATCGGAATGGGGCCCTATCTTTTTGTTGTAGCATGATCTTTTCCGAAAACCGGCCACCACTTCTAGGGATCATGCTATAGCGCGCTGGACTGACGACGAGGAAAGACGACGATGCAGACAAAAGACGTTCTCGACATTTTCCGCTCGGCGGGCGCCGTGCTCGAAGGCCATTTCATCCTGACGTCGGGCCTGCGCAGCCCGGTGTTCCTGCAGAAGGCACGCGTCTTCATGCATGCCGACAAGACCGAAGCATTGTGCAAGGCGCTGGCCGACAAGATCCGCGCCGAAGTTACGGGCGACATCGACTATGTCGTCGGACCGGCGATTGGCGGGCTGATCCCTGCCTATGAGACGTCAAGGCATCTCAAGGTGCCGGCGATCTGGGTCGAGCGCGAGCAGGGCACGTTCCGGCTGCGCCGCTTCGAGATCGAAAAGGGCGCACGCGTCGTCATCGTCGAGGACATCGTCACCACCGGCCTGTCGATCCGCGAGACCATCGCGTGCCTGAGCGAGCTTGGCGCAGAGGTCGTGGCGGCAGCCTGCATCATCGACCGCTCGGCCGGCAAGACCGATGTCGGCGTGCCGCTGGTAGCCCTTGCCGAATATGAAGTGCCGGCCTATCCGGCCGACCAGCTGCCGCCGGAACTGGCGGCGATCCCGGCGATCAAGCCGGGCAGCCGGAATATCTGAGGATTGACGGGATTGAGCCCGGTAACCCCCCTCTGGCCTGCCGGCCATCTCCCCCGCAAGCGTGGAGATCGGCAGCTTGGGCCGCGTACTCCGAGGGTGAAAAAGTGATCCTCGGCATCGGCAGCGACCTCGTCGACATCAGGCGGATCGAAAAGTCGATCGTCCGCCATGGCGAGCGCTTCATCCAGCGCATCTTCACCGATGTAGAGCAGGCGCGTGCCGAGGGGCGACGTGGGCGGATCGCGTCCTATGCCAAGCGCTTCGCCGCCAAGGAAGCCTGCTCCAAGGCGCTCGGCTGCGGCATATCTGAAGGCGTGTTCTGGCGAGACATGGGCGTGGTCAACCTGCCGGGTGGGCGTCCGACGATGGAGCTGTCGGGAGGCGCGGCAAAAAGGCTGGCAACGATGCTGCCCGATGGCCATCGCGCTGTGCTGCACCTGACGATCACGGATGATTTTCCGCTTGCGCAAGCCTTTGTGATCATAGAGGCGCTGCCGGTCGAACAACCGCCACTATCTTAGGGTTTTGGCGGCGGCTGAGACATTGCCCCGGCGACGGCGAGCCCTTATACCCATCGCGACCTACAATCGAGGACGACATGAGCGTGGCTGAAAAACAGAAGAAGTCTGGCGGGCTCGGCGAGACCGTGAGCGTCATCGTCCAGGCGCTGCTGCTTGCTTTGGTGATCCGGACGCTGCTGTTCCAGCCGTTCTCGATTCCGTCGGGCTCGATGCGGCCGACGCTGCTCGAGGGCGACTATCTGTTCGTCACCAAGTGGGCTTATGGCTATTCGCGCTATTCGCTGCCGCTGTCGCCCAACCTGTTTTCGGGCCGCATTTTCGGCTCCGATCCGGAGCGTGGCGATGTCGTCGTCTTCAAGTTCCCGCCAAATCCGTCGCTCGACTACATCAAGCGTGTCGTCGGCCTGCCCGGCGACCGCATCCAGATGCAGAATGGCCAGCTCTACATCAACGGCACCGCCGTGCCGCGCGAGAAGGTCGGCCAGATCGACAATCCTGATATCACCGAGGTCAACCGCCCGGTCGACGTCTATCGCGAGACGCTGCCGAACGGCGTTTCCTACGACACGCTCGACCTGACGCCCGACTCGATCGGCGACAACACGCGCGAATTCGTCGTGCCAGAAGGCCACTTCTTCATGATGGGCGACAACCGCGACAATTCGACCGACAGCCGCTTCAATGTCGGCTTCGTGCCGGGTGAGAACCTCGTCGGCCGCGCCAACATCATCTTCTTCTCGATCGCCAACGGCGCAAGCCCGCTCGAGATCTGGAAGTGGCCGACCGAGATGCGCGCCTCGCGCCTGTTCAACTTCGTCCGATAGGCATGGCAGGCAAACGGCTCACCGCCACGGAACTCGCCGACGCGCTGCAACTCCGCACCGGCCATAACTTCCGCGACCATCAGCGCCTGCAACGGGCGCTGACGCATGGCAGCGCGCGCAGCGCCAACGCCGGCGTCGATTACGAGCGTTTCGAATTCCTGGGCGACCGGGTGCTTGGCCTTGCCGTTGCCGACATGCTGCTGTCGGATTTTCCTAACGCGCCCGAGGGCGAGCTTTCGGTTCGTCTCAATGCGCTGGTCAACGCCGAGGCGCTGGCCCAGATCGCCGACGAGATCGGCCTTGCGGAGCTGATCCGCGCCGGCTCGGAAGTGCGCAATCTGGCCGAACGCAAGCGCGTCAATTTGCGTGCCGATGCGCTGGAATCGCTGATCGCCGTCATCTATCTCGACGGCGGACTGGATGCGGCCAAGCGCTTCATCCACAAATTCTGGAAGCCGCGCGCCGAGGCCGCAGGTGCTGCCCGCCGCGACCCCAAGACAGAACTGCAGGAATGGGCGCATCAGGCCTCGACTTCAGTGCCTGCCTACCAGATCGAAAGCCGCACCGGCCCTGACCACGACCCCGTCTTTTCGGTGATCGTGCGGGTCGGACAATTTTTGCCCGCCACCGGCACCGGCCGCTCCAAGCGCGAGGCCGAGCAGAACGCCGCCGCTGCCTTGCTGGTGCGCGAAGGCGTTTGGAAGCATGAGGAGACCGCATCGTGACCGATGCCCCTGAAACAACAATGCCTGCGACGGGCGGTACCCGTTCGGGCTTCGTCGCGCTGATCGGCGCGCCGAATGCCGGCAAGTCGACGCTGGTCAACCAACTCGTCGGCGCCAAGGTGTCGATCGTCACCCACAAGGTGCAGACGACGCGCGCCATCGTGCGCGGCATCGCCACCCACGACAACGCCCAGATCGTGTTCATCGACACACCAGGCATCTTCAAGCCGCGGCGGCGCCTCGACACGGCGATGGTGACCACCGCCTGGGGCGGCGCCAGGGATGCCGACCTGATCCTGGTGCTGATCGATGCCGAACGCGGCATCAAGGGCGACGCCGCAGCCATCCTCGAACGGCTCAAGGACGTGCGTCAGCCCAAGGTGCTGATCCTCAACAAGGTCGACCGGGTCGATCCCGAAAAGCTGCTGAAGCTGACGGCGATGGCCAATGAAAGCGTCGATTTCGAGCGCACCTTCATGGTTTCGGCGCTGACCGGTTCTGGCTGCAAGGATCTGCTCGATTATCTCGCCAAGCGCCTGCCCGAGGGGCCGTGGTATTATCCCGAGGACCAGATCTCCGACCTGCCGATGCGCCAGCTGGCGGCCGAGATCACCCGCGAAAAGCTCTATCTGCGCCTGCATCAGGAACTGCCTTACTCCTCGCATGTCGAGACCGAGAAGTGGGAAGAAAAGCCCGACGGCTCGGTGCGCATCGAGCAGGTCATCTATGTCGAGCGCGACAGCCAGAAGAAGATCGTGCTCGGCCACAAGGGCGAGACCATCCGTGCCATCGGCCAGGCCTCGCGCATGGAAATCGGCGGCATCCTCGAGCAGAAGGTGCACCTGTTTTTGTTCGTCAAGGTGCGCGAGAACTGGGGCGACGATCCCGAGCGCTACCGCGAGATGGGACTGGATTTCCCGCGCTAGCGCATTTCCGTCCGGAATTGCGCTCCAGGGGGCAGAGGCTCCCGGCACCCGATCAGTTCAGCCCTGCAATTCTGTGGGCTGCAAAGCCCGCCAGGGCGCTGATCGGAATGGCCGCCGCAGATGGGGCGGCCATGAGCAGCATGGCGATGGCGAACAGAGGATGTTCGCCTGCGATCAGCAGGCCCAACGCCATGAGGGCGGCGACCACGAGCGCTGCGCCCGTCCATATCGCCGCCGAAACCGCTGCAATGATTGAGCCACGGGTTCCAAGGCGCTGGATTGTCCGCCATTTCACAAGTGAATAGGCGCAAAAAATGATCGGCGCGAGCAGCAGCGGCCAAGCCATGATGCCCCACATGCCAAGCCTGTCGCCCGCCCGTAGGGCCAAGTAAAACCCTATCGTCAGCAGAGTATATGTTGCGCAGGATACCAGGGCTCGCCTCACCGACGGAGCCTGCTCTGTTGTTCGCATGGACAGGCTCATTTTGGCCAAACCTCGCAGGCTTTTCCACGCAAGACAGTCTAAGGAACAAGTTCGTGTCGGAGCGACAAGTTCAGCTTGGGCTGGTTACCGATCTGGAACTATGTTCCGTCGGTCTCGCAATGCTTTTTCTGAATCGGGGCGAGGTGGTGCGACATGCGCATGACCGCCCTTTCATCACTCCCGGTCGCTACGCGCGTAGCGGCCCGGCGGCTGCCCGACATGGCGGCTGAAGGCGGTGCTGAAGGTGCTGGCCGAGCCGTAGCCGACCTGGCGGGCGACCTCGTCGAGCGCGATGTCCTTTTTACCGAGCAGCTTCCTGGCGAGCGCCATGCGCCAGGCGAGCAGATATTCCATCGGCCTGAGCCCGACGGTTCGGGTGAAGCGGTCGAAGAAGGCCGAGCGCGACAGGCCGGCCTCGCCGGCGAGTTCGGCCACCGTCCACGGCCGCCGCGGATCACCATGCATCTGCCTTATCGCCGCTGAAATCCTGGCATCCGAAAGTCCGCTGAGGAAGCCGGGTGGCGAGCCCTTGGTGCGGTTCGCCCTCAGCGCCTCGATCAGCAGGATTTCGACGAGACGGCCGAGCACGAGATCGCGGCCGGCATCTTGCCGGCTCGCTTCCTCGCCGACGAGCCGCACCAGCGTCGCAAGCCGTTCGACACCGCTGATATGGACCATGGCGGGCAGCAGCGACACCAAAAGTGCCGCATCGGGAGAGCCGAAGACGAAATAGCCGCCGAGCAGGCGGACATCTGCCGGGCCGTCTTGCCGGCCGTGTCGAACCTCCTCCGTCGGCGCCGGCGCAGTCTTCGGATCGATGCGCCTTGGCGTCACCGGTTCGAAGCCGGACATGGTAAAGGCAGGGGTAGCGGGCAACAGCACGAAGTCGCCCTCTTCGAGCACAACCGCTGCCTCGCCGTCGACGGCGAGGCGGCAGCTGCCTTCGAGTACGGCGCAGAAGCCGGGCTGGCCAAATTCGGCGTAGCGGACGCCCCAGGCTCCCGCGCCGCTGATCCCCTTCGAGAACACCGTGCGCGGCTGGAGCAGTTCGATGACCTGGGCGAGGGGATCTGTCATTTATGGACTTTTGCCAATGAATTTCGGACTTGATATTGATGATAGTCCGGATTCTGAACGGTATTCTCACGGCGTCAACATGAAACAGGAAAACGCCATGAAAACCGTACTGATCACCGGCTGCTCGTCAGGCTATGGCCTGGAGACCGCCCGCCACTTCCATTCCAGGGGTTGGAACGTCGTTGCCACCATGCGCACGCCGCGCGAGGACATCCTGCCGCGCTCGGAGCGGATGCGGGTGATTGCGCTCGACGTGACCGATGATGCGAGCATAGCGGCTGCGCTCGACGCCAGCGGTCCGCTCGACGTGCTCGTCAACAATGCCGGCATCGGCCTCGTCGGTGCTTTCGAGGCGATGCCGATGGTGCATGTGCGCAAGCTGTTCGAGACCAACACCTTTGGCGTGATGGCGATGACCCAGGCGGTCATCCCGCAGTTTCGCGCGCGCCGGTCGGGCGTCGTCGTCAACGTGACGTCGAGTGTGACGCTGGCGCCGATGCCGCTGGCCGCCGCCTACACTGCAAGCAAGATGGCGATCCAGGGGTTCACCGGCTCGCTGGCGCATGAGCTTGGCGCCTTCGATGTCAGGGTCAAGCTGGTCGAGCCGGGCTATGCGCCAAGCACGCGTTTTGCCCACAACACCGAGCTGCGGGTCGAGGATCTCATTCCCGAAGCCTATGCCGGCTTTGCCGGGCCGATCTTCGCCGGGTTTGCGACACCTGAAATGGTGACGAAGGAAACCGACGTCGCCGAAGCCGTGTGGTTGGCTGCGAACGATGTGTCGGGGCAGCTGCGCTTTCCGGCGGGACCCGACGCGGTGGCCCTGGCGCAGGCGGGCTGAGTCAGAGCATGATCCCGAAAAGTGGGTGCCGGTTTTCGGAAAAGATCATGCTGCGACAAGAGCATGATCCCGAAAAGTGGGTGCCGGTTTTCGGAAAAGATCATGCTCCAACAAGAGCCAGATCGTAGCGCAACACGTGGTTGGGGTAGGACTGCCGGTCGATCTGGAACCGGGTTTCGCCGGCCTTGGCAAAACCCTTCCTCAGGTAGAACTCCATGGCGCGCTGGTTTTCGGCATTGACCGCAAGCCAGACGTCGGGCCGGCCTGTGCCGGCGCAGACGCGCAGTGCCGCCTGAAGCAGCCTGCCGCCGGCGCCCGAGCCCTGGTGGCGGGGCTGGACATAGAGCTTGGCGATTTCGAGATCGGAACAGCCGGGCACAGGGGAGGGGGCGCCCGATGTGATCTGGATGAAGCCGTCGATCCCGACGGTGTTCTGCGAGACCAGGATTGTCTGGTCTGTCCGCGCCAAGATCTCCTCGAAACCGGCGGCGGTGAAATGCTCGAGCGCATAGTCGGCGAAGAAGGCACTGACACCGTTGCGGATGTAGGTGTTCAGCCAGACTTCCAGCCCGAGTGCGGCGAGGCTGGAGGCATCCGTCAAGTTGGCCGGCCTGATCACGTCTCGATCCATTCTGTCCGCTAAGAGCAAGCAGCGAATAAAGGATGCTTTGATGTTTTGGAAGGTGTGATCCTTAAAACTCAATGTTGCCGGTTGAACGATAAAAATCTTCGCGCGAATAGAGCGCCAGAGTCGCTTTTTCGTTGGAACAAGAAAGCATGTGAAACGTTGTTTAGTGTTGGAGTGCGATGAGCGGGCAATGCACCGCTCCGTGAGGTGCACGAGCACTCCCAGGAGACTGACATGGATACCACCACTCTTCTCATCATCCTTATCGTACTTGTTCTGCTGGGCGGCGGCTGGTTTGGCCGCGGTCGCTGGTATTAATCAACGCTTTCAAGAGCGGGCGTGGCGGTAATTTTGCGCTTCTTGTTCGGCAAGACGTCAGCGACGCAGGTCATAGCCTCGTGCTCGCACTCGCATCAACAACTCCGCACGGCTCCAAACGTTGCCCGTTAGCTGCTGCCTGCCGCCAATCGAATGAAGTTGAGGCATGGCTGAACCAGTAATCAAATCCGAAGGCCAAAAGGTCGCCGGAGCTGAAGTCGAGAGCTTTCGGAGGCTCTGACCGGATATTCGCGTGACGAGTTGCTCGGCCAAAGCTTCAACTTCCTGATCGCGGGCGGCACCGACCTCGATTCTCTGGCGCGCATCGAAGCCACTTTCGCGGGCGACGCCAATGGCGGCTCGGAAATCTGCTACCGCCGAAAGAACGGCAGCGAGTTCTAGTCATCGGGTGAAGAATACGCTTGCCACTGTGCAGTCGATTGTCTGGCAGGCGCTGCGAAACACTTCCAATCCCGACGTGATCAGGGACTCCATCGAGTCGCGCCTCTTTGCGCTCTCACGGTCGCATGACCTGTTGACCCGCGAGAACTGGGAAGGTGCGGGGTTGCTCGATCTGATCAAGGCAGCCCTGGAGCCGTTCGGGATCGCAAATGGCAGGTCGCAGCACGTTGTCATCACCGGCAGCAACATCCGCGTCTCACCCAAGGTTACCCTGGCACTGGGCATCGCCTTCCATGAACTTGCGACCAATGCGGTAAAATACGGCGCGTTTTCCAACAATGTTGGGTCCGTCCTGATTTCATGGACGATCAAGCCCTCGCCTGAGGGCGGTCGGCTTGTCGTGCGCTGGCAGGAGAAGGACGGTCCGCCGGTCATGCCACCGTCCAGAAAGGGTTTTGGCTCGCGGGTCCTGGAGCGCGGCCTGGCACACGAACTGGATGGCGCGGTCGATCTCGACTACCGGGTGGAAGGCCTTGTCTGCACGATGGACTTTCCTGCCGCCTGTGGTGTTCGCGATGAATAGGCTGCTTTGTGATGCTCGTCCTCCTCATGATCGAAGACATGCTGGCCGACCTCGGCTGCGTGTCGGTGATCGCTGCCGCCACGGTCGAGCAGGCGCTTGCCCTCATCACGGCGCATGATTTCGATGCCGCCATGGTGGACATGAACCTGAATGGCGACAACACCTATGTCGTGGCCGACGCGCTCGCCGCGCGCGGCGTACCTTTCGTCTTTTCGACGGGCTATAGCGGCCACATGAAGGACGGCTACCGCGATCGGCCGGTCCTGAAGAAGCCGTTCATGGACAAGGAACTGGCCGAGATGTTTGCCCACCTGCTGTCAGGCTGACCGGCAAAATCAGGAAACGCCGCGCCCACTGCTGCTCTGAAAAAGAGCTGGCGTCCTGTTGGGTCCCTGGACGGCCAGCATGCGCAGCCGCTGCCCACGCCACATCAGCAGGCTAGCGTTGGCGTGCGGACCTGGCCCGTGCCGGCGGTGGTTTCGGCGAACGGCTGACAGGTGCAGTCGTCGTCGACTTCAGCAGTTTGCGAAAGCTCGGGCACTCCATATGCGACGGCGCCGGGCAGTCGGCGACGTGGCGGATGACGTCGCGCAGCATCCTGAGCTCGATGATCTGGCGTTCCAGCTCCTTGGCCTTGGCGTGCAGTTGGTCGCGCGGAATGTCGGGGCGGTCATCGCTGCCGAACATGGCCGATATCTCGGGCAGCGTGAAGCCGGCTGCCTTGCCCATGCCGATGAGCGACAGTTTCATCAGCACGTCATGGTCGAACTGTCGCCGCAGGCCATGCCGCGCCACCGAACGGATCAGGCCGATCTCTTCGTAATAGCGCAGCGTCGACGGCGGCACGCCAGTGCGTTCGACGACCTCGCCAATATCCAGAAAATGCATGCTTGACCTCAAGTTGGCTTGAATTCGTAGGCTCTGCCTATCGATCGAATTCAGCAAGAGGGAAAAATCATGCAAGTCATTCAACAAACACTGGAAAGACCGGTCTGGCTGGATGGGCGGGCGGTGGCACTGCTGCTCGCCGCATCGCTTACCACCATGGCCAATGCGACGATCAGCCCGGCGCTGCCGGGGCTCGAGCGGCTGTTTGCAGCCGATCCGAACGCGGCGATGCTGACCCGGCTGCTGGTGCCGGCGCCGTCGCTCAGCGTCGCCTTGTTCGCGCCTTTCGCCGGCTTGGCGGTGGACCGGTTCGGCCGCCGTCTGCTGCTGCTTTGGGGTGTGATCCTGTTTGCGGTTGCCGGATGCGCCGGATTGGTCCTGCCCGACCTGCCCAGCATCTTCATCAGTCGCCTCGTTCTCGGGGTGGCGGTGGCACTGATCATGACGGCGCAGACCGCCCTTGTCGGCGACTATTTCAGCGGCGACAGGCGCAGCGCCATGACCGGGCTGCAGATCTCGGCGCGCAATTTCGGCGGCCTGGTCTTCATCTCGCTTGCTGGATGGGTGGCGGCGATGTCGCCGCGCTGGCCCTTCGCCATCTATGGCCTCGCCCTGGTCTTCCTGCCCCTGATGTGGATGGTCATTGTCGATCCGCCCCGGCGTTTGCAGGCAACGGATGCCAAGGCAACAAGTGACGCCGCCGGGCATCCGTCATGGGTGGTGCTGCTGTCGCTGCTGGTGCTGCTGCAGGCGCTCACCAACATGATCTTCTTCGTCATGCCGACGCAGATGTCGTTCTTCCTCGACGCGAAGGGATATGACGCCGCGATGATGACCGGCGCGATCCTCGGCACGGTGATGCTGTCCGGCGGCAGCTTCGCACTCATATATCCCAGGGTGCAGCGCGTCACGGGTTATGCCGGCATCTTCCTCATCGGCTATGCCGCGATGGCGCTCGGCTTTCTGCTGCTGCTCCTGGCTGAAACGACGCCGACGCTGTTTGCGGCGGCGGCTTCGATCGGGGCTGGTTATGCGCTGGTTTCGCCGAGCTTCGTTGCGCTGACCTTGAACCTTGCGCCGCTGCGGCGCAGGGGCCTGAGCGGCGGCGTGCTGACGGCGTCGATCTTCATCGGCCAGTTCATTTCGCCACTGCTGGTCACACCGCTGATTGCAAGGCATGGCTATGGCGCGCTGTTCGGCGCAACGGCACTGCTTCTCGCGGCGATGGCGATCGCGGCTGGTGCCGCCGGCGCTGCGGCGCGGGCCCGCAGGCGCCCCAGTGAAGGCTGAGATTATCCTCGGTCATGCCGGTGAAGCGGCGGGCGGCGGTGCCGCCGCCGCGGCATCATCGGGCGTTTCTGGCGACCATGGCGAGGATGGACTGGAACAGCTCGTCCTTGGCGTCAGTGGCCGTGATGTCTCCGCTTGCCGCGGCGAAGGACAGCGCTTCGGCCGCGCCCAGCATCGCCAGAAGGCCCGATGAGGCGATAGTGCCGGCCGGCGCGAACGGGGCAAGCAGGGTCCGACACTTCTCCATGAAGATCGCCTCGTAGTCGCGCTTGACCTTGGCCAGCTCCGGCGAGCCCGCAAGGGCCGAGATCACCCCGGGGATCTCGCGGCCCTGTTCGAGCACGCAGTCGACATAAGACGCGGCGATGACCATCGCCCGGCTCGGCAGGGTCGGCTCGCTCGCCTGGAAGGCCGCGTCCATCAGAGCGGTCTGGTGCCTGTCGAACTCCTGATACAGTGCTGCGAGCAAGGCGGGCCGTGTGGCGAAATGATCGTAGACGACGGGTTTTGCCACACTCGCCTGCTCGGCAAGCCGGGGCAGGGTGAGCGCTTCGGTGCCGTCCGCGCGGATGACCTGCCAGGCGACCTCGATGAGTTGCCGTCGCCGGTCCTCCCGCGACAGGCGCCGACGTGGCTGCGGTTCAGGCATTTCAACGCTTGACGTCATAATGTACCAAAAGTATATACTAGAAGTAGGTTACAAAAAGTATATAAGCTCTGACCCTTGCCCGCAACCACGAAACAGGAATCTCGACATGCACGCGCTTATCGTCGTCGCCCATCCCGATCCGAAGTCGCTCAGCCACGGCATCGCAGCGCAAATCGCCGAAGGGGTAAGGCTGGCCGGACACACATCGGAGATTGCCGACATTGCCGGGGAAGGCTTCGATCCGCGCTACACCGCAACCGATCTTGCCGTTCACCGCAGGGAAGTGGCGCCGGCGGCCGACGTCGCGGCCGAGCAGGCGCGGATCGACGGCGCCGACACGCTGGTGCTGGTCTATCCCGTCTACTGGTGGTCGATGCCGGCTTTGCTCAAGGGCTGGATCGACCGCGTCTTCGCCAATGGCTGGGCTTATGACGAAGGTGCCGGCATCAAGCCGGTCAAGCGGTTGCGCCACCTCGACGTGCATCTCGTCGCCATCGGCGGCGCGACCACGCGGACCTATGCCCGGCACGGCTATTTCGGCGCGATGAAGATGCAGATCGACCACGGCATCTTCGACTATGTCGGTGCCGCGGTCGCCACATCGGAGCTTATGCTCGACAGCGAAACGCAGGGACCGGCCGAGCATCTGGACGTGGCGCGTGCCATCGGCCGCACGCTGTTCGAAGCAGCAAGACAAAGCCGGACCGAGGCGGCGTGAAAGCGGAGCGCTACAGCACCAGCAGGCCGAGGGCGCGCAACAGCTCGGTGGCCTGGCTTTTCGAGATCGCAGCACCCTTGAGGATCGCCGCCTCGTTGAGCTTCAGCGGGCCAAGGTCGCAGCCGCGCAGGTCGGCACCTTCGAAGCGGCAGGAGCGCATGCTGGCGCCGCGCAGGCTGCAATTGTCGAAGATCGCCTCGCGAAAATCGCAGCCCGTCAGCTCGGCGTCGCTGAAATCGAGATGTCTGAGGGTTTTGCGCCTGAATGAGATCGTGGGCAGCAAGGCGCTGACCAGCCGACATTCCTGAAAGTCGGCGCCGATGAATGTGCAGGCGGCGAAGTTCGCGCCCGTCAGCTTGCTCTGGCTGAATTTCGAGCCGTTGAGCCGCGCGCGCGTCCAGTCGGTGTTGGAGAGGTCGCAATTGTGCAGCCTCACATCGACGCCGTCGATCGACGCAAGTTTGGCGCCCGCCATGCGACAGCTGACCCAACTCGTGTCGGTGAGCGTCGCCGCCGACAGGTCGGCACCCGTCAAATTGCAGTCGGCGAATTCGCAGCCGCTGAGGTCGAGCCGCGACAGATCGCTTCCGGCCAGTTGCAGGCCGGTGAAGGAGCGCTGCCCCTGAGCGAATTGCTCGGCGAGGGCGGTTGCGGGCTGGTCGGCTAGCATGGTTTTCGAAACTGCCTTGTCGCGGGTCGGCTGAGATGTCGGGCCGGTCAGCTTCTCTGCAGGGCGACGTGGACGCCAAGGCCGACGAGTACCGCGCCGCCGGCGCGCTGCATCAGCCGCTGGGCGCGGCGCGAACGCTTGAGCCTGCCGATCATTGCGCCCGCCAGCATGACGCCGACGACGTCGGCGGTGGTGAACATCGCGTTGACCACCGTGCCCAGGATGAAGAACTGCAGCCAGACCGGGAATGCAGCCGAAGCGTCGATGAATTGCGGCAGGAAGGCCATGAAGAAGATCGCCGTCTTCGGGTTGAGCACCTCGACGGCGATGCTTTCGACGAAGGCGCGTCGGGCGGATTTCGGCTCGATGGCGGGCAGGTCGCCGTCGCCTTGCGCCTTGGCGCGGAACAGCGAGATGCCAAGCCAGACGAGATAGCCGGCACCGGCAAGCTTGACGATCGTGTAGGCCAGCGGCACGGCATGGAACAGCACCGACAGGCCGGCGGCGGCGGCAATGACATGGACATAGCCGCCAAGATGGATGCCGAGTGCTGCCATCAGTCCCGACCAGCGCCCGCGCGCCAGCGTCTGGGCAGCGGCGTAGAGCATGGCCGGGCCCGGCATGAAGGCGAAGATCGCGGTGGTGGCGGCAAAGGCGATCAACAGTTCGGCTGATGGCATGGCAGGCTCCCGTCGCATCAAAATGGCGCGACCCTTGCCGGCAAATTCGCACAGGGCGCGGCCGTTCGGTAGGCGAAACCCGTCGGCCAGCCCGGCCTATATTTGGTCCAGCGATCGCGAAGCGCTGTTATGCCGCATATTTGCCGGTTTTTGCTGGCTACGGCTTGCTTCACGAAGTCGTGAGAATCGCGAGGCTGCACTTTCCGCGCTCACGCTCGTCCAGACGAGAACGAGTATTCATCATGTCATATTTTTCGCAGACGATCGTAGATTTTTGGCGGGCGCAGTTTCTCAACGGCGACATTCTCTACAGCGACGACAATTTTACTGTCGCCGCCGACCCTGATCTCGATAAGGACTGCAGGGTCATGGTGATGGAGACTATAGATGGACGGGCCATGGCGGTGCTGACGCCAGAGCTTGCGCTCAAGGCTGGCCTGCGCAAGCGGCAGGGCCTGTCCATCGCCGGCTTTCGCCACGCCCTTGATGAGGCGGGTGTGGTGCTGCATGGCGCCGACCGCATCTATCATTTCACCGAAGCGGAGAAGAAGCGGCTGGCACTGGATGAGCCGGTCGCCGGGCCGAGGCGTCTGGGCGCCGAGGACGCGGCGCTGTTCTCAGGCTTCCGGGCGCAGGCGTCGGAGCAGGACCTCGATGGTGCCTCGGTCGAACTTGACCACTGGCTGGTGTTCGGTTCCTTCGAGCAGGATCGCCTTGTCTGCGCCGGCAGCATGTATCCCTGGATGGACGGTCGCGTCGCCGATCTCGGCGTGCTGACGCTCGAGGCCTACAGGGGCAAGGGCCACGCACGCAAGGTGGTGCGTTCGATCAGCCGGCACGCCTGGGACCTGGGATATGAGCCGCAGTACCGATGCCAGCTCGACAATGCGGCGTCGATCCTGCTTGCCGGCAAGGCGGGCCTCGAACTGTTCGGCACCTGGGAGGTGGTTTCGCCCGATTCAGCCGTCTGATCCCGGCGCCGATCCTCATACTGGCCGGCTAGCGAAAGCGGACCAGCCCGGCCCCCGTCGGCTCGAGTAAAATGGCTCACAGCCGGCGGCGGGGTCAGCCATGCCAGCCTTCGGCGGCAAGCAGCTGGCGGATGACCGACACCAGCGTGTCGCGCGCCTCGCGCCTGATGGCGAAGCCGGCGACAGCGATGCCTTGGGCAGGCGCGTAATAGGCCGCGGTGCCCCAGAAGCCGAGATGCGAATAGACCTCCGCGCCGCCGACGGTTTCGACTGCCATGCCGAGGCGATAGCCATGGGCGCCTTCATGCCTGCCTTGCATTTCGCGCAACGTGTCGGGGCTGTCGAAGACATGGCCTTCGAACAGCGCTGCAAAGAAGGTGGCGAGGTCGCGCACGGACATCACCAGCCCGCCGCCGCCATAGAGGTCCATCGAGGCGCTGATCCCCGTGGCATCGACATCGCCGAAGAACTGGCGCGCCCGCGGCTGGCTGTGCGGCGGCTGCGGCTCCGATATCTCCCACCACGACGAGGTCAGGCCGAGCCGGTCGAACTTCATCTCGCGCCGGACGGCTGCCGCAAGCGTCGTGCCCGAAATGCGCTCGACGATGTCGCCAAGCAGGATGTAGCCGGTGTCGGAATAGCTGAAGCGCGTGCCCGGTTCGCTGAGCGGCGCCGAGAATTTGGCGCCCAGGCGAACCTGCTCTTCGCGCGTCCACAAACGCTGCGGCTCGCGTATGACGGTGGCAAAGAATTCGGGGTCGTCGGTGTGGTCGACCAGCCCGCCGCTGTGGTTCAGCAGGTGGCGAACGGTGATCCTGTCGGTGCGGTAGCCGGCGGCAGCGAGCAACGCGTTGAACAGCGGGTCGATCTGCTGTGCGATCGGGCCGTCCAGATCGATGAGCCCGCGTTCCCAGAAGCGAAGGATGGTTGCGGCAACGAAGGTCTTGGTGTTGCTGGCGACCCTGAGCGGCGTGTCGACCGACATCGGCCGGCCGGCTTGTTCGTCGGCCATGCCTGATGCAGTGGCCCAGGGCCGCTCCACGCCCATGCCGGTGGCGTAGAGTGCCAGCGGGATCTGCTGCTGTTGGACAAGTTCGACAAGCTCTTTTCGGTTCATTCCATTCCTCACGCGGCAGTGCGCCCGCGGCACGATTCGCTGGCGTCACTCTGGTGCGGCGGTGCTGCCGAGGGATAGCGCCAGTTTGCGCAACAGTCTGGCCAGTTGCGCCTGCTCGTCCCAGGTCAGGCTTTCGAGCATCAGCGTCTCGACCGCCATGTCTGCCTCGAACGCCTCGCGGGCGCGAGCAAGGCCTTCTTCGGTCAGTTCGACCGGCAGGCTGCGGCCGTCGCCGTCGGAGGCGACCTGCCTGACGAGGCCCGCCTTGAGCAGCTTGGCGATGCGGTTGGTGACGCCGCCCGACGAGATCATCATCGACTTGTAGAGCTCGGTCGGGCGCAGCCGATAGGGGGTGCCCGAGCGCAGCAGCGTGAACAGCACGTCGGCCTCGCCGGTGTCGAGCCCGTAGGAGGCGAAGATCGCTTCGATCTTGGGGCGGGCAGCGAGCGTGATCCAGCGGGCGCGACCCAGGATCGCCATGCCGCGCGTGTCGAGATGGGGCAGTTCCTTGGCCCATTGCGCCCGGCGCGCGTCGATGCCGTCCTGCAGGCCGTCGCCGGCCAACTCCCCATTATTTTCGTCGAGATGTCTTGACACTAAGATAGTTCCGCTATTTATCTTAGCACTAAGATATCTCGGGGTTGACCATGACGCAACAGGAAGTTCTTCGTCTGCCGGTGTCCTACGCCGCGCGCTCGCCGCTGATCCTGCTGGCCTTGTGCGGCTTGGTCTTTGCCACCCGCATCATGATCTCCAAGGCGGCGCTGAATGCCGGCATGCAGCCATTCCAGCTGGCGCTGGTCGCCAATGCCGGCGCGGGCATGGTGCTGTTGCCGCTGCTCGCCGCCTCCGGGCAGGGCATTCCGCGCGAGCGCAGCCATCTCGTGCTCTATCTGGTGCTCGGCATCGTCAGCTTCACCGTGCCGACGGTGCTCGGCTACTACATCGTCGATCGCGTCGGGCCGGCCTACACCTCGACGGTCTATTCGCTGTCGCCGCTCTTGACGATGAGCTTTGCTGCCGGGCTCGGCATCGAGCGCATGTATTTGAGGCGCTTCGCCGGCATCCTGATCGGCCTCGCCGGCATGGCCGCACTGGTGCAGCAGCAACTGGCCGAGATCGACTTCTCGCAGACTGTCTGGGTGCTGCTCGGCATCATCGTTCCGGCCTGTGCCGCCGCCGGCAACATCATCCGCACGGCTTACTGGCCCAAGGGCTCGTCGGCGCTCGCCTTCTCCTGCGGCATCCTGTTGAGCTCGAGCCTGATGGTGGCGCTGGTGGCGCCGTTCTTCGAGGCGCCGTCGAGCTGGGTCTTTTTCGATCGCGATATCCTGTTCTGGATCGGCTGCATGGTCGCCACCTCTGCTACCTCCTACCTGCTCAATTTCCGCCTGCAGGAAATCGGCGGGCCGGTGTTCTTCAGCCAGCTCGGCTATTGGGGCACGGGCTTCGGTGTGGTGCTGGCGGCAATGCTGTTCAACGACGTGCTGACTGTGCTTTCGGTCTTGGGCCTGGTCGCAATCATCGCCGGCGGCGTGCTGGCCAACCGCAAGCGCGCCTGATCAATTCAATCTTCAACGAGGAAAACACCATGTCCTTCCAGGCTTATCTCGACACCATCAAGACCAAGACCGGCAAGGGACCGGAAGAATTGGCAGCACTCGCCGACGGCAAGGGATTTTCCGACGCCGGCAAGCTGAAAGCTGGCGTGAAGGCCGGTCAGATCATCGAATGGCTGCGCGACGAGTTCGGCCTTGGCCACGGTCATTCGATGGCCGTCTATGCGCTGTTGAGCGGCAAGAAGAAGCCGGGCGACAAGTAGCGGCTGGCGAGGTCAGCCGGCCGTCACCGGCTCGGCCAGCACCGCCGCCACGAAACCGCGCAGGCTGGCGGCGACGAAATCCTCGACCCGGCCCTGCGGGTCGAAGCCCCACCACAAAAGCGAGCCTTGCCACTGCGAGGCCATCAACAGGCCGATGCCTTGGGGCGCTGCGGCAACAGCTGTGAAGCGCTCGTCGAGGGCGGCCGACAACGCCGCTTTCCAGGCAGCGCCGCGCGCCCGGAGTGCTGGATCGCGCAGATCCTCGCGCAGCACCAAGAGACCTTCGGCATAGGTTTCGATGCCGCCATAATCCGACAGGCCGACAAGCAAGGCGATTGCACCCTCGGGCGTTTTCGGCGTCGAGGCGGCGAGCGCCGCCGTCTTGGCGTCGAGCCCGTCCCAGGCATGCAGAAGCGTTGCCTGCTTGAGCTTGGCCTTTGTCCTGAAGCGCTGCACCAATGTCGCCGGCGACAGGCCGCAGGCGCGCCCCAGGCTTTCGAAGGTGAGGGCGTCGGGGCCATGCTCATGCAGCAGCCGCGAGGCGGCGACCAGGACCTCTTCGTCGGACAGGGTTTTGCGGCGGGGCATCTTGACCTTTATTTATAAACGAATATTCATTTATATATCGCTTCGAAGCCGATTACCAGCCTGCGAAAGAAACACTCTCGGGAGAGATCGATGACACTGCAAGGAAAAGTAGCGCTCGTTGCCGGCGGTAGCCGCGGCGCGGGCAGGGGCATTGCCACGGAACTGGGCGCGGCCGGCGCCACCGTCTACGTCACCGGGCGGACGACGCGTGACCACCAGTCCGAATACCAGCGGCCGGAGACGATCGAGGAAACCGCCGAGACCATCGATGCGGTTGGCGGCAAGGGCATCGCGGTGCGCGTCGACCATCTCGTTTCCGACGAGGTCCGCGCCCTCGTTGCCCGCATCCGCAAGGACGAGGGCCGGCTCGACATACTGGTCAACGACATCTGGGGCGGCGAGAAGCTGTTCGAGTGGAACAAGCCGGTGTGGGATCACGATCTCGACAATGGCCTCAAGATGCTGCGGCTGTCCATCGACACCCATCTGATCACGGCTCATCACGCCTTGCCGCTGATGATCGAGAAACCGGGCGGGCTGCTGGTCGAGGTCACCGACGGCACGGCGGAATACAATGCGGTGAACTACCGCCTATCGCCCTTCTACGACCTGTGCAAGGCGGCGGTGCTGCGCATGGCCTGGGCGCATGCCAGGGACCTGGCGCCGCATGGCGCGAGCTCGGTGGCGATCACGCCGGGCTGGCTGCGCTCGGAAATGATGCTGGAGCATTTCGGCGTCACCGAAGCCAACTGGCGCGACGCGCTCGAGAATGTTCCGCATTTCGCCATCTCCGAGACGCCGCGCTTCGTTGGCCGTGCCGTGGCGGCCCTTGCGGCCGACCCCGAATTGGCGCGCTGGAACGGCCAGTCGCTGTCGAGCGGCGGCCTGGCCCAGGTCTATGGTTTCACCGACCTCGACGGCTCCCGGCCCAATGCCTGGCCCTATGTCGTCGAGGTGCAGGATGCCGGCAAGCCGGCCGATACCACAGGTTATCGCTGAGGCGGTGTGGTTTCCGCGTTCCGGCGCCGACGTCGACCGCATGGCCGACGTCGGCCAGGGGCGCACGCTGCGGAGCGGGGATGCGGTCGGCGGCAGAATCATCGAGGGGCGGGTGCTCGACGGCCTGATCGTGATCGCGACCACCCAAGGAGCACGGCGTCATCGCTGCCCGGCCGGGCAGCGGGATGAAACTTCCCGACATGCCAGTCGGCACGATGCTGCGCATCCTGCCCAATCACGCCTGCGCCACGTCCGCCTGGTTCGATGGCGATCAGCTCCTCACCACAAGTGGCGGGCTCGATTTCCGGCCAAGGTTCCGCGGCTGGTGAGCGGGCAGGCCAGGAATTTTCGCACGGGGCGGGCCTTGACCATATCCCCTCCAGGGGGATAGCAATTGGGTATGACGGAACATGCTCATCCCCACGCCTCCCATCCCGCCACGGTCAAGCGGCTGAAGCGGGCCGAGGGCCATCTGCGCGGCATCATCGCCATGATCGAGGCGGGCAGGCCATGCCTCGACATCGCCCAGCAGCTTCATGCCGTCGAAAAGGCCGTCGGCCAGGCCAAGCGAACGCTGATCCAGGATCATCTCGACCATTGCCTGGAGGACGCGGTCGGAGCCCTGCCGCGCGCGCAGCGCCAGTCGATCGACGAGTTCAAGGAAATCACCAAGTACCTCTGAGCAGCTGTTCGCCGCCGGCCATGCGCCGGTCGCTGTGCCCGGAGTGCCTGAAACCGCCAGAGCCCGCCCCATGCTTCAGATCCTGTCCAACCGCACCTACCGCCATCTGTTTGCGGCGCAGCTGATCGCGCTGATCGGCACCGGTCTTGCCACCGTCGCGCTCGGCCTGCTGGCCTATGAGCTGGCCGGGCCCGATGCCGGGGTCGTGCTCGGCACCGCGCTGGCGATCAAGATGATCGCCTTCGTCCTCGTAGCACCCGTTGCCGCTGCCTTCGCCGAGCGGCTGCCCAGGCGTTCGATGCTTGTCTGCCTCGACCTCGTGCGCGCGGCGGTGGTGCTGCTTCTGCCCTTCGTCACCGAGGTCTGGCAGGTCTATGTGCTGATCTTCGTCCTGCAGTCGGCCTCGGCCGGCTTCACCCCGGCATTCCAGGCGACGATCCCCGACGTGCTGCCCGACGAGAAGGACTATACAAGGGCGCTGTCATTGACCCGGCTTGCTTATGATCTCGAGAGCCTCGTCAGCCCCATCCTGGCGGCCGCACTGCTGACGGTGGTCAGCTTCCACGAACTCTTCGCCGGCACGGTCATAGGCTTCCTGGCCTCTGCCGCTCTGGTGGTCTCGGTGACATTGCCGAGCGCGAAGCTGTCTGTGCCGCGCGGCATCTATGAGCGCACCACCAGGGGCCTGAAGATCTATCTGGCGACGCCGCGGCTGCAGGGGCTGCTGGCGGTCAGCATGGCGGTGGCGGCCTCCGGCGCGATGGTGATCGTCAACACCGTCGTCATCGTGCAGGGCGAATATGGCCTGACGCAGAAGGCGACCGCTTTTGCGCTCGCCGCCTATGGCGCCGGCTCGATGACGGCGGCACTGATGCTGCCCAGGATTCTCGACCGGATGCAGGACCGCTCGATCATGCTGGCAGGCATTTCGCTGCTGGCGCTGGGGCTCGTTTCCGGCACGCTGCTGCAGGGCTTTGCCACGCTGTTGCCGCTGTGGTTCATGCTCGGCCTCGGCTATTCGATGGCGCAGACACCGGCGGGCCGCTTGCTCCGGCGCTCGTCGCGCGCCGAGGACCGGCCGGCGCTGTTTGCCGCGCAGTTTGCGCTGTCGCATGCCTGCTGGCTGATCACCTATCCGCTGGCCGGCTGGCTCGGTGTCTCGGTCGGCCTGCCCATGACCTTCGTCATACTGGCCGGCATTGCGGCAGCCGCGGTTGCCGCGGCGCTGGTGCTGTGGCCGTCATCGGACCCCGATGTCCTCGACCATCACCATCACGGCCTTGCCGACGACGACCCGCACTGGGCCGAGGGCGGGCATCGCCTCGGCCACCACCATGCGCATGGCTTCGTCATCGACACGTTGCACCAGCAGTGGCCGCGCCACGGCTGACGCGCCAAGCGCTCGTGCCGCAGTGACTTTGCGGCGGCATTGTGGCATGGCGCTGACATGAAGAGCATGCGGCGCATTTTGCGGGACAGGCTGTCGGCTGGCGCCATCGCCGGCATGATCGCCTTCATGCTGCTTTTCCAGGCGCTGCTTTCGGGCGCCGCCTCCGGCGCCATGGCCGCCTCCGCCGCCGACCCGCTCGGCGTCATCTGCACCATGGACGGCATGGGCCCGGCCGGCGGCGACAAGCAGCCCGCCCGCAGCCCGGCCGAATGTCCCTGCGGCACGCTCTGCCAGCTGGCTGTCGCTGCGGCGCCCGGTCTGCCGGGCGAACAGCTCGCCTTCATCCTCGATCGGCCGGAAGTGCATGGCGCAGTCGTTGCCGAACAAAGGCGGCCTGCGCCCCAAGGCCAACGCGGCCTGATTGCCGAGGCGAGGGCGCCTCCGCCTTTCTCCGTCTGACGTCGAAACCTGCGGGCCGTTCCGGCCGGCACTTCCACTGATATGGAGACAACAATGTCCGATACGACACTCGGACGGGAGAACGCCGTTGCGCGCTCCGCGTCCAACCTCTACCGCGCCGTCTGGCGCTGGCACTTCTATGCCGGGCTGATGGTGCTGCCCTTCATGATCACGCTCGCCGTCACAGGCGCGCTCTATCTGTTCAAGGACGAGATCGACACATCAGTCTACTCCGACCTCAAGCGCGTGACCGTCGAGCAGACCAAGGTAACGCCCGAGGTCATGGTCGATGCCGCAACTGCCAACTATCCCGGCACGGCGGTGAAATATCTTGATCCGGCAACGCCCGAGAGTTCGGTCGAAATCACCGTCGCGTCGGCCGATTTCGGCAAGCTCGCCGTCTATGTGAACCCCTATAGCGGGGCGGTGCTGGGCGCCTTGCCCGACCGCGGCACCGTCATGTGGACCATCCGTTACCTGCACAGCCTGAAATATTTCGGCGACACCGCGCGCCTGCTGATCGAGCTTGCCGGCGGCTGGTCGATCCTGCTTGTCGGCACCGGCATCTATCTCTGGTGGCCGCGCGGCAAGAAGGGCGGCGTCGTTTCGGTACGCGGCAAGCCGAAGAACCGCATGTTCTGGCGCGATCTGCATGCGGTGACCGGGCTGTTCGTCGGCTTCTTCATCGTCTTCCTGGCGATAACAGGCATGCCCTGGTCGGGCGTCTGGGGCGAGAAGGTCAATGAATGGGCCAATGGCAGCAATTTCGGCTACCCCTCGGGTGTGCGCGTCGACGTGCCGATGTCGGGCGAACATCTCGACCATGTCTCGAAAACGTCGTGGTCGCTGGAACAGGCTAGGCTGCCGGAATCGTCCGTAGCCGTGGGCACGCCGATCGGGCTGAACAAGGCTGTGGAGGCGTTCGACAGGCTTGGACTGCATCGCGGCTATGCGGTGGCGATCCCGGGCAAGCCGGAAGGCGTCTACACCGGCTCGGTCTATCCCGACGACGCGGCCGAGCAGCGGGTGATCCATCTCGACCAGTATAGCGGCCAGCCTTTGATCGACATGGGTTTTGCCGACTACGGCCTGGGTGGCAAATGGATGGAATGGGGCATCTCCGTGCATATGGGCCAGGAGTTCGGGCTCGCCAACCAGCTTGTGCTGCTTGGTGCCTGCCTCGGCATCGTGCTGCTGGCCGTGTCGGCTGCGGTGATGTGGTGGAAGCGCCGTCCGGCCGGCTCTCTCGGTGTGCCGCCGCTGCCTGAGGATCCAAAAGTGTTCCGCGGGCTGATCGCCATCCTCGCCATTGGCGGCATCGCCTTTCCGCTCGTCGGCATCTCGCTTTTGGTGATGCTGGCGCTCGACTGGGCGGGAATGCGGGTGATGCGGCCACGCTTCGCCTGACATGCTTTGCCTGACAGGGGGCGGCCGCCGCTTGATCGGTGGCGGCCGCCTTGGCGCTGGCGGGTGGCCGGGCTAAGCTCATCTGCCGGCGTCATCGGCCGGGGCAGCAAGCGAGGACGAACATGCCGAGAGCATTTCGGGGAGCATTTCTGGCAGCACTGCTTACGCTCACCATCGCCACGCCTGTCATGGCGACATCTGGACCGGGCTGCCTGGTGGTGGTCAATGTCGCCAGCAATGATGCGCTCAACATGCGGGCAAGGCCCTCGGCCAATGCCCGCATCGTCGACGTGCTGCCGCCGCAGACGCACGGCATCATCCACCTTGATGGCGCTTGCCAGCCGGCGGGCGCGCCATGGGCGAGCCGCTGGTGCCCCGTCACCCATTACAATGGCGACCGCACCATCAAGGGCTGGGTCAAGGCGCGTTTCGTCCGCGACAGCGACTGCCCCTGACAGCTCACGCCGGGCGCGCCGGAAACCTGGACCAACCGGCTTTGCTTGACCCACGGCCTGTCATGGGGCACTGACGCCGTCCCGAAAAAAAGCCCACGATCCAAGACTGGCCCAACCGCGAGACTGGCCCCACTCAAGACTGGAAAAACAATGACCACCGGCAAGCATGGCGGCCATGCAGGCATCGCGTTTGCGCTCATCGTGACAAGCACCGTGCTCGGCATCGCCGGCACCGACCTCGTGCTGCCGGCCGTGCCGAGCCTGCCCGAGGTGCTGGGCGGCACCTATGCCCAGGCGCAGTTCGTGCTGGCGGCATTCGTCACCGGCGCAGCCCTGGGCCTGCTTGTCTTCGGCTCGCTCGGCGCGCGCTACGACCAGCGCCGCCTGCTGGTCGGCTCGCTTGTCGCCTATGGCCTGGTCTCGGCGCTGGCCGGCTTCAGCGTCTCGCTCGAGATGCTGATCGCGCTGCGCTTCCTGCAGGGTGCCGCCGGCGCGGCAGCCGCCGTCTTCGCGCCGGGCATGATCCGCGCGCTCTATGGCGACGAGCGCGCCATAGGCAAGCTCGGCCTGCTCGGAAGCATCGAATCGCTGACCCCTGCCTTGGCGCCGGTAGCCGGTGTCTGGCTGCTGTCGGTCGCCGGCTGGAATGCCTCGTTCGAGGTCATCGCCGCACTGGCGCTGCTGCTTGCCGCGGCCGTCGCCACGCTCGGGCGGCACCTGCCCGCTGTCGTCAGCGGCCGCCGCAGCGGCGGCTATGCCCATCTGCTGCGCAACGCCACCTTCCTGCGTTATGCGGTGAGCCACGCCTTCACGCTCGGCGCGCTGCTGGTCATCGTCTTTGCCGCACCGACGGTGTTCGTCGCGGCCCTTGGCGCAGGGCTCAGCGATTTCATCGCCATGCAACTGACCGGCATCGCCACCTTCATCGTTGCCGCCAATGCCACCGGCAGGCTGACGGCGCGTTTCGGCGCCGAACGGATGATCTGGTTCGGCACTGCACTTTCAGCCCTCGGCGGCGTGGCGATGCTCGCCTATGCGCTGTTCGGCGGGGCGAGCACGCTGGTGGTGACCGCACTGTTCGTGCCGTTCAACTTCGGTCTCGGCTTCCGTGGTCCGCCCGGCTTCCACCGCGCCGTGGTTGCCGCGCATGGCGACGATGCCCGCGGCGCAGCCCTCGTGGTTGTCGCCATCCTCGGCACGACGGCGGCCGGCACGGCAGTGGTCGCGCCCTTCATCACGCTTGGCCTGTTGCCGCTGGCGCTCGCCGCAGCGGCACTGGTGCTGGGCGCGTTGCTGCTGCTGGCACTGATCCCGCCGCTGCCCGAGCGCTGAGCCGCCGGGCCTGGTTCCGGCCAACCGTCTTGGCCAGCCATAGTTCTTGATTTCGCCGTCCAACCGGCTGATGGTCCGGCCATGGAGTGGCGCGACGAAGGAATCATCCTCGGCACCCGCAGGCATGGCGAAACCTCTGCCGTGCTGGAGGTGATGACGCGCGCGCATGGCCGGCATCTCGGCCTTGTGCGCGGCGGCCGCTCGCGCAAGCAGCAGCCGGTGCTGCAGGCCGGCAACCGCGTCGAGCTGATCTGGCGCGCCCGCCTCGACGAGCATCTCGGCACCTTCCAGGCCGAGCCGATCGAGCTCAATGCCGCCAGGCTGATCGACAGTGCGATCGCCGTCTATGCGTTGCAGACCCTTGCCGCCCATCTCCGGCTGTTGCCCGAGCGGGACCCGCATGTCGGCCTCTACGAGACGCTGGCGATCCTGATCGAGCATCTCAACGATGCTGACGCGGTCGGCGAACTTGTCGTGCGTTTCGAGCTTCTGGTGCTGGACGAACTCGGCTTCGGCCTCGACCTTACCGAATGCGCCGCCACCGGCGCGCTCGAGGAATTGACCTATGTCTCGCCGAAATCGGGCCGTGCCGTATCGCGCACGGCCGGTGAACCATGGCGCGACAAGCTCTTGCCGCTGCCGCCGTTCCTGCAGCGCGGGGCGCGGCAGGGCGCCGACCTCAAGGCCATCGATGATGCCTTTCGGCTGTCGAGTTTCTTCTTTGCCCGCCATGTCTACGAGCCGCGTGGCATCGAGCCGCCGGATGCACGCGGCGGGCTCTTGACGGCGCTGCGGAAATACCACGCTGCCCGGGCCATTTCGCCCGGCGCGATTTCCCATGGAGACACTGCCGCATGAGCGACGTCGAACTGTTCCCCGGCCTCGTTTCTCCGCTTGGCCTGGGCACGATCCCGCATGAGGACGTGCATCTCTATTCCGGCGCCGAATTGTTGCAGCGTGTCGTCGACGGGCTTTATCCCGCGCCGCCGATCGCAGCAGTGATGAATTTCGGCCTGACCGAAGTGGAAGCGGGGCGCGCGGTGTTTCGTGGCCTGCCCGGCGAACGCCACCTCAATCCGCTCGGTTCGGTGCATGGCGGCTGGGCCGCGACCTTGCTCGACTCGGCGCTGGGCTGCGCCGTGCACAGCACGCTGGACAAGGGCGAGGCCTACACGACGGTCGAGTTCAAGGTGAACCTGACCCGGCCGATCACGCCCAAAACAGGCGAAGTGGTCTGCGAGGGCAGGGTCATCCACAAGGGCCGCACGCTTGCCGTGTCGGAAGCGACGCTGAAGGACAAGGACGGCAAGCTGCTGGCCTTCGGCACCGAAACATGTTCGATCTTTCCCGTCGCCAATCTGGCGGCGCGGTGAGCCGGCCAATCTGAGGGGGAACGGCCATGCTTGAGAGCCTTTTGGGCGTCATCGCCATCGTGGCGCTGTTCATCATCATTTCGAAGCAGCAGAGCCGGCTCGGCCTGCTCGAGCGCGAGTTGGGCGCGCTGCGTTCGCTGGTGCTTTCGGGCGCCGTGCCTGCGCCCGCCGCCAAGGCGGCGGAGGTCGGGGTCGAGACGGTGAGCGAGGCGGCCTTGCCGGAGGCGACGGCTGCAGAAATGGCCGATCAGCCCACCGTGGCGGAAGCTGTCACGGCAGCGGCAGCCTCGCCAGAGGCAGCGCCAGCCGAAGAATTGCCCGTAGCGGCGAATGCGGAAGCGGATGCGACCTCGTCGGGACCATGGAGCGGCGCGCCAGCGGCCGCCGAACCGGCGCAGGCTGCGGCGCGCGCCACGCCCGACATCGAGACGGCACTCGGCACACGCTGGGCAGTGTGGGTCGGTGGCCTGGCGCTCGCCTTCGGCGCCGTGTTCCTGATCCGCTATTCCATCGAATCCGGCATCTTCGGCCCCGGCCTGCGCCTCAGCATGGCAGCGCTGCTCGGGTTGGTGCTGGTCGGCGGCGGCGAATTCATCCGCCGCACCGGCTACCGCGTGCCGATCCAGAATGGAGGCAATGCCTACATACCCGCGATCCTGACGGCGGCAGGCGCCTTCACCTTGTTCGGCGCCATCTACGCAGCGCACGGCATCTATGGTTTCATCGGCGCCGGTCCGGCCTTCGGGCTTCTGGGCATCGTCGGTGTCGCCACCATTGCTGCGGCCCTTGCCCATGGCCAGGCGCTGGCCGGCCTCGGGCTGCTCGGCTCGATGGTGACGCCGGTGCTGGTGGCGTCGACGGCGCCGAACTACTGGGCGCTGTTCGGCTATCTCGCCATCGTGCTGGTGGCGACGACCGCGGTTGCCCGCACCCGCCGCTGGTCGCTGCTGATGGGGGCTGCCTTCATCGGCACCGGCCTGTGGACGCTGCTCTATCTTGCCGACGCGCCGCTGGCGAGCTTCACCATCGTGCTGTTCATCAGCGCGGTGACGCTCGCAGCCCTGGCGCTGCTATGGCTCGGCCGCGACGACGATCCGGCCGCACTCGACTGGCCGTCGATGGTGCCGGCCTTCTTCGTCGCGGTGACCGCTATCGTGCTGTTCATCCACCCGACCTATGCCTCGCTTGGCGGACCGTTGCGCGGCGCGGTCCTTCTGCTCGGCATGCTGGCGGTGGCGCTCTACCGCCCCGCGGCGCTGTCCTTGCTGTTTGCCGCGGGCATCGCCGCAGTGCTGGTCTATCTGCGCAACGCGCTGGGCGGCACCTTCGATCTCGACCTGCCGATAGGCGCGCTGACCGTCGAGGGCCTGCCGATCGAGGTCGCCGGCTCGTCGCTGACGCCGATCGGCTGGCTGCTTGGACTGGTCTTTGCGGGTGCCGGCCTGTGGAACGCGCGCCGCCAGGTTGTTGCAGCGCCCTGGCGTGCAGCTTCCTGGGCCGGATGGGGCGTTGCGGTGCCGCTGGCGGTGCTGTTCTCGCTCTGGCTCGCTTACGGCAACCCCGACCGCGATCTTCTGCGCGCGCTTCTGGCTGTCGTCATGGTTGCCGCCTTTGTCGCCGGTGGCGAATGGATCGCCCGCGGCGAGCAGCCGCCGCTGACCGGCGGGCCGGCCGTGTCTTTCGCCTTCGGCGGGGCAGGGGTGGCACTGCTGCTTGCCCTGCATATGGGCTTCGGTTCGGGCTGGACCACGGTGCTGCTGGGCGTTGCCGCCGCCCTGCCGGCGCTGGCGACCAGGCAGCGCCTCTATCCGGTGCTCGGCTGGCTGAGCGTCGCTGCAGCCATTGCCGTGCTGGCGCGCATCGCCTTCGACCCGACCATCGTCGGCGCCGACGTGCTGGGACGAACGCCTGTCTTCAACTGGCTGCTGCCGGGCTACGGCATCCCGGCACTCGCCTTCGGCTTTGCCGCCTGGCAACTGGCGCGCACCACCAATGGCCGGCCGCGACTGGTGATGGAGGCGGTGGCGGCACTGTTTGCGCTTTTGACGCTGGCGATGCTGGTGCGCCATGCCATGAATGGCGGCGTCATCACCTCCGATGTGCCGACGCTGGCCGAACAGGCGATCTACACGCTGATCGCGCTTGGCGGCGGCGCGATGCTGGTGGCGCTCGACATGCGCTCGCCGAGCCCGGTGCTCCGCTACGGCTCTCTCGGCATCGGCGTGGTGTCGGTGCTGTCGATCGTCGGCCAGCACTTCCTGGTGCTCAATCCGCTGTTCACCAATGAGAGCACCGGCGGCATCCCCTTCTTCAACCTTCTGTTCCTCGCCTATCTGCTGCCGGCGGCGGCCGCCGCCGGCCTTGCGCTTTATGCCCGCAACAAGCGGCCGCAATGGTATTCGGCGATGCTGGCGCTGGTCGCCGCACTGCTGGTCTTTGCCTATGCCACGCTTTCGGTCAGGCGCCTGTTCCAGGGCGAGCATATCGGCCTGTGGGCCGGGCTCGGCCAGGTCGAGACCTACAGCTATTCGGCGCTGTGGCTGGCGATGGGCGTCGGCCTGCTGGTTGCCGGCGTGACGCTGAAATCGCAGATCCTGCGCATTGCCTCGGCAGCGCTGATCTCGATCGCCGTGGCCAAGGTGTTCCTGTTCGACATGTCCGAGCTGGAAGGCGTGCTGCGGGCGCTGTCCTTCATCGGCCTGGGCGGGGTGCTGATCGGCATCGGCCTGTTCTACCAGCGCCTGCTGACACGCGCGGCGCGCTGAGATGTGCTGGATGAGGTCGGCGTGTCAGCGCCGGCCTCATCTCCCGGCAGGCCATTTTCTTGGAGCGCTTTTCAGCGCTGGCCGCAGCGGTGGATGCCATGTCGGCTTGCGCTCGGCCGTCACGTTTCCGCACGCCCAAACGCAAGAAAGGCTTAATGAAGATTACCGAAAAGTTACCGCTAAATAATTGATTTTATTATATTCGATGCAATGTTGCTGCAATGCAGAAGGCTCAGGTTACGCTCGCAACCAATGATATGGTGCACGGGACTTGGCCGGCGGGTTCTCCCCCCGTTGCCGCTGCGTCGAGGCCCCGTCAACGGGCTGCGAGGCTATTGCTTCGCAGCCCCACGCAAATGTCGGAGCAAGAACGAACATGTCCACGCGAAATCTGTTTTTCGTCGTATTCGCGGGCCTCGCGCCTTTCGCCATGCCTGCAATGGCCGCTGACATCGCCCAGAACTATGAGGCGCCGCAGGATTTTTCCAACCAGGCCTATAACTGGTCGGGCACCTATGCCGGTGTTCATCTCGGCTCGGCCTCCTCGGGCTTCCCGAACCCGTTTGCCGACAAGAGCGGCTGGCAGCTCGGCGGCCAGGTCGGCACCAATTTCCAGTCCGGCTCGATGGTCTATGGCGCCGAGCTCGAAGGCAGCTACTCCAAGGGTTCGAAATACAATCTCGGCGGCGGCGCCGAATTGCAGCGCACCTGGAACGGTGCGGCCAAGGTCCGCGCCGGCGTCGCCCTCGACCGCACGTTGGTCTATGGCACCGCGGGTTACTCGATGGCCAAGTTCAAGGGCAAGGGCAACGTCATTTCAGACGACAAGTGGGAAGGCGGCTACCTTGTCGGCGGCGGCATCGAACAGGCCTTCGACGGCGGCCTCAGGGCCCGTGTCGAGTACAACTACGTCAACTATGGCGACGTCAACGCCGTGGTCAAGGGCGGCGGAAAACGCAGCGAAGACCTCGCCAGCCACAGCGTCAAGCTCGGCCTGAACTACGGCTTCTAAGGAAGGAAACCCGAAGACCGTTACCGGTCCTCGGGATGGATCTTGCGCCGGTTGAAGGTGCTGCCGCGTCCCACGCCTCCAGAGGGGGACGCAAGGCGCCGACAACGCTGACCCATCACATCGAAGACAGGCCCAGCTCCCAATCGGCCTGTTTTCGATGACCGGGCCAGGCCCGGAAAGGATGTCTCATGTCCGTGTCACGGATCCTGGCTTGCGCGATTGCCGCCAGCCTGCTCACAAGCTTGCCGGCGCAGGCCGGCGGCAGCCTGCCCACAAGCTTGCCGGCGCAGGTCGGCGGCAGCCTGCCCACAAGCTTGCCGGCGCAGGCCGGCGGCAGCCTGCCCACAAGCCTGCCGGCACAGGCCGGCGGCAGCTACACCGGCAACGCGCCGGTGCTGCTGGTCGGTGGCGGCTATTGGGACGACGATGACGACATCGACTGCGACTGGCCGCGTGACCGCTACGAGCGCCGCCAATGCGAGCGCTGGCGCGACAGGCAGGATCGCCGCGACCGCCACAAGCGCGACAAGGGCACCGAAGCCGCCATCGGCCTCGGCATCCTCGGCCTCGCCGTCGGCGCGATCGTCGCCGGATCGGTGGCCGAGCAGAATTCCCGGGATCGCCAGCGCGACCAGTGGAGCGGCCCGTGCCACCGGCGCCACGGCTACGACCGCCGCAGCAACACATTCATCGGCGAGGGCGGCCGGCGCTTCTACTGTCGGTAGGGGCGGGCGCTTCGGCTCTCTATTCGGCGTTATTGCCGTGGATGCATGGCAGTCTGGGTTTTCGCTCTAGGCTGTTTGTTCTTATGGCTGCGCCCAAGTCGAAGAACTTCTATATCGACTGGGATGGTCGTTCCAACCCGGTGCTGTGCGAATGAAGCTGTTGGTAGCGGTCGGCGCCTTCGCTACGATGACGGTGGCATCTGCTGCCGACGAGTGCCTTACGGCAGGTGGCTACAATATTTGCGAGGCTGCTGCGAGAATCCAGCAGAAATTCGCCAATTCACTGCCGATGCAGGTCAGCGATAATGTCACTGTGCACAGCGCTTTAGTTTTCGGGCGCCGCTTAAGTTTTCATGCAGTTTGGGCTCAGTCGAACGCTGAATGACCGCGATGTTGGAGGCAGATGGGATCACCAAGGCTCAACTGGTCGAAAAAGTCGGGTGGCAAAGGAAGTGCGGTCAGTTTGCTACCAACGCATTCGTGCAACTGGGTGGAGAGGTCGAATACGACTATCGGACTTCTGACGCTGTCCCCGCAGCGACGGCATTGGTCGACGACTGTCCCCAGCCATAAGCCGAACCTAGATCAATCACTTGGCAATGCCTTTTACACCTTCTGGGCCCAGCGCATTGTTGTATTGGCCGCAGTCGATTTTCTGCTCAATGCGGAAGTCCAATATCTCGCGATACGTAGAGGAGCGCATTGTGTCGATGAATTTCTCGGTCAGAACAGCCTTCTCACCGGATGTTAAGTTCGGGTTTTCATGGAGAAATTCCTTAGCCTTTGGCCGGCAAACACCGATCACCGCTTCGACGATGGCATCCAGCGGAAAGCAATAAGCCCCATAGTACTGGGCATTTTGCCGCACGCACATCACATATGCCGAGCCATCTGCTCTGGCAGAAGTTGTCAGGGCGGTGAGGCTGATTAATGCAAGTATAAATCCGCGCATAGTACGCACTGAACTCGAAATCCAGAATCCTTTCAAGCCCTGAATTGGAGAGCCCGATGGCTCGTCCTGACACTGCTGCCATCCGTATTCTCGCGCGTTCGCGAACTGGTCGACGACTTCATTGTCGAGATTGGCGCAGGACATGGCGATCTCAGGCGATGTCGGTTCGCTCGCCATCGCTGCCGGCATGCGCTACGGCTAGGCGGTCGGCCATCCGGCCGACCTCAATTTCGGCGACTGTTTTGCCTATGCCTGCGCCATCTCGCTCGGTGCCGGACTGCTCTACAAGGGCAACGACTTTTCCAGGACCGATCTGGCCTGACCGATCTTGCCTAGCCAAGTTGGCCTGACGCGGGTCGCCAGGCCGGCAGGCAGATCACTCCGCCGGGGCCAGCACCGCCGGCCGGGCGACCGGGCGTTCCTTGATCGGCCAGTGCACGGCGGCGGCAAAGAGGCCAAGGATCACACCGAGCCACCAGACCGGGTTGTAGGACCCGAAATGGTCGTAGAGATAGCCGCCGAGCCAGACGCCGAGGAACGAGCCGATCTGGTGCGAGAAGAAGACGATGCCGCCGAGCATGCCGAGATGGCGGGTGCCGAACATGATGGCGACAAGGCCGTTGGTCGGCGGCACCGTCGACAACCACAACAGGCCCATGATGATGGCGAAGACGACGACTGATGTCGGCGTCTGCGGCAGCAGCAGGAAGGCGGTCACCAGCGCCGAGCGGGCGAGATAGATCCAGGCGAGGAAATGCGGCTTGGAGTATTTCTGGCCGATGACGCCGGAGGCGAGCGAGCCGATGACGTTGAAGAAGCCGATCAGCGCCAGCGCGATCACGGCATAACGCGCATCGATGCCGATGTCCCTGATATAGGCCGGGAAATGGGCGGTGATGAAGGCGACCTGGAAGCCGCAGACGAAGAAGCCCGAGACCAGCAGCAGATAGCTCTTGTGGGCGAAGGCCTCCGACAGGGCCTGGCTGAGCGTCTGCTCGATCTCGGCCTGCGAGACCTTGCCCGAGCGCGAATTGCCGACAAGCGGGATCGCCAGCACCGGGATCACCAGCATGGCGATCGACATGTAGACCAGCGTGTCGGACCAGCCATAGGCGTCGATCAGGCCCTGGCTGATCGGTGCGAAGACGAACATACCGGCGGAACCGGCGGCGGTGCCGATGCCGAACACGATCGAGCGGTTCTGCGGATTGGTGTTGCGAGCAAAGGCCGCGAGCACGATGCTGAACGAGCCGGCGGCGACGCCAAGGCCGACGAGCACGCCGCCACCGAGATGCAGCATGCCGGCGCTATCGGCATGGGCCATCAGATAGAGGCCGAGCGAATAGAGCACCGCACCCAGCGTCAGCACGCGCCAGCTGCCGAAACGGTCGGCGATGGCGCCGAAGATCGGCTGGCCGAGGCCCCAGCACAGGTTCTGGATTGCCATGGCGAGGCCGAAGGTGGTGCGGTCCCAGCCCTTTTCGGCGAGCATCGGCAGCTGGAAGAAACCCATTGCCGAGCGTGGGCCGAAGGTCAACGCTGCGATCAGGCAGCCACAAATGATGATGAGCCAAGGTATTTTCGACCCCGACCTGGTGTTCACCGCCGCTGCCGTCATCGTCAGATCTCCCGTGGGTGGAATGTTTTTACCCGATCCGCAGCGATGTTCAAAATCAATTGAACTAGGGAAATGGTTCAAGATTTCTGATGTGTCGGGAATAGAACGATGCTGCCAATCGTTAGTTGTGCGCTGGGGTGGCGAAAGCCATGGCCAGGCGCTTGCGCAGCGCCGGCAAGCCGCGTTCAATTGGGCGCGTTCAATCGGCGTGGAAGAGGACGACTTGCGATCCGCGGTCATGGACGAAAAGAAGGCAGCGATACTTCAGGAAATCCCCCGGCTGCGCCGCTATGCGCGGGCGCTGCTGCGCGACCGCGATTCCGCCGACGATCTCGTCCAGGACAGTCTCGAGCGCGCGCTTTCGCGCTTGGACAACTGGCGGTCAGGAGAAAGCCCCAGGAGGTGGCTGTTTACGATCATGCACCATCTCTTCATCGACCAGATGCGCAAGGTGAGCCGCCGCGGCGAAGCGGCGATCCTGCCGCTCGAGGCGAGCGAGGCGCTGGCAACCCCGGCGATCCAGGCCGAGAGCGTCGCCTCGCGCGAGATCGTCGACGCGTTGCAGCAGATCAGCCCCGACCGGCGCGCGGCACTGGTGATGGTCGCGATCGAAGGTTTTTCCTACGCCGAGGCCGCAACCATGCTCGGCGTGCCGGCCGGCACGCTGATGTCGCGCATTGCGCGTGGCCGCGAGGAACTGCGCGGGCTGCTTGACGATCAGGCACGCCGGCGGGCGATAAGGATCGTCGAGAAATGAGCGCGCGCAGCTTCACCGACCGTGACATTCATCTGGCTCTCGATGGCGAGCTGCCCGAGGACGAGCGCGCCGCCTACCAGATGTGGCTGGAAGCCAATCCCGACATGAAGGCAAGGAGCCTGCGTTACGCCGCCGACAATGCGGCCTTGCGCAATTTGTTTGCCGGCGTGCTCGAGGAGCCGGTGCCGGCGCGGCTGGTAACAGCGGTCAATGGCGAGGGACTGAGGCACAGGCAGGCGACGCCGTGGTGGCGCATGGCGGCTGCAGCGGCCTTGCTGATCGCAGGCGGGCTCGGCGGATATCTTGCCGGCATGAGCGGCCTCGGCACAAGCGGCGATTCCGACGACCGCATGGCCCAGCTGGCGATTGCCGCGCACCAGACCTTTGCCGCCGACAAGAACCGGCCGGTCGAGGTCGACGGCAGCGACCAGGCCTATCTGACCGGTTGGCTCTCCAAGCGCACCGGCCTCAGGCTGGTGGCGCCCGATCTCAGCAATGACGGCTTCACGCTTCTGGGCGGGCGCCTGGTGCCGGCGGATGGCGCAACCGCAGCGCTGATGCTTTATGCCGATGCCGACGGCAACCGCATCTCGGTCTATGTCGTGGCCGAAGGGTCAGAGCGCTCCAAGGGCACCTTCACCCTGGCGAGCGGCGGCCCCGAGGCGGTCTACTGGCAGGACGAAGGTTATGGCTGCGCCATCGTCGGCACGCTGCCGCCCGAGCAGATGGGAACGGTCGCCAGGAACGCCTACAAGCAGCTGATCGCCGGGGCGGGGCGGACTTGAGGGTGGCGCGGTTGGTCGTGCTTTCGGAGTGCGTGTTTCTCTTGATCGTAGTGGCTCGATCCTGACGGCTTGCGGTCGTTGGGAGGTCACGGCATGGATCCTAGGGTCTCCGCGACGGAGCTGCGCTCCTGCTCCGCCCTAGGATGACGAAGGTGCGGGAGCGCTCCGCCAATCGCCAACGTTTCCTGTTGGCGGAAGCCTTGAGCCAAGCGTCGGAGATTGGCCGACAACGTCTACGCCTTCGTCATCCTAGGGCGAAGCAGGGAGCGCAGCGAACTGCGTAGACCCTAGGATCCATGCCGTGAAGGTCGAACGGCCACATGCCATCAGGAGAAGCCGGGAGAGACGGCAACGGCTTTGCAGATCATCCACATGCGCAACATGGCGATCACCAGATGCCATGCCGTGACAGTCGAGTGGCCACACGCCATCAGGTTCAAGCCGGGAGAGATGGCAACGGCTTCATCCATCCACCACGACACGGCGATCACCAGTTGGCGAGGTCGGGAAACACGGGGTACCGGCACCACCTGATTTCGCCATTCTCCCCATGAGATTCATATGCCCGGGCAGCCCCCGGCCATGTCACAATAAGGCCCGAATCGAGGCGTGACTGCGCAGGGCAAATGCGGGGCGCGCGCCGGTGCTTCGCTGGACATTCCTTCAGGGCTTCTCCTGCCCAGACGAGGTTCTCAGGACCAGATGGCTGCCGACATTCGTACGGCCCGCGCTGAAGATGTCGATGCGCTTGTCGCCATCGAGAATGCCGTCTTTCCGGGCGACAGGATTTCGCGCCGCTCCTTCCGCCAGCTGATCGATCACGAAACCGCCGAGGCGCTGGTATCGGAGGTCGGCGGCCGCATTGCCGGATACGCCATGGTGCTGTTTCGCAAGGGCAGCGGCGTCGCCCGGCTCTATTCCTTTGCCATTGCGCCCGCCTTCGGCGGCAAGGGCATCGGCCGCCTGCTGCTCGACGCCGCCGAGGACGTCGCCTACGAGCACGGCCGCATGCTGCTGAGGCTCGAGGTGCGCGCAGACAATGCCCGCGCCATCAGCCTCTATGAAAAGAACGGCTACCGCAGGATCGGCCACGAGCCCGACTATTATGAAGACGGCATGGCGGCCCTTCGTTACGAAAAGACGCTGCGCGGCGACGTGCCTGTGGCAACCAAGGTGCCGTTCTACGCCCAGACCTGCGATTTCACCTGCGGGCCGTGCTGCCTGATGATGGCGATGGCCAATTTCGACCGCACATTCGTCCCCGACCCGGTGATGGAGGTCCGGCTGTGGCGCGAGGCGACGACGATCTTCATGATGTCGGGGCCGGGCGGCTGCGAGCCGTTCGGGCTGGCGGTGGCGGGACATGAGGCCGGGCTTGGCGCCGAGATCTTCGTCTCGGCCGAGGGCGCCTTGTTCCTGCAGTCCGTCCGCAGCGCCGAGAAGCGCCGGGTGATGGAGCTGGCCCAGGCCGATTTTCGCGCCCGTGCCGAAAAATACGCCATCCCCGTGACCTACCGTCCCTTCGCGCTCGACGACATCAGGGCCAGGCTGGCCGAGGGCAAGCTGGTTCTGGTGCTGATCTCGGGCTTCCTGATGTTCGGCAAGAAAGTGCCGCACTGGGTGCTGGCCATCGGCGACGATGGCGGCCACATCCTGATCCATGACCCCTGGATCGAGGACGAGCAGCGCGAGACGGCGTCGGACGCCGCCAACATTCCCGTTCCCTACGACATCTTCATGCGCATGGCGCAGTTCGGCCGCGACGGCCTGCGCGCCGCAATCACTCTCGGAAAGCCTTCGAAACGATGACTTGGGTCATTCTCACCGGCCGGCAAAGCGATCTCGACCAGGCGGCGACGCCGCACAAGATCATCACCAACCGCGACTATCTCGCCCACCCGGCGCTGTTTCGCGGCCAGCGGCCGAAGATCATCAATCTGTCGAACCGCTATGCCTATCAGAGCCGGGGCTATTACGCCTCGCTGCTGGCCGGCTCGCGCGGCCACAAGGTGATCCCGACGGTCGAGACGATGATCGATCTGTCGGAACGCAAGCTCTACGAAAACGCGCTGCCGGAACTGGAGCTGGCGCTGAACAAGTGCCGCAAGGATCTCGGCGGGTCGTTTCCGGCCAAGGTGACGATCTTTTTTGGCGTCGGTCCGTCCAAGGCCTGGGACCGCTTCACCAGGCTGCTGTTCGACTGGTTCCGCGCCCCGGCGCTGGAGGTGGCGATCAACGACGGCGAATGGGCCTCGATCCACAAGATCGGCTTTGCCGCACTCGGCCGGCTCGACGATGCCGACAAGAAGCGCTTCGTTGCGGCGCTCGAGACCTATACCAGCAGGGAGTGGCGCGACACCAAGGCGCGCACGCCGTCGCGCTACACCTTCGCCACGCTGATCGACCCCAACGAGCAACTGCCGCCGTCGGAGATCTCGTCGCTGCGCTACTGGGCCCGTATCGCCGAGAAGATGGGCGTCGAGGTCGAGCCGATCACCAAGAAGGACCTGGCCAAGCTTGCCAATTACGATGCGCTCCTGATCCGCGAGACGACCTCGATTTCCAACCACACCTACCGCTTCGCCCGGCGGGCGCAGCAGGAGGGCATGCCTGTCATCGACGACCCGCTGTCGATGATCCGCTGCACCAACAAGGTCTATCTCAACGAGCTGATGACCTACAACAACGTGCCGGTACCGCCGACTGTCATGATCGCCGGCGTCTCCGACCTGCAGCCTGCCGCCGACACGCTGGGCTTTCCGCTGGTGCTGAAAATCCCTGACTCGTCGTTCTCGCGCGGCGTCAAGAAGGCGTCTGACTTCGACGAACTGAAGGCGCTGGCGACGGCCTGGCTTGAGGATTCGGACCTGTTGATCGCGCAGAAGTTCATGCCGACGCAATATGACTGGCGTGTCGGCGTGCTCGGCGGCCAACCGCTGTTTGCCATCCATTATCTGATGGCCAAGAAGCACTGGCAGATCATCAACCACGACCGCGCCGGCAAGCCCGACGAGGGCGGCATCAAGACGTTTACGCTGAAGCATGCGCCGGCGCATGTCATCGACACCGCCGTGCGTGCCGCGCGCTGCATCGGCGACGGGCTCTACGGTGTCGACCTCAAGGAGACCAAAGAGGGCGTCTTCGTCATCGAGGTCAACGACAATCCCAACCTCGACCACGGCGTCGAGGATTCCGGCGAAAAGGACGAGGTCTGGGTGCGCCTGACCCAATGGTTCCTCGACCGGCTGGAGCGCAACGGCAAGTAGCCTCGAAAAACATTATACCGAACGGTTGACTATTCGGATTTGCGGCCATATATTATACCTTATGGTTGAGCATTCCGAACATCTTGACGCGATCTTCCACGCGCTGTCCGATCCGACCCGCCGGGCGATGCTCCAGGGGCTGGCCAAGGGGCCGCGCAACGTCAGCGACCTCGCCGCACCTTTCGACATGACCCTGGCTGCCGCCTCCAAGCACATCAAGGTGCTGGAGAAGGCCGGGCTGGTGCGCCGCAGCGTGCAGGGGCGCACCCATCTCTGCAGCCTGGACGCCCTGCCGATGCATGCCGGCGTCGAGTGGATGCGGCACTACGAGAAATTCTGGAACCAGCAGCTCGACGTCCTCGAAGCCCTGCTCGTCGCCGAGGACCAGGCCGCGGCGGCCAAACCATCCGAAACCACTGAAGCAAAGAAGAAAGGGAAAAAGTCATGAATATCCATACTTCTTACGGCGTCGTCACCGAGCCCGGAACCGTGCGCATCGAGCGCCTGCTGCCGGGCCCGATCGAGCGCATCTGGAGCTATCTCACCGACTCCGAAAAGCGCAGCACCTGGCTTGCCGGCGGCCCGATGGAATTGCGAGCCGGCGGGCAGGTCGAGAACCTGTTCCGCAACTCCGAACTGACCCGCAACGACGATCCGCCGCCCGCCCATCTCGCCGCCTTTGCCGAACACCGGGTGCCGGGCGAGATCATCGCCTGCGAGCCGCCGCATCTGTTGGCCTATAGCTGGGGCGGTGCTGCGGAAGCCGGCGAAAGCTCCGAGGTGCGCTTCGAGCTCGAGCCGCGCAGCGACAAGGTTTTGCTGACGGTCACCCATCGCCGGCTCACCGACCACGGTGCGATGCTCAATGTCGCCGCCGGCTGGCACACCCATCTCGGCATCTTGTCGGCCAGGCTCGAGGGCCGCGAACCCGACGGCTTCTGGCGCACCCACACAAGGCTGGTCGGCGAATATGCCGAGCGTATCGGCAGCTCGCAGGCGGGAGCGTGACATGTCGCTCGTAAACCGCATTGCGGTTGTCTATGGCGGCGGCGGCGCGATTGGCGGTGCCGCGGCCAAGGCCTTCGCCCGCGACGGGGCGCGTGTGTTCCTGGCCGGGCGCACGCGGGCGAAGATGGAGGCGGTTGCCGGCGACATCCGGGCGCTGGGCGGAGACGTCGACATCGCCGTCGTCGATGCGCTGGACGAGGACGCGGTCGAGCGCCACGCCGACATGGTGGCTGACAAGGCCGGCGGCATCGACATCGCGCTCAATGCCATTGGCGTCGCCCATGTCCAGGGCACGCCGCTGGCGGATCTGTCGTTTGCCGATTTCGAGCTGCCTGTCGCAGCCTATACCAGGACCAACTTCCTGACCGCGAAAGCGGTGGCGCGGCACTTCAGGGGCAAGGGCGTGATCCTGACCTTGTCGACACCGGGGGCGCGGCTGTCGGGCGCAGGCTTTCTCGGCAACGGCGTGGCAAGTGCGGCGGTGGAGGCGTTTTCGCGCATCCTCGCCGGCGAGCTCGGGGCGCAGGGCATCAGGGTGATCTGCCTCCGGCCCGACGCCATTCCGGAAGCGATTGATGTTTCGCATGTGCGCGCGGCCTTCGAGGGTTTTGCACAGCGCTCAGGCATGTCGGTCGACGACATGCTGGCCGCCCGCGCCGCCAACGGGCCGTTGCTCAGGCGCTTTCCGACGCTGGCCGAGATCGGCGATTTCGCCGCCTTCGCCGCATCCGACCGTGCCGGCGCGATGACCGGGGCAATCGCCAATCTGAGCTGCGGCACGCTGGTCGACTGACCGCTTGCCAAGTTCCGTGCCCCCTGATCTTCTCCCATGGAGAGTTGGGGGCACGGACAAAAGATGCTTTTCTTTGTCATCGAGGATTTTCGCGGGCGCGACCCGAAGGCGATCTACCGTCGCTTTCGCGACAAGGGACGGCTGGCGCCAGAGGGTTTCATCGTTCACCACAGCTGGATCGCCGCCGACATGAGCCGCTGCTTCATGCTGGTGGAGGCCGAAAACGTCACGCTGCTGCAGCGCTGGGTCGTCGAATGGGCCGACCTCGTCGGTTTCGAGATCGTACCGGTGGCATCGAGCAAGGACACTGCCACGGGGCTGGCGCCCCATCTCTAAGCCGCGTGTACTCGCGCGCCGTATCAATCGAGACTTGCAATCGACGCTTGCAAATCACGTCGCGGCTTGTTTTCCTGCCGATGCATTGGAGGCATGCATGCGACGGATTCTGTTGTCGGCGGTTGGGGCACTCGTCGTTGCGTCGCTGGGTGATGCCTTGGCGGCCGAGCGCCGCTGCGGCTGGTACGCCAACCCGACGCCGGGCAATCTCTGGCTCATCGACAAGGATGCGACCTGGACGATCACCTCGCAGGGCGAGGCTGACGGACCCGACGCGACTGGTGCCGACAAGGCGCCTGACTTCAATCCCAGGCAGTTCGTCGAAACCAATGTGCCGGGGGCCGGCTATGGTTATGGCTGCGCCTGCATGACCGTCGAGACCGATGCCGGCAACCAGCGCATCAGAAAGGTCTTTGCCGGTGACATCCTGCCGCTCGCCAAGTGCCGGGCCGACAAATCCTTGCCGCCACCGCCGGATTGAGTGCGAAGGTCTGCCGGTCAGCCCGCGCATGGGCCCGACTGAACGGGATGCCGCAAGGCTATCGATGATTGAACGTTAGAGGAAATGGGAATGGCATTGAGCGGCGCAAGCAACGACTACCAGCGCAAGCGGCAGCAGGGCGAGAGCGCCAGGGTCGAGTTCGTCGAGCTGTTTTTCGACCTCGTCTTTGTCTTTGCGGTGACGCAGCTGTCGCATTTCCTGCTCAAGCACCTGTCGGTGGCAGGCGCGCTCGAAGGACTGCTGATGCTGGTCGCCGTCTGGTGGGTGTGGAACTACACCGCCTGGGTGACAAACTGGCTCGACCCGCGCAAGGCGCCGGTGCGCGGCATGTTGTTTGCCCTGATGCTGGCCGGCCTGATGCTGTCGACCTCTATCCCCGAGGCCTTCGAGGGTCGTGGCCTGCAATTCGCGCTCGCTTACGTCGTCATGCAGGTCGGGCGCACGCTGTTCGTGATCTGGGCGCTCAAGAACCATAACCGCGACAACTACCTCAACTTCGTCCGCATCGGACTTTGGCTCGTTTTGTCGGGCGTTTTCTGGATCGCTGGCGGATTGGCCGAGCCCGAGAACCGTTTCGCGCTGTGGGCGGTGGCACTGCTCATCGAGCTGGTGTCGCCGGCGCTCGGCTTCTGGACGCCGTGGCACGGCGCCTCGTCGACGACGGGCTGGGACATCGAGGGCGGCCACATGGCCGAGCGCTCGGCGCTGTTCATCATCATCGCGCTCGGCGAATCGATCCTGGTCTCGGGCGTGACCTTTGCCGAGCTCGAACTGAACTGGGTCAATCTGGCGGCATTCCTGACCACCTTCTTCGCCTCGGTGGCGATGTGGCTGGTCTATTTCAACGTCGGGCAGGAACTCGCCCACCACAAGATCGCGGAAGCCGCCGACACCGGGCAGATCGCCCGCATCGCCTATACCTACATTCCGGTCATACTGGTCGCCGGCATCATCGTCGTGGCGGTTTCGGACGAGTTGGTGCTCGCCCATCCGCTCGGCCATGCCGAGCCGGCGCTGATCTGGACGGCGATCGGCGGTTCAGCGCTCTATCTCGTCGGCAATCTGCTGTTCAAATTCTATGTCGTCGGCCGCGCGCCGCTGTCGCATGTCATCGGTCTTGCCGTCCTTGGAGCCATGGTGCCCTTTGCCAGCCACATGTCGCCGCTGGCGATCGGTGCTGCGACCACTGTCGTGATGGTGCTGGTTGCAGTGCTCGAACTCAGGGGGCAGCCGGCCAGACATCACGCGCATTAGCTCTGGACGAAGAACTGGAGCTCTGGACGAAGAACCGGAGCTCTGGACGAAGAACCGGCGCGTCCAGGCTTCTGGATCGGAACGATGCCTCGTGTACTATCCCCTCGAGATTTCGCTCCGGGACGTTACGACATGATCCTCATCGGCCAGTATGACAGCCCTTTCGTCCGCCGCGTCGGCATAGCCCTTCGGCTCTACGGAATCCCGTTCAGGCATGAGACATGGTCGGCCTTCGGCGATGCCGACAAGATCCGTGCCTACAACCCGCTGACCCGGGTGCCGACGCTGGTGCTCGACGATGGCGAGGTGCTGATCGACAGCCACATGATGCTCGACTATCTCGACCACCTTGCGCCTGCAGGCGAGGCGATGTTCCCGGCCGCCGAGCCGGCCCGGCACCAGGCGCTGAAGATCGCGACGCTGGCCACCGGCGTCGGCGAGAAAGCGGTCAGCCTGTTCTATGAGAAGCGGCTGCACACCCATGTCTCGGAAGTCTGGGTCGAACGCTGCCGGACGCAGATCGCCTCGGTTCTCGCAGTGCTGGAGGCCGAGCGCGCCCGGCGCGACAGCACCTACTGGTTCGGCGACCGCATCGGCCATGCCGACATTGCCGTTGTCTGTGTGCTGCGCTTCATCAATGACGCCCATCAGGGCCTGCTCGACATGGCCGAATTTCCCGCCCTTGCCGCCGATGCGGCACGGCTGGAGGCGATGGCGGTGTTCAAGGAGATCAGCCAGGAGTTCATCCCGCCGGCCTGAGCATTCCGACGGATGATGTGGCCCGAAAGCCGGCATCACATGCTTCGGATCACGCCCGGCCGGCGCGCAGCTTCTCGATCGCGGCAAAGCGCTTGAGGAAGGCCTCCTGCACGCGTTTTGCCGGTTGTGGCGCAAGCTCGAGCCCGTCGGCGGTGATGCCACGCGGGCGGCCGAAGAACTCGGTCGCCTCGGTTATCGAGAAGCCGGCGAGCAATGTCGCCTCGAAATAGGCCGATATCTGGTCGGCGCGCTTGATGTCCTTCTTCAGGCCCTGGCCGATCTCGGCCGGCAGGCCGACGCGCAGATGGATGGCGTGCTGCAGCCGCTCCTCGCAGCTTTTGTAGCCGCCGCCGACGACCGATTTGAACGGCGAGATCATGTCGCCGATGACATATTCCGGCCCGTCATGCAGCAGCGCTGCCAGCAGCGCCTCGGGTGCGGCATCAGGGACGATCCGGCGGAAGATCTGCTCGACAAGAAGCGAGTGCTGCGCCACCGAGAAGGCGTGGTCGCCCGAGGTCTGGCCGTTCCAGCGCGCGACACGCGCCAGGCCGTGGGCGATGTCGGAGATCTCGACGTCGAGCGGCGAGGGGTCGAGCAGGTCGAGGCGTCGGCCCGACAGCATGCGCTGCCAGGCGCGGGGCGGGGCGCCGGGACGGTCGGCCATGGCTCAGGCGTCTTCCGCACTGGTGGCTTCGGGATAGGTGAAGCTGGCCCAGGCAGGAATGGCGAGCGCCACGGTGACGTCATCGGCGATGATGGCGCTGCCGGCATCGAGCGCAGCCTTGACCCTGTCGATGCGGGCGATGGCCAGGCCGTTCGAGCCGTCGACGGAGCCGAGCGTGCCCAGAACCTTGCCGTCGGCCCTGAGTTCGGTGCCCGGCGCCGGCAGGCCTGAGGCAGCCGAGACGAGCAGCACGCGGCGACGGGCGGTGCCGCGATGTTGCATGCGCGACACGACCTCCTGGCCGATGAAGCAGCCTTTCTTGAAACCTATGCCGCCCATCTGGTCGAGCAGTACGTCGTGTGGGAAGGCGTCAGCCAGCGCATAGTCGGAGCCGCTTTCGGCGACGCCATTGTCGATGCGGAACGCGTGCCAGTCGGCCTCGGAGGCGCCAGGCGTGGGGGCGGTGCCGTAATGGCGGAACACAGGCTGTTGGAAGCGGCTGTCGCGGACAGTTGAATCAGAGTGCGAAGCAGCTGAATCATCTTGCCACGTAACAGCGATATGCGGCTGATCCTGCTTGGAAATTTCGGCCTTGGCGCGCAGCCGGTAGAGCATCAGGCGGCGGACGAAATCGTCTGCTATGTCGGCCCGGCATTCCAGCCTGAGCGCATTGTCGCCGCTGCGCGAGACCAGGAAATCGAACATGATCTTGCCCTGCGGGGCGAGCAGCGCGCCGGGCTTGGCCTCATCAAGGCCAAGTGCATCCAGGTCGAGCGTCAGGATATTCTGCAAAAAATGCTCGGCATCTGGGCCGGAAACATCGATGATGGCGCGGTCGGCGAGGATGGCTGTCGGCATGGACCTGATCTTGCATTTCGGAGAGCCATTACGTAAGCCGCAGGCAATTCCCAGACAAGGGCACGCGCGACATGGCTACCACCTTCGATCTCATCCTCAAGGGCGGCACTGTCGTCAATCATGACGGCAGCGGCGTCCGCGACGTCGGTGTCACCAATGGCAGGATCGCCGCCATCGGCGATCTCGGCAGCGCCTCGGCCGGCGAGACCATCGATTGCCGCGGCCTGCACATCCTGCCCGGCGTCGTAGACAGCCAGGTGCATTTCCGCGAGCCGGGGCTGGAGCACAAGGAAGACCTGGAGAGTGGCTCGCGCGCGGCCGTGCTGGGCGGCGTCACCGCTGTCTTCGAGATGCCCAACACCAATCCGCTGACGACCAGCGAAGCGACCCTGGCCGACAAGGTCAGCCGGGCGACCGCACGCATGCATTGCGACTTCGCCTTCTGGGTCGGCGGCACGCGCGAGAACGCCCGGGACGTCGCCGAACTGGAGCGCCTGCCCGGTGCCGCCGGCATCAAGGTGTTCATGGGTTCGTCGACCGGCGACCTTCTGGTCGAGGACGACGAGGGCGTCGCATCGATCCTGCGCAACACCCGCCGCCGCGCCGCCTTCCACTCGGAGGACGAGTTCCGCCTGCGCGATCGCCAGAACCTGCGTGTCGACAACGACCCGTCCTCGCACCCGATCTGGCGCGACGAGATCGCCGCCCTGCAGTGCACCGAACGGCTGGTGCGTATCGCGCGCGACACCCGCGCCCGCATCCACGTGCTGCACATCTCGACGGCGGAGGAAATCACCTTCCTCGAACAGCACAAGGATGTCGCCACCTGCGAGGCGACCCCGCATCATCTGACCATGAGCTCGGACGACTATGCCCGTCTCGGCACGCTGTTGCAGATGAACCCGCCGGTGCGCGCAGCACGCCACCGCGACGGCATCTGGCACGGTATTTCGCAAGGTATCGTCGACGTGCTCGGCTCCGACCATGCGCCGCACACGCTGACTGAGAAGGCCAAGCCTTATCCGGCCTCGCCCTCGGGCATGACCGGCGTGCAGACGCTGGTGCCGATCATGCTCGACCACGTCAATGCGGGCCGTCTGACGCTGGAGCGCTTCGTGGACCTTGCGAGCCACGGCCCCAACCGAATCTTCGGCATGGCGCGCAAGGGCCGCATCGCCGCCGGCTACGACGCCGACTTCACCGTCGTCGACATGAAGCGCGAGGTGACGATCACCAACGCCCAGGCCGGCTCCAAGGCCGGCTGGACGCCTTATGACGGCAAGCAGGTCACCGGCTGGCCGGTCGGCACCATCGTCCGCGGCATCCGCGTCATGTGGGAAGCCGAGATCACCACGCCGTCGCAGGGCAGGGCGGTAGAGTTTTCGGAAGCCGTGGTGCGGTAGTTCTTACCTCCCCCTTGTGGGGAGGTCGGACCGAAGGTCCGGGTGGGGGTATGACGCGCTGTCACCCTCGACGCTACGCGTCGACCGTTCCCACAAGGGGGAGGGGAAAAACCCTCAATCCCCTGCGACGAAGAAGGCCCAGCGGCCTTCGGGGGTGATGCCCAGGCGATAGAAGACGTAGGCGCCATATTGCTTCATGTCTTCGTAGTCGCCGGCGGTGACGATCTTGAACAGTTCGACCTTCTGGCGCGGATCGAGCTTGTCGAGCGGGATGCCAAAGAAATAGGGCCAGACATAGAGGTCTTCGTCGGTGCCTTCGCCGAGATGGACGTAGCCGGCGTTCAGCACCTCTTCCATGATGGCGAGGATTTCCTGGCCTTCGCCGTCGCCGGACAGCCCCTTGATAAAGGCGATCGGATCGCCCTCGATGTCGCCGAACGACAGTTGCGGCATCGCTTCGCCCTGGCCGACCAGCGGCCGCAGCTTCTCGATGTCGCCGGTCTTGGCGGCTTCGACCAGCAGGCTGCGCATGCGCGCCACCGGCTCGGGCAGGCGGCTGAGATCGTAGACGATTTCGGGAAGCGGGCCTTCCGGATCGAGATTGGGGGCAGCAGGACCGGTGGCGCCGCCCGGTTCGGTGGGCGTGGCGTCCGGCTCGGCCGGCTGATCGTCGCCCGGCTCCTCGGTGTCTGCAGGTGTCTCGGTCCCGCCGGGATTTTCGGTGCCGGCCGGATTTGCGGTGCCGGAAGGCGCCGTGGTCGCCGGCGTCTGGATCGGGTCGGGCATCGGCACCGACTTTTCCGGCACGGCATCCTGCTCGCTGGCCGGCTTTGGCGGCATGACAGGGGCGGGGATTTCCTCGCGCTTGATTTCGGACAGCGCAAACGCCGTCGAGGCATGAAGCGGCATGACGAGCGAGGCGGCAAGGCCGAGAGCGGCAAGTCGCAATGCGCCGCGGGGCGCAGTTTCAGTCTTTGGCCGCATCAGATTCCTGGCTCCGGTATTCCAAGCGCATGCCCCCTCTCGGGCCGACGCGCCAACGCTTTCAATCGCATGACCCCGCCCGGAATCATGTTCCGATAATGCGTGGTTACGCTGCTAATGTGCCAGCATGATGCCGAAACCGTGTCGGCTAGTCAAAGAAGTGGGGTAGCGCTCAATGCCGCAGGCGCACCGGCTCGAAGTCGCCGGCTTCCACCCTGGCGCGCATGCGATCGAGCATGGCCAGCGCCGCGGGTTCGCCATTGGCGGCGACGATCTCGGCAAAAGCCGTGGCAAGGGCTGCTTCGGCGATGATTTCGGGCTCGATGCCGGCGGACAGGCCTTCGGCCCACGCCTCATTGTGGCTCTCGACAGCGGTCAGGCGCTTTTCTTCCCGAACCAGGGCGTCGATGTCGCTTACGCTTTGTTCCATTGCGGTCTTTCACCCTGCCCAGCGATCCGACGATTCGGATCAACTTGAGCTATCCCTTTAATGTCCCGTTAAGACACCTAGCACAATCGCCCGTTCGTGTACGGCAAGCAATGCCGGGAAAGTAAATAGCCTGTTAATTACCGAAGCGGGAGGCGATGTCGCGGCTCAGCGCCTCGCCTTCCTTCATGTAGCGGCTGATCGCTTCGGTCGCCGAAGGCGTGCAGGCGGTGTAGGTGCCGTCGAAGGAGCGATAGCCCCGGTTGAAGGACGCGATGAAACGGGCGCGGCGCTCGGGCGAGGGGTTCTCGGCCTGCAGCAGCTTTTCCATCTCGCCGCGCCACTGGCTACCCTTTTCGCCGCACAGATTGCGCAGGAAATGCAGCGAGCCCAGCACCTCGGCGAGGCGCATCAGTCCCGGCTCGAACGGCGCTTCGACCGCGCGCACCGGTGCTGCGAACGCAGTCGTTGCGGCAAGCGTGATAGCCATGATGTAGGTCGAAGCGCGCATCATAAGCTTTTGTGGCGAAACAATTTGTCTCGGGCAAGGCCGCAGGCGCTTCTATCCCAAGGCTAGAGTGTCTCCGCTTCATTCTGCTGGCGAAATCCTTCGATCTTCTCGTCTTGCGCTATTGCGGATGGGAAAGACGCTGCACGGTTTCCCGGGAGTTGCCCTATGCCGGCAGCACGACCTCACCGCCGAGCAGTTCGAGCACGATTTCGAGCGTCGAATCGGTCAGCGGCAGGCGTTCGATTTCGGCGAGGTCGAAATAGGCGGCCTCGTCGGCATCGTCGGCGGCGACAGGTTCGCCTTCGAGGTGGCGGGCGCCGAACACGGTGAGCAGGTAGACCGAGCCGCTGTCATTGCGGCTGTCGATGAGCAGTTCGCGCAAGCGGACGAGGTCGCCGACGGCTATGCCGGTTTCCTCCATCAGCTCGCGGCGGGCGGCATCTTCCAAAGCTTCGCCTGCTTCGACGCGTCCACCTGGAAAGGCATAGAGCCCCTTCGACGGCGCCCGCCCTCGGCGGACGAGCATGACCGAGCGGCCGCGCAGCACGGCGACTGAGACGGCAGGGATGATGGTCGCGTCGATCATGCGTTTTGCCTCGGGGGATGCGTTCCATTGTGGAACAGCCGATCATATCCGCTTTAGCGGTTGCAGCGGCCGCGATCCATCGCCACTTTCAGGCGATGAACCGGAACCTGAGCTGATGTGCGGACGCATTGCCGTATTGGCGTCGCCCGACGCGACCTCCGCCTTTCTCGGGCTGGACGACCTAGAGAGCTTTCCGCCGCGCTACAATGTGGCGCCGACGCAGCCGATCCTGGTGGTGATGGCAGGGCCGCAGCGCCCGCCAGGCTCGAATCGCTCCGAGCGCATGGCGCTTCTGGCGCGCTGGGGGCTGATCCCGGCCTGGGCAAAGAACCCGGCCGACATGCCGCTGTTGATCAACGCACGTTCCGAATCGGCGAACGAAAAGGCCTCGTTCAAGACGGCGATGCGTCACCGCCGGGCGCTGATCCCGGTTTCGGGTTTCTACGAGTGGAAGAAGCTGCCGGGCAATCGGCGCCAGCCTTACTGGCTGAGGCCGCGTAAGGGCGGGCTGGTGGCGCTGGCCGGGCTGATGGAGACGTGGAGCGAGCCGGGCGGTTCGGAAATCGACACCGCGGCGATCCTGACCACCAATGCCAGCGCCGACATACTGCATATCCACGACCGCATGCCCGTGGTGATCCAGCCGGAGGATTTTGCCCGCTGGCTCGACTGCCGCACCCAGGAGCCGCGCGATGTAGCCCATCTGATGCGACCGGCACAGCCCGATTTCTTCGAGCAGATCCCGGTGTCGGAGCTGGTCAACAAGGTCGCCAATACAGGGCCGGAGATCCAGGCGCGCGTCGAGCCGCTGCCTGAGGCAGCACCTGAGCGGGCAGCAAAGCCGAAGGTCGAGAAGAGCAGGCCCGACGACGGCCAGATGACGCTGTTCTGATTGGAGCGGAACCACGCGCTCCCGGGCGCTCTGGCATCATCAATCCCTGCATCCTGCCTTCCGGAAATCGATTTTGATTTTCGGGGCGGTGCATTAGAAGAACGGCGTGTCCACGCCCATTCTCTCCGCCGCCATCTCCGGATTCCTGCTTGGTGCCTCGCTGATCATCGCGATCGGCGCGCAGAACGCCTTCATCCTGCGCCAGGGCCTGCTTCGCCAGCACGTCTTCATCCTGAGCCTGATCTGTGCGGCCTCGGATGCGCTTTTGATCGGCCTCGGCGTCGCCGGGCTCGGCACGCTGATTTCGCAGTCGCCGCGGCTGATAACAGTGGTGACGGTCGGCGGCGCGCTGTTCCTGTTTGCCTACGCCGTCATTGCCTTCCGGCGCGCGATGAAACCGGAGGTCCTGCAAGCGGCAAAGAGCGGCGAGGCCAGGCTCTGGCCGGCGGTCGCCGCCTGTCTTGCCTTCACCTTCCTCAACCCGCATGTCTATCTCGACACGGTGGTGCTGCTGGGCAGCCTTTCGGCAGCCCATGAAGGACAGGCTCGCCTGGCCTATGGCATCGGCGCAGCTTCGGCTTCGTTCGTCTGGTTTTTCGGGCTCGGCTATGGCGCCCGGCTGCTGGAGCCGGTCTTTGCCCGGCCTGCCGCATGGCGCGTGCTCGATGTGCTGATCGGCCTGGTGATGGCGGCGATCGGCCTCAGCCTGTTAAGCAGCCTTGTTTAGCTTGGGGGCTGCCTTGTCTTTCTTCGGCGCGCAGATCAGCGCGGCAAGAATTGCGGCGGGGCCGATGGCCCGGTAGTGCTTGGTCAGTTCGGCGTACTGGCTACGCGCTCGGTCCTGGTCGGATTGTTTTCGTTTCATCGGTCTCTTCCCTAAAGTCAGCTCTGTTGAGAGCGGCTGCATTTGCTTACGGATTCGGTCGAATTCGTGGCAGTGCGGCGCCTTTTATCCGGGCGATGTTTCATTACGGTGCCGGGATGTTTAACAAAGTGTTTCAGTACTGCTTCCGTTCCGGTCCGGGCGGTAAAGTTTCATGTCGATGCGTCTTGACGGCAACAGCTCGGTGAGGCGATAAAGCCCCTGATGAAAACGTCTTTCGCCATTTCCGGCATTTGCATTATTGGCTAGCGTTCGCGCTGGTCAGGACGTTTTCGCCTCATCTTCACACGAGACAGGTTGAACGCCCGGGCCAGCAGGCCACGGCGCCGTACGTCCGTTCGGACGGGCAAAGGACGCCGTGAAACTGAAGAAGGGTGCAAGATCCTTTGCGAAGATCGGAGATTTTCGGGGTCATGCATACGGGGAGTTCCATGTCTGATTCAAAGCTGAAGTCCGGTGCGTTTCGGGGCCTTCGCCTTACCAACACGCTGACACGCACGAAGGAGGACTTCGTGCCGATCGATCCGCAAAACGTGCGGATGTATGTCTGCGGCCCGACGGTCTACGACTTCGCCCATATCGGCAATGCGCGCCCGGTGATCGTCTTCGACGTGCTGTTCCGCCTGTTGCGCCATGTCTATGGCGAGAATGCCGTCACCTATGTGCGCAACATCACCGACGTCGACGACAAGATCAACGCCCGCGCCTTGCGCGATTTCCCCGCCCTGCCGCTCAACGAGGCGATCCGGCGGGTGACGGAAAAGACCGCCAACCAGTTCCATGCCGACGTCAAGGCGCTGGGCTGCCTCGAGCCGACCGTCGAGCCCAGGGCAACCGAGTTCGTGCTCGCGCGGCCGGACGGCAAGACCGACATGGTTTCCTTGATTCAACGCCTGATCCAACGCGGCCATGCCTATGAAGCGCAAGGCGAAGTGCTGTTCGACACCGGCTCGATGGAAGACTATGGCCAGCTCTCGAAGCGCAATCTCGACGAGCAGCAGGCCGGCGCCCGCGTCGAGGTCGAGGCGCACAAGAAGAACCCCGGCGACTTCGTCCTGTGGAAGTCTTCGTCGCCGGAGGAGCCGGGCTGGGACAGCCCCTGGGGCCGCGGCAGGCCGGGCTGGCACATCGAGTGCTCGGCGATGTCGGCCGCCTATCTCGGCGAGGTCTTCGACATCCATGGCGGCGGGCTCGACCTGATCTTCCCGCACCACGAGAACGAGATCGCCCAGTCGCGATGCGCCCATGGCACCGATGTGATGGCCAACTACTGGATGCACAACGGCTTCCTGCAGGTCGAGGGCCAGAAGATGTCCAAGAGCCTGGGCAATTTCTATTCGATCCACGAACTGCTCGCGACGGAGAATTTCGGCGGCCGCAAATGGCCGGGCGAGGTGCTGCGGCTGGCCATGCTGATGACGCATTATCGCGAGCCGATCGACTTTTCGCTGCGCAAGCTGGAGGAAGCCGAGAACACATTGCGCAAATGGAAGCGTGCGGCCGACAGCGCCGGCGAGGCCGAAGCCGAGGTGCCGGCGGCACTGATTGCGGCACTCAGCGACGACCTCGCCACGTCGAGCGTCTTCCAGGGCCTGTCGCAGCTCGCCGCCGAAGCCGGCAGCAACGTCGAGGCCGCGGCCGAACTCAAGGCAGCGCTGCTGTTCCTCGGCTTCGGGCTCGAGGCGGCAGAGGTCGACGAGGTGGCGGTCGCCGCAACAATCGCGCGCCGGCTTGAGCTGATCAACGCCAAGAACTGGGCCGAGGCCGATCGCATCCGCGACGAGCTTCTGGCCCAGGGCGTTCAGCTGAAGGACGGCAAGGACCCTGTCACAGGTGAACGCGTGACGACGTGGGAAGTGAAGCGGTGATGATGGCGGGGCAGGATAGGGTGGGGCCGCATGCCCCCCTCTGCCCTGCCGGGCATCTCCCCCTCAAGGGGGGAGATCAGCAGCTTGGACGTGTCTCATTGTCCTGCCAGGTTTTGGAGCGTGTTGCAGCGGCGTCTGTGGTTGGGCGACAGGTCGCTGACGGCCTGATCTCCCCCCTTGAGGGGGAGATGCCCGGCAGGGCAGAGGGGGGTGGTCGGCGGTGACCCATTACCCGGTTCCCCCGGCCAATCGCCGGAACGCGCGCAAGATGCGCAAACAGATGACGGATGCCGAGCTTAAGCTCTGGAATGAGCTTAGGGCGCATCGACTGATGGGACTGGGTTTTCGGAGGCAATTGCCAATCGCCGGCTACATCGTCGATTTTGCCTGCCCAACACATAAGTTGATTGTCGAGGTCGATGGTTCGCAACACGGCTCGGCCGAGATTGCGGAAGCGGATGCAGTTCGCACCGCCAAGCTGGAAGGTCTCGGCTGGACCATTCTCCGCTTCTGGAACGACGACGTCGTTCGCGATATGGATAACGTCTGCCAGAACATCGTGATCTCGGCCGGGACGGCCGTCCGCATGAAGGAGGAGTTCGTGCAATGATCGACCATACTGGAATTTCGGTCACCGATTTCGACAAGGCGCAGGCGTTCTACGACAAGGCGTTCGCGCCGCTGGGTGCGTCGCTTCTGATGATGGTGCCGGGCGAACATACCGGCGGGGTCAAGGTTGGCGGCTATGGCCGCGAGCGGCCGGTGTTCTGGCTGCACGAGGCGGAAGCCGGGCCGGGGCGGCATTATGCGTTCACCGCGCGCAGCCGCGCCGAGGTCGACGCGTTTTACGCCGCAGCGATCGCCGCCGGTGGCAAGGACAATGGCGGGCCGGGGCCACGGCCGCATTATCACCCCGACTATTATGCCGCCTTCGTCTTCGATCCGGATGGCAACAACATCGAGGCGGTGTGCCATGTGCCGGCATAAGGAAACGCTGCCATGAGCCTGGACAACAAGCCGGTCTACAGCGGCGGCTGCCAGTGCGGTGCGGTGCGCTTTCATGTCGAGGGCGCGCTCGGCGATGCGTCGGTGTGCCATTGCCGCATGTGCCAGAAGGCATTCGGCAATTTCTATGCCCCGCTGGTCTCGGTGCGGCAGGCGAAACTGACCTGGACGCGCGGCGAGCCGAAGAAGTTCCGCTCGTCGAATTTCGGCTTGCGCGGCTTCTGCGGCGACTGCGGCACGCCGCTGAGCTTCGAGGCGCCAGACGGCGCGGCGCTGGCGATCGCCGCCTTCGACGAACCGGCGGAAATCGCGCCGACGGTGCAATGGGGCCTCGAGGGCAAGCTGCCCTATGTCGACCATGTCCACGAGCTCAAGGGCTATTCGACCGAGGACGACCCCGAGGCGGCCGACTTCGTCGACGACATCGTCTCGTTCCAGCACCCCGACCACGACACCGAGACCTGGCCGCCGGAGGAGCGCAAATGACTGTCACGACAGGCGGTTGCCAGTGCGGTGCGGTGCGCTACCGCATCGACCAGGCGCTGGAGAATGCCCATATCTGCCATTGCCGCATGTGCCAGAAGGCATCGGGCAACTACTTCCAGCCGCTGGCGCGCACGCCCAAGGCCAAGTTTTCGGTCACCCGCGGCGAGATCGGCTGGTTCCGCTCGTCCGACATCGTACGTCGCGGCTTCTGCCGCGACTGCGGCACGCCGCTTCTGTTCGACGTGATCGCCCGCGACACCATCAATGTCGTGCTCGGCGCGCTCGACGATCCGGAAGCGGTGAAGCCGACATTCCAGTGCGGGTCGGGTGAGAAGATGCCATGGTTCGGCGAGCTCGACACGGTCGAATTGTCGGACGATGAAACTGCCTGGTACGCCGCGGTTGCCCCTTCGAACCACCAGCACCCCGACCACGACACTGAACAATGGCCAGCGGAGAAAAGGTCATGACCGAGACTGCAAGGACAGGCGGCTGCCAGTGCGGCGCCGTCCGCTTCCGTATCCACGGCGCGCTGGGGCGCAGCTCGATCTGCCATTGCCGCATGTGCCAGAAGCAGTTCGGCTCGTTCTTCGGCGCCTTCGTCGCTGTGCCGGTGGATGGCGTCGAGTGGATCCGCGAGGAGCCAAGCTATTTCCAGTCGTCGATCAACATATCGCGCGGCTTCTGCCAGCGCTGCGGCACGCCGATGGCGTACCGCCACGCCGAAGGCCTCGAACTGTCGATCGGCTCGTTCGACGACCGTTCCGACCTCGCACCGACGATCCAGATCAACCACGGCTTCCGCCTGCCGTGGGTGGGCACGATCTTCGACCAGCCGGTGCTCGACAATCCCGACTACTACCAGCGGCAGGAGCAGATCATCTCCTTCCAGCATCCCGATGAAGAAACGGCCAACTGGCCGGAGCATGGACTGAAATTATGAGCGACGAACTGCGCAGCCTCTATCCCGAGATCGAACCCTTCGACAGCGGCATGCTCGATGTCGGCGACGGCCATCAGGTCTATTGGGAACGTTCGGGCACCAAGGGCGGCAAGCCGGCGGTGTTCCTGCATGGCGGCCCGGGCGGCGCGACCTCGCCCAAGCATCGCCGCCTGTTCGATCCCGCTTTGTACGACATCATGCTGTTCGACCAGCGCGGCTGCGGCAAGTCTTTGCCCAATGCCTCGCTCGACGCCAACACCACCTGGCACCTGGTCGCCGACATCGAGCGGCTGCGCGAGATGGCCGGCCACGACACATGGCTGGTGTTCGGCGGCTCCTGGGGCTCGACGCTGGCGCTCGCCTATGCCGAGACGCATCCGGACCGCGTCAGCGAACTGGTGGTGCGCGGCATCTACACGCTGACCCGCGCCGAGCTCGACTGGTATTACCAGTTCGGCGTCTCCGAAATGTTCCCCGACAAATGGGAGCGTTTCGTCAAGCCGATCCCGGAGGCCGAGCGCGGCGACATGATGGGCGCCTACCGCAAGCGCCTCACCGGCGACGACCGCGAGGCCAAGGTCGAGGCGGCGCTGGCCTGGAGCCTGTGGGAAGGCGAGACGATCACGCTTCTGCCCGACCCCGACACGTCAGGCAAGTTTGGCGAGGACGACTTCGCCGTCGCTTTCGCCCGCATCGAGAACCACTATTTCGTCCATGCCGGCTGGATGGACGAAGGCCAGCTGATCCGCGACGCCCACAAGCTGCATGACATTCCCGGCGTCATCGTCCATGGGCGTTATGACATGCCGTGCCCGGCGAAATATGCCTGGGCATTGCACAAGGCCTGGCCGCAGGCGGAGTTCCACCTGATCGAGGGCGCGGGTCACGCTTATTCGGAACCGGGCATATTGGACCAGCTGGTCAGGGCGACCGACAAGTTCGCAGGGAAAACGTCGTGAACGCTTCCGCCCTACGTTGCCCCCCTCTGTCCTGCCGGACATCTCCCCCACAGGGGGGGAGATCAGCTGGCATGCCGGCTTTCGCCAATCGCCGGCGTTGCAGGACGGAGCGAGGCGTCAATACTGCCGATCTCCCCCCTCGTGGGGGAGATGTCCGGCAGGACAGAGGGGGGCGCCAAAGGGCGCTGGCCCCCAAGGACAGACGGGGGTGCCATAGCGCGCTAGCCCACAAGGTGTTGCCATGAAAGAACGCATCTATCTCTTCGACACGACATTGCGCGACGGCCAGCAGACGCCGGGCATCGACTTTTCCGTCGAGGACAAGATCGCGATCGCCGGCATGCTCGACGAGTTCGGTCTCGATTATGTCGAGGGCGGTTATCCCGGCGCCAATCCGACCGACACCGCCTTCTTTCAGGAAAAGCGGACGAGGCGGGCGAAGTTCGTCGCCTTCGGCATGACCAAGCGGGCAGGCGTCTCTGCCTCCAACGATCCGGGCCTGGCAACCCTGCTGCAGGCCAAGGCCGACGGCATCTGCTACGTCGCCAAGAGCTGGGACTACCATGTCCGGGTGGCGCTCGGCGTCACCAATGAGGAGAATCTGGAGTCGATCCGCGCTTCGGTCGAGGCGGCGCGTGAGGCCGGCCGCGAGCCCCTGGTCGACTGCGAGCACTTCTTCGACGGTTTCAAGGCCAATCCCGACTACGCGCTGGCCTGCGCGCGGACGGCCTATGACGCCGGCGCGCGCTGGGTGGTGCTGTGCGACACCAATGGCGGCACCCAGCCGTCGGAGGTGCGCGAAATCGTTGCCAGGGTGATCGCCTCGGGCATTCCGGGCGCCAATCTCGGCATCCATGCCCATGACGATACCGGCCAGGCGGTGGCCAACTCGCTGGCTGCGATCGAAGCCGGCGTGCGCCAGGTGCAGGGCACGATCAACGGCATCGGCGAGCGCTGCGGCAACGCCAATCTGATCACCATCGTCCCGACGCTCGCGCTGAAGCCGCATTTCGCCGAACGTTTCGAAACCGGCGTCTCGGCCGAGGCGCTTGCGGGCCTTTCCAGGCTGTCGCGGGCGTTCGACGAATTGCTCAACCGCGCACCCGAGGCGCAGGCGCCTTATGTCGGCGCATCGGCCTTTGCCACCAAGGCAGGAATCCACGCCTCGGCGATCGTCAAGGAGCCGAAGACCTACGAGCATGTGCCGCCGGAGACGGTGGGCAATCGCCGCAAGGTCATGGTGTCGGACCAGGGCGGCAAGGCGAACTTCATCGCCGAGCTCAGGCGGCGCGGCATCGACGTGCCCAAGGACGACCGCCGGCTCGATGCGCTGATCGCGGTGGTCAAGGAGCGCGAGGCCGAGGGTTATGCCTATGAAGGTGCGGATGCCAGCTTCGAGCTTCTGGCGCGCGGCATGCTGCACAGCGTTCCGGATTTTTTCCGGGTGACCTCGTTCCGCTGCCTCGTCGAGCGCCGTTTCGACGCTAATGGCAATCTCAAGACCGTGTCGGAAGCCGTGGTGAAGGTCATGGTCGACGGCGAGGAAAAGATGTCGGTGGCCGAAGGCGACGGCCCGATAAATGCGCTCGACATCGCTTTGCGCAAGGATCTCGGCAAGTTCCAGGACGAGATCGGCGACCTCGAGCTCGTCGACTACAAGGTGCGTATCCTCAATGGCGGCACCGAGGCGATCACGCGCGTCCTGATAGAATCGCACGACTCGACCGGCGCCCGCTGGTGGACCGTCGGCGTGTCGACCAACATCATCGACGCCTCGTTCCAGGCGCTGATGGATTCGATCATCTACAAGCTGATGAAGAACCGCGAGATGGCCGGGCTGGTGGCGGCGGAATAGGCTCGGCCAGCCGTGATGGGCCAGCCGCAGCGGCTGGCCCTGTCGATTGATCCATCAACGAAAAGCGGGTGGACCATCACAATTTTGAAATGGCATGCGCTGGCGGGCGGGCGCATAGGTGCCCGCCATGAGCACCAACACGCCTGCGATTTCCCGCGACGAAGCCACCCGCGGCTTTCTGTTTGCCCTGTCGGCCTATCTGATGTGGGGCTTCCTGCCCTTCTACATGAAGGCGGTGGCGCATATTCCGGCAGCTGAGGTGATCGCCCATCGCATCACCTGGTCGATCCCGATCGCAGCGTTGCTGTTGTGGTGGCTCGGCCGCACCTCCGACATCAAGACCGCCTTGCGCACCCCGCGCACGCTGGCCATGGGCACGCTGACGGCGACGCTGATCACCATCAACTGGGGCGTCTATGTCTGGGCGATCGGCAATGACCGGGCGCTCGAAACGGCGCTCGGCTATTACATCAACCCGCTGTTTTCGGTGTTCCTCGGCGCTGTCGTGCTTGGCGAAAAGCTGACGCGGGCGCAGACGGTGGCGATCGGGCTTGCGGTTATCGCGGTCGCGCTGCTGACCTGGGAAAGCGGCGGTTTGCCCTGGGTTTCGATCGTGCTGGCGCTGTCCTGGGGTTTTTACGCGCTGTTCAAGAAGACGCTGCCGATCGGCCCGGCGCAGGGCTTCTTCCTCGAAGTGCTGATCCTCGGCATCCCGGCGCTGGTCTACATCGCCTATCTGCAGGGCACTGGCGCCGGTCATTTCGGCACCACCGGGATGACCGACGTCTGGCTGATGCTCGGCTGCGGCATCGTCACCGCCGTGCCGCTGATCCTGTTTGCCAATGGCGCCAAGCTGCTGCGCATGTCGACGATCGGAATCATGCAGTACATCGCGCCGACGATGATCTTCGTCATCGCCATCTTCATCTTCAAGGAGCCGTTCTCGAGCGAACGCGCCGTCGCCTTCGCCCTGATCTGGGCAGCTTTGGCGATCTATACTTGGTCGATGTTTTCCGAGCGCGCCAAGAACGGCTAGTTTCAGGTAAGGCCGGCCTGCAAATGGCTGTTACCTGTGCTTCCGGTACTCACGTGCTCGAAGGTACGCTCCGTTCCGGTTGTCGGTAACAACCATTTTCGGCTCGGCCTGACTTGAAACTGACCGAGCGTTGCTTCCGGTTCGCGCTGAACCGGTGGCTTTACATCTTGTCGATGAGCGACTGCACGCCTTCGGTCGGCGTCGAGTCGGAGCCGGCGGCGACCATGATCGCCGAGACCACCGCTTCCGGCTCGTCGACCACCAGCGGCTGGACGAGATGGGAGGTGTGGACGAAGCCCTCGGTCTTCATGTGATCGATGAGCGACAGCATCGGATCCCAGAAGCCCTTGACGTTGGCGAAGACGATCGGCTTGCGGTGATGGCCGAGCTGGGCCCAGGTCATGATCTCGACGATCTCCTCGACCGTGCCGATGCCGCCGGGCAGTGCCACGAATGCGTCCGATTTCTCGAACATAAGATGTTTGCGCTCGTGCATGTTGTCGGTGACGATGAGTTCGTCGAGCCGCGTCAGCGCGCTTTCCGTCGCTTCCTTGTTCATCAGGAAGCGCGGGATGATGCCGGTGACCTTGCCGCCGGCGCGCCGCGCGCCATCGGCGACCGCGCCCATGATGCCCTTGGTGCCGCCGCCATAGACGAGCCTGACGCCGGCCTTGGCGATCGAATGGCCGAGCAGGTGCCCGGCCTTGATGTAGACCTCGTCGCGGCCCGGCGAGGAGCCGCAATAGACGCAGATGGATCGAATCTTGTTCATCGGCTGATTGGGTATTGCCTCCACAGGCAGGGTCAAGCCCGAACGGGGCTTTTTCTTGTCGCTGCCGGCAAAACAAGGTAGACCCGGCGGGCGGCTAGGGGCAGAGAAATATGGCGATCAATCCGTTGAAGATATTCCTACTCGCAGCAGGTGGCTCAGCCGCCGCTGCGACTGTTGCGTATGTGTCCGGGGCACTCGATCCCTATTTGGCGCCGCCCGCCGCGATCGCGTCACTGCCGGCACCCGCGACAACGACGCCGACGAGCGACAAGCCAGCCGATCCGGCCAAGCCGGCAGCCGGCGCAGAGACGCCTGCAGCGGTCGCGCCGGCACCCGCAGCGCCTGCCGCAGCCGCTGCCGTGATCGCCCCGTCCTTCGACGTGGTGCGCGTCGAAAACAACGGCTCCGTGGTGATCGCCGGCAAGGCCGCCGGCAATTCCAAGGTCGAGATCGTGACCGGATCGAAGGTCATCGGTGCTGCCGTCGCCGGCGCCGACGGCGATTTCGCCGTCGTGCTCAACGATCCGCTGAAGCCCGGCGACTACCAGATCGTGCTGCGCGCAACCGCGCCCGACAATGTCGTCGCCACCTCGACCGAGACGGCGGTGGTTTCGGTGCCCTCCGATCCGGGCGGCCAGGTGCTGGCCCTGGTCGAGGAACCGGGCAAGCCGTCGCAACTGATCACCGTGCCCAAGCCGGCTGACGCGCCATCGGCGGCCGCCACTGCTGAACAGCAGGCAAGCGCGCCCGCGGCGGCGCCCGCAGCGCCTGCTGCGGCTGAGCCCGCACCGGCGAAGTCGGCGGCAACGGCAGCTGAAATCAAGGTGGCCGTCGAGGCCGTCGAGATCGAAGGCAAGAAGATCTTCATCGCCGGCTCCGCCGACGCCGGGCGCAAGGTGCGCGCCTATGCCAACGAGATCCTGATCGGCGAGACGCAGACTTCGCCCGAGGGCCGCTTCCTGATCGAGGCCGAGCGCGAACTGCCCGTCGGCGACTACATCATCCGCGTCGACGCGCTTGAGCCGAACGGCGCCAAGGTCGTGGCCCGCGCCGCCGTGCCGTTCCAGCGCGAACCGGGCGAAGCGGTGGCAGCGGTCGCACCGCAGCCGACGGCCCCCGCAGCGCCGGCCGCCGACGCAACCGCTGCCGCACCCGCCGCCGAAGCCAAGACGGCGATGGCGGGCGAAGTGCCGGCCAAGCCCGCCGACCCGGCTGCCGAAGCGACGGCACCGGCCCAGGCGACCACACCGGCCCCCACGGCTGCGACCGACAAGCCGGCCGAGGTCGCCGCCGCACCTGTTGCGCCAGAGACCACGGCGCCCAAGCTCGAAGCCGTCAATGGCGCCGTCATCATCCGTCGCGGCGATTCCTTGTGGCGGATCTCGCGCCGCGTCTATGGCCACGGCGTGCGCTACTCCAACATCTATCTCGCCAACCAGGACCAGATCCAGGATCCGGACCGCATCTGGCCGGGCCAGGTGTTCCGTGTTCCGGAGACGTCGAAAGAGGGCGAGGCCGCCAATATGGGCGCTATGGGCGAGCAGGCGATGCCTGCGCCCAAGCTGTAAGTTTGGGAACGGTCTTCCGGTTTCCAGGTTGATTGGAATGAATTCATCGTCTATCGTCGATAAACGATGAATTCATTCTCCATCACGCCGTCCTGCTGTGACTCCGTCAAGGATGTGACGCAGAAGCTTGCCGCGCTGTCGCATCCGGCACGGCTCGAAATCCTGAGATGCCTGGCTGGCGGCAGGTCGTGCTGCTGCAAGGACGTGGTCGAGCATCTCGATCTCGCCCAGTCGACAGTCTCGCAACATCTGAAAATCCTCGTCGAAGCCGGTCTGGTGCGCTACGCGCCGGAGCGGCAGCGGTCGCGTTATGAGATTGACCAGACAGCATTGCTTGCCGTTTCCGCGTCGGTATCGGCGCTGGTCGAGACCTTTTGCGCCGTCGAAGGCGACAACATCTAGTCAAGGCAAGCACAGTGGCCAGCAAAACCGTATCCGCCGAGCGCGGCTCGACCCTCAGCACCATCAGGAACCTGTGGCCCTATATGTGGCCTGAAGACCGGCCCGACCTCAGGGCGCGGGTGGTGTGGGCGACAGTGTTCCTGTTCGTCGCCAAGCTGACGCTGGTCGCCGGGCCGTATTTCTTCAAATGGGCGACGGATGCGCTCGCCGGCGACCAGCGCACGCCGCTGCCGCTGCCGGCCTTCCTGGTGGCGCCGATCATGCTGGTGATCGCCTATAACGTCGTGCGCATCGTCCAGCTCGGCTTCAACCAGCTGCGCGACGCGCTGTTTGCCCGCGTCGGCCAATATGCGGTGCGCCAGCTTGCCCACCGCACCTTCGTGCACATGCACCAGCTGTCGTTGCGCTTTCATCTCGAGCGCCGCACCGGGGGCCTGTCGCGCATCATCGAGCGCGGCACCAAGGGCATCGAGACCATCGTCCGCTTCACCATCCTGAACACCGCGCCGACAGTGCTGGAATTCGCGCTGACCGCCGGCATCTTCGGCTTCGCCTATGGCTGGAAATATGTCGCCGTGGTGGCCGCGACGGTGTGGCTCTACACCTGGTTCACGGTGTGGGCGAGCGACTGGCGCATCGGCATCCGCCGCGAGATGAACGATTCCGACACCGACGCCAACACCAAGGCGATCGATTCGCTGCTCAATTTCGAGACGGTGAAGTATTTCAACAACGAGGCCATGGAGGCCGAGCGCTTCGACCGCTCGATGGCGCGCTACGAGACGGCGGCAACCCGGATCTGGACCTCGCTCGGCTGGCTGAATTTCGGCCAGGGCGTCATCTTCGGCATCGGCATGACCATCGTCATGGCCATGTCGGCGATGGAGGTCATGGCCGGCACCCAGACCGTCGGAGATTTCGTCTTCATCAACGCCATGCTGATGCAGCTTTCGGTGCCGCTCAACTTCATCGGCTTCATCTATCGCGAAATCCGCCAGGGCCTGACCGACATCGAACAGATGTTCGACCTGCTCGACGTGAGCCAGGAGGTGACAGACAAGCCCGGCGCCAAGGCCCTCGTCGTCGGTACCGGCCGTGTCGAGTTCCGCGACGTGCATTTTGCCTATGATCCCGCCCGCCAGATCCTGAAGGGCGTCAGCTTCGAGGTGCCGGCCGGCAAGACGGTGGCGATCGTCGGCCCTTCGGGCGCCGGCAAGTCGACTATCTCCAGGCTTCTGTTCCGCTTCTACGACATCCAGCAGGGCGCCATCCTGATCGACGGCCAGGACATCCGCGACGTTTCCCAGCAGAGCCTGCGCGGGGCAATCGGCATGGTGCCGCAGGACACGGTCCTGTTCAACGACACCATCGCCTACAACATCCGCTATGGCCGCGTGAACGCCGACGAGGAGGATGTGCGCAAGGCAGCCGAGCTGGCGCAGATATCAGGCTTCATCCAGCGCCTGCCGGACGGCTACAAGGCGATGGTCGGCGAACGCGGGCTGAAGCTGTCGGGCGGCGAAAAGCAGCGCGTGGCGATTGCCCGCACCATCCTCAAGGCGCCGCCGATCCTGATGCTCGACGAGGCGACCTCGGCGCTCGACACCCAGACCGAGCAGGAAATCCAGAGCGCGCTCGACCTGGTCAGCAAGGGCCGCACGACGATCGTCATCGCTCACCGCCTGTCGACAGTCATCTCGGCCGACGAGATCATCGTGCTCGCCGATGGCGGCATCGCCGAGCGCGGCACCCATGCCGACCTGCTGGCGCAGGGCGGGCTTTATGCCTCGATGTGGGATCGCCAGCGTGAGGCGACCGAGGCCGAGGAGCGCTTGCGCCAGGCGCGCGAAGGCGACGAGCTCGGTGTCGTCGTGCGCCGCCGCACGCCGGAGGTGACCAACGACGCGGAGTGAGCGGCCACGCCCGGCCGCTGGCTGACATGATCCCGGGCTGACATGATCACCTCAGCCGCAGGCTGCGATGCTCAATCATCATGCGAGCGGCGATAACGCCGCTTGCGGCCTGCGATAGCGGTGGGCGCTGCCAATGCCGCGTTGCGGCTGACGGTCGTTTCCGGTAAGCACTCCGGGACTTCAACAGCAACGGCCTCCACTTCATGAGCATAGCCGACACGATCCGCAACGCCTTCGTTCCGGTCCATCGCGAGGGATATCCCTTCATTGCCGGATTCGCGGCGGTTGCCGTCCTGCTGGGCTTCTTTTCTACTTCGCTGTTCTGGGTCGGGGCGATCCTGACTGCCTGGTGCGCCTATTTCTACCGTGACCCCGAGCGCGTCACGCCTGTCGACGACAGGCTGGTTGTAAGCCCCGCCGACGGCGTGGTTTCGGCTGTCGGCCCCGCCGTGCCGCCGCGCGAGCTCAATCTCGGCACCGCCGAGATGACCCGTATCTCGGTGTTCATGAACGTCTTTTCGGTCCATGTGAATCGGGCGCCGGTGCGCGGCAAGATCGTCCGCATCGAGCACCGTCCGGGAAAATTCCTCAATGCCGAGCTCGACAAGGCAAGCCAGGAAAACGAGCGCAACGGCATCGTCATCGACAGCCCCAACGGGCAGGTGGCGGCGGTTCAGATCGCTGGTCTCGTCGCCCGCCGCATCCTGTGCTGGGCCGATGTCGGCGGCAACATCGCCGTTGGTGAGCGTTTCGGCCTGATCCGCTTCGGTTCGCGTGTCGACGTGTTCCTGCCGACCAATGCGGTCGCCCGCGTTTCAGTCGGCCAGACGGCCGTTGCGGGTGAAACCATCCTCGCCGAATTTGGCGGCGCCAGCCATCCGCCGCTGGTGCGGGTCTCCTGATGGTCGCGCCATTCAAGCCCTTCGAACCGCATGGCAGCGGCGGCCCGCGCATTCGCGAAATCCCGCTGCGCATGGTGCTGCCCAACCTGATCACCGTGCTGGCGATCTGCGCCGGCCTGTCGGGCATCCGGCTCGCCTTCGAAGGTCGCTTCGAATCGGCCGTGGTGATGGTGCTTTTGGCGGCGTTCCTCGACGGCATCGACGGCCGCCTGGCCCGCATGCTCAAGGCGACATCGCGCTTCGGCGCGCAGATGGATTCGCTCGCCGACATCGTCAATTTCGGCGTCGTGCCGGCATTGGTGCTCTACGCCTATCTGCTCGACAAGGCAGGCTCGCTCGGCTGGATCGCGACACTGTTGTTTGCCATCGCCATGGGCCTGAGGCTGGCGCGCTTCAACGTGCTCGACGAGGATCTCGATCGTCCCGCCTGGCAGGCCGAATATTTCGTCGGCGTGCCGGCGCCGATCGGCGCCATCACCTTGATGCTGCCGATGTATCTCGGCTTCCTCGGTCTCGAAGGCACCCGCACCGTGGCCTACATCGGCACCGGTTTCACCATTCTCGTCGCTTTCCTGCTGGTCAGCCGCTTGCCTGTCTATTCCGGCAAGAAGCTGAAGATCAAACGCGAGCATCTGCTGCCTGTCATGCTTTTGGCAGTGTTCTACGTGCTGCTTCTGACCGTCTATCCCTGGCAGACGCTGACCGCCTCGGTCGGCGCATATCTGATCTTTCTGCCGCTCAGTGCCAGCGCCTATGCGCGCCGCGCCCGCATCGAAGCAGCGGCGGCGGCTGCCGAGGCGGCTGAAACGCCCGCCGAACCCAAGGCTTAGTCTGGACAGTTTTGAGCCGTAGCTCGCGGGTGGCGACATGGACCGTGCCGTCGCCTGGGCAACTGTGTTCATGCGAAGCAGACAAGCGGCAACACTCCCACCCCCATCGTCATCCTAGGGCGGAGCAGGAGCGCAGCTCCGTCGCGGAGACCCTGGGATCCATGCCGTGACATCACCGCCGGGCGCAAGCGGTCAAGAACGCGTGCTCTTTCTGCACCCGCACTACGTTCCTCACCTTCACGGCATGGATCCTCGGGTCAAGCCCGAGGATGACGAAGGCATGGGGGCTCGCGGCAAATCTCCACGGTCGTCATCTGGCCCGCGCTCTAGGCCGCCAGCCCGAGCTGGTCGAGCGCCAGGCGGCGGGCGGCGACATAGTCTGTCTTGCCCGAGCCGAGCACCGGGATCTCGTGCACCTTGATGATGTCATGCGGCACCATCAGCTCGGTGGCGCCGGCCTGCTTGCCATAGACGCGCAACGCCTCGGGATCGGCATTTCCGGCTGTCGTGACCAGCACGATGCGCTCGCCCCGGCGCTTGTCGGGAACGGCGACCGCGGCGTGGCGCTGTTCCGGCCACAGCGCCTGCACCAGCATCTCGACCGCGCCCAGCGACACCATTTCGCCGGCGATCTTGGCAAAGCGCTTGGCGCGCCCGCGAATGGTGATGAAGCCCTCGCGGTCGACCGAAACGATGTCGCCGGTATCGAGCCAGCCTTCGAGCGGCTGCAGCTCGCCCGGCCGGTCCGATGTCATGTAGCCCATCATCAGATTGGGGCCGGTGAGCCAGAGCTGGCCGCCTTCGGCAACGCCCTCGACCTCTGCAAGCCGCATGCGCATGCCGGGCAAGAGGCGCCCGACGGTGCCGTCGCGGCCATGCGTCGCCGAGTTGACGGCAACGACGGGGGCGGCCTCGGTCAGGCCGAAACCCTCGATGATCTCGGCATTGAAGCGGCTGCGCCAGACCCGGCGCGTCTCCGCCCTGACCGGCTCGGCGCCGGCGACGACGAAGCGCAGGCTGGAGAAATCGCCATCCTCGGCGGTGCGGGCATAGGCGGCGAGGAAGGTGTCGGTGCCGAACATGATCGTCGGGCGGATCTTGCGCGCGACATCGGGGATGATCTTGTAGTGCAGCGGCGAGGGGTAGAGGAACAGCCTGATGCCGGTCAGAAGCGGCAGGATGGTGCCGCCGGTGAGGCCGAAGGAGTGGAACACCGGCAGCACGTTGAACAGCTTGTCTTCAGGCGAGATGCTGATGCGCGCCTCGGCCTGCAAGGCGTTGGCGACGAGGTTGCGGTGCGACAGCACCACCGCCTTGGGCGTGCCCTCGGAGCCCGAGGTGAACAGGATGACGGCCGGCTTTGACGCATCCTGTGGCGCAAGCGGCCGCCACCATTGCAGGGCAGCGGTGAGCTTTTCCGCTGAAGTGACGCTGTCGCGCAGCTCTTCCAGCCAGACGATCCTGGCGCCGGCCTGCTCGGCAGCAGTGACGACGTCGCCAAGGTCGGCCTTCTGGATGAAGGCACGCGACGAAATGATGGTCGTGATCGCGGCTGTCTTGACGGCGGACGCGACATTGGCCGCACCCGCCGTGTAGTTGATCATCGCGGCAACGCGGCCGGCGGAGATCACGCCGAGCATCGAAAGCACCACGCCATTGGCGTTGGGCAAAAGGATGCCCAGGGCTTCGCCCGGCCTGGACATGTCTTCGAAGCGCTTGCCGAGCACGCGTGCGCCAACCAGCAGCTTGCGATAGCTGAGCGCACCGCTGACGACGTCCTCGACGATCGGCCGCGACGGGCCGTAGCGCCTGGCAGCGTCGACCATGGAGCCGAATACGCCCCGGTCGAGATCTGTGCCGGCAAGCCGCGCTTCGGCGAAACGGTCGAACAGCGCGTTGGCGGTCGTCGTCTGGCTGTAGCCGGCGCGCTGCAGCAACTCGGCCATGGTCATCGGGGCCAGGGCCGCGATGCTGAGGCGCTGGAACCAGTGGCGCGGGGCGCGTTCGGCAGGCGTCAGCGAGAAGGGCAGGTGGCGGGCGCCGCTGACGAAGATCGGCACGACCCTCGCGTCGGCCTGCATGGCGATGCGGGCAACGGCGCGGAACAGCCGGAACGATTTGACGTCTGGCTCGACGGTGTCGGGCAGGTAGACGGCGAGGCGGCCCTTGCCGCGCAATACGCGGACCAGCCGGCGGCTGACGAAGACATGCTCGGCGTTGAAGGCGATGGTGCGGCCAAGCTCGCGCCACGGCTCGAGCCAGAATGCCTTGGCGGAGGCATCATCGAGGATATGCAGCGTCTGGTCGGGCAACAGCGACAGCATCAGCGCCGGTTCGAGCCGCGACTGGTGCGAGATGACATAGATGACCGGCGCCTCGGCATCGCGGGCCTGACGCAGCGCGTCGTCCTTGATCCGATAGATCAGCTTGAGCGGCAGATAGAGCAGCGCCTGGCGGAAGCGGATGCCGCGGCCATGCATCAGAACAGCGGCGGCAAGCATCCATGCCGCAACGAAGCCGAGCACAATTGCACTGGCCAGGACCATGCCGCACCTCCCAATGCACGCGAAGCCCACCGCGCGCGTCGAAACTAGACGATGACGACGCGACGTCAATGCGCATCGTCATCTCCCATCCCTTGGCCACCGGCCCCTTGACCACCATCCGCGGCATCAGGACAGGAAAAAGCCGGTCTTGCGACCGGCTTGAAGCAAAGGGACGGGTGGAGGGGATGGGGGATGGGGCAACCCGTCCTGAGCACAATAACGCGGCCGCTGACATTTGGTTCCACTGTCATCAGGCATTTTGTGTTTCTTTTTCGATCAGGTCGGGCAGGGGGCAGTTCGCGATGACTGACGGCAGCTTTCTCCGCAGCCGGAAGACAAATTGCGACGTTGCCGTCGGGCGGCGACGATCGGGGCTGATTTGTTCGAGCAGCCCCTGTTCCGATTTCAGGCTGAACCAGGACGAGTTGCTCGCCATAGAGCCGGATCAATTGCAGTATTCGGCGTCAATGTATTGACCGTGACGCTCACCAAGGCGATGCTCATATTAGACCGTGCTTGTCAGACCGTGTTTAGTCGTGCCGCTCCTGCCAACTCAGAAAGGCAATGGAGGCCCTGATGCCCACTACCCTAGACAGACAGTACGTTGAGGATCACCTAGGCGCTCACAATTACGAGTCCTTCGGGCGCAGCATTGTTGCGGCTGTCCTCGAAGAGGCGCTGGAGCAAAGAAGCCGAGACGGCGGAGGAGACCTGAAGTTCAAGGTCGAGACGACGCTCGAAGCGACATCCTCCGGCTGCACCTGGCTCATCATGATCGTGAATGGCAGGCGGATCCGGATTCATCAGCCACCCATTACGAGCTTCTAGATATTCTGGCCCGGAGGGGCTGCATCAGGCGGTGGCAGGCACCATGCGGCGCGTCCTGTCGCGAACCGCCACATCGATGCGGTAGTCGAGCCGGTCGAGGCAACGAAGCAGCCGACCGATGGAGAACTTGCCCGTGCGGCCGGTCATGACCGCCGACAGGTCGGGCAGGCGGCTGTGTTCTTGCGAGCAAACAGTGCTCTTCTTCTGCCTCTCCACATTTCTTACTTTCACATGGCAACTGTGTTCAAGCGAGCAAACAAGCGGCAACACTCCCACCCCTTCGTCATCCTGCCGTAAGGGTTTGGAACGTGATGAGGGTGGAGGAAGGAGCCGGCCCGGACCGTCTTTGCGCTGCCGACAGGTCGCGGCGACCCTAGGATCCATGCCGTGAAGGTGAGGAATGCGGAGAGGGCAGAAGAAAGATCACTTGTTTGCTCGCTTGAACACTGTTGCCCTGCCGTTACATTACCGCCGGATTCAAACGGTCAAGAACGCGTGCTCCTTCCTCCGCTCGCCTCACATTCCTTACCCTCACGGCATGGATCCCGATTGCCATTGGCTGTCTAACTCGTTTCACGGCGGAATTTTCCGCCAGTCTCGAACCGATCAGCCAAGCGGGCGTCGCGCCAGGCGTGCCAGAACACCGCGGCCAGCACGATGGCGCCACCGAGCAGGCTTGCCATCGGTGGCAGCTCGGCCAGGAACAGCCAGGCAAAGAAGATGCCGCATGGCACCTCGGTCGTACCGAGCAGGCCTGCTTCGGCGGCGGGAATGCGGCGCGCGCCCTCGGTCCACAAGATGACGGCAAGGGCAAAGGTGAAGCCGAAGGTGACGAGCGCTGCAATGCTGGCCGGCGGAACAGTGAGCGGATCGGCGAGGAACCAGGCCGGTATCACGCCGAGAAAGGCCGAAACCGCGCCGGCCCAGACCACCGACGCGTTGCGGAAACGCCTGACAAGGGCGGCATAGAGTGCAAACAGGAAGGTCATCAGCAGCGCCAGGCTGTCGCCGAAGGCATGGCCGCCGCCGAGCCCCGACCAGACCATGATGGCGACACCGGCAAGGCATATGGCTGCGGCGATTGCCGTCTGGCGCCGGAACACCTCGCCGACGATCAGCCAGGCGAGCAGGGCGACGACGAACGGCACGGTGGCGTAGATGACCACGACATTGGCGACATAGGTGTTCTTGAAAGCGGCGATGAAGGCGATGCTGGAGAAAGTGCCAAGCACGGCCAGCATCCAGCCTTGCCAGCCGAGATGCAGGCTTTCACCCGCGCCGCTTCGCCGCCGCCACAAGACATAGGCCGAGATCAGCAGGCCGCCGATCAGCCCGCGCCAGGAGGTGATGGTCAGCGGGTCGGCGTCGACCGATTTTGTCAGGATGCCGGCGAGGCCGAAGACGGCGGCCGAGGCGGCGACGAGCAACATGCCGAGGCGGTGCTGAGCGGCGGTTTCGGTTGCTGTCGACATCTCGGCCTCCCAGGCGGTAGCGTAGCCTATCCCTGTGCCACTGACAGCCTGCTGTCAGGAGCCGGCTTGGGATTGGCGAGGAACTGGTACGATCCGGGAGGAAGACGATGGACGCCGCACAGTTGAAGGCGCTGCAGGCGCCGATCAAGGATGCCTATCGCGACGATGCCGGGCGCGCGCTGATCACGCTCAGGGCACGCGGCGCCGTCGACGACCAGTCGATTTCCTGCAGGATCGACACCGGCAAGGCGATCGTCACTGCCGGCCTGCATCCGGCCACCGGTGGCAGCGGCATGGAGCTGTGCTCGGGCGACATGCTGCTCGAAGCGCTGGTGGCCTGCGCCGGCGTGACCTTGAAGGCGGTGGCGACAGCGCTGGAGTTCCGCCTCGGTGAAGCCGTGGTGTCGGCCGAGGGCGACCTCGATTTTCGCGGCACGCTGGGCGTCGCCAGGGACGCACCGGTCGGCTTCCGCGCCATCCGGCTTGCCTTCAAACTCGACACCGACGAGCCGCAGGAGCGCATCGATGCGCTGGTCAAGCTGACCGAACGCTACTGCGTGGTGTTCCAGACGCTGAACGTTCGGCCGGAACTCAGCGTTTCGGCCGAACGCTAGAGGTGCGGGCTCAGTTGGCGGCGAAGCAGTAGAACAGGCCGTCGCCGCCGGTTCCCTTGAGCGCCTCCTGGCTGCAGCCGCCGCGCGAGGCATGCGAGGAGTTCCAGGATTTGGCCGCCGCCGAGTCGTCGAGGCCCATGCGGTCGTGGTGGCCCATCATCGCCGCACCTTCGCTGCCGTCGAGGGTCCAGTCGCCGCAGGATTGGTCGGCTGCCTTGGTGCCGTCGGGCATCGAGCCGGTCAGAATGTCGTGCCTGTTGGGCTGATCGCCGCGGCCATTGATGGTGTTGCCCTTTTCGTCGAGGGCGGTTTCCTTGTTGATGTTGTTGGCGTCGCTGTGCAGCGAGGCGACGTCGTCGGCGATCTTCTGGCCCTTGGCATTGACCCATGGGCCTTTGCCGATGCGGTCCTTGGCATCGGCGTCCTTGGACGAGAGATAGGCCTGCCAGGTCTTGCCGGTCGAGCCAGCGGCTTCGGCCAGGCTCTGGCAATGGGCGTCGGCGCCGGCCAGGCCGCCGAGATTGGCGCCCTTGCCGAGGCCGGTGCTGGTGACGAAGAAGCTCATCGTGGCGTCCTGGGCGCTGGCCCCCGACAGCCCTGACAACAGCAGCGCAGACATCAGAAGAATGCGTTTCATCGAGTGGTCCTCCCTCATTTTCTTGGCTGAGGGCCGCAAAACTAGGACTGGCCGGTATCACCGGCCAATCACGCTTGCGTGTCGCCTACATCGGCCAGACCAGCATCAGCATCGGCACCGCAACGACGATGACAAGCAGCGACAGCGGCAGGCCGAGGCGCGGATAGTCGGAGAATTTGTAGCCGCCGGGGCCCATGACCAGCGTGTTGCACTGGTGGCCGATGGGGGTGAGGAAATCGCAGCCGGCGCCGATCGCCACCGCCATCAGGAAGGCTTCGGGGCGAAAGCCCAGCGTGGTGGCAAATCCCGCGGCGATCGGCGCCACCACGAGCACGGTGGCGGCATTGTTGAGGAACGGCGTGACTGCCATAGCCACGACCATGATCAGCGTCAGCGCACCCGCAGGCGGCAGCGTCGAGGCGAATTCGGCGAGCCAGGCGGAAATGATCTCGGTGGCGCCGGTCCGGCGCAGCGAGTCGCTGACCGGGATGAGGGCAGCCAGCATCACCAGGATCGGGCCGTCTATGGCGCCATAGACCTCGCGCAGCGGGATGACGCGGAACAGCACCATGGCGACGGCGGCGGTGAAGAAGGCGAGCGGCACCGGCAGCAGGCCAAGGGCTGTGGCGCCCATCGCCGCGACCAGGATGGCAAGCGGGACGATGCCGCGCCTGAAGCTGCCGAGCAGGATCGGGCGCTCGGCGAGCGGCAGGCAGCCGAGTTCGCGCAATATGTCGGGCATGGTCTGCGGGTTGCCCTGCAGCACGACGACGTCGCCGAGGCGCAGGATGACGGCGCCCAGCCGCTCCTGGATGCGTTCGCCCTTGCGGCTGACCGCCAGCAGGTTGACGTTGAAACGGTCGTAAAGCGCCAGGCGCTGGGCAGAGCCGCCGATCAGGTTGGAGTTTTCGCCGATGATCGCCTCGACGGCAGCCGCCGCGATTCCGCCGGCGGAATCGCGGCTGCCGGTGACGCTGAGCTTGGCCTGGGTGACGATGCGGTCGAGCGCTTCAGGGGCGCCTTCGATCAAAAGGATGTCGCCCTCGCGCAGCACGACGTCGGGGAAGGGCGTCACATGCAACGCGCGCGAACGCAGGATAGAGGTCACCACCGCGCGGCTGCCGCCGAGCTTCAGCAGGTCGGCCAGCGTCTTGCCGACGACGGTGGAGTCGGCGACCAGGCGCGCCTCGGTGACGTAGTTGTTGACGTCGAGCGCCTCGTGGATCGAGGCCGAGGCGCGGGTGCGGATGGGCAACAGCCGGTAGAACAGCACCAGGAAGACGAGGCCCGAGACCGCCAATGCTGCGCCGACAGGGGTGAAGTCGAACATCGAGAAGCCTTCGCCGGTCATTTCCTGGCGCACGCGCGACACCACGATGTTGGGCGAGGTGCCGACCAGCGTCATCAGGCCGCCGAGCAGCGAGCCGAAGGCCATCGGCATCAGGAACACCGAGGGCGAGGTGTTGGAGCGGCGGGCGAACTGGAAGGCGATCGGGATCATGATCGCCAGCGCGCCGATATTCTTCACGAAAGCCGAGAGGATGGTAACGATGATCACCAGCAGCGCCAGTTGCGCCCTGACGCTCGAGACGTCGGGCGCAAAGCGCTGGATGGCATATTCCATGATGCCGGAGCGCGCGACGCCGGCGCTGACCAGCAGTGCCGAACCGACGATGATGACGATGTCGTCGCTGAAGCCGCCGAAGGCTTCAGCCTGCGGCACGATGCCGATCGCAACGGCTGCGATCAGCGCGCCTGAGGCGACGAGATCGTAACGGAACCGGCCCCAGACGAATGCCGCCATCATCAGCGCAATGACGGCGAAGGACATCATCTGGTCGGTGGTCATGCGGCCGGTGTCCCTCAATCTGGCATAGAGCGCCCGGACGGGCGCCTGGCGGCATAGAGCGCCCGGACGGGCGCCTGGCGGCATAGAGCGCCCGGACGGGGGCCTGGCGGCATGGAGCGCCCGGACGGGCGCCTCGAAGACTTCCATTGCGCGCATCGCTGCGATGCGCTCAAGCTTCGGTCAACGCGACAGCGGCGACATCGTTGCCCTGATGGCAGGGTTGCCGCCGCGATATGTCGCGGTGCGCGCGATGTGTCGCGCGGAAAAGGTGGCGTCAGGCCGGCTTCTGGTGGGAAACCCAGCGCTGCTCGCGGATCTGGTAGATCTCGCCGGTGCGGGTGAGGGCGGGGTCGACCATCCCGAGGATGTGGCTCGCCGTCTCCGACGGATGGGTGACGGTTGCCGGATCCTCGCCGGGCACGGCCAGCGCGCGCATCGCTGTGCGGCTGGTGCCGGGGTCGAAGATGTTGACGCGCAAGGCGGTGTTCTTGGTTTCGTCGGCCCAGGAGCGGGCAAGCGCCTCGACGGCTGCCTTGGAGGCGGCATAGGGCGCCCAGAAGGCACGCGCCGAATGGGCGGAGCCGGAACTGACGATGACGGCGCGACCGGCATCCGACTTGCGCAGCAGCGGATCGACCGAGCGGATCAGGCGCCAGGTGCCGGTGACGTTGACGGCCATGACCTTGTCGAAGACCTTGGCCTCGACATGGCCGATGGGGGCGATGACGCCCAGCACGGCGGCGTTGGCAACCAGAATGTCGAGCTTGCCCCAGCGATCGTTGATCGAGCTGCCGAGGCGGTCGATGCCGGCCATGTCGGTGAGGTCGAGCGGTACCAGCGTCGCCTGTCCGCCTGACGCCTTGATCTCGTCATCGAGCTCTTCCAGCCCGCCGACCGTGCGCGCCACGGCAATCACATGCGCACCCGCCGCGGCAAGCTGCTTGGCCGTGTTGTAGCCGATGCCGCGCGATGCGCCGGTAACGAGCGCGATGCGGCCGGAGAGGTCGGGAGTGGTTGTCATCATGGCATCCAGTTCGATCTTGTCGGTCCGCTGCCTGATAGGACGATTTTATCAGGAACAAAACCCCGCACGGCCGAATGAAGGTCGACTCGGTGCCGCAGCGCATGAAATTTTCGCGCGTACCTGTCGGCGAGAGCGACCGTCATGCGTCCTTAGTTGAGCCTCAGTTGAAAAGCCAACGACACGGGAGACAGACCGATGGGCAGAAGCGTTGCAATCCTCGTTGCCAGACTGATCTTCGCCGCCGTCTTTGCCATGGCGGCCTTCTTCAAATTCGCAGGATTGACTGAAACCGCCGCCTATATTTCCGCGGCCGGCTTTCCCTTCGCCCTGCTTTTGGCCTGGCTGGCGGCATTGTTCGAGCTTGGTCTGGTGCTGGCCTTCCTGACCGGAGCGTTCTTTTCGGAAGCGGCACTTCTTGCCGGCGCCTATGTCATCTTCCTGGCCTTCGCCTTCCACGGCCCCTCGCACTGGCAGGGCAACCAGGCCGAATTCGGCTTCTTCGTCGATCACTTCACCTTGCTGGCCGGACTGCTTTACGCAGCCGTTCACGGCCCAGGTGAAAGGCTGGCGTTGCGGCAAGGCCTGATCTGGAACAAGGAGGCTGCTTCCGCGCGTTGACGCGGAAGCATGCTGAATTTGTGGGTCTACAGCCCGCCCGTCGCCAACAGCGACAGCGAGCGCACATTGTCGGCGCCTTCGAGGTCGAGCAGGCGGGTGGGATACTGGCCGGAGAAGCAGGCATCGCAATATTGCGGCTGCTCGTCGTTGCGGCTTGCCTCGCCGACGGCGCGGTAGAGGCCGTTCATCGACAGGAAGCCGAGCGAATCGACACGAATGAACTCGGCCATTTCCTCGATCGTCATGCGCGAGGCCAGAAGCTTGGACTTTTCCGGCGTGTCGACGCCGTAGAAGCAGGAGGCGCGGGTGGGCGGCGAGGCGATGCGCATATGCACTTCCTTGGCACCCGCATCGCGCACCATCTGCACGATCTTCTGGCTGGTGGTGCCGCGGACGATGGAATCGTCGACCAGCACGATGCGCTTGCCCTCGATCATGCGGCGGTTGGCATTGTGCTTCAGCTTGACGCCCATATGGCGGATGGAATCGCCCGGCGAGATGAAGGTGCGGCCGACATAATGGTTGCGGATGATGCCGAGCTCGAAGGGAAGGCCGGCCTGCTGCGAGAAGCCGATGGCCGCCGGCGTGCCCGAATCCGGCACCGGCACGACGATGTCGGCGTCGACGGGGCTTTCGATGGCAAGTTCGGCGCCGATGCGCTTGCGCACGTCATAGACGTTGCGGCCCTCGACCGAGGAATCGGGACGGGCGAAATAGACATATTCGAAGATGCAGAAGCGTGACTTCTGCGGCTCGAACGGGAAGATGCTCTCGATGCCCTTGGAGGTGACGATGACCATCTCGCCGGGCTTGAGGTCGCGCACGAAACGCGCGCCGATTATGTCGAGGGCGCAGGTCTCCGAAGCAAGGATCCAGGAGCCGTCGAGATCGCCGAGCACCAGCGGGCGAATGCCGAGCGGATCGCGGCAGCCGATCATCTTCTTGGACGACAGCGCGACCAGCGAGAAGGCACCCTCGACCTGGCGCACCGCATCGATGAAGCGCGCATTGAGGTCGCGTTCCTTGGAGGTGGCGACGAGGTGCAGGATGGTCTCGGTGTCGGAGGTCGACGAGAAGATCGAGCCTTGCTTCTGCAGCGCGCGCTGCACGGTCATCGCATTGGTCAGGTTGCCGTTATGCGCGACCGCAAAGCCGCCATCGGCGAGCTCGGCGAAGAAAGGCTGGATGTTGCGGACGCCCGCGCCACCTGTCGTGGCGTAGCGGGTGTGGCCGATGGCGCGGTTGCCCTTGAGACTGTCGATGACGCGCTGCTTGGTGAAGGTGTCGCCGATCAGGCCGACATGGCGCTCGACGTGGAATTGGCTGCCGTCATAGCTGACGATGCCGGCGGCCTCCTGGCCGCGATGCTGGAGCGCATGCAGCCCCAGCGTGACGATTGCCGCGGCGTCCTGTCGGCCGAAAATGCCGAACACGCCGCATTCGTCGTGGAAATGATCATCGGCTTCCGCGGAAAGCACGTCAGCTGCGTCTGCCATCGGGGGGCGGCCTCTTGTCGCAAAAACGCTATATAGTGCGATGAGGCGGGAAGGGCAACGCGCCATCCCGCCTCATGCGAAATCAGTTGTTGGTCGGTGCCGGTTCGGCCGGCGCGTCGCCTTCGGCAGGCGTCTCGGCCGGCGGCGTGGTGGCGCCGGCTTCCGGTTCGCCGGTCTGCGAATTGAGCTTCTTGAGGATCGAATTCTCGGGGTCCTCGGGCAGAAGGTTCTCGATCGAGGTGCCGATGCTCTCGAGCAGCGGGCGCGACTTCGCCTCGGCGACCCAGGCGGGCGCGTTGGGGCCGACCAGCCAGTTGAAGAACAAAAGGCCGACGGCAACGACCAGGATGCCGCGGGCGGCACCGTAGAGGAAGCCGAGCGTGCGATCGAGCGCGCCGATGCGGCTGTCGATGATGAAATCGGCGATCTTCATGGTGATGATGGTGACGACGATCAGCGCGATGACGAAAACGATGCCGGCGGCAGCCGCCATGGCGATCTTTTCGTTGTCTATATAGGGCTGAACGTAAGGCACCACCGGCTTGTAGAAGAAGAAGGCGGCAGCAGCGGCAGCGGCCCAGGACGCCACCGACAGCACTTCGCGGGAAAAACCGCGCACCATGGCGAGCATCGCCGAGACCAGGGTGAAGCCGACAAGAATTCCGTCAAGCAGCGTAATCGGCATCGTGTCCACTCACTCCATGGCGACGGTTTCAGTCCGTCTCTTCCGCGCGGCTTCGCCTTGAGCCGGCTATCCGCGCCACCAGATCCGCGAGTGCGGTCGGCTGGAACGAACCGGCTCCGATTCCACCTGCGAGCTCCCCACTGCCGGAGGGCAGCACGGCCCTTCCGAAGCCCAACTTTTCGGCCTCTTTAAGGCGTTGCTGCGCATGCGCAACCGGCCTCACGGCGCCAGAAAGGCTGATTTCGCCGAAATAGACGCAATCAGCAGGCAGGGCAATACCGGTGAGCGATGAAACCAGTGCGGAAGCCACGGCCAGATCGGCCGCCGGCTCGGAGATGCGGTAGCCGCCGGCGACGTTGAGGTAGACGTCGTGCTGGCCGAAGCGCACGCCGCAATGCGCCTCGAGCACGGCGAGGATCATCGACAGCCGCGACGAATCCCAGCCGACGACGGCGCGCCGCGGCGTGCCCAGGCTGGAGGCGGCGACCAGCGCCTGGATCTCGACAAGCACCGGACGGGTGCCTTCGATCGCCGCAAAGACCGCAGCTCCCGGCGCCTTGGAATGGCGTTCGCCGAGGAACAGTTCGGACGGATTGGCGACCTCGCGCAGGCCCTTGTCCGACATTTCGAACACGCCGATCTCGTCCGTCGGGCCGAAGCGGTTCTTGACGGTGCGCAGGATGCGGAAATGGTGGCCGCCTTCGCCCTCGAAATAAAGCACGCCGTCGACCATATGCTCGACGACGCGGGGACCGGCGATCTGGCCTTCCTTGGTGACATGGCCGACGAGCACCACCGCCGCACCCGTCGATTTGGCGTAGCGGATCATCGCCTGGGACGCCGCGCGCACCTGGGTCACGGTGCCCGGCGCCGAATCGGCGAGGTCCGTCCACAAGGTCTGGATCGAATCGATGATGACCAGGTCCGGCCGCTTGCCGTCGGCGATGGTGGCGAGAATGTCCTCGACATTGGTCTCGGCGGCAAGCTCGACGGGTGTCGAGGCGACGCCGAGGCGTTGGGCGCGCAGCCTGATCTGGGCCACCGCTTCTTCGCCCGAGACATAGACGACGCGGTGGCCGCGTGCGGCCAGCGCCGCCGCCGCCTGGGTCAGCAGCGTCGACTTGCCGATGCCGGGGTCGCCGCCGATCAGCAGCGCCGAGCCGCGCACGAAGCCGCCGCCGGTGGCGCGGTCGAGTTCGCTGATGCCAGAGACGATGCGCGGCGCATCCTCGATGTCGCCGTCGAGCGAGGTCAGCGTTACCGCGCGGCCCTTGCGCGCGCTCTTGAGCGAACCGGGACCGCTGCCGATGCCGCCCGCCGTGCCTTCCTCGACCAGCGTGTTCCACTCGCCGCAGGAATCGCACTTGCCGGCCCAGCGCTGATGCGCCGTCCCGCAGTTCTGGCAGATGAATTGAACGCGGGCTTTAGCCATGGAGCGGGTGCCTTTCGGAAGAATGGAAAGGCAGAGTTCTACGTTGCCCCCCTCTGTCCTGCCGGACATCTCCCCCACAAGGGGGGAGATCAGCCGTCAGGCGCGACGGTGCCTCAATCTGCGGCGCTCCAGATTGGCGAGAGGTGAGCGGCCAGCCAATCTCCCCCCTTGTGGGGGAGATGTCCGGCCCTCTGATCAACATGGGGACAGAGGGGGGCGCTGTCCCGCCACCGTCGCCAACGACGAGCGCAAGCTCTGGCATGCGTTACTCTTCCCCGAACCTGTCGGGCAGATGATGCTCTGGTGCGAGGTCGAAGAAGCGGGTGAATTCGCCCTGGAAGCCGAGGCTGACGGTGCCGGTGGGGCCGTGACGCTGCTTGGCGACGATGACTTCGGCCTTGCCGCGCACCTCGTTCATGTCGGTTTCCCACTTGAGATATTCGTCGGTGCCGGGCTTCGGCTCCTTGTTCTTGAGGTAGTACTCCTCGCGGTAGACGAAGATCACGACGTCGGCGTCCTGCTCGATCGAGCCCGATTCACGAAGATCGGAGAGCTGCGGGCGCTTGTCGTCGCGGCTTTCGACCTGACGCGACAGCTGCGACAGCGCGATGATCGGAACGTTGAGCTCCTTGGCCAGCGCCTTGAGGCCGGTGGTGATTTCGGTGATTTCCTGGACGCGGTTCTGCGACGACTTGGCCGACGAGCCCTGCATCAGCTGGATATAGTCGATGATGATCAGGTCGAGGCCGCGCTGGCGCTTGAGGCGGCGGGCGCGGGCCGAGAGCTGGGCGATCGAGATACCGCCGGTCGAATCGATGAACAGCGGGATCTTCTGCAGCGTCTGGGTGCAGCTGACCAGCTTTTCGAAGTCGGCCTCGGTGAGATCGCCGCGGCGGATCTTGGAGGAGGGCACCTCGGCCTGCTCGGAAATGATACGGGTGGCGAGCTGCTCGGACGACATTTCGAGCGAGAAGAAGCCGACCACGCCGCCATTTTCGGCCTTGAACGAGCCGTCCGCCTGCTGCGCCGGCACATAGGCATGGGCGACGTTGAAGGCGATGTTGGTGACGAGCGAGGTCTTGCCCATGCCCGGGCGGCCGGCGAGCACGATCAAGTCGGAGGACTGCAGGCCGCCCATGCGGGCGTCGAGGTCGTGCAGGCCGGAGGCGACGCCGGAAAGATGGCCGTCGCGCATATAGGCGGCGCTGGCCATGTCGATGGCGGTCTTGACCGCATCGGAGAAGCTTTCGAAGCCGCCGTCATAGCGGCCGGTTTCGGCGAGCTCGAACAGGCGCCGTTCGGCGTCCTCGATCTGCTCGGCCGGCGACATGTCGACAGGCGCGTCATAGGCGATGTTGACCATGTCCTCGCCGACGGTGATCAGCGCACGGCGGGTGGCGAGGTCATAGACGGCGCGGCCGTAGTCGGAGGCGTTGATGACGGTGACGGCGTTGGCGGCAAGGGCGACGAGATACTGCATGACCGTCATGTCGCCGACCTTTTCGTCGGCGGGCAGGAAGGTCTTCAGCGTCACCGGGTTCGCCATCTTGCCCATGCGGATGAGCTCGGCGGAAACCTCGAAGATCTTGCGGTGCAGCGGCTCGTAGAAATGGGTCGCCTTGAGGAAGTCGGAGACGCGGTAGAAGGCGTCGTTGTTGACCAGCATGGCGCCGAGCAAAGCCTGCTCGGCCTCGATGTTGTTGGGGGCTTCCCGATAGAGCGGGGTCGCTTCCGCCACCTCGAATTTGCGCGCTGCCTCTGCCAATGTCGTCCCCGTCGCTGAACCAGATACTCCCCTAGCAGAGTCCGATATCGAATTGCTGGCTCAATCTGCTTTAGGTGGGTTTCAAGGCCAGTTTGCTCTAGAATTCACAGGCTGGGCGAAACCATCCACAGGACATGAGTCCTACTGCCGGAATCAATTTGACTGTTGCCGAATCCTGGCTCGCAAATTTCTCCAAAGCCATCGAATCCTCAGAGCCGAACTGTACGCGGCAGGCCATTGAACCAACGGGAAGAGATGCCTCCTGCGAGCCAGACTTCCCACGGCAGCCGCCGGCAGCGGAAACCGAGCCACGCGAATCGGCGAAACTGTAGCCGGAAATCGGAAGGAACAAAACAGGAATAATCCGCGAGCCGTCTTGTTTACCAAGAAGGCGTTCAGCACAATTCCGGGGTAATTTGTATACATCTGCAGTTGATTTTATTCGGGTATTCGCTGATCCTTGCGGTTCCCAGGGCTGTTAATCGCGATGCGGCACATGGCGAAGCATTTGTCCGAGGGCTAGCAGGGGCCGAATTGCGCTGCTGCGGCGCGGGCCTCGTCTGCTTGAGGAGGCAACATGCACATTCTTCGCCCTGCACCGGCTCGACTGACCTGGCTGGCTTCCACCGCCATGGTTCTATTGGGTTCGACGCAGGCCGGCCTTGCCGCCTGCGACCTGACGCCGACCGCCGGCAACAGCATCTATGTCTGCGACAGCGGTGCGAGCGTAGGGCTGACCGACACTGACGGCACCAATTCGCTGACCCTGCCGGCGGGCGGCACCGGCACGATCACTGGCGATGTGGTGTTCGGCGGTTTCGTCGATCGCGTCGAAATCCATTCGGGAACGATAGACGGCGCCGTCAACCAGGGCGGCGGCGCCGATGTCTTCATCATGACCGGCGGCGTGATCAATTCGCTCAACCAGGGCAGTTCGCTCGATACGGCGACGATCAGCGGCGGCCGCATCATCGGTGAGTTTTTTGCCGGCGATTTCGTGACCATGACCGGCGGGCGGATCGGCAATGTCGATCTGGAGCAGGCCAATAACGTCATGCGGATGTCGGGAGGCACGATCGACACCTCCATCGAAGCGGTGCAGGGCAACGATCTGCTGGAAGTTTCCGGCACCGCGTCGATCGGCACGTTCGTCGATCTCGGCAACGGCAACAACACCTTCCGTTGGTTGGGAGGCGGGAGCATTGGCGGCAATGTCGTTATGGGCACGGGGCAGGACACGGCGCTGCTGCTCGGCCTGACCGAGGCGAGCTTTGCCGCGGGACAGGTCATCAATGGCGGCACGAGCGCCAGCATCGACACGCTGACATTCGAGGGCACCAGCTCGACTTCGGTCGCGCGCTACGTCAACTGGGAAACCGTCAATCTCACTCAAGGGTCCGAATTCACGCTCGACGGCGATTTCGTGCTGGGCGATGGGCTTTCCAACACCGGCAGCCTGAGTATCGACGCATCGAGCACGCTGCGCGCCGGTGCCGGCGTCAACGCCGCCGTGCGCGCCTTCACCTCGGGCAATGCGGTGACGCTGACAAATGCCGGCACCGTCGACCTGACCAATGGTGCGGCAAGTGCCGCCGACAGCTTCACCGTCATTGGCAACTACATCGGCGCCGGCGGTTATCTCAGGCTCGACACGGTTGTTTCAGGCGACGGCGCGCCGTCCGACAGGCTGGTGATCGAGGGCGGCAACGCCAGCGGTTCGACCGGCATCATCGTGGTCAATCTTGGCGGCACCGGTCAGCAGACCAATGCAGATGGCATCCTTGTCGTCGAAGCGACATCGGGCGGCACCACCGACTCCGGCGCCTTCACGCTGGCGAGCCCGGTGGCTTATGGCGCCTACGAATATCTGCTGTTCCGGGGCGATGCCCAAGGGCTGGGCGAGAACTGGTATCTGCGCTCCGAACTGGTCAACCCGGTTGACCCGGGCGAGCCCGGCATCCCGCTGATCCGGCCCGAGACGGCTGTCTATTCGGTGATGCCGCCAATGGCCCGCGACGTGGCATTGGCGACGCTCGGCACATTTCATGAGCGCCGCGGCGAACAGGGGTTCCTTGCCGGCGGCGACGATCTTTCGACCACATGGAGCCGGGTTTTCGGCTCCAGCTCCCGGCAGGACTGGGCCGGCACGGTTTCACCTTCGGCCGACGCCACGACCCTGGGTATCCAGGCAGGGCTCGATTTCTGGCGTGGCGAGACCGAGGCCGGGGCGCGCAATGCCGCCGGCCTGTTCCTCGGCTATGCCAGCCTCAATGCCGATATCAGCGGTGCAGTCCAGGGTCAGGCCGACCTTGCCGCAGGCAAGCTCGACCTCGATGCCTACAGCGTCGGCGGCTACTTCACCCATGTCGGGCCAGGCGGCTGGTATGTCGATGCCGTGCTGATGGGAAGCTGGCTCGGCGGCGACGCAAGCTCCGAGCGCGCCATCGGCATCGATACCGACGGCCGCGTGGTGACCGCCTCGCTGGAAGCGGGGGCACCGATCACCCTGACCGAAGGCTGGATGCTCGAGCCGCAGGCGCAGATCATCTGGCAGGATGTTTCCCTTGAAGACGCCGACGACACCTTGTCGGGCGTGCGCTTCGACGAGGGGCGCGGCGTCACCGGCCGCATCGGCGCGCGCCTTGAGGGCACGTTCGACACCGCCTCGGGCCAGCTCAAGCCTTATCTCAAGGCCAATCTCTGGCACGGCTTCAACGGCGAGGACGTCACCTATTTCGACAGCGACGCGATCCGGGTCGAGACGGGCGGCACCAGGCTCGAGCTCGGCGCGGGCATAAGCCATAGCTTCACCGACAAGGTCACAGCCTTTGCGGTGGCAGATTACAGCTTCAACCTGGGTGGCGAGCGCAGCCGGACCTTCGAAGGCAATGTCGGCCTGCAGGTCAAATGGTGACGAGGCCTGGCACGGCCGGGCGGCAGGTTCGCTGAAGCAACTCCAGGAAAAGTGTGAAGCGGTTTTCCGTTCGGAATTGCGCAAAAAGGGTCGTTTCCGCGGTTCGAAGAAAACAAGGGTCGTTTCCGCGGTTCGCACAGAAGCGGAAGCGCTCTAGGCGCCTCTTGGCGCAAGCAGGATGATCGAGGCGCCGAGGATGCAGATGATGGCGCCGATCATGTCCCAGCGGTCGGGGCGGATGCCTTCGGCGAGCCATAGCCAGCACAAGGACGCCGCGATGTAGATGCCGCCATAGGCGGCGTAAGTGCGGCCGGCGGCATCGGCTTCGACAAGGGCAAGCAGCCAGGCGAAGGCGACCAGCGCGACGAGGCCGGGCGCCAGCCAGAGCGGCGACTTGTCGAGCCGCCACCAGGCCCAGAAGGCAAAGCAGCCGGCGATCTCGGCAAGGGCTGCTAGGGCGTAGATGGCATAGGTCATGAAAAAAGCCCGGGCTCAGGGAGAGACGGGCTTTTTCCTATGGGAGCCGCATGAGACGCAAGGCCCCAGTCCCGCGTTGGCGGCGATCTTATTCCCTGTCGCCGACCTTCCTGCGGCGGCTGGTCTTGGCGGCAGGTTCGGCTTCCGCGGCGAGCTTCGTCTGGCGGTGTCCCATCTCGTGCATGGCCAGCGCCTTCTCGCACTTGCCGATATAGTCGCGGGTCAGCGGCAGCGTGTCGTTGCGGTGGCTGAGCTGGATCTGGAAGACCATCAGGTCCTGCCAGCGGAAGGCTGCCTCGGAGGCGGCGAGATAGAATTCCCACATCCGGCAGAAGCGTTCGTCATAGATCGCCTTGGCCTTGTCGCGGTTGGCGGCGAAGCGCAGGCTCCAGTGCCTCAGCGTCTCGGCATAATGCAGCCTGAGGATCTCGACGTCGGTGACCATCAGGCCGGCCTTTTCGATCGCCGGCAGCACCTCCGACAAGGCGGGAATGTACCCGCCGGGGAAGATGTGCTTGCGGATGAAGGCGCTTGTCGAGGCCGGCGGGCCGGCGCGGCCGATCGAATGCAGCACCATCACGCCGTCGGGTTTCAGGCGCTTGGCGACATTGTCGAAGAAGGTCCGGTAGTGGTTGACGCCGACATGCTCGAACATGCCGACGGAGACGATGCGGTCGAAGCGCTCGACCAGGTCGCGATAGTCCTTGATCTCGAAATGGACCCGGTTCTCCAGCCCTTCGGCCTGGGCCCGTTCGGTGGCGACCGCATGCTGCTCGGTCGACAAGGTCACGCCGAGCACCTGCGCCTCGAAGGTGCGGGCAAGGTAGAGCCCGAGACCGCCCCAGCCGGAGCCGATGTCGAGCACCGACTGACCGGGCCTGAGCCGCATCTTGGCTGCTATATGCGCCTTCTTGGCGATCTGGGCTTCTTCCAGCGTCATTTCGGGGTCGGCGAAATAGGCGCAGGAATATTGCATGTCGGTGTCGAGGAAGAGCCGGTAGAGCTCGCCCGACAGGTCGTAGTGGCGCTGCACATTGCGCTTGGAACGGGCTGTCGTGTTGACCTGCTGGAAGCGGCGGAAGGCGAGCCGCAGATTGTCCAGCGCCTTGGTCCAGGCAGTGTCGATGCTGCCATTGCCGAGATTCTGGAACACCACCCGCATCAGCCCGAGCACGTCGCCGCCGACGATGTCGACATCGCCGTCCATATAGGCCTCGGGCAAAGCCAGCATCGGGTCGAGCGTGATGGCGTTTTCGGCACGCCGCGTCTTGATCAGGAGGTGGACAGGGTCGCCCGTATCATCGCCGAAACGGTGCGATCGTCCGTTGGGGCCGGTGACTGTCAGATTGCCGGTACGCACAAGCTTCCCGACGATGCGTTGCAACAGCATATTCATGGCGCGCTCGCGAAAAGGTCAGTCGTGTAGTCCTTTCCTCAAAATAGGAGCGACGCTGCCAAGTTCCACGCCTGGCACAAAAAAAGCCCGGATGTTGCCATCCGGGCTTGGTCCAGAAAACTGGTTCGGGACAGAGGCTGGGATCAGCCTTCGTCGCCTTCGCCGTCTTCGTTCGGATCAAAGAAGCTGTCCGGACGGGCGTTTTCGTTGATGTCGTCGCCATAGATGGCTTCGGCGGTGGTCAGCGTCTCGCCCTTCGACTGACGCTCGGCTTCGTCGGCCGTGCGCGCGATGTTAAGCGTGATGGTGACTTCGACTTCGGCGTGCAGCGCGATGGCGACGTTGCTCAGGCCGATGGTCTTGATCGGCTGGTTGAGCTCGACCTGGTTGCGGGCAATCGTGAAGCCTTCGGCGATCAGCAGATCGGCGATGTCGCGGGTCGAGACCGAACCGTAGAGCTGGCCGGTTTCGCCAGCCGAGCGCACGATGACGAACGACTTGCCGTCGAGCTTGTCGGCGACCTGCTGGGCTTCGGACTTGCGCTCGAGGTTGCGGGCTTCGAGCTGGGCGCGCTGGCCTTCGAACTTCTTCTTGTTGGCTTCGTTGGCACGGAGCGCCTTGCCCTTGGGCAGAAGGAAGTTACGGGCAAAGCCGTCCTTGACCTTGACGGTGTCGCCCATCTGGCCGAGGCGGGAAATGCGTTCGAGGAGAATGACGTCCATTGTCCTTGTCCTTTCGTTGGCTGCAGAGGCAGCGGTCGTTGGCTGCACAGGCAGCGGAAAAATTCAACGGGCAAGGAAGCAATGCGGGCGTTGCCGCCGGTTTCGCTGTCCTGCCTGTCGCGGCAGTTAGGATTTCCTGAGAAATCCAACCCGGGATTTGAGCTTCACCCGACCGCGCCCGTCGCGGCAGGGAGTATTCCGGCCCGGGGCGGATGCCGCCGGGCCGGAACTGAAATCACTTCACCACGTAGGGCAGCAGGCCGAGGAAGCGGGCGCGCTTGATCGCCTGGGCGAGTTCACGCTGCTTCTTCTGGCTGACGGCGGTGATGCGCGAAGGAACGATCTTGCCGCGCTCGGAAATGTAGCGCTGCAGCAGACGCACGTCCTTGTAGTCGATCTTCGGTGCGTTGGCGCCGGAGAACGGGCAGGTCTTGCGACGGCGGTGGAAAGGACGACGGGTCGGGATCTGATTGATGTCGACCATTATTCTGCACCCCCTTCAACGCCTTCGCGCGGACGGCGCGGGCCACGATCACCACCGCCATCGCGGTCGCCGAAGCTGCGCGGACCACGGTCGCCGCGGTCGCGGTCGCCGAAGCTGCGCTGCGGACGGTCGCCGAAGCCACCGCGATCGCCACGCTCGGAGCGCTCTTCGCGCTTCTGCATCATGGCGGAGACGCCTTCTTCATGCGCGTCGACCTTGACGGTCAGGAAGCGCAGAACGTCTTCGGACAGGCCCTGCTGGCGCTCGACTTCCTTGACGGCAGCCGACGGAGCGCTGATGTCCATGAGCGTGTAATACGCCTTGCGGTTCTTGTTGATGCGGTAGGTGAGGGACTTCAGTCCCCAGTTCTCGACCCGGCCAACCGATCCACCAGCTGCAGTGATGATGCCCTTGTAGTGTTCGACAAGTGCATCGACCTGCTGCTGCGAGAGGTCTTGGCGGGCAAGAAACACATGTTCATAAAGAGCCATAGTTTTTGCCTTTCTTCGTTTCCATCTTCCGGTCCCGGCGGCTAGAGCCTCTGCGACCTCCCTGACCCTTCGAGACCTTGCGGCCTTCAGGGGAAGAAAGGAGCACGACGAGACGGTCGAGAGCGGAGACACGGGAGGCGGAAGCGTTTTCGCTTCACACGGCGACTTTCAAGAAAGCCTCCGGCCCTCCGTTCAGCCCCCAGCTGGGACCGGCAGATGGCGGGCGTCTACATGCTAAGTGCAGCCAAGGCAAGGGGGAAGGCCGAGATTCTCAGGAAAACCGGCCTTTCCGGCCGGTTTTGGCTCAGCCGAATGCCTCGTCCCGGAGGAACAGCGGCGAACGCGTGCGGTTGGCCACAACCTTGTCGACGGTCTCGGGGAAGAAGCCCTTGGCGCCGCGGCGCTTGCCGAACATCATGTCATATTGCAGCCAGCGGAAATCGCGGATCGCCGGATCGAGCTCCTTCTGGCGCGACCAGTCGAACACCGACTCGCCCTGGCGCGGCAGAAGCATGTTGCGGTCGACGACCCGGTAGCGGTCATGCAGGTCGCCGAGGAAGCCGGTATAATAGGGGTGGCTGATGCCGGCGGTCTCGAGCACATGCAGCGGCAGGAAGGCCGGGCTGATCGAGCCGATGTCGCGCGCAGCACCGGTGCGGTTCGACCACACGACCAGCGGCGTCTCGTGCTGCACTAGCATTTCGTCGATCGGCGCCTTGCGCTTGGCGACCGGCTCTTTCATGAAACCCGTCTCGACATAGACCGGCCCGAGCGGCGGCAGGTGGTCGCCGAAGAAGGCGATGACGGTCGGGCGCTCACGCTTGCTGGCCCAGTCCATCAGGCGCTTCAGGCCACGGTCGGCGTCGGAAGCACCCTCGGCATAGGTCAGGATCGAATCGCGCGCCCATTGCGACGTCGGCGCCTCGACCTTGTGGGTGGTGTCGCTGTAGCGGTTCGGCTCGTAGGGGCCGTGGCTCTGCAGCGAGACCGCGAACATGAAGAAGGGGTGATCGGTGGCGTCGGCCTCGCGGATGATCTCTTCGGTCAGTGCGGCGTCGGAGACCAGCGGGCCGCGCTTGGCGAGCAGCGGCAGGTTCTCTTCCGACATGAACTTGTCGAAGCCGAAGGCCTTGTAGACCGGCGCGCGGTTCCAGAACCAGCCGCCGAAGGGGTGGATGGCCTTGGTGTCGTAGCCTTCGCTCTTGAAGAAGGTGGCAAGCGAAGGCACCGGCGCGCGGACATATTGCTGGTAGGGGATCGAGCCGGCCGGCAGGAAGGCGTTGGAGAAGCCGGTCAGCGCCTCGAACTCGACATTGGCGGTCATGCCGCCGAATTCGGGCGAGAAGACGTGGCCGGACTGCGATGCGCGCACGTTCTGGATCGGGTCCGGCGTGATCGCGACGCCGGGCAGGCGCGTCGGATCCCAGAAGGATTCGCTCATCACGATGATGACGTCGGGCTTTTCCTCGGGGAGCACGGCGGCCTTCTGCGAAGGTGCTGCGATGGCGTCGATGGCCTTGTCGGAATAGCCCTGCGGCGCCTTGACCTTGGCCATCGGCACGTTGAGCGCAAAGGCAATGGCAAAGCCGTTGGAGGCGTAGTTTTCCTTCTGGTCCCACATCATCGGGATGATCTGCAGGCGATCGCGCGTCCACGAGAAGGTGGCGTAGTCCATGATCGAGACGAAGAAGGCCAGCGCCGGAATGGCGATCGCCAGGCGCGACATGCGCGCCCAGAACGACAGCGCCGGCATGCGGCGGCGCCAGTAGCGCCAGGCGAGCACGAGCAGCGAGATGCCGCCGATGAGGCCAACCGCAATGCCTATGCCGGCAAGCGGCCGCTCGCGCACCAAAAGCGGCATCAGTTCGACGATCTGGCGGGCATAGAGAAAATCGGTCGGGTAGAGCGGGTCGCCGAGATAGAGCGACTTCTGGTGGCCGACGAAGGCCAGCATCAGCGCCACGGGTGCGACGATCAACAGGCCGTTATAGGGGCGGCCGAGCAGAGCGTCGAAGCCGATGATCAGCAAAGCGAACAGCGCCACCGTGGTCCAGCTAGGCTTGAACGGCTGCTGGAAGAAATTGAGCGTGTCGATGAAGGAGCCGCGGGCAACCAATTCGATGGCGAAGACCAGCACGGCCGAGACGGCGAGCGTGATCATCACCGAGCGCAGGACGCCCAATGCATAGTCACGCCGGCTGAGTGCTTCAGCCTCGTTTTCCCCGTCATATGCGACGGACTTGCCTGTCGCGAACAGCTTTGCCAACTCAACTTCCTCGAACGCTGGACGGCAGCGTCACGCAACCGTCACGAAACTGTCATCGAAAACCTAGCGCATATGGCAAAATTGAGAAGGAGGGGGCAAACAAAACGTATTTGGCATTAATTCTCTGTGATTATTTGCCCCATTGGGGTCCCAAAGCCCTCAAGACTTGACTTCGCGGTATCCATTGCGCCAGAGGCACAACGATATGGCGCGCGGCTGGTTCCAGGACGTCCGGTGGCGCGCCGCGTGATATGTCTGCCCGTCGACCCCGAAAAACCGATTCCGGTCCGGGCCGATGCGGCAAGTAGCCAGGAGACCAACATGGCCGTTGCATTCACTTTTCCCGGGCAGGGCAGCCAGGCCGTCGGCATGGGCAAGGAACTCGCCGATGCCTTTCCAGAGGCACGCCGCGTCTTCGAGGAAGTCGACGATGCGCTCGGTGAAAAGCTGTCCAGGCTGATCTGGGAAGGACCCGAGGAGACGCTGACGCTGACCGCCAATGCCCAGCCGGCGCTGATGGCGGTGTCGATGGCCGCGTTCCGGGCGCTTGAATCGCGCGGCCTGTCGCTCAAGGACAAGGTCGCCTATGTCGCCGGCCACTCGCTCGGCGAATATTCGGCGCTTGCCGCCGCAGGTTTTGTTTCGGTCGCCGACGCCGCCCGCCTGCTGCGCATCCGCGGCAACGCCATGCAGGCCGCCGTGCCGGCAGGCCTGGGCGCCATGGCTGCGATCATCGGCCTCGAGCAGGGCGACGTCGACGCCGCCTGCGCTGAGGCGGCACAAGGCTCGGTCTGCCAGATCGCCAACGACAATGGCGGCGGCCAGCTGGTCATCTCGGGCGAGAAGGCGGCGGTCGAGCGTGCCGCAGCCCTTTGCACCGCAAAGGGCGCCAAGCGCGCGCTGATGCTGCAGGTCTCCGCCCCCTTCCATTCGGCGCTGATGGCGCCGGCGGCGGAAAAGATGCGCGAGGCGCTGGCCGGCGTGAAGAAGAACGTCCCGGTCGTGCCGGTGGTTGCCAATGTCACCGTCAAGCCGATCACCGACCCCGAGGAGATCGCCGCCCGCCTCGTCGAGCAGGTCACCGGCCAGGTGCGCTGGCGCGAGACGGTCGAGTGGTTCGGCAACAACGGCATCACCACGCTTTATGAAGTGGGCGCCGGCAAGGTGCTGTCGGGCCTCGCTCGCCGCATCAACAAGGAAATCGCGACGGCTGCCGTCAACAACCCGGCCGACATCGACGCGGCCATCGCCGCGCTCGCCTGAACCATTCAGGCGCCGAACCAATCAGGCGCCCGAACCCATCAGGCCTGGACCAATCAGGCGCCCGAACCAAGCAGGCGCCCCGAACCAAGCAGGCGCCCCGAACCAAGCAGGCGACTGAGCAATTCAAACGACCCCACCCGTGTGAAGGGTGCGCTCTTCAAGGAAGGTAGCAACATGCTCGATCTGACCGGCCGCAAGGCACTCGTCACCGGTGCATCCGGCGGCATCGGCGAAGAAATCGCCCGCATCCTGCACAAGCAGGGCGCCATTGTCGGCCTGCACGGCACCCGCATCGAAAAGCTCGAGGCGCTAGCCGGCGAACTCGGCGACCGCGTCAAGCTGTTCCCGGCCAATCTCGCCGACCGCGACGAGGTCAAGGCGCTGGGCCAGAAGGCCGAGGCCGAACTCGAAGGGGTCGACATCCTGGTCAACAATGCCGGCATCACCAAGGACGGCCTGTTCGTGCGCATGTCGGATGCCGACTGGGACCAGGTCATCGAGATCAACCTGACGGCGATGTTCCGCCTGACGCGCGAGCTGACGCATCCGATGATGCGCCGCCGTCATGGCCGCATCATCAACATCACCTCGGTCGTCGGCGTGACCGGCAACCCCGGCCAGACCAACTACTGCGCCTCCAAGGCCGGCATGATCGGCTTCTCCAAGTCGCTGGCCCAGGAGATCGCCACCCGCAACATCACCGTCAACTGCGTCGCACCCGGCTTCATCGAATCGGCGATGACCGAGAAGCTCAACGACAAGCAGAAAGAGGCGATCATGGCCGCGATCCCGGCCAAGCGCATGGGCACCGGCAAGGAAGTTGCCTCGGCGGTCGCCTATCTCGCTTCCGACGAAGCGGCCTACGTCACCGGCCAGACAATCCACGTCAATGGCGGCATGGCGATGATCTGATTTGGGATCTGATTTGGGATCTGATTGGGCGATTGGCCGGGATAACCGGCCCTTTTGCCTTGGACGCGGTGAATTTTTCGTGTATTGCCGCGCTCCATCAGGTGGCCAGGACGAAACCCGACCGCCGCCCGAGCGCTTGGGAAAGCGTAGATTACAGCTTGATTAGCGGCAATCCGCCCGCTAACGAAGACCTAACAACACCAGACTGAGGATGCCCACATGAGTGACACCGCAGAGCGCGTCAAGAAGATCGTCATTGAACATCTTGGCGTCGACGCCGACAAGGTGACGGAAGCTGCGAGCTTCATCGACGATCTGGGCGCGGACAGCCTCGACACGGTCGAGCTCGTCATGGCTTTCGAAGAAGAATTCGGCGTCGAGATCCCCGACGACGCGGCCGAGACCATCCTCACCGTTGGCGACGCCGTGAAGTACATCGACAAGGCTTCGGCCTGAGCGATCGCGAATTGTCAGGGATGCCTGCGATGAGGCGTGTGGTCGTCACAGGCCTTGGCCTGCTTTCACCGTTCGGCATGGGCTACGAGCACGGCTGGAAAGAGCTTCTTTCCGGCCGCAGCGCAGCCCGGCGGATCACGGAGTTCGAGGTCGACGACCTCGCCTGCAAGATCGCCAATGTCATCCCTCGCGGCGACGGCTCCAACAACAGCTTCAATCCCGAAGCGGTCCTTGAACCCAAGGAACTGCGCAAGATCGGCGACTTCATCCTGTACGGGATCGCGGCCGCCGACGAGGCATTGAAGGATTCCGGTTGGCAGCCAAAGACGCCGGACGAACAGAATTCGACCGGCGTCATGATCGGCTCGGGCATCGGCGGCATTGACGGCATCGCCGAGAACGCCCTGATCCTCAAGGAGCGCGGCCCGCGCCGCATCAGCCCCTTCTTCATTCCAGGCCAGATCATCAATCTGGTTTCCGGCCAGGTGTCGATCCGGCACGGGCTCAAGGGCCCGAACCACGCCGTGGTCACCGCCTGCTCGACCGGCGCGCACGCCATTGGCGATGCGGCCCGCCTGATCATGTTCGGCGATGCCGACGTGATGGTGGCCGGCGGCGCCGAGGCACCGGTAACGCGCCTGTCGCTGGCCGGCTTTGCCGCCTGCAAGGCGCTCTCGACTGATCGCAACGACGATCCGGAAAAGGCGTCGCGCCCCTATGACCGCGACCGTGACGGCTTCGTCATGGGCGAGGGTGCCGGCGTCGTCGTGCTCGAAGAGCTCGAGCATGCCAAGGCACGCGGCGCGAAAATCTACGCAGAAGTGGTCGGCTACGGCCTGACCGGCGATGCCCATCACATCACCGCACCCGCCGAGGATGGCGATGGCGCCTTCCGCTGCATGACGGCCGCCCTCAAGCGCGCCAAGCTGACGCCTGCCGACATCGACTACATCAACGCCCATGGCACCTCGACCATGGCCGACACGATCGAGCTCGGCGCTGTCGAGCGTCTTGTCGGCGACGCCGCCTCCAAGGTGTCGATGTCGTCGACCAAGTCGTCGATCGGCCATCTCCTGGGGGCTGCCGGTGCTGCCGAGGCGATCTTCTCGATCCTCGCCATCCGCGACAACATCGTGCCGGCGACGATCAATCTCGACAATCCCGAGCGCGAGACGGCCATCGATCTGGTGCCGAACAAGCCGCGCAAGCGGCAGGTCGACGTCGCTTTGTCAAACTCCTTCGGCTTCGGCGGCACCAACGCCTCGCTGGTATTCCAGCGCTTCAACGGCTGATAGGTTGTGGGAAGGGGCCCGTTACGGGCCCTTTGCCGTGATTTTTGCCACATTCAAGCCTAGTCTCCCGGCGGGGATTCGACGCAAAGGCGAGGCAAGATGAGCATCAATACGCCAGGGCAGGGAGAGGGCGCACCACGCGCCGCACCGGCCAATCCGATCGTTCCAAAGACCGCGCAGGAAGCGTTGCGGCCGGAAGCCGGCACGCCGCCGCCCGCCAAGCGTTCGCGCGCCTCGCGCAACCAGATCGTCGTGTTCCTCAATTTCATGATGTCGACGGCGGTGCTGGCCATCCTCGCCGGCGGTGCCGCCCTCTATTTCGGCAAGCAGGAATTTGGCGGCGCGGGCCCGTCGACGGTGCCGGCGACCTTCCTCGTCAAGCCGAGCACCGGCGTGGCCGACATCGCCGACCAGCTCGAGCGGCGCGGCCTGATCAGCGACGCGCGCATCTTCCGCATGGGCGTGCGTGCCTATGGCAATGACGGCGCGCTCAAGGCCGGAGAATACGAGATCCAGGCCGGTGCGTCGATGCAGGACATCATGGAGCTCTTGAAGAGCGGCAAGTCGGTGCAATATTCGCTGACCATCCCCGAGGGGCTGACCGTCGAGCAGGCGTGGAAACGCATTGCCGAGCAGGAAGCATTGAGCGGCGACATGCCGGCCGAGATGCCGCCCGAGGGCGCGCTTGCCGCCGACACCCAGCGCTTCACCCGCGGCCTGACGCGGCAGCAGATCGTCAACAAGATGCTGGCCGACCAGAAGGAACTGGTCGAGACCATCTGGGCCCGGCGCTCGCCCGACCTGCCGCTCGCCGACGTCAACGAGTTCGTGACGCTGGCCTCGATCGTCGAGAAGGAAACGGCGCGCGGCGACGAGCGCTCGCGCGTGGCTGCGGTGTTCATCAACCGCCTCAACAAGGGCATGCGGCTGCAGTCCGATCCGACGATCATCTACGGCATCTTCGGCGGCAAGGGTAAGCCGGCCGACCGGCCGATCTATCGCTCCGACATCGACAAGCCGACGCCCTACAACACCTACACCATCAAGGGCCTGCCGCCGACGCCGATCGCCAATCCGGGCAAGGCTTCGCTCGAGGCCGTCGCCAATCCATCGAAGACCAAGGACCTCTATTTCGTTGCCGACGGTTCGGGTGGGCATGTCTTTGCCGAGACGCTGGACGAGCACAACGAGAACGTCGCCCGCTGGCGCGCCTTCCAGCGCAAGGTCGTCGAGGACGAGAAGGCGGCAGGCGAGGCCGATCCGGCCAAGAAGGACGCGGCCACTACCAACGCCGTCAAGAAGTAGGAACAGGCTGCCTTGCACCGTTCCAGGGGCAAGGCACGCCGTAAGACAGGAACGCGCTGCGCAGATGACCCTTCAGAGCATGACAGGCTTCGCCCGCGTGGCCGCCGAGCACGACGGGACGGCGATCGCCTGGGAAGTGAAGTCGGTCAACGGCAAGAGCGTCGACGTGCGCCTGCGCCTGCCGCAGGGCTTCGAGCGGCTCGAACCGGCGGTCAGGCAAGCCATCCAGAAGCGCTTTTCGCGCGGCAACGTGCAGGCGACGCTGACCGTCAGCCGCATGGCCGGCGCGATGGTGCAGCCGGTCATCAACGAAGTGTTCCTGCGCGACGTCGCTGAGCTCGCCACGCGCCTGGTCAAGCAATATGGCGCAGCCCCTGCCAGCGCCGACGGGTTGCTGGCGCTGCGCGGCGTGTTCGACCTGCCCGAAACCGTCGAGACCGAAGAGCAGCGGGCAGCGATCGACGCGGTGATCATGAATGGCCTGGAAAAGGGCCTCGCCGGGCTCGTCGAGGCACGCAAGGCCGAGGGCGAGGCGCTGCGGTCGCTGCTGTCGGATCATATCGCAACCATCGAGACGCTGACCTTGCAGGCGGAAGCGGACCCCTCGCGCGAGCCGGCGCAGATCCGCCAGCGCCTGGCCGAACAGGTGCGGCTGCTGCTCGAGGCCTCACCCGCGCTCGACGAGACGCGGCTCAACATGGAAGCGGCGTTCCTCGCCACCAAGGCCGACATCCGCGAGGAGATCGACCGGCTGAAGACCCATGTCGCCTCCGGGCGGGCGCTGCTCGCCGGCGGCGGCGCGATCGGCCGGAAGCTCGATTTTCTGGCGCAGGAATTCAACCGCGAATCGAATACGCTGTGTTCGAAGTCGAATGCCGCCGCAGTGACCGCCATCGGGCTGGAACTGAAGGCCGTCGTCGATCAGTTCCGCGAGCAAGTTCAGAATCTGGAGTAGCGCATGAGCGCCGAGGCCCCATCCATCGTCATCAAGCGGCGCGGCTTGATGCTGGTCTTGTCGTCGCCGTCGGGCGCAGGCAAGTCGACCATCTCGCGCAACCTGATCGAAACCGATCCGGAGCTGAAGCTGTCGGTCAGCGTCACCACCCGTCCGCGCCGCGGCAGCGAGATCGACGGCGCCCATTACCACTTCACCAGCAAGCGCGAATTCGAGCTGCTGCGCGACAATGACGCGCTGCTCGAATGGGCCGAGGTGCATGGCAATTTCTATGCGACGCCGCGCGAGCCGGTCGAACTCGCCATGTCGCAGGGCCGCGACATGCTGTTCGACATCGACTGGCAGGGCGCCAAGCAGCTCAAGGAAAAGATGCGCGGCGACATCGTCTCGATCTTCATCCTGCCGCCGTCGATGGGCGAGCTGAAGGCCCGTCTCAAGCGCCGCGCCGAGGACCAGGACGCGGTGATCGAGACGCGGCTGAAGAACGCCCGTGACGAGATCGAGCACTGGGGCGAATACGACTATGTCGTGATCAACGAAGACCTCAACCGCGCCTTCGCCGAAGTGCGCGCCATCGTCGCCGCCGAACGCCTGCGCCGCGACCGCCGGCCCGGCCTGTTCGACTTCGTTTCGAAACTGCTCGACGAGAAGCTCTGAGGTTTCTCGGAAGGCCTCGCCACAGAACAGCTTCAGTTTCTCAGGTGGAATCCATGCCATGAGGGTGAGGGGCGTGATACGGGTGCAGACGCGTTCTTGACCGCTTGAGCCCAGCGGTAATGTCACGGCATGGATCCTAGGGTCTCCGCGTCGCTTCGCTCCTGCTCCGCCCTAGAATGACGAAGGATGGCGGCGTCGCTCTTGCTCCGGTATCCTCTGCAGTGGCTGCGAGATGAGGGGCAGCCAATGTTGAAGCCTGCCGAAGGCCAGCTCCACAACCGCCAAGCACTCGAAAATCTGCCAAGCGCCAACCTTGGAGATTGGACGCGAACCCCATGCCTTCGTCATCCTAGGGCGAAGCAGGAGCGCAGCTCCGTCGCGGCGACCCTAGGATCCATGCCGTGAAGGTGAGGAATGCGGAGAGGGCGGAAGAAAGAGCACTTGCTTGCTGCGCTTGAGCACAGTTGCCATCTGCCGTCATTGGAGCAGCCCGGTACCCGGCGCCGGACGGTGCTCCGCAGACGGCAGCCTGGTCAGTCTGCCTTCACACAGCCTTTGCCAGCGCGACGAATTCCTCGACGCTGAGCGTTTCGGCGCGGCGGGTCGGGTCGATGCCGACGGCTTCCAGCAGCTTTTCGCCGCCCATGCTTTTCAGGCTCTGGCGCAGCATCTTGCGGCGCTGGCCGAAGGCCGCCTCGGTGACGCGGCCCAGCATCTTCACATCGGCTGCGAGCGGCTCCCGGCGCGGCTCCAGATGGATCACCGACGAGGTCACCTTGGGCGGCGGCGTAAAGGCCTGCGGCGGCACGTCGAAGGCGATGCGGGCATCGGTGCGCCAGCCCGCCAGCACGCCGAGCCGGCCAAAGGCGGAACTGGCAGGCTTTGCCACGATGCGCTCGGCGACCTCGCGCTGGAACATCAGCGTCAGCGACTGGTAGAAGGGCGGCCAGGCCTCGACGGTCAGCCAGCGCACCAGAAGCTCGGTGCCGATATTGTAGGGCAGGTTGGCGACGATCTTGACCGGCTCGCCATTGGCGAGGCTTGCGAAATCGGTCTTCAGCGCATCGCCCGACACCACGTCGAGCCGCCCCGGATAATGATCGGAAACCTCGGAAAGGGCAGCCAGGCAGCGCTCGTCGCGCTCGATGGCGATGACCCGCTTGGCGCCATGCATCAACAGCGCCCGCGTCAGGCCGCCGGGGCCGGGGCCGACCTCGATGACGGTGACGCCGGTCAGGTCGCCGGCGGCGCGTGCCACCTTGCCGGTGAGGTTGAGGTCGAGCAGGAAGTTCTGGCCGAGCGCCTTCTTGGCCTGCAGGCCATGGCGCTCGATGACGTCGCGAAGCGGCGGCAGGCCGTCGATGCTGGTCGTGCTGCTCATGCCGGCTTGGCCTCGATGTCTGCCAGCAGCCTGGCCAGCTTCAGCGCGGCGATCAGGCTGTCGGGCCGGGCGATGCCTTTGCCTGATATGTCGAAGGCGGTGCCGTGGTCGGGCGAGGTGCGCACGAAGGGCAGGCCGAGCGTGACGTTGACCGTCTCGTCGAAGGCGAGCGCCTTGGCCGGGATCAGCGCCTGGTCGTGATACATGCAGATCGCAGCATCATAGCCGGCGCGTGCCCGGGCATGGAACATGGTGTCGGCGGGCAGGGGGCCGAAGGCATCGATGCCTTCCGCCTTGAGCGCCTCGATGGCAGGGCGGATGACGCGCTCCTCCTCGTGGCCCATGGCCCCGCCTTCGCCGGCATGCGGGTTGAGGCCCGACACGGCGATGCGCGGCCTGGCGATGCCGAAGCGGGCGCGCAGGTCACGCGCGGTGATGCGCACGGTCGCGACGATGGCACTGGTGGTGAGTGCCTTCGGAACCTCTGCCAGCGCGATGTGGATGGTGACAGGCACGGCGCGCAGTTCCGGCCCGGCCAGCATCATGACAGGGGTGGTGTCGATGCCGTTCCGCTCGGTTGCGAGATGAGCGAGATATTCGGTATGGCCGGGAAAGCGGAAGCCGGCGTCATAGAGCGGCTTCTTGGCGATCGGGCAGGTGACGACGGCAGCAGCCCGGCCCTCGAAGGTGTCGGTCACGGCGCGGTCGATCGCCTCGATGATGCCGGCGGCATTGGCCTTGTCGGGCTGGCCCGGCGTGTCGATCGCGGCTGCCGCGAGCGGAACCACGGGCAGGGCATCGGCGAAGACGTTGGCAGCACCGGCGGCATCGGTCTCGACGATGGCGACGTCGACGTCCAGGGCGCGCGCACGCGCGGCAATCAGCTTCGGGTCGGCGAGCAGATAGAAGGGCGGCACCCCGGCCTTGGCGCGCTGCCGCCAGGCGGCGACAGCGATTTCCGGGCCAATGCCCGAGGGATCGCCCGACGTCAGCGCCAGTGGCAGGCTATGGAAAGCCACGGCCTAGCGGGTGACGATGCGGGCCTTGGCCCGCAGCTCTTCGATGTACTTCTTGTTGAGCTCTTCGGTCTTGGCATCGCCGCCCTTGCCGGCACCCTCGGCCTGGAACACCATCTGGGCGACCTTGTCGTCGGAGACTTCGCGCGAGCTGCAGACGCCGATGAACTCGACGCCGCGGTCTGTCTCGCGCACCGGCGTAGCAGCGCCGGCCTTGAGCTTCTTGATGTCTTCCGCCCATTCGGGCGGCAGCTGCGGGGCGATGACACGGCCGAGGTCGCGCACGGTGACGTCGAGCAGGCCCTTGGCGAATTCACGCGTCTGTTCGCAGCCATTGAAGCGGCCGCGCAGCGCATCCGCCTCGCGCTTGCGCTTGCCGATCGTGCCGCGCTCGGAAGCGGGGACGACGAAGATCACCTGCTGCAGCATGTATTCGGTGGCGCTCGGCTTGACGCCGCCCTGCTGCAGCATGCGGCGCACCGCGTCCTGCTCGGTCGACATGCCGCCGCCGCCGTCAGCCGAGCGGAAGCGGGCGCCGAGCGCCTGGTTCCAGCCCATCTGGGCGCGGATATAGTCCTTGAAGTGGCTTGATGTCACGCCGGCCTGGCCCAGGATCTGGTCCATCTGCGCCGGCTTCAGCTTGTTGGAACCGGCAAAGCGCGCATAGGCTTCGTTGACCTGCTTGTCGGAGATGCGGATGTTGAGCCGCTTCATCTCGGCGACGCGCAGCGTCTGCTCGATCATTTCCTGGCCGGCATCACCCTTGCGCTTCTGCAGCTTGAGGAAAGCCGCCCGGCGCTGGATGTCGTAGCTGGTGATCGGCACATCGTTGACGATGTACTTGATCTCGCTTGCCTGAGCCGGAGGTGCGTAGGCGGTGATCGAAAGCGACGTCGCCGCCACGAGCAGGGCAAGGCCTGCCGAAAAGAGGTGCTTCCGCATAGAAATAAGTCCCGTTCAAACCCCAGATCCGGACATTGCCCGGATACGTGCCCCGTCATTGGCTGCGTTATGCGGCAAAACGATGTCAGGCCGCCCCCGCCGCCGTCCCGTCACTGCCTTAGAAGGCGCTCGTCGCGTTGCCGAAGTCGCCGATCGTGCGGAACGAGATGTTGAAGCCGACGGTGCGCGAGACGTCGTCCGGCTTGTTGTGATCGCGGCTCTCGGAATAGGACATCATGTAGGTGAAGCACTCGTCGTCATAAGCGAAGCCGACGCCGTTCTTGACCAGCAGATCGCCCTTGATGTCGTAGGTGCCGGAGCCGAAGACGCGCCATTCGTCGTTGAAGCGGGCCGTGGCGCCGAGGGTCACTTCGTGGCGGTCGTCGGCAAAGCCATAGAGCGGCTGCGCCTGGATGAAGGCGTAACGCGCCGATACGGCGAGCGGACGCGCATCGAGCCCGACCTTCATCTCGGCGCGGCGAACATCGAAGGTGCGCTCATCGAAGCGGCCGCTGACCGAAGCCGAGAAGCCGTTCGGGCTGGCGAGGCCGGCCAGCGCGACGTAATCCGACGTGTCGGTCTCAAGGCCGGAATAGGAGCCGGCATTGACGAGATCGGGTGCGGCGAAGGAGTTGTCGCCGGCAAGGTGGTAGGACTGGCCGACAAGCGCATTGGTGGTCCAGCCATTGTTGAAGCTGCCGGAATAGCGCAGGCCGAGATTGGCGCGGGTGCCGCCTTCCATGCGGTCGTAGCCGGAGAACTTGTCGCGCTCGAACAGCGAGGCCGCGTCGAAGACGAAGCTCTGCGCATCCTCATTGGGGATGCCGAGGCCGCTGATGTGGCTTTCGCTCGGACGGGCGAAGATCTGGGCCATCGGCTCGAGCACATGGGTCGAGCTGGTCGACGAGAACAGCACCGGCCAGCGCAGCTCGAGGCCAAGCGTCGCCATGTAGCGGAACAGCGACGAGCGCACGTCCTCGGCGACGTTGATCCTGGGGTCGGTGGCCATGGTGTTGATGGCGGCAAGCGAGGCGGCAGAGGCATCGACATAGCTGCCGTCGGCGCGGAAGGCGAGCAGGGGCGTTACCAGCAGGCCGCCATCGGTGATGACGGTCCGCTTCCACTCGGCTTCGGCGGTGATGCGGCTCGAGGTGCCTTCGATGCCGTGGACCGTAGGCCCGTTCGGCGCCGTGATATTTGCATCGAGATCCGAGCGCTGGATGACGCGGGCGTTGAGGTCGAAGGAGAGCTCGCCGCCGGCCACCGGCGTGTCGGGGATATAGGCATAGTCGAGCGACGGCAGCACCCAGGGCTGCTTGTCGGCGCGGGCATTGGGATCGCTGTCGAGCGCTTCTTCCTGGACCTGGAAGCGCATGGCGCGCAAGTCGAAATAGTTACGGTCGTTGAGGCCGGTCAGGTAGGCTTCCGAGCGGTGCGTGCTGTCGGAGAAACCATTGATGCCGTAGGTGCGCGAGAAATTCTTGTCCGACTGGGCAAGGATGTTCCAGCCGAAGGCCCAGCGCGGATTGAGGTCGAAATGACCCTTGGTGCCGACCATGCCGCGCAGCTTGTTCTCGTCGCCGGCCGGTCCGCGGTCGACGGTATTGGCGTCGAACTTGTCCGGGTTCATCTGGTGGATGCCGGCGATCTTCAGGCTGTATTCGCCATTGTTGAAGCGCTGGCGCCACTCGGCCTCGCCGAGGAAACCCTGGCGGGTGTAGCCGGTGCCCTTGATGGTGAGATCATAGGTCGGCGAAAGTGCGAAGTAATAGGGGATCGAAACGCCGACGCCGAGCTCGCTCTTGTAGCTGACGCCGGGCATCAGGAAGCCGCTCTTGCGCTTGACCGTCGGGTCGGCAATCTCGAAGGCCGGCAGGAAGGCGATCGGGAAGCCGAAGAACTCGAAGTTCGAATTCTCGAAGCGCACCGTCTTCTTCTGGCCGTTCCAGATGATCTTCTGCGCCTTGACGCGCCAGATCGGCGCCTTGTCGGGCTTCTGCTCGCACGGTTCGCAGGCGGTGTAGACGCCGTTGTTGAACGTCGTCAGGAAGCCGCCTTCGCGCTTGGCGCTTTCGGCGGCGAAATAGGTCTTGTCGACGGTCTCGATGCGCAGCGTGTTGACGAAGCCGTCGGCGAAGTCGTCGGTGATGTCGATCTCCTGCGAGAAGATCTTGGTGCCGTCCGAATTGACGACCTCGACATTGCCGCTGGCGACCAGCCGCGACGTCTTGCGGTCATAGGTGACGCGCTGGGCGACGAGTCGGTTGCCGGCATAGTCGATCTGCACGCCGCCCACCGCAGTCACGGTGCTGGCGTCGTTGTCATAGACGAGCGTGTCCGCCTCGAGCAGCATCTGCGCGCCTTCGGGCACGCTGGGTGCGAGGTCGGCGACAGTCTGTGCGAAAGCAGGTGCGGACGGCAGCGCGACCGCAAACAGGCACGCAAGCGCAGTCGCGCCCAGAAGGCCTGCCATATGGGCCCTGCGGTTGGCCATTGCGCCCCTCACCTAACCGTCCTCTTTGTAGAGCAGGAAAGTCACCCCGAAAAACATTGCGACCACTACTGGAAACCATGCCGCAATATAAGTCGGCACGAATCCCGCATTGCCAAATGCTTTGACCAGAACCGAAACGACATAAAGCAGAAAGCCGGCGACGACGCCACCCAAAATCATCGTTGCAGACTGCCCCATACGTGCAAATCGCATCGACACTGTTGCAGCAATGAGCGTCATTGCAACCAAAAGGAAGGGCAGGGCGACAAGTGAATGAAATTGCATGGCGAATGCGTTGGCCCGGAGGCCGAAGGAACGCGCCACTTCGATCTTCGAAGGCAGCTCGAAGAAGGGAATCGTTTCGGGCCGCGCCAGCCGTTCCTGGACGAACTCAGGCTTCAGATTGGTGGGCACCTGATCGACCGGCTGGGAGGTGAAATTCTGGCCCCCCTTCATGCTGCGGACGTTGACCAGTTCCCAGTGGCCGTCACGCAGATAGGCGCGCTCGGCGTCCTTGCGTTCGACCATGTCGCCCTTGTCGTCGAAGACGAAGAACACCGCGTCAGACAGCTCGAGACCCTGGTTGAGCACGGCGCGGGCGCCGATGATGACTTCGGTGCCACCTGCCTTCTGGCGCAGCCAGGGCGCCGAAAACGCCGAGACCGAATTGGACTGGCGTGAGCGCAGCTCGGATTCGATGGTCTCGGAATGCGAGAAGCCGTAGGCCGCGATCGGGTTTAGGATGCCGACGGTCACAAGGCCGAACAGCAGCGCGCCGATGCAGCAGGGCAACAGGAACTGCCAGGCCGAGATGCCGGCGGCGCGCACAATGACAAGCTCGTAGCGCCGGTTGAGCGAAACCAGTGTCGCCATGGCGCTGAACAGCGCCACGAACGGCACCGTCTGCTGCATGATCATCGGCACGCGCAGGGCCGAAACCGTCATGGCGATCGAAAACCTGAAGCCCGGCAGGCCGCCGACATTGCTCGAGAATTCGGTGACGTCGATGATGAAGATCAGCGCATAGATGCCGATGAAGAACCACGTCGTGATGACGGCGTAGCGAATGAGGAAATAGCGGCCAAGCGTCCAGCCCATCATGCCGCTCCCTGGCCGGAAGCACGGCCGGTGAGGCGCTGGCGGAATGCGGCGAAGCCGTCGCGCAGCCGTGCCGCTGTCGCCGCCAGGCGATCGGCGACCGAGACCGGCAGTTCGAGGGCGCGGTGGCTGCGGATGAACCACAGGGCAAACAGCGAGGCGCCGATGGGAATCGCATAGACGACATAGCCGATCCAGGCCGCAGCCTCTGCCTTGCTGTTGGCGAAGAAGCCGAGCCAGCGGAAGAACAGGGCGATCGTCACCGTCGTCACAAGCGGGTGGATCCGGGCCTCGCGGTGCGAGCGCGCATCGCCGGCAACGGCAAGTGCGATGAAGGCGAAGGCGATCGAATAGAGCCAGTCGGAGAAGCGGCGGTTGAGCTCGGCGTCGAACAGGCGCGGGTTGCGCTGGTAGAATTTGTCGTCGTGCTGCGGCTGCATCAGATAGGACGTCGAGCGGTCCTTCGGCTGCATGGTGACTTCGTTGGCGGCAGCGGAAAACTCACTGAGATCAAAGGCATAGGAGTCGAAGCTGATGACCGAGACTTCGCCGCCCGGCGCCTTGCGGTGAATGACGCCTTCATTCATCACCAGCATCTGCTTCTTGTTGCGTTCGATGAACGAGCCGTCCTTGGCATAATAGACGAGGTCGACATTGGGCTCGCGCGAATCGGCGACGAAGATGCCGCCCAGCCCGCCATTGGGAAGGCGCTCGCCGACCTGCACGAACAGGCCGTCGTCGACCTTGCGGAAGGTGCCTTCCTGGATGATCAGCGACAGAAGGTCGGCGCGCGACGTCGCGATCAGCTCGCGGTTGCGCTGGCGCGCCATCGGGTTGGCGACGTTGTCGACGATGAAGGAGAACATCGCGGCGCACACCGCGAGGATGAGAATCGGCCGGATCACGGTGAGCCGCGAGGCGCCGGCGGCATTGAGGATCACCAGCTCGGAATCGCTGTTCATGGTGCTCAGCGTCAGCGCCACCGCGATGATCACGGCAAACGGCACGACGATGGGAATGACGGTCGGCAGGATCAGGGCCGCGACCTCGAAGAAGGTCAGCGCCGACTGGCCGCTGTCGGTGACGAGGTCGATGCGTCCGAGGACCTGGGTGGTCCAGACGATCGCCAATGTCCACGTCAACGCCGCGATGAAAACCGCGAACGCACGACGCAGAATGTAGCGCTCAACAACCTTCATCGATGATCAGGATTCCGTGTTTCCGACTTGGCCGGCCGACTGACGTCGCTTGGCCGGTGGGTCTCTAAGCTATAGTCCAAGGCATGCCGGCACAACTGCCGTCAACACCGCCAACACTGTCTCCCGCACTGCCAAGTCTCGTCGCCATTGGCTAAGAAACGCCCAACAGAGGTGGTTAACGCAAGGTTTCCGAACAGTTTTCAGCTTTAATCATATCGGGGGAAGATGACGGGAGGCTTGCCAAACCGGTGAAAACGACGAAATGTCGCGCACCATCTGAACGGGATCCGAAAGCGGGATATCATGACTTCTAAGCCGTCGATCAGTTTTGCCAAGCCGGGCACGCCCAAGAAGGGCACCGTCATCGTCTTTTCCGCCGACGAGGGCGGGCTGAGCGATGCGGCACGCGCCAACGATCCGGCCAAGGCGCTCGATCGGGCTTTTCCCGTCGCCGATTTCAAAGGCAAGTTCGCAGGCGTCGTCGAGGTCCTGGCGCCCGCTGGCACTGATATCGACAGGCTTGTCGCGATCGGCACCGGCAAGGCGGCGTCGCTCGACGAATATGCCTGGCTGAAGCTCGGCGGCGTCATTGCAGCACAGCTGCGCAAGGCGACCGAAGTGGCCGTCATCCTCGACATTCCCGATGTCGATGCCGATGGCGCGGCCGCGGCGGGCATTGCTTCGGGCATCCTGCTCAGGAGCTACAGCTTCGACAAATACAAGACCAAGAAGGACAATTCCGACAGCAAGGGCGACGGCAAGGCCGACGACCGGAAGCCGGCCAAGATCACCATCCATTGCGCCGATCCGGCTGCCGCCAGGAAGGCCTTTGCCGACGCCGAGGCTGTCGTCGGCGGCGTGCTGCTTGCCCGCGACCTGGTCAACGAGCCGGCCAATATCCTCGGCCCGGTCGAGTTCGCCGCCCAGGCCAAGGAACTCGAGAAGCTCGGCGTCAAGGTCGAGATCCTGACCGAGAAGGAAATGAAGAAGCTCGGCATGGGCTCGCTGCTCGGCGTCGCCCAGGGTTCGGTGCGTCCGCCGCGTCTGGCGGTCATGCAGTGGAACGGCGGCAAGGCCAAGGACAAGCCTGTCGCCTTCGTCGGCAAGGGCGTGACGTTCGATTCGGGCGGCATCTCGATCAAGCCGGCCGCCGGCATGGAAGACATGAAGGGCGACATGGGCGGCGCCGCCGCCGTCACCGGGCTGATGCAGGCGCTCGCCGCACGCAAGGCCAAGGTCAATGTCGTCGGCATCATAGGCATTGTCGAGAACATGGTCGACGGCAACGCCCAGCGTCCGGGCGACATCGTCACCTCGATGTCGGGCCAGACCATCGAAGTGCTCAACACCGACGCCGAGGGCCGCCTCGTGCTGGCCGATGCGCTGTGGTACTGCAACCAGCGTTTCGAGCCGAAATTCATGGTCAATCTGGCGACGCTGACCGGGGCGATCATGGTGGCGCTCGGCCAGAGCCATGCCGGCCTGTTCTCCAACAATGACGAGCTTGCCGAGCGCCTGACCGCCGCCGGCACGGCGACGCAGGAGAAGCTGTGGCGCATGCCGCTCGGCTCGGAATACGACAAGCTGATCGATTCCAAGAATGCCGACATGAAGAACATCGGCGGCCGTTATGGCGGCTCGATCACGGCGGCGCAGTTCCTGCAGCGTTTCGTCAAGGAAACGCCCTGGGCGCATCTCGACATCGCCGGCACCGCCATGGGCTCGCCGACCAACGAGATCAACCAGTCCTGGGGTTCGGGCTACGGCGTGCGGCTGCTAGACAGGCTGGTACGCGACCACTACGAAGGCTGAGGCCGAAGCCCAGGCAACCGCGCCTCGTCAGCGCGGTTGCCTGGGAAGCTTCACCCGCGACTGGAATTGGGGCATAGCATTGCCTCATGGCTGAAGTCCTTTTCTACCACCTGACCGAATCGACCCTCGAGGATGCCTTGCCGGGCCTGCTCGAGCGCAGTCTGCAGCGTGGCTGGAAGGCAGTGGTGCAGTGTGGCAGCGAAGAGCGCCGCGACGCGCTCGACCAGCATCTGTGGACCTTCCGCGACGATTCGTTTCTTGCCCATGGCAGCGACCGCGAGGCGCACGCCGCCGACCAGCCGGTGGTGCTGACGGTGACGGAGGACAATCCCAACGCCGCCGAGATCCGTTTCCTCGTCGACGGTGCCGTGCCGCCCGACATCACCCCCTACCAGCGGGCGGTGTTCCTGTTCGACGGCCATGACGCGGCCCAGCTCGAAGGCGCAAGGGAGCACTGGAAGACGATGAAATCAGCCGGCCACGCGGTCACCTACTGGCAGCAGGGCGCCGACAAGCGTTGGGAGCGCAAGGCCTGATCCGTTGCGCAACGGAACGACGCTGTGCACCGAAACGGCCGCCGCGTCCTGCCAAGCCCATTGGACCGACTGCAGGCTATGCCAGGGCCGCCTCGGCGGTGACTGTTGTCGATGACGCGCAATTGCGGCGCGACTTTCCCCATGTGGCTGCGGTCGGTGCATTCCTAGAGTTTGGCAGGACCTTCGGCCTCGACATGCCGCTGGAACGGGAAGTTGCCGGCAATGGCCGGCCCGGTCTTTCCGGCATGGCGCAAAAGCCGTAGTAGGGGAGCGTCGTCCGTCAGGGGCGATTGCTGTTTCCGGCCCGACTTCCAGGCGGCATAGACTTCCAAGCGACACAGAGTTTCGAGCGACATAGAGTTTCGAGCGTCATGCGGTTCCTGTTTCTGATCATCCTGCTTGCCGGCACCGGCCTCGGCATCCTCTATCCCTGGGCGGCGACCAATTTTGCCGGTCGCGAGATCGGCACCTACCGCGCCTATGACCGGTCAGGGGGATATCGCCCGGTCGAGGTCGCGCTGGCGTCGAGCGATGCGCCGGTGCGCGTGCTGGTGGATCTGACCACGCTGGCGCCGCCGCAGGTCAATCCGGCAAGTGCCGTGCTGACCATCACCGCCTCGACGCGCGGCCAGACCGTGCTGGCCGAGGCGCTGAATTTTTACGACACCACCCCGCGCGAGCGCAGCCCGCAACTGCCCGACCCGGTGTTCCGCGACGATGCCGGGCTGATCCGCGAAGTCCAGCCGGGGAGCTATCGCTTCGTCATCGAGCAGGGCGATGCCGACAACATCCAGATCCAGCGCGTCGATCTCATATTGCGTTCGGGCGGCCTCGAGGTCGACGAGCGCGCCCAGCCGATCGGATTGTCGCTGATGGCCATAGGCTTCGTCGGCCTGGTGCTGTCGCTGCGCCGCAAAAAGGACAGCCGGCCCGACAATCCCAATTCCCAGCCGCCCAATTCGCAGCAGCCAAATTCTCGGCAGCCTGCGCCGCGCTGGGGCAGGGACGCCGACAAGTCATGAACTATCGCCACGCCTATCATGCCGGGAATTTTGCCGACGTGGTCAAGCACGCCGTGCTCGCCCGGCTGGTCGAATATCTCAAGCGCAAGGACAAGGCGTTTCGCGTCATCGACACCCATGCCGGCATCGGGCTCTACGACCTCGGATCGGCAGAGGCCGAAAAGACAGGCGAATGGCATGACGGCATCGGCCGCCTGATCGAGGCCCAATTGCCTGTCGATGCCGCCGCATTGCTGGCGCCCTATCTCGACGCCGTCAGGGCGGTCAATGCCGAGGGCCGGATCGAACGCTATCCCGGCTCGCCGGTCATCGCGCGGCATCTCATGCGCAAGCAGGACCGCCTGTCGGCGATCGAACTGCACCCCGAGGACGCAAGGACGCTGGCCCAGCAGTTCGAAGGCGACTTCCAGACCCGCGTCACCGAGCTCGACGGCTGGCTGGCGCTGGGCGCGCATCTGCCGCCCAAGGAAAAGCGCGGCCTGGTGCTCGTCGATCCGCCCTTCGAGATCGGCGGCGAGTTCGACCGGCTGGTCGACGGGCTGAAGAAGGCGCACCGGCGCTGGCCGGGCGGCATCTTCGCCTTGTGGTATCCGGTCAAGGACCGCAAGGCGGTGGCGGCGTTCCGCACAGCGCTCGCCGACGCTGCCATCCCCAAGATCATGGACATCGAATTCTACATCCGGCAGCCCTCGGCCGAGCCCAGGCTCGACGGCACCGGCATGGTGGTGGTCAACCCGCCCTACCAGCTGGAGGCCGAGCTTAAGACCATGCTGCAGGCGCTCGGCAAGCTGCTGGCCGAAGGGCCCGGCGCACGCTGGTCGGTCGAGTGGCTGGCTGGTGAAGCCGCGGCTGCTTGACCGCAAGGCGGCGAAACCGCAAACTGGGCGACACAAGCCTTGGAGTGGGAACCATGAGTCGCGTCGCCAGCACCATCTTTGCCGTTATGATCGGCCTCGGAGCGGCCCTGTCGGGCGCAGGCTCTGCGCAGGCAGCCGACCTTTCGGTCGGCGCCGACTATTCCGATCCGGGCATCTGCGGCAATGCGGCGGTGCTCAACCGCATCACCAGCCGCTTCAGCTACCAGGTTCGCCACGTGCCGAACCTGCCGCAGGTCGCCATCACCGATTTCCAGCGCATCCACGAACACCGCTACGAGCCGGCTGATGAGAGCCATCCGATCGGCCGCCGTTATTGCGGCGCGACCGTGGTTCTTTCTGACGGCGCCGACCGCGACATCTGGTACCTGATCGAGGAAGGCATGGGCTTTGCCTCGATCGGCGACAATGTCGAGTTCTGCGTCTCGGGCTTCGACCGCTGGTATGTCTATAACGGCCGCTGCCGCGTCCTGCGCTGAGGCCGGCTCGGCTGACATGATCCGCAACGTCCTGAAGGTCGCGCTGACAAGTGCGGCCTTTGCCTTGTTGGCCGCCTGTGCGCCGGCCGAGCAGTCGCAGCCCTCCGACAAGACATCGACCGAAACCAAGCAGGCGGCCGCGGTCGTCCCGCGCGGCGAGGGCTTCGACTTCTACGTCCTGGCTCTGTCCTGGTCGCCGAGCTATTGCGAGGCCGAGGGCGAGCAGGCCAATGGCCAGCAATGCCGCGCCGGCCGCCCCTATGGCTTCGTCGTGCATGGGCTGTGGCCGCAATATGAGCGCGGCTTTCCCGAGAGCTGCCCGACCGGCAACAGCGACGTTTCGAGCGACAGGCTGCGCAGCCTCTACGACCTGATACCCTCGGCCGGCCTGATCCGCCACCAGTGGCGCAAGCACGGCAGCTGCAGCGGGCTCGGTCAGGACGACTATTTCAAGGTGCTGCGGGCGGCCCGCGAGAAGATCGAAATTCCAAAGGAATTCAAGAGCCTGGAGAGCTACCGCACGCTGTCGCCCGATCAGGCCGAGCGTGCCTTCCTGCAGTCCAATCCTCAGATGTCGGCCGCTTCGGTCGCGGTGACCTGCGACCGGCGCTTCCTGCGCGAGGTGCGCATCTGCATGGGCAAGGATCTCGCCTTCCGCGCCTGTCCCGAGATCGACCGCCGCAGCTGCCGCCTCGACAGGGTGGTGATGCCGCCGGTGCGTGCCCGCTGATTTTGCCAGCGGCGTGCTCTGCCGGCCGCCTGAATCTGCCGCCCGATGGTTCTGTTGGCCACTGATTCTACCGGCACCGTGTTGCCGCGGCAGCGCGTGCTGCTATGGTCGCCGGCGCAAAGGGGACCTCCATGCCGAAACTCTTCTATTCTCCCGCTTCGCCCTACAGCGGCAAGGTCCGCATGGCGGCCGCTTACGTTGGCATCGCGGTCGAATCCGTCACCGTCGAGACCGGTCCGCAGCCGGCCATGCTGACCGACGTCAATCCGCTCGGCAAGATCCCGGTCTGGATCACCGATGCGGGCGAGGGCATCTATGACAGCCGCGTCATCACCCAGTATCTGAACCGGCTTTCCGGCAACAAGCTGTTCCCGCGCAATGCCGAAAAGCGGCTCGATGCGGAACGTTTGGAGGCACTGGCCGACGGCATCTGCGATTGCCTCCTGGCGATCGTCTACGAACGCCGCGCACGTCCCGAGGAGATCGTCCACCAGCCCTGGATCGACAAGCAGTGGACCAAGGCGACGCGCGCGCTCGACCTGCTCAATGCCAACCCGCCGAAGCTGCCCAAGGCGATCAGCGCGGGCCAGATCGCGCTCAGGGCGGCGATCGGCTATCTCGACCTGCGCTTTGCCGGCAAGTGGGAGAAGGGTCGCCCGCGCCTCAAGCGCTGGGCCGCCCGCTTCGACGAGAAGTTCCCGGAGCTCAAGGCGATCATCCCGCAAGGCTGAGGTGCTGCCGGGTCGGCTTCCGGTCGCCTCTGCCCGGGCCTGGCGCTCAGGCCTGGTTGGACAGCTTCAGCCAGCTGTCGGGCAGGATGTCGGGATTGCTGGCGGACGGATCGGCAAGCCACGACGCCGGCCCGATGACGATCTTGTCGGGCGCCGGGTTGAGCCAGGCGCCCCACCAGGAAAAGCTGGAATTGGCGATGATGTGATGGCGGCAGGCGCTCATCAGGCGCATGTCCTCATAGTCGGCGTCGCGGCCATTATGGCCCATCACCCGTTTCTCCACCGGGAAGGAGAGGTTGTCGCGGGCCCAACCGGGATCGTCGGAGAAGACGTAGATGACGGGCTCTTGCGGCATCTTCGAGGCCATCAGGTCGACGGCCTTTGCGTAATATTGCTGCGAGCAGGCGGCAAACAGCGCCTGGTTTTCCGGCAAAAGATAGTCGCCGCGCCGGACATGCAGCGAGATCGCCGGACAGGCGGCGATGTCGGCGAGGTGCCTGGCGTTTTCGGCGCTGGGCGGCGTGACGATGCGCAGATCGTTGCGGATCGTGTCGACGCAGTCGGCGAAATAGCGCTCAGACTGCCAGTAGCCGTCGAGCCAGAGATTGCTGCGCGGGGTGAGCATCGTCGCGTCGAAGCCGAGGCCGTTCTCCTTGACGCGATGCGGGAACCGCCCCGATGCGTGCCAGAGATAATAACGCAGCCGCTCCTGCCTCCGCCGCGGCGGCAGCGTGCCGGAGGTCACGGCCGGACCGATGTTGAAATGGCCGAGCCGGAAGGTGACCGAAGGCGACGCCTCGAACCACCTGGTGTCGAGCACAAGCGCGCTCTGGCTGCGCAGCGCCATGGCGCGTCCCATGGCAAACTGGAACATCTGGTTGCCCAGGCCGGCATAAATGCTGCTGACGATTTGCTGTTTCATCGATGTAGGCGGCCCGCTGCGAAAGTTTGCGCTTAGTGCCAGCGACGGCAGCGGAAATCAAACTCGAATGAGGAGAAGTGGCCATGCCTGTGCATGGCGGCGTCGCCAAGGGAGCAGGCCAGTATCTGATCTTCGACGTCTGGTTCGGGCAAAGCGGAATACTGGGGCAGGGAAGCCAACCAACGACGCCAAGCCTCGACTACTCTGTGGCAATGTAGTTCGATAAATCTGCCTATTCCGACGTCAAACCTTGCCGTTGCGCTCGCTGGCGCGCCGCCGATGCCAGGCCCCGGCACCTCCCTGAACTTCTGGATCAAAGGGCACCCGTTAAGCGGGCGGGGTGACTGCTACCCGCCGTAAGATGCGATGTACCCGAACGCCGCCTTGCATCTTGGGCATTTGATCGGGCGGCCCGGGTCTTCGATGTGATAGTGCTGTCCGATGCGTTGGTGAACACCTTCGTTGAAGACGGCTCACTGCCGGGAGGCGGCCATCGAAGAGTATGGCAAGCTCGCCGAGTAGGAGCCAAGCCTTGAGGAACAGGCAGCGGCCATTGCGCTGAAGCAGATGCAAAAGCCGGCCAACGTAGGGCCGGAAGTGTTCGATGAAGTGAAGGACTAGCCGCTGTCCGAGCCAGTGCGATTTGCAGAGATGTTCTTCCATGCTGCGGCGGCCTTCCAAAGGCGTTCGCGGCGATCTGGCCAGGAAACGATCGCGCCTCCACCGTTGTGGTCGATAGAAAAACTGCTGTTGTTAATTCTTAGCGAAATACCGACTAATGCAAGCTCAGCAATTGAAACCCCGGGTGCACTTCCTTTGTCCATTGCAATTCCGTTTCCAGATATTTGGAAACGCTGTCCATTCAGCCAGAAAGTACCGGTGAGGGAGGCCGGGATACGTTGGGCGTTGATAGACAGGTTTATGCTACCCGCGCGCTCTCTGATCGTGAGCTTCTGCCAATCGGCTTCAATATCCCACGCCATTGGGTTGCCTGAAATCCACTCGTTTCGATCCAGTACACAGAGTGACACATTCGACTGCGATCGAAGGTTCGCTGAAACCAGCATGGCACCGTCTCGGATTTCCATCCCCAAGACGACTTGCCCGTCTATATCGAGGACGTCCCCCTCGTTGACGACAATGACAGAGCCAAGCTGGATTGCAGGATAGGATTGCCTAACCGCTAATAGTCCTTTTGCTAAGCCATTGCTCACGTTGCACGGCTGAGCTTTTGCTTGCCGCTGTTCGATTTCAGGAAATGCTCCTTTCGTGGCTTGATCGTGATGGAGCGGGCAAAGCGCCATCATGTCTTCTGGCCGGTTGTGGTTCTCGTCTGCCCACTCAACGATGTGGTGGTACTGGAGAATTGGGTTGCCGCATACGCAGCACCCAAACCCAGCTTCTTGTCGAAGTTGACGCTTAACTGGGCTGGGGACGGCTGAACGCACGCTGTTTTCTGCCATCCGGCACTCTCTTCTTCTGCGGACATTATCATGCAATTTACTGACAAAGTCTCTGTCGCGGGAACGCGGCGGGTCAGAACGCCGCGCCGAGCCGTAACCGTATCTGTCAAAAGATTGCGAACGATCTCAACCGAATGCATCTTGTTCGGTTGAACAGTGCCGTTGATCTGGTGTCCGAAAATCAGGCAGAATTAGACCCAGAACAAATATCTTCGGTGACGTACGCCAATCACTGGCGAGCCGGCGATGGCAAGCCCCGGCAACTCCCTGAAGTTCTAGATCAAAGGGCACCCGAATAATCGGGGCGGGGTGATCAATCGGGATTGTAGAACCCATTACGAACAGTTGAGATACACTGGGCGTAGGTCTCCAGCACCCACTTTCGATCTGCGGGGTTAGGGTCGCCTGCATAAAGAGGCCTTTTCTCCAAGCGAGAAATGACCTCCATCAAGTGGAGCGCCACATGTTCAGGCGAGTTCTCGCCGATGTGAACCACTGAACTGTCTGCCATTTTCCCCTCCAAGTATTGAGCGCTCATCCTCCCATGACGGTTAGCGCCTGTCGAGCCGACATCAGGTGAACCATGACCACGTTCTAGAAAGCCGTGATCGCCCCAGCAAATTCATCGACTAGTCATCGAAACAATAGGCTGTCCAGATAGGGGTCCCGCCCCTTTCCATCGAACTTGCCGATCAATTCGGGCTCAGACAGAATCTTAATAAAGGCACGGCGAAGTGTCTTTTCTGTTGCCTTAGTTAGTTCCATGGACTTTTCTTTACTGAGTTTGACAAGCCTCCGCCCATGCACGACCTTGGATCGGTACGAGTAGGCCTCCTTAACATTCTCAAAGATATGCCTCTTTTCGTCAGCATTGTCTCCGATGAAAAGCCCAATCCGTTGGGCAAGCCTGTATGTGGTTTCACCAGCTGATTCAGGGCCGAAAAGCGCTTCCAGAACGACCCACTCCAATAGGAAACGGGTCTCCCAGTGGTGCTCGCGTAGCGCTGGAAAAAGCATTCTGAGCGCAAACCAAGTCGTTGCTTTCCGGTCAAGATGGAGAATCTTAGCTAGCAAGGCTCCCGCCATCTTCAGATCGCCGAGGGTCGGCTGGTTCTCTATGTCGTCGTCGGAGGTGAGCACTCTAGCAATCGAGCTACCTTGGCGCATTGAATCAGAATCCCCACGGGCGCTAAAGTGCAATGTGGGCCCGCACGACAAACGAGATGGCTTGACCAGCCACAAGGCAATTGCGGCCAAGGTGAACTTCTCGTCGATTGTCCTCTGAATTGTCCGTGGATTGTCTCCCCGCCAGTCGGGGTCGGGGCTGCCCAGAGCCTCCGCTTCGTACTCGGTCGTGAACGCTACCTGCGGGTCGTCCAGTATCTGTTGTCTCTCTCTCCACGGTAGGTAGTCCAAAGCAGACTCGGTCCGAACCCAGTCAGGTAAGTTCTCAATATGAATGCCTGCTGAAAGGTGGATCGGCAAAACCAGCGGGTCGTCGAAGTGCATTCCTATCGCGATCGAACATGCAAACCAGTTCTGGCTCAAAGTGCCCCCCCGACGTTGGTTGAATTCAATCAAAGGTAATCAAGCATGGCGCACGGCAGCAAGAGGTTGGGCGCAGGGCGCAAATCAGGAGCCGCTACAAAGCGAACCCTGGCAATTGCGGACAAATGCTACAGCCGAAGGTCTGACGCATCTGGAAGTCATGCTGACGGCCATGCGCGAGCACGCCAAAGGGAAGCGGCGGGACGAGGCTGCATCGATCGCAAAGGATGCCGCTCCCTACATGCACGCCAAGCTGGCATCGGTTCAGCACACCCTCGCGGCGGCCCGATCCCAACAGTCGACCTGACGAAACTGAGTGGTGATGAACTCGAACAACTCGAAAGCATCTTCGGCCCGCTTGCCGGACCTGGCGACGATGATGCGCAAGATCAGGCAGGAGAGGGCGAGGCGAGCAGCTGAGGCTGAACGGGAGCGGGTCGCTCGGGATGCTGAGCGCATCATGGCGCGGTGCAGACGCTGTTCGCCTATGTCATCCAGCTTGCGGGCAATGGGCTTGTCGGGTGGCAACGACTTTTGCCAGGCGCCGATCAAGATGCGGGCGCGTTGTCAACTGACCGGCGCGGGAGCCGGAAGACCTCGCCCGGAACATGCCGGTAAACATGTCCCCGGAAAGACCATCGCTGCGACGGCCTCAGCATCCGGGCGCGCCCCGACGAGGCTAAAGCCGGAACCAACAAAAAAGCCGGGCGTGAGCCCGGCTTTTTCGTGTGTGCTGATCTCTGGAGATCAGAACTTCATACCGACGCCGAACTGGATGCGGTGATCCTTGTTCGAGATTTCGGTGTTGCCTGCGCCAAGCGCGAAGGTGTCGGTGCCGAGGTCGGTGTAGCGGTACTCGACGCGGCCGAAGACAGACTCGGTGAGCTTGACGTCGGTGCCGACGCCGGCAGTCCAGCCGAGCATGGTGTTCTTGTCTTCGATGCCGCCCTGCGTTGCCTTGACCTGTGCGCCAGCGCCACCAGCGGTAGCGTAGAGCAGGATGTCAGGGGTCACGACATAGCCGAGACGGGCGCGCAGCGAGCCTTCGAAGCCGTTCTTGACCGAGGTGCCGGCATTGTCGCCTTCGACGCCGCTGTAGCCAAGGTCGCCTTCAGCGCCGAGGACGAAGTTTTCCATCTGGTAGTTGTAACCAGCGAAAGCGCCGCCGAGGAAGCCGCTGGTGCTGATCTTGTTGCCGGCAGCGTCAGCTTCGCCGCTGAAGCCGTAGCCGAGCGTCACACCGGCATAGGGGCCGGACCAGGTGTTGACGGGCGGCTGTTCCATCGGCGCTGCAGGTGCCGGCGGCTCTTCCATGACGACGTCGGCAGCGAACGAAGGCATCGAAGCCAGCGCGACCAGGCCGAACGCCGCTGCAAGCGGACGAGCGTGCTTGAGAATGGCAGTCATTGTTTTACTCCTTAAGCCAACTACACACTGGCTCTTTTTTAACTGGCGCCCCTAGCCCGTCCGGGGGGAGAAACGGGCTGGGCGCCGAACAGTTCCGAATGTCGTGTCGAAATGCGGCTGAACCGAACCTGAAGTTGGGTGATTGCCCGGCGCAAATGAGGCTGAAGCGTGACGTTGCATGCGTGCAACAGCCGTGTCAGGAGCTTTGCCAGCCATTTGCCTGAAGCCGCTTGGTACAAGGGATTGGGCGTTCTATATCTCGCATGCCGGCCTGCTTCGCCGGCAGGTTTTCGGGCGGTATCGCAGGCATTCGCCACATTGCCGCCAGATCGATGAACGGCTTTTTACAGAGGTTACCAAGAGGTAGCCGAAGCCTGGCTTTGCGGAAGCTGGCGGATAGCAGGAGAGGACGACTGGATGGCTGACATGGCAGGCAACGTGCTGGTGACGGGTGGGGCCAAGCGCATCGGCCGCGCCATCGTCGAAGACCTTGCCGCGCATGGCTTTGGCGTTGCCATCCATTGCAACCATGCGCGCAAGGCCGCCGACGATCTCGCCGCCACCATCAATGCCGGCGGCGGCAGGGCCGTCGTCGTCCAGGCCGACCTCGCCGACATGGTGTCGGTGGACGGCCTTGTCGCCGATGCCGCAGCCAGGCTCGGGCCGATCTCGCTGCTGGTCAACAATGCGTCGGCCTTCGAAGTCGATTCGGTCACCGATTTCGGCTGGGAGGTGTGGGACAGGCATTTCGCCCTGCATGTGAAGACGCCGGCATTGCTGGCCAAGAATTTCGCCGCGGCCCTGCCCGAGGGCGCCGAAGGCCTGATCGTCAACATGATCGACCAGCGCGTGCTCAAGCCGACGCCGCAATATTTCTCCTATTCGCTGTCGAAGGCGGCGATGTGGGCGGCGACCAGGACGATGGCGCAGGCGCTGGCGCCTAGGATTCGCGTCAATGCCATCGGACCCGGCCCGACGCTGCCGAGCTCGCGCCAGGATGCCGCCGCCTTTGCAGCCCAGCTCGACGGGCTGATCCTCAAGCACGGGCCGGCACTGGCGGAATTCGGCGCGACGATCCGCTATCTCTGGCAGTCGCGGTCGGTGACCGGCCAGATGATCGCGCTGGACGGCGGACAGCATCTTGCCTGGCAGACGCCCGACGTGACAGGCATGGTGGAATGAGTCCACGCCATTCCGATACCGGCACCGGCCTCCGCAAGGGCGGCAAGGCTGCCGAAGACATGCCCGACGCAGAGCTCGATGACGACGAGGCGGCGGAAGAGATTGTCGTCTCGGCCGGTCCGGACCTGCCTTTCACCGCCATAGACTGGACCGCGCATGCCAGCGACGCCGACGGCATGGTCGGCGCCGAGGTGATCCAGACGCTGGTCAAGCGGCTGCCCAATGCGCCCGGCGTCTACCGCATGATGAATGCCGCCGGCGACGTGCTGTATGTCGGCAAGGCGCGCAGCCTCAAGAAGCGCGTCACCAACTATGCGCAGGGGCGCTTCCACACCAACCGCATCGGCAAGATGGTGCGCGAGACGGCGACGATGGAGTTCGTCGTCACCCGCACCGAGATCGAGGCGCTGCTGCTCGAAGCAAACCTGATCAAGCGCCTCAGGCCGCGCTTCAACGTCTTGATGCGCGACGACAAGTCGTTTCCCTACATCATGCTGACCAGCGACCACACCGCGCCCGGCATCTACAAGCATCGCGGCGCGCGCTCGCGCAAGGGCGGCGACTATTTCGGGCCGTTCGCCTCGGCGCAGGCGGTCGGCCGCACCATCAACTCGCTGCAGCGCGCCTTCCTGCTGCGCAGCTGCACCGACTCGTTCTTCGACAACCGCACCCGGCCGTGCCTGCTGTTCCAGATCAAGCGTTGTGCGGCCCCTTGCACCGGCGAGATTTCGCGCGAGGGTTATGACGAGCTGGTGCAGGAGGCCAAGGACTTCCTCTCCGGCCGCAGCCAGAAGGTGAAGACCGAGATTTCGGGCCAGATGCAGCAGGCGGCCGAGGATCTCGATTTCGAACGCGCCGCCGTCTATCGCGACCGCCTGGCGGCGCTGTCGCATGTGCAGAGCCATCAGGGCATCAACCCGCAGACCATCGACGAGGCCGATGTCTTCGCCATCCATCAGGAGGGCGGGCAGACCGGCATCCAGGTGTTCTTCTTCCGCACCGGCCAGAACTGGGGCAACCGCGCCTATTTCCCCAAGGCCGACCCGTCGCTGGAGGCAGCCGAAGTGCTCGGCTCGTTCCTCGCCCAGTTCTATGACGACAAGCCGTCGCCGCGGGCGATCCTCTTGTCGCATGCCGTCGAGGAGCAGCAACTGCTCGCCGAAGCGCTGTCCACCCGCGCCGGCCACAAGGTGGCGATCTCGGTGCCGCAGCGCGGCGAGAAGAAGGACATCGTCGACCACGCCGTGCAGAACGCCCGCGAGGCGCTCGGCCGCAGGCTGGCGGAAACGTCGACCCAGGCGCGGCTGCTCGAAGGCTTTGCCCAGACCTTCGGGCTGGACAAGCCGCCGGTGCGCATCGAGGTCTACGACAACTCGCACATCATGGGCACCAATGCCGTCGGCGGCATGGTGGTCGCCGGCCCCGAAGGCTTCGTCAAGAACCAGTACCGCAAGTTCAACATCCGCTCGACCGACATCACCCCCGGCGACGACTTCGGCATGATGCGCGAAGTGATGACGCGCCGCTTTTCGCGCCTGCTCAAGGAGCATGGCGGCGACCAGCCGGTGGAAGCGGCCGCCATGGATCAGGATGCGGGTATCGAGGATGCAGGTATCGAGGATGCAGGGGCGTTTCCGGCATGGCCCGACGTCATCCTCATCGACGGCGGCCAGGGCCAGATGACGGCGGTGCGCGCCATGCTGGCCGAACTCGGCATCGAGGACCGCGTCATTGCCATCGGCGTCGCCAAGGGCCAGGACCGCGAGGCGGGCCGCGAGCGTTTCTTCGTCAGGGGCAAGGAGTCGTTCTCGCTGCCGGTGCGCGACCCCGTGCTCTATTTCGTCCAGCGCCTGCGCGACGAGGCGCACCGCTTCGCCATCGGTTCGCACCGGGCACGGCGCAAGAAGGAGATGGTCAAGAACCCGCTCGACGAGATCGGCGGCATCGGGCCGAGTCGCAAGCGCGCGCTGCTTCTGGCCTTCGGCACCGCAAAGGCGGTGAGCCGGGCGGCTGTCGACGACCTGATGGCCGTCGAGGGCATCTCGGAATCGATCGCGCGCCTTGTTTACAACCATTTTCACGATAATGGGTGATCATGAGAATTGTCGTCCGGCGTCCGCTCGGGCTATCGATAGACAGTTGACCCCCACGCCCCCGTTCTGATTTCACTACGGCAGACGAAAGAGCATAAGACACCATGGCCCAGCGCGCATTCAATCTGCCCAACATGCTGACCTACGCGCGCATCGTGGCCGTGCCGCTGGTCGTATTGTGCTTCTTCCTCGAGGGCACGTTGAAGTCGAGCGACTTCGCCCGCTGGAGCGCGCTCGTCATCTTCATTGCCGCCAGCGTCACCGACTATCTCGACGGCTACCTGGCGCGCGCCTGGAAGCAGACCTCGAATATCGGCCGCATGCTCGATCCGATCGCCGACAAGCTGCTTGTCGCCACCTGCCTGCTGTTGCTTGCCGCCGATACCGACCATCGCGGCGGCATCGCCGGCTGGTCGCTATGGGCGGCGATCATCATCCTGTGCCGCGAGATCCTGGTCTCGGGCCTGCGTGAATATCTCGCCGCGCTGAAGGTCAGCGTGCCGGTGACCCAGCTTGCCAAGTGGAAGACGGCGATCCAGATGGTGGCCATCGCCTTCCTGCTCGCCGGCCCGGCCGGCGACAAGGTCTTCCCGCTGACCACCCAGGTCGGCCTCGTGCTGTTGTGGATCGCAGCCCTGGTGACGCTCTATACCGGCTACGACTATTTCCGCGCCGGCCTGAAGCACATCATGGACGAGTGAGACCATGACCAAGCTCATCTATTTCGCCTGGGTGCGCGAGCGCATCGGCAAGGCCGAAGAAGAGGTCGAGCTGCCCGCCGACGTCAAGACGGTGCGGGAGCTTTTGCTGTGGCTCAAGTCGCGCGGCGAGGAATTCGAAAGCGCCCTGCAGCACCCCGAGGTGATCCGGGTTGCGATCAACCAGGAGCATGTCGATCACCGCGAGCCGATCGGCGGCGCGCGTGAGATCGCGCTGTTTCCGCCGATGACGGGCGGCTGAAACAGATGGCCGTCGCGCCGATGGTGCGCATCCAGGCGACCGATTTCGACGTTGCCGCCGAGATCGCGCTGTTGACGCAGGGCAGGGCGGATGTCGGTGCGGTCGTCACCTTCACCGGTCTCTGCCGCGACGAGGCCGGCAGCCTGGCCGCACTTGAACTCGAACATTATCCCGGCATGGCCGAGGCCGAGATCACGCGCATCGCCAACGACGCGCTGGCGCGCTGGCCGCTGGCCGGCATCACCGCCATCCACCGCTTCGGCAAGATCAGGCCGGGCGAGAACATCGTGCTGGTCGTCGCTGCCTCCAGGCACCGGCAGGCCGCCTTCGAGGCGGCAAGCTTCCTGATGGACTATCTCAAGTCGCGCGCCCCGTTCTGGAAGAAGGAACACCTGATCGACGGCAGCGAAGGCAGCTGGGTCGACGCCAAGGAAAGCGACGACGCCGCTGCTGCCCGCTGGGCGAAGTCCTGATCGATAGCGGCCGCGATTGCTCTCGGCGGCCATCGAACCACCGTATTCCTTTGCCGTTTTGGCGCTGATGCCCCGCGGCTTCGCAGTCTCGGGAACAGATGGACGGCGCCTCGCGCGCCCTGGCAACAACTGAAACGGGGAGGCTGCCTTGCTCGGCAAGCTCGCGGAATTTGTGATGTTCGGCTTCATGCCGCTGGTCGTCGGCATGCTCGCGGTTCCAGCCGTGGCAACGGCTGACGATACCCTGGTCACCGGCGAGGTGCTCTATCGGGAGCGCATCGCCCTGCCTGCGAATGCGGTGCTTTCGGTACAGCTTGCCGATGTCTCGCTCGCCGACGCGCCGGCCCGGATCCTCGGCGAGCAGAAGATCGATCCGGCAGGCCAGGTGCCGATCAGGTTTGCCATCCCCTTCGATCCCACCGCGATCAAGACCAACATGACCTACGCCTTGCAGGCCCGCATCAGCGTCGATGACCAGCTCTGGTTCATCAATGACGTCAGCCATACGCTCGATCCGCTGACGGCGGGACCGCAGACGATTGAGGTCAAGATGGTCCGCCAGTCCGCCGCCACCGCGGAGGTCACGATTTTTGAGCGCGACTGGGTTGCCGAGGACATCGACGGCGCAGCCGCGCATGACAAGGCCAGGCCGACGCTGCGCATCGGCACGGACGGCAAGGTGTCGGGTCGCGGCGGCTGCAACGGCTTCTTCGGCAGCGCCAAGGTCGACGGCGACAAGGTGGCCTTTGGCCAGATGGGCTCGACCGAGATGGCCTGCGAGCAGGCGGTGATGGACCAGGAGCACAGGTTCCACCAGGCACTCGAGCGCGCTGCCAGCTTCAGGATCGTTGAGGGCAAGTTGCTGGTGGCGGACAAGGACGGCAAGGACATATTGCGTTTCGGCGCCGGCGGCTGATTGAATCAATTTCACAACGGATTGAATCGGTTTCGTCGCCAATGCCGCCAAGCCATTGAAATGTCTGGCGGGCATGAAGCCGGGTTGTGAACCGAGACGAGAAGTGCCTCGTGAACACATATCGTATCTATCGGTTGCTGATCATTCGGTGTGGGTCTGCCTGGTGTTGCCTCGCCAGCGCGGCGGGAGCAAGGGCTGACGATCAACCGCCGCTTCGCGTTGCCGATTTTGAGCAATGGGTGGACCAGCTGGCAAGTGAAGCAAACGGCAATCGGGCGCTCCTGGCCGGCAAGCTGCAGGCATCCGGCTTTACCTGTGGGCCTTCCGATACCGTGCAACTCGGATGTGTCCGGTTCGGCTGCAAGAAGCTGGCAGGCATGTTCTGGCGAGGAGCCTTGCTCCAGTGGTCGGTCGACGAATTCCAGGGAAAGTTTCGTGGAACCGCAATGAGCTATGGCTGGGCAAAAGGTTGCCATCCACCGGAACGTGTCGAGCAAGAGCAGAAGCGCTTTGTCTTGCAATAGATGCGGCGGTCGTCCTTGACGGCGTTGCCTCTGGACGTGAGCGCGCCGAAGAAAAGCGGAAACATGTCAGCGGCCAAACAAAAAGCCGGGGCGTTCCCACCCCGGCTTTTCGATTCTGGATCAGCGACTTGTCAGCCGCTGTTCGCCGGCCGGATCAGCCGACGATTTCGGTGCCCGAGAACCAGTAGGCGATCTCTTCAGCGGCGGTCTCGGGAGCGTCCGAGCCGTGCACCGAGTTTTCGCCGATCGACAGGGCATGGACCTTGCGGATGGTGCCTTCGGCAGCGTTTGCCGGATTGGTGGCGCCCATCACTTCGCGGTTCTTGGCAATGGCGTTCTCGCCTTCGAGCACCTGGACGATCGTCGGAGCCGACGACATGAACTCGACCAGTTCGCCGAAGAAGGGGCGATCCTTGTGGACGGCGTAGAAGCCTTCGGCCTCGCGACGGCTCATCCAGACGCGCTTCGAAGCGACGACGCGCAGGCCGGCGTCTTCGAGCATCTTGGTGATGGCGCCGGTCAGGTTGCGGCGGGTTGCGTCCGGCTTGATCATCGAAAATGTGCGTTCGATCGCCATGTCTGGTCCTTGTGATCTCTGGGATTTGCAGTGTGGCGGGGTCTATACAGGCCGCCCGCCGCATTGCCAAGGGGCTAGGCCGCCGCAGCCACGCGGGCAGCCAGGCCGCCATGCAGGGCGAGGCAGCGGCCAAACCAGGCAGCGATCGGGTCGGCGTCGTCGAGCAATCGGTAGGGCATGGCGATGCGGGCCCATTGCAGCGCGCCGAACACGATGTAGTCGGCAAACAGCGGACCGTCGCCGCCGACAAAGGGCTGGTAGGCAAGCATGCTGCGCAGCGGCTCGAGCGATGCCCTGAAGCTGGCGAGCCCGGCATCGCGCCCTGCCGTCACCTCTTCGAGCGTCTTGCCGAAACGCTGCTCCCGGCTGCCGCGGAAATAGGCGGCATTGGCCCCGTCCTGCATGGCGTGAAGGGCGGTCAGCGCGGCAGCACCGATATAGGGATGGATCGTCAACTGCGACCAGCGCTCGACGAAGCGGGCATGGGCCTCGCCGCCGGCGCCGGCAAACAGCGACGGACGATCCGGATAGGCATGTTCGAGATAGAGCGCGATGGCGAAGGAATCGGCGACCACATGATCGCCGTCGCGGATGACAGGCACGGTTTTGGAAATGCCGCCTTCGACCGCCGCTACGTCGAGAAAACGCGTCGGCACGGTGCGGTATTCGAGCCCCTTATGCTCCAGCGCCATCGCCACCTTCCAGCAATGCGGGCTGAACGGGCGCGCCATATCGCTGCCGACGAGGTCGTAGAGGAGAATGGTCATTGGCGGCTGTTCCCGATGGGCTGTAGTAAGAAGACGATTTTCGAAGCATTCAGGGAATATCGGATGAAACAGCATTTCATGATGTTGGCGGCGTATAATCAATGGGCCAACGAGCGTGTCTATGACGCAGCAGCCGAGCTCGAAACGCAAGACTATGAGCGCGACACCGGCGCCGTCTTCAAGTCGATGAAGGGAACGCTCAATCATCTGCTGGTCGCCGACCGTGTCTGGCTGAAGCGTTTCACCGGCGAGGGCGATGCGCCATCTCAGCTCGACGCCATCATCCATGCCGACTTCGCCAGATTGCGCGCTGCGCGCCAGGCCGAGGACAGGCGCATCGTCGAGTGGATCGGTTCGCTCGCCGACAAGGCGTTCGCCGGCCGCTTCACCTACATGACCATCACCGACATGCGCACCATCTCGCAGCGGCTGGCGCCGGCGCTGATGCATCTTTTCAACCACCAGACGCATCATCGCGGCCAGGCGCACATGATCCTGACAGTTCTCGGGCGCCCATCCGTAGCTCTCGACCTGATCTATTTCCAGCGCACCGAAGACGGCAGAGCATTCGCTTGAAGTTGCATAAAATTTTATGCTTCTGGCCAACATAATTAAAAGGATTCAATCGTCTACTGTTGCATGTAACGCAATTCAGGTGGTCAGTAAAAAAGTTGAAGATGTCTGGGGGGAATGTGAAACTTATTGACACGCGGGTGCGTTACTAGGTCAGCAGCCAGTCTCGTGGCTGGGTGCTGTGATCGGCAACCACAGGGAGACATCCATGACTAGTATATCGAAGGCAATAGCCAAGACACTGGCGGGTGGTATCGTTTTCGCGGCGCTCTGCGCGCCAGCCAGCGCCCTGGACATCGGCGACCGTAGCAAGGGCCTCGGCGTCTCTGTCGACATCGGCAACAGCAATTCAAGAGGACTTGGCGTCGATGTCGGTGCAACCGTCGGTGGTTCGGGCGGCGTCAATGCAGACGTCAACGCCGATGTCGGCGGCAGCAAGGGCCTGGCTGATGCCAAGGCCAATGCCTCTGTCGGCGGCAACAAGGGCCTGACGGCAAATGCCAGCGCCAATGTCGCCGGTAACAAGGGCCTGGCCGACGTCAAGGCCAATGTCGGCCTCGGCGGCAACACGCTCGCCGATATCGGCGTCAACATCGGCGGACCCGGTATTGCCGGTCCTGGCGGTCCCGGCGGACCGGGTGGTCCTGGTGGCCCCGGCGGCCCCGGCATCAACCCCGGCGTCATCGGCGGCATGTCGCAAGCCCAGGTCGCTGCCTATGTGAAGCGCTGCAAGATGGTGCTGTCCAACCCGGGTGCATTCGAGAGCGACCTGCGCGAACTGTGCAAGCTTTTGCGCACAGCCAGCCGCTGACGTCAGCCAAAGCTGACATCAGGCAAAGAATTCGGACGGCCCGCGATCTGCGGGCCGTTTCGATTCCAGCCGGCAGCCGGCCCGCTACCTCTGACGACCCGGTACGTATGACGACCCGGTACGTGTGACGACCCGGTACGTGTGACGCCCCGGTTGTTGTAATGACCGGTCTTTGTCATGAGCTGTCTGGATCATCGGATAGGTGCGTCTGGGCAACGTGACTTGCCTTGTTTTCGATCACGATATCGGCCAGACGAGGCAATGGTGGCTCTGCCCGCTCCGGGCGCCGGCAGCCTGCCTCGTTTCAGGCCATCTCTTTTTCAGGATCGACCTCCGTGCGCGCATTCGGCGACAAGACCGGCCAGGCCATCGTGCTGTTGCTCATTGCCGGTTCCGGCATGGTGGCGATCGCCCGGGGCATGAGCCTGACCTTCCTGGCCATCCGCCTGCAGGGCGATTTTGGCCTGAGCCCGGCATGGATCGGCGTGCTGATCGGCACCGGGCCGTTGCTCGGCGCTGCCATAAGCCCGTTTGCCGGCACCATTTCGGACCGCATCGGCCGCCGCGTGGTGCTGGTGACGGCACTTCTGTTTGCCGGGCTTGGCCTCGTCGGCCTTGGTCTGGCGCAATCGGTCGCGGCCTTTGCGCTGGCGCATATCGTCTCGTCGGTGTCGGCTGCGGTCTACGAGCCGGTGTCGCGGGCGCTGATGAGCGATGCGGCGCCTGAAAAGTTGCGGCTCAATATGTTTTCGTGGCGCTATCTCGTCATCAATGCCGGCTGGGCGGTCGGGCCGATGATCGGCCTGGCCATCGGCGCCAATTCGCCCTTGCCCTTCGTCATTGCCGGCATTGTGCATTTCGTCTTTGCCGCGGCGATCTTCGCTGTCGTGCCGGCAGCGCTTGCCGAACGCGCCGGACAGGCCACGCTGCAACAGGCGCCCGGGCTGCGCCGGCTCGGTGCCGCTTTGCGCGACCGCCGGCTTTTGTTTTATGTCGGCGGCGGCACGCTGTTGATGGCGGTCTATGGCCAGTGGTCGGTGACCTTGTCGCAATATCTGACCACCAATGTCGCAGACGGCATGAAGATCTTCGCCTGGCTGGTCACCACCAACGCCGCCGTGGTGGTGCTCGCCACAGCACCGGCGCGTCTGGTGATCGAGAGGATCGGGCCGTTGCGGGCGATGGTGCTCGGCTGCCTTTTGTTCCTCGGCGGCGAACTCGGCTTTGCCGTCTCCACCGACGCCGCCATGCTGATCGGCTTCATGGTGCTGTTCACCATCGGCGAGGTGCTGGTCGTGCCGGCCGAATATGTGCTTGTCGACAGGATCTCCAATGACGGCAATCGCGGCGCCTATTTCGGCGCGCATTCGCTGAGTTCGGTCGGCAATTTCATCGGCCCGCTGTTTGGCGGCCTGGCGCTGGGCGCCTTTGGCGGGCAGGGCATGTTCATGCTGTTTGCCATGCTGGCCGCCGGAAGTGCCGTGCTGTTTGCCATCGGCCACGCCGCGCCGCCGCCTGCAAGGTCAGACGGCGCGGCGATCGATGCGACAGGCGAGATCGCAGGCGAAGCGCTGCACCGCAGCCACAGGCCGGCCTTCGCCTGATCGCCAGGCAGCGGCCCTTTCCCTCATGCGTCCGCGCTAATGGCGCGGCGCGCTCTTGCCATATCGGCAACTCTCGGCCAAAACCGCCACGCCATGCTCATCATCAATGACCTTTCCCTCCGCATTGCCGGACGCCTGCTTCTCGACCACGCGTCGCTGACCCTGCCTGCCGGCACCAAGGCCGGCCTGGTCGGCCGCAACGGCACCGGCAAGACGACGCTGTTCAAGGCGATAACCGGCGACTTCAGCTCGGAAACCGGCAGCATCAGCCTGCCCAAGAACACGCGTATCGGCCAGGTCGCGCAGGAAGCGCCCGGCACCGAGGAGCCGCTGATCGACATCGTGCTCAAGGCCGATGTCGAGCGCAGCGCCCTTCTCGCCGAGGAGCAGAGCGCCACCGACCCGCACCGCATCGCCGAGATCCACATCCGCCTTGCCGACATCGACGCCCATTCGGCCGAGTCCCGCGCCGCCACCATCCTCGCCGGCCTCGGTTTCGACGACGAGGCGCAGAAGCGGCCGGCGTCGTCATTCTCCGGCGGCTGGCGCATGCGCGTGGCGCTTGCCGCCGTGCTGTTTTCCGAGCCCGATCTTCTGCTGCTCGACGAGCCGACCAACTATCTCGATCTCGAAGGCACGTTGTGGCTCGAGAACTATGTCTCGAAATATCCGCACACCGTGCTCCTGATCAGCCACGACCGCGACCTGCTCAACCGCGCCGTCAATTCGATCGTCCATCTCGACCAGAAGAAGATGACCTTCTGGCGCGGCGGCTACGATCAGTTCGAGCGCCAGATCGCCGAGCAGCGCGAGCTGCAGGAAAAGGGCCGCGTCAAGCAGGAGGCGGCCCGCAAGCACCTGCAGTCCTTCGTCGACCGCTTCCGCGCCAAGGCGTCCAAGGCACGCCAGGCGCAGTCGCGCATCAAGGCGCTGGAGAAGATGAAGCCGATCGCAGCACTGATCGAAGACAATGTGCGCCCGTTCAGCTTCCCCGAGCCGGTCAAGACCGTGGCCTCGCCGATCGTCGCGCTCGACCGCGTCAGCGTCGGCTACCAGGCCGACAAGCCGATCCTCAAGAAGATGACCTTGCGCATCGACGCCGACGACCGCATCGCGCTCCTCGGCGCCAACGGCAACGGCAAGTCGACCTTCGCCAAGCTTCTGGCCGGCCGGCTCAAGGCCGAGACCGGCTCGGTGACGATCGCGCCCGGGCTCAAGGTGGCGATCTTCGCCCAGCACCAGCTCGACGATCTCCGGCCCGAGGAAAACGCCTATGAGCATGTCCGCCGGCTGATGCCGGAGGCGCCTGAATCGAAGGTCAGGGCGCGTGTCGCCCAGTTCGGCCTGCCGACCGAAAAGATGAACACCGCCGCCAAGGACCTGTCCGGTGGCGAGAAGGCGCGGCTGCTGATGGGTCTTTCGGCCTTTGACGGGCCGAACCTGTTCATCCTCGACGAGCCGACCAACCACCTCGACATCGACAGCCGCGAGGCGTTGATCATGGCGCTCAACGAGTTTCCGGGCGCCGTCATCCTGATTTCCCACGACCGCCACCTGCTCGAGGCGACGGCCGACCGGCTGTGGCTGGTCAAGGATGGAGCGGTCAATCCTTATGACGGCGATCTCGAGGACTACAAGACGCTGGTAACCGGCGTGTCGGGCGACCGGCGCAAGGAGCGCGAGGCCGACAAGGCGTCGAAGGCCGACAGGCGCCGCGAGGCCGCGGCGCGGCGCGCCGCGATGGAGCCGCTGGCCAAGGAAATCCGCGCCACCGAGGCGCTGATGGACCGCATCCGCAAGCGCATCGACGGCATCGAGGACCAGCTCGCCGATCCAAAGCTGTATGAAAAGGACCCGACGACGGCGACGCAGCTGGCCAAGGAGCGTTCGCAGCTCGGCGCCCAGCTCGCCCAGAACGAGGAAAAGTGGCTGACCATGTCGGCCGAATATGAGGAAGGCGTCGCCGAGTAGGCGGCTGCGGCCCCCTCATCCGACCGCTGCGCGGCCACCTTCTGCCCGTTGGGGAGAAGAGCGAGCGGCAACTTTGCAAACCTCCTCTCCCCTCGGGGAGAGGTCGGCCGAACGAAGTGGAGGCCGGGTGAGGGCGCACTGGCCCTACACGGCAAGCCGACATCAGGGTAAAAGGGCGCCATGAACCAGCACGCCAAGATCAGGATCGGCCATTCGGCCTGCCCGCATGACTGCCCTTCGACCTGCGCGCTCGAGGTCGAGCTGCTCGACGACAAGCGCATCGGGCGTGTGCATGGCGCCAAGTCCAACAGCTATACGGCAGGCGTCATCTGCGCCAAGGTCGCCCGTTATGCCGACCGCGTCCACCATCCCGACCGGCTGCTGAAGCCGCTGGTCCGCGCGGGCGCCAAGGGCGACGGCAACTGGAAGGAAGCGAGCTGGGAAGCAGCGCTCGACCTCGTCGCCGAAAAATTCATCGCGGCGGAGGAGCGTTACGGCTCGGAGACCGTCTGGCCCTATTTCTACGCCGGCACGATGGGGCTGGTGCAGCGCGACGGCATCGAGAGGCTGCGCCACGCCAAGAAATATTCCGGCTTCTTCGGCTCGATCTGCACCAATCTGGCCTGGACCGGCTATGTCATGGGCACAGGTGCGCTGCGCGGCACCGATCCGCGCGAGATCGGCAAGTCGGACTGCGTCGTCATCTGGGGCACCAATGCGGTGGTCACCCAGGTCAATGTGATGACCCATGCGATCAAGGCGCGCAAGGAACGCGGCGCCAAGATCGTCGTCATCGACATCTATGAGACGGCGACGCTGAAGCAGGCCGACATGGGGCTGGTGCTGAAGCCCGGCACCGACGCCGCGCTCGCCTGCGCCGTCATGCATGTGCTGTTCCGCGACGGCATGGCCGATCGCGCCTATCTCGAAAAATACACCGACGACCCCAGGGGGCTGGAAGCGCATCTCGCCGACAAGACGCCGGAATGGGCGGCCGCAATCACCGGTCTGTCGGTCGAGGAGATCGAAGCCTTTGCCCGGCTCGTCGGCACCACCAAAAAGACCTTCTTCCGCCTCGGCTACGGCTTCTCGCGCCAGCGCAACGGCTCGATCAACATGCATGCCGCACTGTCGATCCCGGCGGTGACGGGGGCCTGGCAATATGAGGGCGGCGGCGCCTTCCATTCCAATTCTGGCATCTTCAAGCTCAATGGCGAGCTGCTCGAAGGCACGAAATTCCGCGACCCCGACATCCGCTATCTCGACCATTCGCGCATCGGCCCGGTACTGACCAATGCCGAGGACGCGCTGTATGGCGGCCCGCCTGTGACCGCGATGCTGATCCAGAACACCAACCCGGCAAATGTCGCGCCCGAGCAGCGGCTGGTGGTCAAGGGCATGCTGCGCGACGACCTGTTCACCGCCGTGCACGAGCAGTTCATGACCGATACGGCCAAGCTCGCCGACGTCGTCCTGCCGGCAACGATGTTCCTCGAGCATGACGACATCTACAAGGGCGGCGGCAACCAGCACATCACGCTGGGGCCGAAGCTGATCGACCCGCCGGAAGGGCCGCGCACCAACCACTATGTAATCGAGGAGCTGGGCAAGCGGCTTGGCGTGTCTGATATGCCGGGCTTCGGCATGACCGAACGCCAGCATATCGACGTCATGCTGGAGAAGAAGGGCCTCGGCAATTTCGACAGCTTCAAGGACCAGAAATGGGCCGACATGCAGCCGGAATTCGACAGCGCCCATTTCCTCAAGGGCTTTGGCCATCCCGACGGCAAATTCCGCTTCAAGCCGCAATGGAATGGCGGTGCCGCACCCAACAAGCCGCCGCGCAGCATGGGCATCTTCGGCCCGGTCGCGCAGCTGCCCGAATTCCCCGATCATGTCGACCTGATCGAGGTGGCGGACGAACAGCACCCGTTCCGCCTGGCGACGTCGCCGGCGCGCAACTTCCTCAACTCGACCTTCGCCGAGACGCCGGTGTCGCGCGAAAAGGAGGGGCGGCCGGAACTTCTGATCCATTCCGAGGACGCCGCAGCCCTCGGGATCACCACCGGCGACCGCGTCGAGATCGGCAACATGCGCGGCGAGGTCGTTTTGCATGCCCGCCTGTTCGACAAGATCAGGCGCGGCGTCGTCATCGCCGAAGGCATCTGGCCGAATTCCGACCATGAGCGCGGCGAAGGCATCAACGTGCTGACCGGCGCCGACGCCCCCGCACCTTATGGCGGTGCCGCCGTGCACGACAACAAGGTCTGGGTGAGGGCGGCGTAGGGGCCGTCCCACAGCCGCAGCCGCATCGAAGCCGGTTGGGCGATGGCGCGGAATTGGCTGCTCGCTTGTTGGGGAGCAGACGCTATGTCGCCCCGCCGGGGCCGGTCAGATACGCCGGCTCGTGCCGCTGCTTGACCGACATCGAGAAAGCGTCTGGCAGATTGCGCCATCTTTCGCTGACGCCTTGCAGTTTACCGGTCGAGACATCGTTAACCGAACGGCGCAACATGAAAGCGGCCATTCTGCAGCCGACCGATTGCGTCCGTTCGATGACAGGAGACGAAGACGACCACAGCGGCCCATGTAGGTCCCTGTCATCCTGAATCATATCTGTCGCAGGTTTCGGGATTTTTGCGACAGATTACGGACAGATTACAGCTTGGCTGGCTGAAAGCCGAAACCATCAATCTCAGCCCTTACGTTTAGTTAAGTACGAATCCATTCGATAAAAATTTAGTCTTAATGCCGCGCGGGTACGCCATTAGTGGTCGACACCATAAAAATCCCTACGCGCGGAGACTTCACATGCGACGCTGTCTTCTGAATGCCCTGCTGATAGCTGTCATCGCCGGCTTCAGCGTCCCTGGTGGTGCGACGCTCACATACGCCCAGTCGGCTCCAAAAGCTCAGTTGGGAGAGGGGCGCGCCTACGAGATCATCGATAGCGAAGTGTGGGATGTGCCCGATCCGGTTTCCGGTCGCGCCTACCAGGTCTTCGTCGCCTTGCCGCCGTCCTATGCGAAGGAACCACAGCGGCGCTACCCCGTGCTTTACGTCACCGATGCTGACTACGCTTTCCCGATCATCCGGCAGATCGGCCGCCGCCTGAACGTCGAAGGACCCCGGATCGAGGAGTTCATTCTTGTCGGTTTGTCTTATGGAAAAGGCGAGGATGGCAAGGTCAGCCGTCAGCGCGACTACACCCCTACGTCGAACGGTCCGAGGAGCGCACCAGCCGGTGCGATCCATGGGCAGGGACGGGCCTATCAGCGATATCTGGGTGATCAGGTGAAACCATTTATCGCCGCCCGCTATCGGACCGATCCCGCCAGATCGCTCTTCCTTGGCCACTCCTACGGCGCTTTGCTTGGCGCACAGATACTGTTCACCGAACCTGGCCTGTTTAGCGGCTATATCCTCGGTAGCCCCTCTCTATGGTACGACAAGCGCCACACCTTGAAGCTCGAAACGGCTTACGCCACGCAGAACAAGGACCTGCCGGCCAAGGTCTATCTTTATGTCGGCGCCTATGAAGCGCAGCGCAAAGGCGACCGGCGCTACAACCAGACGGTAGATATGGTCGCCGACAACCGGGCTTTGGAAGCAGCGTTGCAGAGCCGCAAGTATCCGAACCTGCACTTGAAGTCGGCGGTCCTGGACGACGAGGATCACCTGACCGTCGCGCCGCGTGGCTTCACGCAGGGCTTGGAGTACCTTCTGAGACTGCGCTGACAAATCGCATCGAAAACCGGAACGAAGTCGCACTGAGTTTTGCGAGCACACCAGCCGCGCTGAATTTTCCGTGGAGTTTGCGTCGCAAAGGTCGGGTGCAAAGGTCGGTCCTACGCAACCGACCTTTGCGATGCCGAATGGCCGCTTCGTCAGGCTGAAAGCGGTTAGGCCGCTTTCAGCCCCGCACCGGTCAGCTCCAAGCTGATCGTCGGCAGCCTGCGTGCCTCCTGACCAGCGGACCGGCGGCGAATCTGGATCGAACGGTAAGGTGGCAACGGCGGCGAGATGCGCCGTCGCCACTGCGGTCGGAGGTCCGGCAATTCAATGCCCAGGGAGGGCTGCGAGACGCGTCTCTGCTGTGCTTGCCATCAGCAAGCGCTTTCATCAAAGGAACGTCCGGTAAGTGGAACGAGTACGGAGAGCAGCCGTCGCATGCCCGCCTCCAGGATCGTTCTCGAAGTGCCGAGGTTGATGCGGATGTGGTTCTCTCCACCAGGCCCCATCGGCTCGCCGTAGGTCACGACGAGCTTCGCCTGCCTTTCAATCAGCGGCTCATAGACAGCCCTCGGCGTGTTGAGCCTGGAGAGATCCAGCCAGGCGAAATATGCTGCTTCGGCGACCGGAACCGTGACCTCGGGCAGGAATGACCGGATCAAATCCGTGACGTATGCGTGATTGCCGGCAATATGGTGCATCAGCGCGTGGCTCCAGTCGTCACAATCCCGGAACGCCACTTCGGCAGCGGCGTATCCAAGTGCGCTGCCGCCATACTGTAGATTGGCGCGCAGCAAGCCGCGCCGGAAGGCATCCCGCAGGACCGGGTTCGGGGTGACAACGATGGAGTGCTTCAGTCCGGTGAGATTGAAGGGCTTGCTTGGTGAGAACAGGCAATAGGAATTCATCGCAGCCCATTCTGAAACCGCAGCAAAGGGTGTGAATTCCGTTCCCTCATACAGCATCCCGCTGTAGACCTCGTCGGAAACCACGATGACTCCGCGTTCGGAGCATATGCGTGCCAGCTCCTTCAGCTCGTCGCGAGCCCAGACCCGACCAACCGGATTATGCGGGCTGCAGAGCAACAACAACTTTGTTCGGTCAGTAATGCAGGCCTCAAGCCCGGCAAAATCCATCTCGTATGTGCCGTCGCGATTGATCAGTTGATTGGCGACGGGCACGCGGTCGTTGGCCTTCACGATCTCCGCAAAAACGTGGTGGACGGGTGGCTGGTAGATGATCTCGTCGCCGGCCTGGGTCAGTTCCATGATAATCGAGTGCATCGATGGATAAATCGCGACACACGCGTCGATCCACGTCTTCTCCACCTGCCATCCAAAACGTCTGCTCAGATAACCCGTGACCGCGTCGTAGTAGCTGGGTCGTCTCAGGGGATAACCAAAATGGCCGGCTTCGACCGCACGATGCAGCGCTTCGACGACGGCCGGTGGCGACCGGAAATCCAGATCAGCGGTTCCAAACGAGAAAAGGTCTTTGTCGCCCAGTCGGTCGATTTCCATCTCCCACTTGAGGGTGCTGAGAGCTGACCGATCTATCGCCTTGCTGAAGTCATGGAGCGATTGCTCGGATGCAGACCGAGCAGTTTTTGCGGACATGGGGTCTCCTTGCCCCGTGGTTTCACGGGGTCGACATCTGGTTTATGGAAGCGGACTACTTGACGCGCGCCAGGAACTCGCGGAGGCGTTGTGATTGCGGATTTGCAATCATTTCTTTTGCAACGCCACGCTCGACAACCACGCCACCGTCCATGAAAACGAGTTGGTCAGCGACTTCTGACGCGAAGCCGATTTCGTGGGTAACCACCACCATGGTCATGCCGTCCCGCGCCAAATCCTTCATGACGGCAAGAACCTCCCCAACGAGTTCGGGATCGAGCGCCGAAGTCGGCTCGTCGAAGAGAATGACCTTGGGCCGCATGGCAAGCGCCCGAGCTATCGCCACGCGTTGTTGCTGCCCACCAGAGAGCTGTCGTGGATAAGCGTCACACTTCTCGGCCAGACCAACCTTGCCAAGGAGATGGACCGCCCGCTCCGTGGCAGATTTGACCGATTCACCCCGGACATGGACTGGTGCCTCGATAACGTTCTGCAGGACGGTCAGATGGCCGAACAGGTTGAACTGCTGGAACACCATGCCGACCTCGGCACGACGGCGGCAGATTGCGCTGTCTGGCAGTTCATGGAGCCGGTCTTGCCTGAGCTCGTACCCTATGAAGTCCCCATCCACGAGGAGCAGGCCGCCATCGATCTTCTCCAGATGGTTGATGCATCGCAAGAACGTGCTCTTGCCCGAACCCGAAGGCCCGATGATGCAGGCGACGCTGCCTGTCGGGACGCTCAGGCTGACGTCTTTAAGCACTTCGAGGGAACCGAAGGATTTTCGGACGCCTTCGGCATAGACCATGACATTCTGGTCGATACCAAAGCGGCCATGATGTGTCCTTGAAACAGTCATTGTGTGACCCTCCTGCGAACGGAGAAGGCATTGCTGAATGTTGCTTTCAGCATGCCCTTGCCTTGCCGGGTGGCATTGTCCCGAGAGAAATAGCGTTCCAGGTAAAACTGGCCGATCGACATGATCGCCACGACAACGAGGTACCAAAAGGTTACAACCAGCAACAGCGGTATGGTCTCGAACGTACGGGCGTAGATGGATTGCGCCGAATAAAGCAGGTCACCCACCGCAACGACGCTGACCAGCGAAGTGGTCTTGAGCAGGTTGATCGTCTCGTTGCCGGATGGAGGGATGATTACTCGCATGGCTTGGGGGATGATGATGCGGCGCATCAACAGGCTCGGCTTCATCCCGAGGCACAGAGCCGCTTCCCGCTGGCCTTGGTTGACTGACTGCAGGCCGTTGCGGATGATTTCCGCCATGTAGCCGGATTCATGGAGCGAAAGGCCGACGACGGCCGCGACCAGAGGCGTCATGACGTCGTTGGTCGAAATTGAAAAAATGGTGCCAAGACCAGGCAGCCAAAGCTCGAAGCGCGGAACGATCAGCGCCAGATTGTACCAGAGTATGAGCTGGACCAGCGCCGGCGTTCCCCGGAAGAACCAGACGAACACTTTTGCCGGCGTTGAAAGCAGCCGGCTCGGCGACAAGATCATAAGTGCCGCAATCGTGCCCAGGACAACGGCGATCACCATCACCAGAGTGGTCACGATGAGGGTCACCAGGAGACCATTCATGATCAGCGGATTGAAGAGATAGCTTCCGGCGATGGGCCATTGCAGCTTGGGGTTCATTGCCGCGCTACGAACTGCCAGCGCGAGAAGCGACAGTACAAGAATGATCGCCGCGAGGCGGAACGGGTGGGGCAGCGGAACCACTTTAAGCTTGGCAATTTCCGCAGAGTTTTGATCGTTTTTCATGGGTGTCGCACAGCTCTCCCCGCCCGGCGGTCGAGGCCACCGGGCGTTCAGTCGATCTCGGATGAGATATGGCGGTTAGTGGTTCAGTTGAGAGACGTCGGTATAGATGACCGGCGCGTCCAGGGACGACTTGCCCATGTTGTAACTGTCGAGCAGCTTTTTGTAGGTGCCGTTCGCCATCAATTCCTTGAGGACGGCATCCACCATGGCTGCCGTAGCCTTGTCTCCCTTCGGGACCGCGATCCCAAGCGGTGACGGATAGTAGCTGTCGCCGGTGACGACGAGCTGCCCCTTGCTCGTTTTCTCAAAATAGCCTGTGGCCGTCGAGTCATCCAACCATGCCTCGGCGCGACCTGACAGTACCGCTGCGATGCTGTCCTTTGGCTCCGGATAGATCTGTTTGTTGATCTCCGGCAGGTTGGCGGCCTTGCAATCGGCCGAGATCCTGTCGGCAGCGATATCGCCGGAAGTGCCGGTCTGAACCGCGACAGCGTGCCCGCAAAGGTCAAGCTTCTTTGTGAATTTGTCCTTGTCCTCCGGCTTCACCGTTGCCACGGAGCCGGTTTCCATGAAGGAGATGAAGTCCACCTGCTTCAAACGCTCAGGCAGCACCGTGAAGGTGGTCCAGGCCATCGTTGCGCGCCCCGATGCGAGAGCCGGAATCTGCGAGGCGAAGGGAATTGTGACGACTTCCAGCTTCACCCCCATCAGGCCGGCAGCGGCCTGAGCCATCTCAATGTCCAGGCCAGCCGGCTTTCCGGAGGCGTCAGTGAACTCGAAGGGGGCGTAGGCGAGCGAACTGGCGATTGTGAGCTTGCCACTGGTCTTGACGGCATCCGTTACGGGAATGTCGGCAGCAAAGCTGCTGATGGTCGAAAATGCCGAGAGCGCAAGAACCACGCCACTCGTTGTAAGGCTACGCTTCATTGGTTCCTCCCTGTTTGAACCGTGGCCTACGGATAGCAGTCGCCTGCATGATCGGTGAAATTGATAATGCAACATAAGACTATGCATGCCATGCATAGTGCCGTCGTGAAACAGCCCATCAGGGGCCAACGCCTGGCGCACGCCTATTGTTAAGATTGACGGCCGCCGGAGATGTTTAGGCGTCCATACGCCGCTTCTTTCAATGCCCGCTGAACCTCTGTCGTGGCGATGATCAGGCTTCGCAGCCAGGCATGTCCCGCATCGGCCTCCAAACCACGTTCGTAAATCATGGAGACCCGAACGTCCGGGAGAGGGAACGGGGCCGGAACGATCTTGGTCTCGGTTTCTTCGGAGACCGCGAAAATGAAGTTGTCGCCAAAAACCGTTATGAGAGGCGTGTCCTTGATGATCCAAGGCGCTACGAGATAGTGCGGAATGGTGGCGACAACCTTCCGTTTGAGGCCAAGGCCTCTCAGGACGATATCGGCAACGCCATCCGCCTTGCCGTCTGCAGAGATCTGAAGATGAGGCGAAGACAAGTAGCGCTCTTGGGTGAAATCATCCAGCAGGCCATTTCCTTTCCAGCCGGCACAGACCATCTTGTGCGTCGATAGTTGCACGACTGTAATCTGGTCACTCTTGAGCGAAAAGTTGCCGAGCACCGCGCATTCGATTTGCTTGGATTTCAACAAGTCGAGGACTTCAGCCTCTCTGGTGTGCAAGACGTTGAGTGTTGCATTTGGCGCCTGAGCCGAGAAGTTCTGGATGAGGCTCGGAAGGATCGTAACGGCCGAGGAATCCGAGAGGCCGATCCTGAAGTTTCTGAATGTGCTTGCCGGCTCGAAATTCAAATGCCTTTCGACGACCTGACGAATGTCAGACAGCGCGCGAGTGAGAACAGCAGCCAGTTCTTTCGCCCGAGGCGTCGGCTCCATCACCCCTGAATCGCGAGAAAACAATTCGTCCTTGAAGATATGCCGCAACCTGGAAAGTGAATGGCTTGTGGCCGACTGCGTCCGACCAAGCAGTTCCGCCGCCTTTGTGACACTGCGCTCCTGCATCAATGCGTCGAACGTACGAAGCAGATTCAGATCGATTTGATTCAAGGAGAACGCGTGTGGGCTCGGAGGCATCTAACAACATCACGAATTTCAGCTCCGGCGACTTATACATACATACGAAAAATGTGCGCTACGATCACGATAATTAAGAAGCAGGGTTACCGCAGGTCCTCACCGCCAGGCATGATTGCCGATTTCCGTGCCGGGCTGAATCCAGCGTCCGCTTACATCATTTGCTCGCCAAAAGCAGCCGGGCAGAAAACCACTCCATACCGGTCATCTTCACTAGCTCGGCAGCGTGAGATAGCTGCGCAGGCGGCCGAGGCGGGCGCGCATTTCTTCTGCATCGACGAGACATTCGCCTCCGCCCGGCCGGTATTGCGCGAGATCGCCAACGCGCTCGTCTCATCACCGGGAAACAGGTCAGAAAGCAGCACCTCAATTCGGTTCGCCGCCACCGTGTCGTCGCCATCGACGAAGCGGTTGAGCAGCGTATCAAGTTCGAAGGTTGTTGCATCCAACTTCGAAGCATCGCTTTCAGACGCTGCAAGTGCTCCGGGCGGCGGGTTTGCCGACGGCCCGGCCAACGGCCGCTGTATTGTCGGCGGCGCATGCGTCCGGCGCCGTGGTCATGTCCGACGCCCCGACACACTTGCCAGGAATGCCCCGCCGGTTTTCACCGGCGGGGGCAGGGCTCTTCAGCGGTCTTGCAGCAACGCGTTGGTGTAGTACTGCGAAGGCTCTTTCCTGGTTGCGCTGTCCTCGGTCGACATCACCAGGTCCTGAGCATCCGATATGACATTCTCTTCGATCCAGCCGTTGATATGGCCTTCGGGTGCCTGAAGACTGAGCGATGTGGCAACGACCGACTGCCGGATCAGCTCTTCGGATGGAGCAGCACTCCAGGCCGACCGCAACGCGCTGGCGGCAGACGCTGGGTCTTTGCGCATGAGGTCGATGGCCTCGCTCGTGGCGGAGAAGAACCGCGTCAGGATGTCCTGGTTTTTGGCCAGGCCGTCGTCGCTGACCACGGCCGCCAGACCCGGCACCGACAATCCATATTTGGGAAGGTCCAGAACCGCGAACTTGATCCCGCTTCGCTCTTCGATGAGCGGAAGGTCGACATTGGTGTAGACCGTGATCATGTCGATCTTGTTCTGGAGGAACTGCGGGACCTTGATCTGCGGGTCGATCTGAACCTTCGAGATCTTGCTGCAGTCTATGCCGTTCTTTTTGCAGAGGACGTCGAGATACGCCGTCGCAGTATCTCCGGTCGATACTGCGAGAGATCTGCCCTCCATCTGCTTCGGCTCGGTGACGGGGCGGTCAGGATGAGAAATGAACGCGAACGGGGTTTTCGGCTGATAGAGCGCGGCGATCTTGACCGGCATGCCTTTCTGGATCGCCGATATGGCAAAAATTGCCGGCACGATGACGACGTCCTCGTTGCCCTGCACCAGCGACCCGAGTGCTGCCTGGGCGCCGGCGCCTTCTCCCAGTTCGACATCGACCTTGTGGGATGAATAGATCCCCTTGTCCCTGCCCAGATAGAAGAAGGCATATTCGCCCTTCAGCTTCCAACTGAAGCGCACTTTGACGGCGTCGTTCGCCCAGGCCTGGCTCGACGTCACCGCTGCTGCGACGGCTACCAGCGCGATGGCTATTGTGTTGGCTATGCGCATTAATGTTCCTCCCGTTTTTGTTCGAAGACGTGTGCGGCTAGCGCGCTGCTGTCCCTGTGCGCTTGGCAACCCAGTTGGCGACATAGTCCATCAGGCCGGGCGACAGGCAGTCATAGGGTTCGAGCCCGAGTTCCCTGAGCCGGCCGCGCACGCTGTCCATTTCGGACGGGTCGACGCCCGCCTCGATGATCGACGAGACGAATGCGGCAAAGCCCGGCTCGGCCCAGCCCGCTTCCTGGAAGCGCTCGGGATGGATGAAGTCGAGGCCCTTGAAGGCATGGTCGCGCTCGACCGGGCCATACATGTGCACACCGCAGGCCTTGCAGGCGTGGCGCTGGATCAACGCCGTCGGATCGACGACAGCGAGCTTGTCCCCATTTTCCAGCACCGTCACGTTCTCATGCGCGGTGACCGCCACGACCGAAAACTTCGCCCCCTCCGGCTTCCAGCATTTGGTGCAGCCGCAGGCGTGGTTGTGGGCAACCTGGCCCTTGATCGCCACCTTGACCGGCCTGTCGGCGCAGGCGCAGGCCAGCGTGCCGCCGGTGAAGGCGGCACTGCCGGGTTTGACCCCGCCGTCGAGCGCCGGATGTATCGAAACTGAAGCCATGTCGTTCCTCCCTGTTGATGACTGTTCGCGATGCGCACCCCTCGCAAGGGGACGCTAGTAGACGACCACGCTGCGGATGCTTTCGCCTGCATGCATCAGGTCGAAACCCTTGTTGATGTCTTCGAGCTTGAGCGTGTGGGTGATCATCGGGTCGATCTGGATCTTGCCCGCCATGTACCAGTCGACGATCTTCGGCACGTCGGTGCGGCCGCGTGCGCCGCCAAAGGCGGTGCCTTTCCAGCTCCGGCCGGTGACCAGCTGGAACGGCCGCGTCGCGATCTCCTGGCCGGCGCCGGCGACGCCGATGACGATCGACTCGCCCCAGCCGCGATGGCTGGCTTCCAGCGCCTGGCGCATCACCTTGACGTTGCCGGTGCAGTCGAAGGTGTAGTCGGCGCCGCCGATCTGGTCGGCACCACGCTTGGTCATGTTGACGAGATAAGGAACGATGTCGCCCTCGACCTCCTTCGGATTGACGAAATGCGTCATGCCGAACTTTTCGCCCCAGGCCTTGCGGTCATTGTTGATGTCGACGCCGATGATCATGTCGGTACCGGCTAGGCGCAGACCCTGCAGCACATTGAGGCCGATGCCGCCGAGGCCGAAGACGATGGCCGTCGAACCGATCTCGACTTTGGCGGTGTTGATGACCGCACCGATGCCGGTCGTCACGCCGCAGCCGATGTAGCAGATCTTGTCGAACGGGGCGTCCGGGTTGACCTTGGCCAGCGCGATCTCGGGCAGCACGGTGAAGTTCGAGAATGTCGAGCAGCCCATGTAATGGAAAATCTTGTCCTTGCCGATCGAGAAGCGGCTCGAACCATCAGGCATCAGGCCTTGGCCCTGCGTCGCGCGGATCGCGGTGCACAGATTGGTTTTCCGCGACAAACATGACGGGCATGAGCGGCATTCCGGCGTATAGAGCGGAATGACGTGGTCGCCCTTCTTGAGCGAGGTCACACCCTTGCCGACGTCGACGACGACACCGGCACCCTCATGGCCCAGAATGGCCGGGAAGATGCCTTCGGGGTCGGCACCCGACAAAGTGAACTCGTCGGTGTGGCAGATGCCGGTCGCCTTGATCTCGACAAGCACCTCGCCCTCGCGCGGCCCCTCGAGGTCGACCTCCATGATCTCGAGCGGCTTTCCAGCTCCAACGGCGACTGCGGCGCGGGTTTTCATGCAAATCTCCAGCTTGTCAGATATCGAGAACCAGTTGTCTGGATCGTGCGCGCGAGCAACAAATCGCAATGCGGCTGCCGCTGCTCTTTTCCAGCTGGGTCTGAAAACTATCGCGGTGGTCGACCTCGCCGCTGATCACCCGCGTCAGACAGGTGCCGCAAATTCCCTGCTCGCAGGACAGGAGCGGGCGCAAGCCGGCTTCCTCGAGCGTTTCGGCGATGGATTTGTCGTGCCTGACGCGCAGAACCTTGCCGCTGCGCGCCGCAACGACTTCAAATTCGTCTTCGCCGTGAACGACGGCCGCACCGAAACTTTCGGTGTGGATACGCTCCGGTCGAACCCCCATGCGCTGCGCGGCCGAGGTCACGAAGTCCATGAAACCGCGTGGTCCGCAAACATACACAGCCGTTGTCGGTGTGGCCGATGAGAAGGCGTCTTCGGGATTGAACCTTTGGTCAGGTCCGGCGTCGTCGAGATGCAAATGCAGGCTCGACCCGAACGGGCTCGAGGCGATCTCTTCCAGGAAGGCGGCTCTTTCGATCGAGCGCGCGCAAAGATGAAGTGAAAAACGGGTGCCCTTTGCAGCCAGCCTGTAGGCCATGCTCAGGATTGGCGTGATCCCTATTCCACCGGCAACCAGGACCACCCGGGTGTCGTCGTCGGCCAGCTGAAAATTGTTTCTGGGAACGCCGATCTGGATGATGTCGCCGGCCTTGAAGCGATCATGGATGGCTCTGGAGCCGCCACGCGACTGCGCTTCTTTCTGAATGGCGAGGCGGTAACAGGAACTGTCGGCAGGATCATTGGAAATGGAATATTGCCGCACAAGACCGTCGCCGACGAACACATCGACATGCGCTCCTGCCGTGAAGGGTAGAAACGCGTTGCCGGTTGCGGGTGCAATTTCCAGGCAGACGATATCTCTGGCGATCACCGTCCTGCTGCGGATCAGGGCAGGAAAACGCGCCGTTTTCTCGATTGTCATCAGAACTGTTCCAAACCTGAGTCATCCCGGCAGCGATGGGTTCGCTCGACAGGAAAACAGTAGGCTTGGCCCGGGGAATGCGGAAATTGGGATTTTGGAGGTCACATATCGACACGGTCGATAGATCAGTGCTGCGCTGCGTATCGTTCCGTCGCAACCCTGACGATCTGATCGCGCAGCCATTGCAGGCCGGGGTCGCGATCATGCGAACGGCGCCATTGCAGCACGTCGGTCATAACAGGCAATTCGAAAGGCACGTTCACCGTTCTGATCGGAAGGTAGGAAGATGCGCGTGCTGCAAGATCTCTAGGGACAAGGGCAATGAAATCCGTTCCGACCAGCGCATCGGGCAGCAATGTGAAACTTGGTGCGGTAATCCCGGGCTGCGGAGCGCGGCCAAATTGCTTGATGAACCAGGACTCGATGAATGTTGTTCGTTCGCTGAAAGCCTGGGCATGACGGGCTTCGAGAAACGCGTCGAGTGTTATCGACGTTCCGACATGTCTGTTGTCCTGCCAGACGATGCACGCATAGGAGTTCGGCGGCAGGGGCTCGAAAAGGCAGTCCTCTAGCATGAACCGGTCCGGCACGATCAACAGGTCGATGTCGGTCTTGAAGAAGCGGGTACTTGGTCCGCTGTAGAACATGTTCACTGACGGAGCGTTGTCGCGGAGAGCGGAAATGATGTCCAGGATCAATGTCGCCCAGACATAATCAGAGCATGCAATGGTGAACTGCCGGTCTGACGTGGACGGGTCGAAAGCGCTTCTCATCGACAGCAGGCGCTCGGTGTCGGACAGTATCGCGCGCAAAGGCACGACAAGCTCTTCGGCAAGTGGCGTCAGCGTCATCTGGCGACCCGTCCTGACCACCAGCTCGTCTTCGAAATGTTCACGCAGCCGCGAGAGAATGCCGCTGGTTGCCGACTGGCTCAGGCAAAGTCGTTCCGAGGCGCGGGTGATGTTCTGATGTGTCAGGATCGCATCGAGCGCGACCAGCAGGTTCATATCCAGGTGTCTGAAACGCAAGGTCTGCCCCAGGGAAGCCGAAACAGGTGGCAGCATAGCGTATCCCCCGGAAATGGACCACAAACGGCAAGCGGCACCGGCAACAATGCCATGGTGCCGCCGTCGTCTGGAAAAAGGCGTTTTAGTTCGCCAGTTCGGCCTTCAGCCCTGCCTCGATGACGCGTCTCGCGCGCACGGCAGGCCCGTCGGTTTGCAGGAGGACCGGGTTGAGCGACATAAGCTCGCTCGTCTCGATCATGCGCTGCTGTGCTTCGATGACGGGTTTGTCCTCGTCGTCGAAGACGGCAACGCCCACCCGAAGCAGTTCATCGCTGAGGGCTGCATCAGCCTGCCTGAAATCGCGCGACATCGCCCAGAAATAGTGGGTGGTGGTGTCGGTTTCAGGGGTGAGCAGATGCGACGTGGGGATCGACAGGCCTTCTTCCACGGGGCGACCGACACCTGTCATGCCGACGTCGAGAAGAAGCAGCGACGGTGCGGACCATCGCATGTAGTTCCGGTGGTCGCCACGCTGGTCCTTCGGATAGCCAAGCATCTGGAAATACTTGTTGGGGTACTGATTGGGACGCGAGAAGCGTGCCCAGACCTCATGGCCCGTCGGGTCTTTCTCAGGTTCGAAGCGTGGTGGGCCCTCGGCGTTGGCGAACATCGGGTGGATGTACTGGCCGTGACTGAGGTCGAGCAGATTGTCGGAAATGAGCTGATAGTTGGCCGCGACATGCAGGTAGCTGCTGACGGTCTGAAACCTGGGGTCGGTCAGCACACTAAAATCGGCGATGAGATCTGCGTCGGCGCTCTCGGGGTCGCCGAGCCAGATCCATGCGATGCTGTGTTTTTCGACCACCTTGTAGGCTTTTACCCGCGCCGCCCGCGGGATCTTGCCGTCTCCGTGGGGATTGAGGGTGCAGGCCCCGGAGGCGTCAAAACAGAGGCCGTGGTAAGCACATTCGACAATATCTCCCTTCAGCTTGCCGAGATGCAGGGGCACAAAACGATGCGGGCACCGGTCCTCGATGGCCGCGATCTCACCTGACTCGGTGCGATAGAAGACGATCTTTTCGTTGGCGATGGTTCGGGGGAAGAGGTCTCGCGCAATCTCGCTCGACCATGCCGCCGCGTACCAGATGTTCTTGATGTAAGCCATGGACTCCTCTCTGCTCGGGTTGGTGGATAGGTCCCGATCAGGAGTCTCGCATCGTTCACCGGCTTCAAAAAATTGCGAATTCAAATGGGTACTATCGGCCCAGTCGCTGATTGCTCCGCGCCGACGTTTCTCGTCATCGCGCCGCTCGAAAGTCTTCTTTCCACCAGCAAAGAAAAAGGGCTGCGCGCCATGACGGCGCGCAGCCCATTGTTATGACCGCTTGTTTTGACCGCTCAGGCGGCCTGCGCGGCAGCGGTGTCGCGCAGCACCTGGGCGAGCGGCACCAGCCCCTTCATCGCGCCGCTGCCCTTGGCCGTGACGTCGCCGTCCTCGATCGCCACCGCGAAGCGGAACGCCGGGTCGGCCTCGATGCGGTTGCGCAGCGCCAGGATGCGCGGGTAGTCGGCCAGGTTCACCGCCTTGTGGAAATCGGTCCAGCGCGCGACGCCTGAAAACACCGCATCCGCCAGCGTCGGGCGGTCGCCGAGCAGATAGGCGCTGTCGCCGATCATCGCTTCGAGCTGGGCGTGGCGGGTGGCGACGAAGTCGCGGCCGAACTTGCGCAGCGTCTCGCGCTCGGCTTCCGTGGCGTCTTCCGCTTCGAGCGCCACCCAGAGCGGGCCGAAGGCGCCGGTGAAGGCGGTGTTCAGGAAGGCGATCATCTGGTGCATCCTGTCGGCCTCCGGCGTATCAGGCACGAAGCTGATGCGGCGCTCGGGGTCGCGTGCTTCGAGCCACAAGGCGATCGCCATGGTTTCGGTCAAAACGCGGCCGTCTGATGTGACCAGCACCGGCGTTTCGACCCGGCCGTTGAGGCGCTTGTAGGCCTCGCTGCGCATCTCGCCCAGCATGTCGACGCGGGTCAGCCGGTAGGGCTGGCCGAGCCATTCGAAGGCGGCGACGAGGCCGGCCGACGATCCGAGCGGGAAGCCGGAGGTGAGGATCGGGGTGGTTGTCATGTCAGCTCTCCATTGTTGATGACCCCGATGTATCGATGTGGACTTTGATCCTGTAGTCGGGCAAATTGAAACCAAATGTCCACAAACGTAGACTTTGATGCTGAACCTCAACGATCTCCATTTCTTCGCCCAGGCGGTCGACCATGGCGGTTTTGCCGCCGCGGCGCGTCGGCTCGGCTGCCCCAAATCGACTGTCAGCAAGCGGGTCGCAGCACTGGAAGCGTCGCTCGGCGCTCTGCTGATCCACCGCAGCTCGCGCAGCTTCACGCTGACCGACGTCGGCCGCGACGTCTATGACCATGCGCGTGCGGCGGTCATCGAGGCCGAGGCGGTGGAGGCGGTGGTGCAGCGGCGGCTGGCCGAGCCGAGCGGCATCGTGCGCATCACCACCTCGGTGCCCAATGCGCAGTTCCGGCTGGCGCATCGATTGCCCGTACTGGCGCGCCGCTATCCCAAGCTTTTGATCCAACTGCATGTCACCGACCGTTTCGTCGATCTGGTGCAGGACGGCTTCGACATCGCGCTGCGCAGCCATTTCGCGCCGCTGCCCGATTCCGACCTCGTGCAAAGGCGGATGAGTGAGGATGCGATCACGCTGGTGGCGGCACCGTCCTATCTCACCTGTCATGGCGCGCCTGAAACGCCGGAGGCGCTCTCCTCTCATGACGGACTGATGAGCTCGATGACGGCCAAGAGCTGGCAGTTGCGCAATGGCCAAGGCCGCCTCGTCGAAATGGCGCCGCGGCAGCGCTTCTATGCCGACGAGTCAGTGCCTTTGCTGATGGCCGCCGAATCCGGCCTCGGCATCGTCTGCCTGCCCGAGCTGATCTCGGCCAGTTCAGTGGCGCAAGGCAGGCTGGTGCGGGTGCTGCCCGACTGGACCGCAGGCCGCGTCACCACGACGATCCTGACACCGCACAAGCGTGGACAGCTGCCGGCGGTGCGCGCGGTGATCGACTTCCTGCTCGAAAAGGATGGCCAGCCGGCAGGCTAGGTGTCGCTGCCGATCGCGATCGATCTACGGAGGACGCCGCCGATCGCGGCATGGTTGGGGCGAGACTGAGACGAAACTCGACCTATCTCCTTGTTTTTGCAAAATTCCCCGCGTAGAGGCGCTTCACACTGGTCCCGCAATTGCTTTAGCTTGTGACAAGCAAATCCCGAGGGGAGGCCTTGATGAGCGGCGACCATGATCACGGCGACATGAAGAACACGCCGGTGTCGCGGCTGTGGATGGCCTTGGGCCTGACCAGCGCCTTCATGGTGGCCGAGGTGATCGGCGGTTTCGTCACCGGCAGCCTGGCGCTGATCTCCGACGCCACGCACATGCTGACCGACGCCATGGCGCTGGCGATCGCGCTGGTGGCGATCAAGGTCGGCCGCCGCCCGGCCGACCTGTTGCGCACCTATGGTTATGCCCGCTTCGAGATCCTGGCTGCGGCCTTCAACGCGCTGCTTCTGCTCGCCGTCGCCTTCTACATTCTCTACGAGGCCTATGTCAGGCTGTTCAAGCCGCAGGACATCGCCTCGCTCGGCATGCTCGGCATCGCCGTCATCGGGCTTCTGGTCAATTGGACGTCGATGCGGCTGTTGGCCGGCCACAAGGACGGCAGCCTCAACGTCAAGGGCGCCTATCTCGAGGTCTGGGCCGACATGCTCGGTTCGATCGGCGTGATCGCCGGTGCTGCCCTGATCTGGCTGACCGGCTGGTCATGGGTCGATTCCGTCGTTGCCGTCGGCATCGGCTTCATGGTCTTCCCGCGCACCTGGGTGCTGCTCAAGGAGTGCATCAACATCCTGCTCGAAGGCGTGCCGCCTGGCATGGAGCTGGCAGAGGTCGAGCTGGCGATATCAACCGTGCCTGGCGTGGCCTCGGTGCACGATCTGCATCTGTGGGCGATCACCCAGAGCAAGGCGTCGCTGACCGCGCATGTCGTGCTGGAGGAGGGCGCCGATGCCGAGACGGTGCGCCGGGCGGTGGAGGTGCGGCTGCAGGAAAAGTTTGACCTGCACCACACCACATTGCAGATGGAGCGGGTCAGCTGCGCGCCGCTGGAGCGCATCCACTGACAGTGCCTGCGTCAACATGTCAGCAATCTGTCCCATTATCTCTAACAGCCGGAGTGCCTATGTCTGGCCGGCCCGATGAGTCTTCGGTGCGCAACTGTAGCGGAGAGCATCGATGGGCGACTTCAGGAACAAATACAGCGGCAAGGACCGTAACAGGGGCGGCCGGGATGGCCTGCTCGGCGCCGTTCTTGGCGAGGTCGGCAAGAGGTTTGGCGACAAGGCCTCCGGCGGCCATCGCGGCGCCGCGAGTTCCGACGGGCACAGGACGGCGGGCAATGTGTCGGGGGGCTTCGGGCGCGACGGGCGCGCGGCGGCGGTGAAAGCAGCGCCCCGCTCGCGAATGCCCGGCTTCGGCAGCACGGCAGCGCTGGTCGTGCTGGTGGTGTGGACGCTGCTGGCCTGGGGCGGCTACAGCCTCGTCGACGGCGTGCTGGCCTGGACGTCGAGCAATGCCGGCGCCCTGGTGCAGACCGGTCGGGATGCCGCGGCTGCGACCGGCATCGGCTCGGAAGTCGTCGGTGTGGTCGGCAGCGCCGAAACGTCGGGCATGCTCGGCGGATTTTTCGCGCTCCTCAGTGCCGTGCTCAAGCCGCTGGTGGTTGTGGTCTGGCTGGTCGGCGCGGTGCTGATCATGGCGGCGCCCAGGCTGGTGTCTCTGCTCACGCGCAAGTTCCGCTAGGCGGCCGGCGCGCCTGTCCCGGCAAGACGTGGGCGCCCCCAAGACGCGGCCAGAAGACGCGCCCGGAAGACAGGCGCCCCAAGACGCACGCCCCCAAGACGCACATCCCAGGACAGGCGCGCGCCCCAAGGCCTGAAATGGCGCCGTGCGTTATGGCGCCATCACGGATTAGGCCATCAGGGGTGCTGGTAACGGAACTCCTGGGTCTTGCCGCCATAACCATAAGAGGCTGCGCGCACGTCGTGCACGTGGATGTAGCTCTCTTCGTGGATGTCGCCGAGAATTGCGCTAAAGCCTGCGAACACCGCCGCGATGTAGCGCTTCTTCTCGTCCTTGGTGTTGGTCTCGTCGGTGACCTTGATCTCAAGCGCAAAGCTCGACTTGCCGTGGCTCTGCAACGACTTGCCGGCGATGATCCAGTCGCGCGGGTCGATGTAGCTGATGGCGATGGCCGTCACTTCGGGCTTCTTGCCGAGGATGGTGCTGGTGTGTTCGGCCAGCATCGCGGCGACCTGGTCGGTCAGCGTGTCGCTGCGCTGGGCTGATATCTTGACGGTGAGGATAGGCATTGTCATTCTCCAGTGGTTAGATATGCAACTATTATGACTGCTCAGTTGTCATGACCGGCTCATTCCAGCTTTGCGGCGATCGCCTTGGCCTGGTCGACGAAACCGGCAAAGACCTCGGCGCCGAAAAGGCCTGACAGGCGTTGGGTGACCGCAGCGCTGGCGGCGTTCAGCGCATCCTTGATGTCGAGCGCCGCCGCTGTCGGCGTGATCAGGGATTCGCGCTTGTCGCCGCTCGATTTGGTCCTGACGATAAGCCCCTTGGCCTCCAGCCCGTCGAGGCCGCGCGTCGTCGTGGCCCGCGCGATCTTCAGCTCATTGGCGAGCTCGCTTTGCAGCAGGCCCGGCCGTGCCAGCACCGCGCGCAGCATGAAGCCTTGCGGCGGCGTCAGGTCGAACGGCGCAAACGCCGCCGTCCAGACGCGGTCGAGCTGGCGCGCAAGGGCTGTGGTGTTGAAGTAGATGCAACGGTCGAACATGACGCCAACATAGGCATTAGTAGTTGCATATGCAATTATTATTTTGTCGCTGTCTGAAAAATCACAGCCGGCGGGTTGACGGGCTTCGACCGGCGGCCGGAAAGGACACGACCGGGCAGGGGCGTGGCAGGCGGATATCGTTGCGGGATGGTCGAATGCGGCCGGCAGCTTGCCTGGGAAAATTGCGATGTGGGCGACTTTTACAGCCTGACCTCTTCGACCGGATCGCCGCGCTCGAACTCCCATGTCGTTACCAAGTTCAACACATCCTCGAATGATTCATCCGGATGAGAAGAGGTGCATAGAAAGCGTGTCCCGTCGCTTCCGTCAGCGAGCACGATCTCGTCGATAATGTCTTCGACCCTCGCGCAACCCGGTCCGACTACGGCCACGAGCGCCACACCATCATTCAGACATTGCTCGACAAAGCCAGCAAGCAAGGCTTCATCGGATAGCGGAACGTGAAGAATGAGTTTTCGGGCGTGCGGCATTGCCAGATCGTAGACAGTCGGATGATTGCTTTCCAGCCGTCTCGATCACCCAGCATTCTTTAGGTTCACGACCTGGCGCGATGGTCGCATGCCGCCGCGAGCAGCGCCGGCCAAGCGGCTGCGCCTCAGGCCAGCTCTCTTGGCCTGAGGCAATGGGTCAGGCGCGCCATGCCGGGGCGTAGCTCGTTCCAGGCGCCTTCGAACTCGAAGCGGGCCAGCGCGCCGCTGGGGAATTTCTCTTCCAGCGACTGGACCGCATCGCTGCTCGAAGCGGGGCCGGCCAGCTGGGCGGCGAAGATCTCAAGCCCCGGATTGTGGCCGATGACCAGCAACGCACCGGTCTCGTCGGGCGCGGCCCTGGTGAGCGCGAACAGGTCGTTTGCCAGGGCGCCATAGATGCTGTCGTGCAGCGCGGCCGCGGGCAGCGGCGCCGGCCAGAGTGCCGAAGCCAGCTGCCAGGTCTGGCGCGTGCGCATGGCAGGCGAGATATAGACCAGCTCGGGCAGCCAGCCGCGCCTGGCGATTTCAGCGCCCATGCGCGGCGCAGCCTCGAGGCCGCGCGGCGAAAGCGGCCGGTCGAAATCGGCGAGCGCCGCATCGTCCCAGCTCGACTTGGCATGGCGCAGCAGAAGCAGGTGCCTGATTATTGCCATGCAGGTCTTTCGGCTCAGGGCGTGATGCGGGCGAGCTGCTCGAGATCGATCTCGTCGCGCGCCGGATTAGGGGCGGCGATCTCGTCGGTGCCGATGCTGTCGGCGAAGCCGGAATAGGCCGTGCGGCTGCCTTCCATGCGCACCTTGCCTTCGGCGAACAGCCTGAGGGCGAGCGGATAGAGCCGGTGTTCGGCCTTGAGCACGCGGGCCGACAGCGTCGGCTCGTCGTCGTCGATCAGCACCGGCACGGCGGCCTGGGCGATGATGGGGCCGTCATCCATCTCGGGCGTGACGAAATGCACGGTGCAGCCATGCACGCGGATGCCGGCGTCGAGCGCGCGCTGGTGGGTGTCGAGCCCCTTGAACGACGGCAGCAGTGCCGGATGGATGTTGATCATCCGGCCCTGCCACTTCTCGACGAAGCCGGTGGTCAGTAGACGCATATAGCCGGCTAGCGCCACGATCTCGGCGCCGAACGTGTCGAGTGCCGTGGCAATCGCCTCGTCATGGGCTTCCTTGCTGGCATGGTCGGCGCGTGTCACAACCTTGGTGGCGACACCACGGCTGGCGGCGATGCCGAGGCCGGGCGCATTGGCCTTGTCGGAGATGACGCCGACGATCTCGGCCGGGAATGCCGGGTCGGCGGCGGCGTCGATCAGCGCGGCCATGTTGGAGCCGCGGCCGGAAATCAGGATGACGGTGCGTTTGCGCTGCAGGCTCATAGGGCGAGCGACCCGCGATAGATGACGCCGGTGTCGCGGCGCGGCACGATGCGGCCGATCGGCGTGACGGTCTCGCCGGCCTCCTGCAGCACGGCGGCGACCTGCGCTGCCTGTCCGGCGGCAACGACCGCGATCATGCCGATGCCGCAGTTGAAGGTGCGCATCATTTCTTCAGGCGACACACCGCCTGTGGCAGCCAGCCACGAGAACACGCGCGGTGCCTCGATCGCCGACAGGTCGAGCTCGGCCGAGAATTCCTTGGGCAGCACCCTGGGGATGTTTTCGGGGAACCCGCCGCCGGTGATGTGGGCCAGCGCCTTGATGCCGTTGGTCTCGCGGATCGCCTTGAGCAGTGACTTGACGTAGATGCGCGTCGGCTCGAGCAGGGCCTCGGCCAGCGTCGGGCCGTCGGCGAAGGGGGCGCGGTCGCTCCACTTCAGGCCGGAGACCTCGACGATGCGGCGGACCAGCGAATAGCCGTTGGAATGAACGCCCGATGACGCCAGGCCGAGCAGCACGTCGCCCTCGACGACGTCGTCGGTCGGCAAAAGCCGGCCACGCTCGGCGGCACCGACGGCAAAGCCGGCGAGGTCGTAGTCGTTGCCATGATACATGCCGGGCATTTCGGCGGTTTCGCCGCCGATCAGCGCGCAGCCGGCCTGGCGGCAGCCCTCGGCGATGCCGGAGACGATGTCGGCGCCCTGGTTGGGATCGAGCTTGCCGGTGGCGAAATAGTCGAGGAACAGGAGCGGCTCGGCGCCCTGGACGACGATGTCGTTGACGCACATGGCGACGAGGTCGACGCCGATCGTGTCATGCTTGCCGGCATCGATGGCGATCTTGAGCTTGGTGCCGACGCCGTCATTGGCCGCGACCAGGATCGGGTCGTTGAAACCGGCGGCCTTGAGGTCGAACAGGCCGCCGAAGCCGCCGATCTCGCCATCCGCGCCCGGCCGGCGCGTCGAGCGCACCAGCGGCTTGATCTTCTCGACCATCAGATTGCCGGCGTCGATGTCGACGCCCGCCTGCGCATAGGTGAGACCGTTCTTGCCTTCGCTCATCGCCAATTCCTGATGTCGTGCGCTTTTGGGGCGCTATTCGCATGAACGGCCCGTTCCCGCAAGCGAGAGAGCCGGATTGCCTTGGAAACGGCCGCCAAAGCGGTGGACAGGCCTGCCCGGACCGCCGCTCGCATGACGGCCACGCGATTGCGCAGCCGCCCACTCCCTTGCGATGTCGTGAAGTCTCGCCCATTTATCGACTAAAGACAAAATGTCGGGAAAAGACAAAGCGTAATGGCAACGGCCGGGGCGGAATGCTTATCGTGACGATTCCGAACATGATCACGATCATGAGGCTGATCCTCGTGCCGTGCGTGATCTACGCCATGTTGGCGGGGGAGTGGGACTGGGCCTTTGCCGGTTTCGTCATTGCCGGCGTTTCGGACGGCGTCGACGGCTTCATCGCCCGCCACTTCAACCAGCGCTCGGAACTCGGCGCCTATCTCGACCCGATGGCCGACAAGCTGTTGCTGGTCAGCGTCTTCGTCGTGCTCGGCATCATGGGGCATCTGCCGCTTTGGCTGGTCGTGCTGGCGGTGTCGCGCGACGCCTTGATCGTCGGCGCGGTGCTTTTGTCGACGATCATGGCGCATCCGGTGAAGGTGCGCCCGCTGATGGTGTCGAAGGCCAACACCGCCGTCCAGATCGTGCTGGCGGCGGTCGTGCTGGGCGAACTTGCCTTCAGCTTTGCGCTCGGCCCGGTCCGGCCGGCGTTGATAACCATTTCCGGCCTCTTGACCGTCGCTTCCGCGGCAGCCTATCTCGTGGCCTGGCTGAGGCACATGAGCGGTTATGGCGAAGGCGAAACTCCCAACCGATGACGAAGCGGCCGAAGAAGCTGCTGCTGCGGCATTCCGCAAGCAGATCCGCTTCTGGTTGATCACAGCCGTCCTGTTTTCGGTATTCCTTTATCTGTTCAGCGACATCCTGCTGCCTTTCGTCGCCGGCATGGCGCTTGCCTATTTCCTCGACCCGGTCGCCGACCGGCTGCAGAAGCTCGGCCTGTCCAGGCTGATGGCAACCGTCGTCATCCTGGTCTGCTTCCTGGTGCTTCTGGTTCTCGGCCTTGTCATCATCATTCCGGTGCTGGCCTCGCAGATGGCCGACTTCGCCGCCAAGGTGCCGGGTTATCTCGAACGCCTGCAGCAGCTGATCACCGACTTCAACCCGCAATGGATCGAACAGCGTTTCGGCGTCGATGCCGAAGGCCTGCGCGAGGGGCTGAACTCGCTGCTCAACTCGGGCTTCGGCTTCGTCACCACCATCTTCCAGGGCATCTGGAGTTCCGGCGTCGCGCTGTTTTCGATCGCCAGCCTGTTCGTGGTCACCCCGGTCGTCGCCTTCTACATGCTGCTCGACTGGGACCGCATGGTCGCGGTCGTCGACAGCTGGATCCCGCGCGATCACGTCGTCACCGTCAGGCAGATCGCCCGCGACATCAACACGGCGATTGCCGGCTTCGTCCGCGGGCAGGGCACTTTGTGCCTGATCCTCGGCATCTTCTATGCCGCCGGCCTGACCCTGACCGGGCTGAATTTCGGCGTGCTGATCGGCCTGTTTGCCGGCCTGGTCAGCTTCATTCCCTATGTCGGCTCGCTGCTTGGCCTGGTGCTGTCGATCGGCGTCGCCTTCGTCCAGTTCTGGCCGGACTGGACCATGGTCGCGGCGGTGGCGGCGGTGTTCTTCATCGGCCAGTTCATCGAGGGCAACATCCTGCAGCCGCGGCTCGTCGGCAAGAGCGTCGGCCTGCATCCGGTCTGGCTGATGTTCGCGCTCGTCGCCTTCGGCGCGATGTTCGGCTTCGTCGGCCTTCTGGTGGCGGTGCCGTCGGCGGCGGCCGTTGCCGTGCTGGTCCGCTTCGCCATCGGCCGCTACCTCGATTCACCGCTCTATCACGGCCATGACGCAGAGACGCCCGAGGCGGGCACGCCCAGCACTGCAAAGGTCGAGGCGGGCACGCCGAGCAGTGTAAAGATCGAGGCCCGTGGGCCGCGCGCTGCAAAAGTCCAGGCCGGCAAGCCGAGCGGCGCGAAACCGGAAAAATGACCGTGTCGCGCGAGCCGATCAAACCGCGCCAGCTGCCGCTCGACCTCGGACATTCCCCGGGGTTCTCGCGCGACGACGTCGTCGTTTCAGGCGCCAACGCCCAGGCTGTTGCGCTGATCGACCGCTGGCCCGAATGGCCGGCGCCTGTCGTGCTGCTGGCCGGTCCGGCCGGCTCCGGCAAATCGCACCTCGCCGCGATCTGGCGCGAGCATGCCGAGGCGCTCCAGCTCGACGTCTCCGACATTACGGCGCATCTGGGCGAGGTCGGCGCGGCCTCGGTGCTGATCGACGATGCCGACCAGGGCAGGATCGACCAGGACGGACTGTTCCACCTGATCAACACCATTCGCGGCTCGGGCGCGCAGCTTCTGCTCACCGCGCGCAGCTTTCCCGCCGCCTGGGGTGTGACGCTGCCCGACCTCGCCTCGCGGCTCAAGGCAGCGGCGACCGTCGAGATCGACGAGCCCGACGACCTTCTTTTGGCCGGCGTCATCACCAAGCTGTTCGCCGACCGCCAGGTCGAGGTCGAGCCGCATGTCGTGCAGTTCCTGGTCCGCCGCATCGAGCGCTCCCTGTCGACGGCCATCCGCGTCGTCGAGCGCCTCGACCGCGCCGCCCTCGAACAGAAGAGCCGCATCACCCGCGCCCTTGCCGCCGAGACCATCGGCGCACTCGACGCCGGGCAGGGTGAGTTCGAGCTGTAGGGCGCAAAGCCATGAACGAGAGATGGCACGACGGGGCGGGCGCGGGCTCCCCACTTCGTCATCCCAGAGGCTCGACCCGAGAATCCATGCCGTGAGGGTGAGGAATGTGTTGCGGGTGGCAGAAGGTACAGACGTTCTGAACCGTCTGTGCGCTGCCGCAAGGTCACGGCATGGATCCCAGGGTCTCCGCGACGGAGCTTCGCTCCTGCTTCGCCCTAGGATGACGAAGGGGTGAGCATGCGCTTTAGTGGTTTTGGCTTGCCGGACAGGCCTCTCCATTCGTCATCCCAGAGGCTCGACTCGAGGATGACGAAGCGGGAGGCCGCGCCAACCGGCTCACCACCCAGGCCGGCGGCGACCATCCACAATTCGTCATCCTAGGGCGAAGCAGGAGCGAAGCTCCGTCGCGGAGACCCTGGGATCCATGCCGTGAAGGTGAGGAATGCGGAGAGGGCGGAAGAAAGAGCACTTGTTTGCTCGCTTGAACACAGTTGCCATGCCGTTGCCGGAAAACCAGCCAGGGCAATTCCAGGAAGTGCAGCGGTTTTCCATCAGGAATTGCGCGGGCACAAAAAGCGCCTCCGCTATTCGAAGAGAAGCGGAACCGATCTAGCCCCTGGCCAACCTGGAATAGAGCGCCTTGGCGCCCAGAATGACGGCCAGCAGCGTGACATTGGAGACCAGGCCGACGCCGACGGCAAACGCCTTGGCGACGTCGTCGGAGGCACCGAAGCTGAACGGGATCAGCACGGCGACGAAGACGACGCCCAGCGCGATCGGGATCCAGCGGTTCAGGTTCGGCGCGGTGTTGGCGGCGGTGACCACCAGCGCGACCAGCAGGCCGATCCGGAACGGGTCGGTTAGCTGGGCCAGATAGATGTCGAGATAAGGCATTGTCGTTCCTCCCCATTCCAGATGCGCAGGTCGCAGGCGACGTGTCGAGTAAGCCTATGGTCTAGGCCCCAGGCTCATAAGCGAAGCCACAGCCCAAAGAAGCGAGCTGAACCATGGCGAGAACGTTTTCGGCCGGCTTGTCGTAGCGGGTCGCAACCTTCCGGACGGGCTTCAGTTTGGAGAAGAAGCGCTCGATGAGAGCGGCTCGATCAAGCGCCTCGGTTAGATCTATCGGCTCATGCCGATGCTGAATCAGATTTCGGCCCAACGTGAAAGACAGCGTCCGCATTCGACCCCCATGCCGGTCATCCAGAGCTGATGCGTGCATCCCAGCAAGCTGCCATTCGTCATCCCGTAGAGGTGCCAGGTGCGCGCCCCGATAGTGCAAATCAGTCGGGTTGCTGCTCAATCTTGTGCGTAATGTCTTTCACTTTAAACAGCCGACACCACCCGACTTCGAAATCGTCAATATTGAAGATTGCGACATTGTAGCCGTCCTCGCCGAACGCGCTTTTGTACGCCACGCCGTCGTAACCGAGGGAGCGGAACAATTCCGAGAGAATCTGTGTAGGCGCGTACTCCGCTGCGTCGTCGGACCTATCTACAGGCGCTGAAAATGCCCTGTTGATATCCGACCAGACGGCCTCCTCCATCTCGGCGCGTTCTGGCTCTTTGAAGTATATGAACTGCTTTTCGGCGAGAACGCTGCAGTCGATCAGTTTCAATTCGCGCAAGCATTTCATAACGGCGACGGTCACGTAAGCGCCGATCGCGGGCCTGACTTCCGATACTGCCGTAGCGTCGTTGGTCGCCATATAGAGACAGGGTATGCCGCGGGGGTTCACGCGCCCGTCGCCAGCCCGGTCAGGCAAAGGCATCATGCGGGCCTTGTTGGCTGCGCACTCGATATCGTCGATGTGTATGTATTCACCGTCGTCGCCAGTTTGATAAATCGGTCTCAGGCCATGTGCTACTTGGGCGCGCCTCAATCCCGCGCCCACTTTGAAGATAGTCTCTCGGGCATGACAGGTGGCAGCGACGGCTTGCAGAAATGCTACCGTCTCCGGAGACCCAATGTAACGACGTGACTTCACTACCTCGCGTCGGAAATGATAGTAATCACGGTGCGACTTGAAAGCCGGATCCAAACTGTCGTCCGTCACGAATTCACTCCCCAAAATCGACAATCACTAGGTCAGAAACAAACACTCAAACTGGCCAACGCCTTGCCAGCCGGCAACCTGGGTATCCTTGCCGGACCAGATTAGTTAGTACCGTTAAACGAGTTTCGCGGCGTCCTCGTCGATCTTGTCTGGCTTGGTGATCAGGAATTCGTGCAGGGCCACCAGCTTTGCCAGCAACTCGTCGAACGTGATGATGAGCACGTCCTTCTGGCTGCCGCGGTATATCTCGAAGGATTGCTTCTCGTCCTTTTTCTCGGGGACCCTGCCGATGATGAGAATGCACGGGACCGACCAAGCCTGGATGTTCGGCTCCTCCTCCTCTTCCTTCTTGGCTGCGATGCTCTTGATGAGACGAAGCTTCTGGTCGACCAACTGGTTCACACCACCTGTCAGTTCCGGGTGCGGGCCATAGAGGTTGGGTGGACGATAGGGGGGCTTGGTCAGCAACTGAGTCTCAGTCGTTTTGATCTCGACGATGGCCAGATTACCCAGCATCCCGGCTTTGACCAAGTAATCGGCCTGCTTCTCGCCCTTCCGCTTCAGCCCCATCCCGCCGACTGTCGCCTGGCTGGTATAGTGCACCACCGGCAGCCCGAAGAGCACCTTTAGGATGAATGGGTTCTCCTCAAAATAGGTCTGCCAGAACGCCTCGCGGTGGCCCTTGGCCATCTCCTTGGCCATGTCCTCGATCAATGCGGAAAGGGAGGCCAATTGGATCTTTTCGCTCAATTCGAAGAGCTGCACCGGATCGTCCTGGGTGATCTCCACGACCTGGCGCATCACGCTCCGGATAGCGGCACTGTTGTTGGTGTTGCGGGACCGCGGGATGCCCTTCTTCGCCAGCGCCGACCGAACGGTATCCTGCAGGTCGATTCCGGGCCGCTCGAAATCGTTGGGTTCGTATCCCGGGACTACGTAAGGCAAGAAAAGGTTTTTGAGGTAGGCCATCTTCTCGCCGTTGGCGAAATCACGAGCGGCATCGTGGGCCCGGTTTATGTTCAGGCGGGCGTCGTCGAAGATGTGGATGGGAAGGCGCACGTGGTCGCCATCGACCGAGATCTGGTCGTCCTCGCACATCGTGATGCCTACGATGCCGGGGAGGTTGCGGAAGGCGTCGATGAGATACTTGATGCGGGGATCGACGCCAAACCCCTCGAACGGCTTGCGGTGAAATCCGGTCGGCAAGCCGAAGAACAAGCCTATGTGCTTGTCGACTTCCATCTCATGCCCGTCCTCGAACGATATCCTGGCGATTGTCCCGTACTTCGGCTTGAGGAAATTGGTCTGGTTCGAGCGGAGCCAGATCGGATAGGTGGTCAGGACTTTCGTCTCGAAGCTATATTCCGCCAGCAGCTGAGGCTGGGACGCTTCGTCCAAAAGCTCCATATCGGCTCCAGCCGCCTTCGCCCTATCATAGGCCTTCACGCTGAGATGGTAGCTTAGATACTGGGTCTTCCCATCGGGAATGGTCTCAAGGACCAGGAAAGAACCGTCCTCGGCATGCGTGCCGGCGTCGATAGGCGCGCTGGCATAGGTATCTTCCTTCTCCGGACCGGCCACTTCATCCTCCCTTTGTGGGCCAGCATATACAGGCCAGGGGCAGGAAAGTGAATCCGAAGCAAACGCCTCCGCGTGGCGGCTCAATGTCTAAAAACTCTAGCGCCCGCTTTTCGCGGTTCCGCAATGAAAGCAGACTGTCCGCTTCCCACCCCAAACCACGCTCATTCAATCTATGCCTAGCTGCCCGGTCGCGGCAGCGTCACGCCGAGCAGCAGCCGGACCAGCGACGACTGCTTGGACACCCCCGACTTGGCGAAGATCGAGCGCAGATGCGAGCGCACGGTTTCCCGGGCGATGCCGAAATCCTGGCTGATGGCGTCGATGGTGCGGCCGTCGGCGAGCGCCGCGGCGATGCGCGCTTCGCTCGGCGTCAGGTCGAACAGCGCCTGCAGCACCTTGACCGGCGGTGCGCCCGGGCCGGGCAGCGGCATGATGACCAGGATGCTGTTCATGCGGCTGAACACGTCGTTCGCCGAGCCGCGCACCGGCAACAGATGCGCCACGCCTGACGGCTTGCCGTCATCGCCCTTGATCGGGAACGACTGGACGATGCCGCGCCGGGTGCCGACGGCGAGTGCCGCAAGTGCCGCCTCGAGCAGCGCATCGGCTTTCCTGTCGGTGATCTGGGCGCGGGCCGTGCCGTCCTGCACCATGTCGGGGATCAGCCTGTCCATCAGCTGGTTGCAGGCGAGCAACTGGCCGCGTCCGCCCAGCACCGCCGCCGGCAGGCCGAGCGCCTCCAGCGCATCGGCGCCGGCGCGCGCCTTTTCCAGGCCGATCCGTGCGCCGACCATGGCCGCGCGCGCAATATGCGGCCGCAGCCGGTCGAGCGCCTCGACATAGGGCCGTTCGAACGGCCCGCGTGCGGTGGAGCGCTCGAGGTTGAACGACAGCACGTCGCCGGTGGGCAGCGGGATATGGGTGCCGGCGGCCCAGCCCATGCCGCGCGGCCTGAGGAAGTCGCGGTAGATCGGCTCGCGCTCCAGTTCCTCTTCGCTGAAGGCATCGAGGTCGGTGATGAAGCCGGGATAGGCCAGCGCTTCGGCGCGCGCCGCCCGGCCGTTCACCGCCATCCAGCCTTCATCCATGAAGGCCCCGACATGGGGTGCCACCGCATCGGAGGCGACATAGGCGGAAGCGCCCCGGCTGATGGTGAAGAGGTAGCCGCCCATGCCGTCGACGGCCCTGGCGAGGTCGTCAAGCAAAACAGGCCATTTCTCCGGGACGAAGGACGCCTCATAGATCTGGTCGATGAATTTTTCGCACAGCTCCGCCAATCGTTGCCACTCCCACCCTGGCCCGCGACCGGTTATGCAAAGTCATTCGCCCGTGGCGACAGGCCGGCGAGCGGATCCGCCAGGCCCAGGCATGGTCGAACACGCGGCTGTAATTCAGCTTTTGTTAACCATGCTTGATCGGACGATAGCACTACACTTTGATTCATCAAATGCCGGCTGCCGTGCACAAACGTCGCAATGGCATATGCCAGTATGATCTTTCCACAATCTCTGCCGAAGGCTGTGACGTCTGATGGATGACGAGCCGACCTCCGGCGCGACCGACCCCCGGCGCGACCGAACCTCGGCGCGACTGGCGCGCCGGACAGGGATCGGCGGGTCGGCGGGCTTACCGATCCGACGATTCGGCGACGAGGTGGCCGCCGCCGACGTCGGTGAGCACCAGTTTCTCAGGCGCATCGCCAAGCCTGCGCACCGGGCTCGGAATCTCGCGCTCCATGCGGGCGAAACGTGTCCGGCGCCTGAGCGGATCGGGAACCGGCACCGCCTCGATCAGCCGCCTGGTGTAGGGATGGCGCGGATTGGAAAAGATCTGGTCGCGCGTGCCCATCTCGACGATCTGGCCGAGATACATGACGGCGACACGGTCGGAGATGTTCTCCACCACCGCCATGTCGTGCGAGATGAACAGATAGGCGACGCCGAATTCGCGCTGCAGCTCCTTCAGCAATTGCAGCACGCGCGCCTGCACCGATACGTCGAGCGCCGACACGCTCTCATCGGCGATGATCAGCTTGGGCCGCAACGCCAAGGCGCGGGCGATGCAGATGCGCTGGCGCTGGCCGCCGGAAAACTCATGCGGATAACGCTCCATCTGCTCAGTCGAAAGACCGACGCGCTCGAACAGGGCGGCGACCCGTTCGCTGCGCTCCTCTGATGTGCCGATGTCGTGAATCAAAAGCGGCTCGGCGACGAGGTCGCCGACACGCATGCGCGGATCGAGCGAGGCGTAGGGGTCCTGGAAAATCATCTGCACGTCGCGGCGCACCGCCTTGCGCGCTTCGCGGCCGAGGCCGGACAGGTTGCGCCCGCCGATCTCAAGCTCGCCGTGATAGGGCACCAGGCCGGCAAGCGCTTTCGCCGTCGTCGACTTGCCGCAGCCGGATTCGCCGACCAGGGACAGCGTCTCGTTGGGCGCGATGGAAAAGCTGATGCCCTCGACGGCATGCACCCGGCGGTTGACCCGGCCGAAGAAGCCGCCGGTCAGGTCGAAGCGGACATGGAGGTCGCGCGCCACAGCGACCGGCTGGGGTTTCGCCGCTTCGATCTCCGGGAGTGCTGCCTGCCGCGCGGTGCCCATGCGCGGCACCGCGGCCAGCAGGTCGCGTGTGTAGTCGACTGCGGGCCGTTCGAAGATGTCGGCGACCTTGCCCTGCTCGACCATGCGGCCATTGCGCATGATGATGACGCGGTCGGCCATTTCGGCGACCACGCCCATGTCGTGGGTGATGAGGATGACGCTGGTGCCGTGCTGGCGCTGCAGGTCGCGCAACAGTTCGAGCACTTCGCCCTGCACGGTGACGTCGAGTGCCGTTGTCGGCTCGTCGGCGATCAGCACGTCGGGCTTCAGCGCCAGTGCCATGGCGATCATGACGCGCTGGCGCATGCCGCCGGACAGTTCATGCGGATATCGTTTCAGCCGGCTTTCGGCCTCGGGGATGCGCACGGCGGTCAGCGCCTCGATGGCGAGTTTGCGCGACTGGGCCGCGGAAACACCTTTATGGGCCTCGATCGCCTCGACCAACTGGCGGCCGATCGACAGCACCGGGTTGAGCGAGGTCATCGGCTCCTGGAAGATCATGGCGATGCGGTTGCCGCGGATGCGGCGCATCCGGCGTTCGTCGAGGCCCGCGAGATCGGTGTCGCCGAGCCTGATCGAACCGGCTGATAACAGGGCCGCCGGCTGCGGCAGCAGCGCCATGATCGCCAGCGAGGTCATCGACTTGCCGGAGCCGGATTCACCGGCGATGCACAAGGTCTCGCCGCGCGCCAAGGAGAAGGAGAGGTCGGAGACGACAGGCCGTTCGCCGTCTTCGCCGCGCACGGAAATGGTCAGCCCGGCGACGTCGAGCACCGGCCTGTCGGCTGCCGGGGCAGGGGCTCCGGCAGCCTGTTTCGGATCGGTCGCTGCGTTCATTCGAACACGCAGCGCGGGAAGTAGAACGACACCACCCAGTTCGGCATGTCGACAATCTCCGAGATGCGCAGGTCGCCGCACACCGACACCAGCATGTAGGCGTCGACGGGGTCCATCTGGTAACGCCGTGACAGCAGGTCGACCATCTGGGCGACGGCTTCTTTGGCGCCGGTCATCAAATCGGGACCGATGCCTGTGGTCACCTCATAGCCCTTGGCGTCGAGATGCCGCGTCACCGGCCCCGGCGTGGTGAAGCGCGGCGTCTTCAGCCTGGCATCCTTGACCAAATCGAGGGTCAGCACGACGTTCATCGGGCTTTCGATCGCCGTGCCGCAGACCTCGCCGTCGCCCTGGGCGGCATGCGTATCGCCGACAGAGAACAGCGCGCCCGCCACTTCGACAGGCAGATAGAGCACGGTGCCGGCGGCAAGGTCGCGGATGTCGAGATTGCCGCCGACGCGGCGTGGCGGCACCACCGAGTGGTGCCCCATCTCGGCAGGGGCGTTGCCGATGGTGCCGGCGAAAGGCTTCAGCGGCACGCGGCCGTTTTTGCCAAAAAGCGCCGGTTCGAGCGAGGTCGCGTCATATTTCCAGATGGTGAGCGCCGGCTCCTTGAAGTCGTCGGCGAGCAGGCCGAAGCCCGGGATGTTGGCCGTCCAGCCGAAGCCGGACGGCTTGAACGCCTCGATCGTCACCTTGAGCGCATCGCCCGGTTCGGCGCCCTCGACGAAGATCGGCCCGGTCACCGGGTTGATCTGGTCGAAGTCGAGCTTTGCGATGTCGTCGACGGTGCTGTCGGCCGTGAGCTGGCCGCCCGAGGAATCAAGGCATTCGAACTCGATCGTCGAGCCGGGCGTCACCCGCTCGGCCGGGGCAAATGAATTGTCCCAGCCGAAGTGATGATGGCGTCCGTGGATGGTGTAGTTGCAGTTATTGCACATCGTTCACATACACATAGTCGTAGTTGATCGGGATATGGACCGGGTCGACATACAGCTTGTCGTCGCCGCCCATGCGCGGCGACTTCATGGTGAAGCGCTGCTCGTTGAAGACGGGCGCCCAGGGTGCGTCGGCCATGATCTTGGCGTAGATCTCGCCCCACAATTTGGCGCGTTCCTCGGCCTTGGCGGGATCGACGATCGAATCGGCCGCTGCCGCCTTTTCGTCGAGCTCCTTGTTGCAGTACCAGGCCCAGTTCCAGCCGCCCTGCACCGCACCGCCGCAGCCGAGGATCGGGCCGTAGAAGTTGGACGGATCGGGGAAGTCGGCGATCCAGGCCATGCCGCCGGACCAGATCATCGGCGCGCCGTCCTTTTCGCCGCCGGCGGCAATGACGTTGGCCTGGGCGAGCGACTGGATCGAGGCCTTGATGCCGATTGCCGCCAGATCCTGCTGGATCGCCTGGGCGATGCGCGGGTTGGGATCGGTGTTCATGACGAACAGTTCGGTCTCGAAGCCTTCGGGATGGCCGGCTTCGCCGAGCAGCGCCTTGGCCTTGTCCAGATCGAAGGCATAACCGGTGAAAGCCTTGTCATAACCCGGCATCGACGGCGGCAGCGGCTGGTTGGCGGGGACGGCGCGGTTGTTGATCAGCTTGACGATGCGGTCCTTGTTGATCGCCATGTTGACCGCCTGGCGCACCTTGACGTTGTCGAACGGCGCCATCTGGGTGTTCATGGTGACGTAGCCGGTCTGCAGCTGGCCGCCTTCGACGACGCGCGCCTTCTGCTCGGGATCGGCCATCACCTCCTGGAACTTGGCCGGCGGAATGCCGTCGCCCGGAACGTCGACCTCGCCATTCTGCAGGCGCAGAAGGGCTACGATCGGCTCCTGGCCGATCTCGAAGGTGATCTTGTCGATATAGGGCAGGCCCTTGTGCCAGTAGTCGGCGTTGCGCTCGAACACCAGGCGCTGGCCGAGCGTCCACTCGGCCATCTTGTAGGCGCCGGTGCCGACCGGGTGCTTGCCGAAGTCGGCGCCGTATTTCTCGACCTCTTCCTTGGGCACGACATGGCTGAAATTGATCGCCATGACATGGAGGAAGGTGGCGTCGGGGCGCGACAGCTCTATCTTGACCGTCGAGGGATCGACCACGGTTACGCCGGCCAGGCTTTCCGACTTGCCGCCGGCGACGTCGTCATAGCCGTTGATCGAGGCGAAGAAGCCGGCGCCCGGGCTCTGCGTCTTGGGGTTGGTGACGCGGTCGAGCGAATATTTGACGTCGTCTGCCGTCATCTCGCGGCCATTGTGGAATTTCACGCCCTTGCGCAGCTTGAAGGTGAAGGTCTTGCCGTCGGGCGAGATCTCGTAGCTTTCGGCCAGTTCGGGTCGCAGCGTGGTGGTGCCGGGCTCGTAATCCATCAGCCCGTCGAACAGGCTCTTGATCATCGACCAGTTCTGCCAGTCGTAGCCGATCGCCGGATCGAGGGTGGCGACATCGTCCTTGTAGGTGATGGTGATCGCGCCGCCCTGCTTGGCCTTGGGGTCGAGCGTTTCCTGTGCCGTGGCTGATACCATGCCGAGCGCCAGCAAAAGCGCTGACGCGGCGACGGTTGATTTTAACAGCTGTTTCATCCGAGGTTCCCTTCTCTTTGTTTGTCTGCTTGTCGTCTGTCTGTCGGCAGTCTTGTGGTCTGTTGGGGATCAGCGCAGCTTGATGCGTGGATCGATGAACGGGGCGACGATGTCGGCGAGCAGATTGCCGAGCACGATGGCGCAGGCCGAGACGAGCGTGACGCCCATGATGATCGGGATGTCGACGCGCTGGATCGCCTGCCAGGCGAGCTGGCCGATGCCGGGCCAGCCGAACACGCTTTCGACCACCACGATGCCGCCCATGAACATGCCGATGTCGATGCCGATCATGGCTATGACAGGCAGGATGGCGTTGGGCAGAGCGTGGCCGAACAGCACGGCGCGCTGGGCCAGGCCCTTGGCGCGGGCGGTGCGGATATAGTCCTGGCGCAGGACGTCGATCATCGACGAGCGCATCATGCGCGAATACCAGCCGGCGCCGAGGATGCCGAGCGTCAGCGACGGCAGCACCATGTGGCTGAAGGTGCCGTAGCCGCCGATCGGAAACCAGCCGAGCTTGACGGCAAAGACGTAGAGCAGAAGCAGGCCGACGACGAATTGCGGCGCCGACACGCCGATGAAGGAGCCGACCATCAGCGCCTGGTCGGTGGCGGTGCCGCGCTTGACCGCAGCGACCAGGCCCATGCTCAGGCCGATGACCAGCTCGCAGACGATGGCGCCGACCATCAGAAGCAGGCTGGCCGGCAGGCGCGCCACGATCAGCTCGCTGACCTCCGAACGCTGGATGTAGGAACGGCCGAGATCGCCGCTGACAAGGTTGGTCAGATAGCGCCAGTATTGCACGGCGAAGGGCTGGTCGAGCCCGAGCTGCTGGCGGATGCTCTCGACCGTCTGCGGGGTGGCGCTGCGGCCGGCGATCTGGCGCACCGGATCGGCCGGCAGGAGATAGAGCAGGGCGAAGGTGATCAGCGACACGCCGAGCAGGATCAGCGCTGCCTGGATCAGCCGGCGGGTGAGATAGGCGATCATGCCCGGCCTCGCTGCGTCGGGTCGAGAATGTCGCGCAGCGCATCACCGACGAGGTTGAAGGCAAGCGCCAGTGCCAGGATCGCCGCACCGGGGAAGAACACCAGCCAGGGTGCTGCCTGGAAATAGGTCTGGTTCTCGAAGATGATGTTGCCCCACGACGCCGTCGGCGGCTGCACGCCGATGCCGAGATAGGACAGCGTCGCTTCCAGAAGCACCGTCGTCGAGATGCCGAGCGTGCCCCAGACGATGATGGTCGGCAAAAGATGCGGCAGGATGTGGCGGAACAGGATGCGTGCCGTACCGGCGCCGATGGTGCGCTCGGCGTCGATGAACTCACGTTCGGCAAGCGAGCTGGTTTCGGTGAAGACGATGCGCGCCGTCTGCACCCAGTTGACCAGCGCGATCACCATGGCGACGATCCACAGGCTGGGCTGGAACACGGCGGCCAGGCAGATGGCGAGCAGCAGGGCCGGAAAGGCCATCATCAGGTCGGTAAAGCGCATCAGGGCCGCCCCGACATAACCGCGGAAGTAGCCGGCGGTGATGCCGACGAGCGTGCCGATCAGAAGGGCAGCGCCATTGGCAACGATGCCGATGATCAGCGAGGTCCGCGCGCCATAGAGAATGCGGGTCAGAAGGTCCCGGCCGAGCAGGTCGGTGCCGAGCCAGAAGGTGGCGCTGGGCGGCAGCGGTGCGCCTTCCAGCGTCAGCCCGTCGAACATCTGCTCGTTGGGGTCGTAGCCGGTGAGATAGGGGGCGAGCAGGGCGCCGGCGACCGTGAGCGCGATGATCACCAGGCCGGTCAGCGCCAGCGGCCGCCTGACGAGGCGGCGCCAGACACCGGCGCGTGCCTTGGCCGGCACAGCGATGGCGGATATCTCAGGCGCGATGGGACTGGTCAAGGCCGCCCTCCTTCTCGGTCTTGGCCTTGTCGGTCATGGCCTTTTCGCTCAGGGCCTTGTCGGTGAGGGCGACGACACGCCGGGCGGCGTCCTCGAGGCTGACCTGCCAGTTCATGGCGAGCGAACGCAACTGCGCATAGGCGCGCTCGTCGTCGACGCCCTGGCTCGACAGAGCGGCAACAGCGCGCACGATGGTCTGGCGCTCGGCGACGCGCTGCTGGAGTGCTGCGATCTCGTCGGCCAGCTGCCGGCGCGCGGCAAAACTCTGGCGGGCGATCAAAAGCGCGCTGTAGACGCCGGCATTGCCGACCGGCTTCAGCAGCTGCGCATCGGCCTTGTGCGACAGCGCCCATTCGATCCGGCCCGGCGCTTCCGAGCCGATCAGCGCAATCGTCGGCATCGGGGCGGCACCCCGCGCCCACGGAAACTGCTGGTCGAAGCCGAGATCGACGTCGAAGAACACGAAATCGGCGGCCAGCGCCTCGGCCGGCAGGTCCGGCCAGCAGTCGACGACCTCGAGGCCGATCGCCTGGAGCTGGCGTGATATGGCGCCGACCGTGGCATGCGGGCGGTGCAGCACGAATGCCCTGGCACCGCCGAGATTGGGGATATGGGCGGCCCGGCTCATGACACGACCCCGCTCATGACACCACCTTGAGCCTGGCACGGCCGAAGGTCCTGGCCCGGTCATAGCGCGAGAGATAGGGGTCCGGGGCGACAGCTTCGATATGGCTGACGCGTTCGAAGCCAAGCCCCGAGATGCGGCCGATCTCGACCGGCAAGGTCGCGTGCTGGGTCTGCGGGTCGACGGCGATGGTGCCGAAGGGCGTGGCGAAACTTGACCTGGCAAAGGCGGTGGACAGTTCGGCGAAACCCGCGCCGGGATTTGCCTGGAGCACCTTGGCCAGCACCATGACCGAGGCATAGGCCGAAGCCTCGAAGGACGATGCAGGCGTCTGGGCCGTGGCCGTGCCGGCGTCGCGGAAATAGGGCCCGACGGAGAGGTGGCCGCTTCCTGCCTCGCCGATCGCCGGCAGTTCGGCCTCGGTCAGGTTGCAGGACAGGATCGGGCAGCGCTCCGGTCCGAAATGCGGGTCGTTGCGCGCAAGCTCGGCATATCTGGCGAAGAAGGCGTAGGACGAGGTGCCGATCAGATTGTTGAGGATGAAGGACGGCCGTGTCGCCCTGATCTCCTCGATCAGCCTGGAGACGTCGGTCTCGCCGATCGGCAGATAGCGCTCGCCTGATACCTTGCCGCCGGCATCCGCAATCAGGTCGCGCGCGACGCGGTTGGTTTCCCAGCCCCAGATGTAGTTGGAGCCGAGCAGGAAGCCATCGGCGCCGAAGCGCGGCACGACATGGGCCAGAAGCGGCACCAGATGCTGGTTCGGGCAGGCATGCATGTAGACGACATGCTCATTGGCCTCGAAGCCTTCATAGGGGCAGGCATACCACAGTGCCGCACCCGACTTCTCCAGCACCGGGATTACCTCCTTGCGGCTCCACGAGGTGACGGCGCCGACGACATGACGCGCGCTGCTCTGGCGCAGGATCTCGTCGCACAAGGGTGCGTAGCGGTCGATATTGCCGCCGGGGTCGCGCTCGATGGCAACGAGCTCGATGCCGCTTGCCGGGTCGGCGTTGACGTCCGATATGGCGCGCATGGCACCCGCATGGCAGGCATTGGCGACCAGCTGATAGCTGCCCGAGCGCGAATAGAGCACGCCGATTTCGATGCGCGACTTCAAAAATTCCTCCCAAAAACAAAAATGCCCCGCAGCCGCCGCCGGGAGGCGAGGCATACGAGGCATGTTTGCCACCCGGCAGTCGGGGCCGGTATTTGATGTCAGCCTAGCCTGTCGCGCCTGCCAGTCAAGGGGGGCGATGCAGATGCATGGATCCGGGCAAAGGCATGGCAACTGTGTTCAAGCGAGCAAGCAAGCGGCAACACTCCCAACCCTTCGTCATCCTGCCGTAAGGGTTTGGAACGTGATGAGGGTGGAGGAAAGAGCAGGCCCGGACCGTCTTTGCGCTGCCGACAGGTCACGGCATGGATCCCAGGGTCGCCGCGACGTCGCTGCGCTCCTGCTCCGCCCTGGGATGACGAGGGGGTAGGGGCGTTCTCCAGCAATCTGCGACGTTTCCTGTTGGCTCGAGACAGGCGTTGGAGATGAGCGGCAACGCCTGCGCATTCGTCATCCTAGGGCGAAGCAGGAGCGCAGCTCCGTCGCGGAGACCCTGGGATGACGAAGCGGAGAGGCCGCTCGCGGCAACCGGCTCACCACCTAAGCCCGCGACGACGCCCCCGCCCTTCGTCATCCTAGGGCGAAGCAGGAGCGAAGCTCCGTCGCGGCGACCCTAGGATCCATGCCGTGAAGGTGAGGAATGCGGAGAGGGCAGAAGAAAGAGCACCTGTTTGCTCGCTTGAACACAGTTGCCATGCCGTGACGTTGTCGCCGGGCTCCAGCGGTCAAGAACACCTGCTCTTTCTGCACCCGCCTTAGGTGACGCTTGATCAGGCAGCCCGTCAGATCTGGTGGCCGACCAGCGCCAGGCCGAGCCCGACAAGGATCGAGCCGCAGGCCTTGGGCACGATCCAGCCGGTATTGCCCGATGCGACGCGGGCAAGGGTGACCGAGGCGATGCCGACGGCAGCGACGTCGGCTGCCGAGAAAACCAGGTTGACGAACATGCCGAGCAGCAGGAACTGCAGCCACACAGGCAAGGCGGCTGCCGGATCGACGAATTGCGGCAGGAAGGTCAGGAAGAACAAGGCGGTCTTCGGGTTGAGGATCTCGACGATGATGCTGTCGCGCAGGCTTTGTGACGCGAGACTGGGCGAGGCGGGGCTGGCGGCGTCGCCATGCGACTTGCCCCAGCCCATGAACATCGAGAGGCCGAGCCAGACGAGATAGGCGGCACCGGCAAGCTTGATCGCCTCGAAAAGCATCGGCGCCTGTTCGATCAGCGAGGCCAGGCCGATGGCCGCGGCGAAGATGTGGACGTAGCAGCCGATATGGACGCCAAAGGCTGCCATCAGTCCGGCCCGGCGGCCGAGCGCCACCGTCTGCGCCGTCATGTAGAGGATTGCCGGCCCCGGCATGCAGGCGAAGGCCAGCGTTGCCAGGGCAAACGGCAACAACAGTTCCAGCGACGACATGTCGGCTCCTCCCCAATGATCCGATCGCCACATGACGCGATCGCCACATGACGCTGTGGAAGGGAGGAATAGGCTGGGCCATCAGGCGAAAACATACGGCATGTGGCGTATATCGACTGCCCGTCGCCTCAGCTAAATAGTTGATGGTTAAGCAGATATTGACGTGATGCCGGGCGCGGGCAGGGCGCTGCGCGGCAGCCTTCAGGCTGTGGGCAAACCCAGGCGAACCGCATAGGCGGTCAGTTCGGCGGCACTGTGGAGATTGAGCTTGCCCATCAGGTTTTCGCGATGCTTGCGCACCGTCAGCGGGCTGATGCCGAGCCGCTCGGCGATTTCGCGCGCCGTCAGCCCCTGCGCCACCAGTGCGAGGATTTCGCGCTCGCGCCGGGTCAGCGGCACCGGCGACAGGATGTCGGGCACGGCGTGCTGCCTGCCGCTGCCGGACGCCTCGCCGACGGCGAAACGCACTGTGCGGGCAAGGTAGGTGCCGCCTTTCCCGATTGCCTCGATCGCCTCGCCGAGTTCCTCGGGGTCGCCGTCCTTGGTCAGATAGCCGCTGGCGCCGACCTCGAGTGCGGCGCGCACCGTCCGCGGCTCGATATTGGCGGTCAGCACGATGATCTTCAGCCTGGGCACGAGCTCCCTGATGTCGGAGATGAACTGGATGCCGGCAACGCCGGGCATGCCGAGGTCGAGCAGCAACAGGTCGGCGCGGGTCTTTGTGACCTGCTCCAGCAAGGCCTCGCCATCCGCGGCTTCCGCCACCACCGACATGTTGTCCATCGTCGAGATCAGCATCTTCAGCCCTTCGCGCACCAGCGCGTGGTCGTCGGCGAGGATGAAGGTGAGAGGGCGGTTCATGTGGTCACCATTCATGATGAAGCGATGCGAATCGGCGGAACGCCAACTTATGGGAAATAAATTGTCGGTAGATCAACAGTCCCTGATGAGGAAAGCTTATGCGATCTTCATCCGGTACTTCAGGGGAATCGGATGCAGGAAGACAAGATACGCCAGGCTCTGGTCGAGCTTCTCTATCGCAATTCATATGGCGTGGTCATTTCCAACATCGTCATTTCGCTCGCCGCCGTCTACGTCTTGCGCAGCGGCATTTCCACGCCATGGCTGGCGGGATGGCTCGGCACGCTCTATGCGCTGACGGCGCTGCGCGTTTTCGCCTCCCGCCGCTTCTTCAGCCGGCCGCGCGATATCAGCACGATCATGCGCTGGGCCTGGCTGGCGGCCGCCTTCTCCTGGGTCTCGGGATTGTTGTGGGGCATGTTCGGCTGGGTCGGCTTCCTGCCCGAAGCGCCGCTTCTTCTGTCCTTCACCGTGGTGGTGCTGACCGGCCTGGTCTGTGGCACGGTGCCGTCGCTTTCGGCCTTTCCGCCGGCGCTGATCGGCTCGATCCTGGCGACGGTGTTGCCGGTCGCCGCCCGCGTCATCACCAGCGGCAGCGCGATTTCGGCAGGCTTTCTGTTCCTGCTCGTCTCGCTCGTGGTGATCAATTTCTACTATTGCCGCATCACCTACCGCATGTTGCGCGAGACCATCAGCCTGCGCCTGGAAAATGAACGGCTCGTCGAGCATCTGCAGGAGGAGCGCGACCGGGCGCAAACCGCCGACCGCGCCAAGACCCGCTTCCTCGCCGCGGCGAGCCACGACCTGCGCCAGCCGATCCATGCGCTCAGCCTGCTGGTGTCGACGATTGCCGTGCTGGCCAAACGCGGCAACGTGCCGGCCGAGCAGGCGCGCGGCCTTGCCGGCCGGGCCAAGTCGATCATCGGCAATCTCAGCGGCCTGCTGAACGCGCTTCTCGACATCTCCAAGCTCGATGCCGGCATCGTCACGGTTGCCCGCGAAACCGTGTGCCTGCGCGAACTGTTCCGCGATTTTCGCGAGGAGTTCGCCACCGAGGCCAAGGAGCGTGGCCTGAAATGGCGGGTGGTCGACAGCCATCTGCTGGTCGAAAGCGACCCGATGATGCTGAAGCGCGTGCTGACCAACCTGGTCACCAACGCCTTCCGCTACACCAGGCAGGGCGGCGTCGTGCTCGGCTGCCGCAAGCGCGCCGGGTTTGTCGAGATTCAGGTCTGGGACAGCGGCCCCGGCATTCCAGACGACCAGCAGGCGGTGATCTTCGAGGAATTCGTGCAATTGCAGAACCCGGCGCGTGATCGCACGCAAGGGCTCGGCCTCGGCCTCGCCATCGTCCGCCGCACCGCCGGCTTGCTGAAGCATCCGCTGAGGCTGGTATCCAGACCGGGGCGCGGTTCGATGTTTTCGATCACCGTGCCGGAAGTCCGCGCCGCGAAGGCGCCGGTGCCGCAGCGCGAGACGCGGACTGAAGCCCGGACTGGCGGCATCATCGTCGTCGAGGACGAGAACGACATCCTCGAGGCGATGGAGCAGCTGCTGACCATCGAGGGCCACAGCGTCTATGCCGGACGCTCGGCGGCGGAGGCCCAGGCGGTGCATGCGGCCGCCGCCCTGCGCGGCGCGGCATCGGTCGACCTGATCATCTCGGATTATCGGCTGGCCCATGGCGCCACCGGGCTCGAGGCCATCCGCATGCTGAGCGCCTATCTCGGCCGCAGCGTGCCGTCGATCATCATCACCGGCGACACCTCGCCGTCACGGCTGAAGGAGGTGAGCGCCGGCGGCAGCCGCATCCTGCACAAGCCGATCTCGGAAACCGAGCTCAGCCAGGCGATCCAGGCGGCATGGGCAGAGGGCAGGGCGGTGACGGCGGGGGAGTGAGCCTGGCTGGCGGAGAGATGCAGGCAGGTGGCTTCATCGGTCATATCCGCGAAGCCATGCGCTCGGACGAATTCACGCCGATGGTGCCGACGACGAGGCTTTACTCATAAGATGCCCCTGACCGCAGCAACTCGGCAGCATGCCGCCATTGATTGTCACGGGCAGGACTGTCCCAATCATCAACCCAGGCAGCCATCGCTTCGAGAAAACTGGCCAGGTCGATATTCTCCCAATTCCCGGCTCCGGCGCTGAGCTCGCCGCGCATCGCATCCAGAAAGCGAAGGAAGCTGTCTTTGTCGTAAACGGTTTCAGGGCCCATGGTACCTCCATCTCGCGACTTCAGTACCAGTGTTGAGCCCGATCCGGAACGTCATGGCAACTGTGTTCAAGCGAGCAAGTAAGGGCCTCCTTCTTCTGCCCTCTCCATGTTCCTCACCCTCACGTCATGTATTCACGGGGGCGGCGGGGCAAGGACGGTCAAAAACAATCCGGGCGCGGTCGGTTCTCGATGGTCGAGAACGCGACCGCGCCCGGTTGGCCTCAGGAGGCTATGGCGACGGTTCTGATGCGCGACGACAGCGCCCAGAACAACAGGAAGCTGCTGGTGACGGTTGCCGGTGCCGAGAGCAGTTCGAGGTTGGGGATGGCGAGCAGGATGATGCCGATGGCGACCGCACCGAACCAGGCGACCATTCCGGGCGCGTAATAGGCCGGGAAATCGTCGTCGGAACGGGCGCTTTCCTCGCCGCTGCCGTCATGTTGTCCGCACATGATATAGGCCAGCGCCACGCCGACCCAGGCGACGACGAAGATGCCCTGATAGGCGAGTGCGACGAGCAGATACTGGAAGATGTCGGCCAGCATCACGAAATAGACGATGACGCCGACGATGATCGCCCAGACATATTTCGGCATCTCCAGCTTGAACACCAGCCGGAAGAACGCCTGCATGTTGACTGTCGACAGGTAGAAGTTGGTGGTGTTGATGCGCGTCTGGCTGATCCAGACGAACAGCAGGCCGAGCGCGCCCATCATCACGATCAGCGCCTTGACGACCGACACCTCCGAGGTTGCGCCCTCGAGCGGGATCGTCTGCACCAGGAAGATGCCGACCAGGCCGTTGACGAAATAGGTCAGCGTGTAGAAGGGCAGGCCGAAATTGAACACGGCGTGGTAGGTCTCGTCCTCCTTCTTGCCGAAGCGGGCGAAGTCGAAGGTGCACATCATCATCCACCAGACGCCCATGAAGGCGATGAAGACGTTGATCCAGCCATAGGGCGGGGCGCCGCCTTCCGGCGTCATGGTCAGCCAGGCGTTGGAATAGCCGTAATGCGAGATGGCATAGATCACCGTGCCCATCAGGCCGACGAGATAGAGCGGCAGGAGATAGCCGTTGAACTTGTCGAGCCAGTGCTGGACGCTGCCGAGGATCAGCGGCACGCTGTAGATGCAGACGATCAGGGCAGCGATTGCGAAGGTCAGGCCTTCGAAATAGTAGGTCGCCGCAGTCGCGATGACCGAGCCTTCGAACACCGCGTAATAGATGCTCGAGACCGCATAGATGAAGGTGGCGATCGCCGAGCCGTAGCGGCCGAACAAGAGCCTTGAAAATAGCGACACCGACAGGCCGCTCCTGATCGCGTAGCGGGTGATGACCGCATTGATGGCGGAGTAGGAGATCACCGTCAGTATCAGGCCGATGATCGTATTGGCGGTGCCATAGATCTCGGCCAGCGTCGCCGAGATGATGAGAAAGAACATGGCGCTGCAGATCGCCCAGAAGGCCATCGTCAGATTGAGCTTGGGCATGCGGCCACTGGGTGGCACCGGCCGTTGCGAATAGTCTAATTCCCCTGCGACATCGAGACTTCCAGACATGGTTCATCTCCAGATTTTTTGATTTTTGCCAGACTTCTTGATTCTGCTTATGCAAACCCCGTTGGCGAAGAAGGCAGCAAGCCTGCTGGAGCTTGCTGCCTTCCCTTGATCAGGCGACCTTCAGGGTCGCGTTGGCGGCCTGGCCCGATGCCGTCCAGTAGGGAACCGTCCGCCGCTTCAGCATCTCGCGGAACTCGGCGGTGGTCTTGGGAAGAAGCTCGCCCGAGCCCCAGTCGACGATGACGCCGTATTGGCGGATCAGGTCGAGCATGTTGAGCTTCTTGTCGCGATAAAGGGCGGCGATCTTCTCGGCGTCCTCGTTGAGCCAGTCCTTGCGGTGGCTGGCGATGCGCGCCCGTTCGGCCAGCGTGGCGTTCTCGTCGACCCTGTATTGGTCGAGGTCGAGATCGACGACATGGACGACGACGCCATAGTCCTTCTTCGCCCGCTCGACCGAGACATAACCTTCGACCACGTCGCTGAGCACGCTCTGGATATCGCGCTTGAGCGGATCGCCAAGGCCGCCGCCGCCGGCCGAGGGCCGCTGCACGGTGTCGCCCTGCTGCAGCGGCACGCCTGAGAACAGCGAGCCGAGATACCGCTCCTTGTCCTGGCCGGGATTGACCCAGACGCCGTGCGGGATCGACGGCAATCCGCCCCACAGGCCCCAGGTGATCGAGCGCTCGCGGTCGCAGCAATACGACACCACGGTGCGTTCGCAGGCGTAGAGCGTGCCGCCCTTCTGGACGCCGAGGCCGCCGCGGAATTCGCCGGGGCCGCCGGAGTCGACCATCAGCTCGTGGCAGGTGGTGAGAACAGGCGACAGCCGCTCCTGGCCTTCGAAGGGCTGGGTGCCGAGCTGGACGCCGAACACCGGGCCGGTTGCCGCCCAGCCGTCACGGCCGTTGCGCGCGCCCCAGCCGCCGACCATCCAGTCGTACCACATGAAGTAGGGCTTGCCTTCGTGACGCGTGTCGCGGCCGCCGATCAGCAGATAGTCGAGGTTGAAGGTGCAGGCCATGGCGCGTTCCGGCAAGACCTCCGCCCAGAGCTCGAAGACCGCGTTCATGATCTTTTCGAACGGACCGGAAGCGAAGCCGGCGACCGGGGTCGGCCATTCGGCATTGACCACCGAGCCGAGCGGGCCGGCATCGACCGTCACCACCCGGTAGAAGCCGGAGTTCATCGGAATGTCGGGCGACTGCATCTTGGTGCCGGCAACGACGGCGGCGAAGGCGCCGCCATAGCAGCAGTTGAGGAACGAGCCGACCGTCTTGGGGTGGGAGCCGGTCAGGTCGTAATGGACCCGGTCGCCGTCGATGGTCATCTTGACCTTGATCGGCACCAGCCCTTCGCCCTCGTCGGGATCGACGTCGATATAGTCTGTTGTCTCCCAGGTGCCGTCGGGTAGCTCGGAGATGCGCTGGCGCGTCATGTCCTCGACATAGTCCTGGACCTCGTTGAACGACTTCTTGATCGTGTCGACGCCATATTTGTCGCACAGGCGCTGGATCTCGCGCTCGGCCAGGCGGCAGGCTTCGGCCTGGGCCTGGAGATCGCCGATGATGTCGCTGGGCGCACGCGTGTTATGGGCGATCAGCTCGGCGACGTCGGAGAGATAGACGCCCTTGCTGTAGACCCGGACCGGGGTGATGCGCAGGCCCTCGGCCATGTGGTCGAGCGCGTTGACGTTGAACGAGCCGGGCACGGCGCCCCCGACATCGGCCCAGTGGCCGTTGGCCTGGGCGAAGCCGAGCAGCTCGCCCTTGTAGAACATCGGCGCAAACAGGCGGGTGTCGTTGAAGTGGGTGCCGCCCTGGTAGACGTCGTTGATGACGAAGACGTCGCCCGGATGCACGTCATGGCCGAACTTCTTGATCACCGCCTTTGCGGTCAGGTGCAGCGTGCCGACGTGAGCGGCGATGTCGCCGCTGCCTTGCATGATGGTGTCGCCGGTCGGGTCGCACAGCGCCGAGGAGAAGTCGCGGGAGTAGATGACGAAGGAGTAGCAGGTGCGCAGGATCTGCTCCGCCATCTGGTCGACGATGTTGACATAGGCGTTCTTCAGGACCTCGAAGGTAACCGGATCGAGCGTGCGGCGATCTTTTCTAGGTGCCATTTCCAATCTCCAATTCAGAATTTGCGTGAGGGCTAAAGCTCGTTCGTTCAGGACTGCTGCGGGACGTGCATCCTGATGATCAGGTACTCGTCCACCTCGGCCTTGATGCCGGGCGGCACGACGATGGTCGAGTCGAGCTGGTCGATGATGGCGGGGCCGACGACGACGGCACCCGCATGCAGGGTCGAGCGGTCATAGACCGGGGTCTTGATGCGCTGCGGCGCTTCGTCGAAGCGGACCAGGCGTTCGCCGACGGGGGCGGGCAAGGGCGCTGTGCGCAGTTCGTGTTTGGCAAGCTCGGCCTTGCGGTTGAGGCCGGTGGCCTTGACCTGGATGCGGCACACCTCGACCGGGGCGTCGGGCCTGGAATAATTGTGCTCGCGGCCATGCTCCTCGTGGAACTGCCTGACCGCCTCGTCGAGGTTTTCGATGTCGGCGCTGACCGGGATCGACATCGAGCGCCACTGGCCGAGATAACGCATGTCGATGTAGCGCTGGAACAGCATCTGCTCGGGCGAGATATCCTCGCTCAGCAGGCGGTCGTGGCCGTCTTCTTCGAGCAGGCGGAAGGCGCTGTTGAGCTCGGCCATGTCGATGTCGCTGACCGTGTCGGTGTACATCTGGGTGATGTCGTGGGTGATGTCGACGAGCAGGCAGCCCATGGCCGAGGTGACGCCGGGATTTGGCGGGATCAAGACGACGGGGATGTAGAGGTCGCGGGCCAGCGCCACGCCATGCAGGGCACCGGCGCCGCCGAAGGCGACCAGCGCGAAGTCGCGCGGATCGTAGCCCTTGCGCAGCGACACCAGGCGCACGGCGTCGGCCATGTTGGCGTTGGCAACCTTCAGGATCGACAGTGCCGCCTGTTCCGCATCCATGCCGAACGGTTCGGCGATGACGCGGTTGATGGCGCTTTCCGCCAGCTTGACGTCGAGTTCGACCCTGCCGCCGGCGAGCTTGGTGCCGAGGCGGCCGAGATAGACATTGGCGTCGCAGTTGGTCGGCTCCGTGCCGCCCTGGTTGTAGCACACCGGTCCCGGCGTCGAGCCGGCCGATTGCGGTCCGTTGCGCAAGGCACCGGCCGCGTCGCGCCAGGCCAAGGAGCCGCCGCCGGCGCCGATGGTCAGGACCTCGATGCTGGGGAAGCGGATCGGATAGCCATATTCGACATGCCAGTCATTGGTGACGTGGAGATGGCCGTCGGAGCACAGGCTGATGTCGGTGCTGGTGCCGCCCATGTCGAGGCTGATCGAGTTCTTGTAGCCGGCAAGCTCGGAGATGAAGCGGCTGGCAATGGCGCCGGCAGCGATGCCCGATGCCGCCAGGCGTGCGGCAAATTTGGTGGCGCCCTTGGCGGTCATGACGCCGCCGCCGGAATGCAGCAACAGCACGTCGCCGGCATAACCGCCGTCCTGCATGCGGCTTTCGAGCTCGGCGCCATACTGGCCGGCGACCGGTCCGAGCACGGTATTGGCGACGGTGGTGTTGAAGCGTTCATGCTCGAAGATCTCGGGCATGATGTCGCTCGACAGCGAAATCGACACGCCCGGCAGTTCCTCGAGCAGGATGTCGCGCATGCGCTGCTCGTTTGCGGGATTGACGAAGGAATTGACGAAGCAGATGGCGACGTTGTTGACGTTGCGCTTCCTGATGACGCGGGCGAGCTCGCGCGCCTCGGCTTCATTGACGCCTTCGATGACCTTGCCCGAATAGTCGATGCGCTCTGTCACCACCAGCCGGTCGCGGCGCGGCAGATAGGGCGGGGCCATCTCCTTGTAGGTGTCCCAGAGGTCGTCACGCGTGCCACGGCGGATTTCGATGACGTCGCGAAAACCCTTGGTCGTGACCATGATGGCGGGCGGGAAGCGGCGGGTGATCAGCGCGTTGGTGGCAAGCGTCGTGCCATGCGAGAACAGGATGATGTCGCGCAGCGCCACGCCGCCCGCCTCGATGCCCTTGAGCACGCCGTCGATCGGGTCCGGCGTCGTCGGCGTCTTGGCGACATGGATCTTGCCGGAAGCCTCGTTCAGGATGCACACATCGGTGAATGTGCCGCCCACATCGCAGGCCACACGCACCGCAGTGCCAAATGTCTCTACCTTGTTCACGTCCAGTTCCTCCTCAGGCTGATTGGTGTTGTCGTGCTTCCGCCGGGCGGGGCCGTTTTGGCAAAGCTCCGCACGTCTGGAATCCTTGCGGAATCCCAGGGATGTCAGGGGTGCGAGCGAGGTCAGTCGCTCGAAGCGGCAATGGCTATTGTCAGCGTCGTTGCTGTCTGCGCAGCCGAAGAGACGGGGCGCGCAGCGCACTGGTGGTGTCTCAGCCCGCAGCGTCGCAGGCCTGATGTCGATGATCATCCGCAACTTCCCGATTTCTGTCAACCGGGATTTCGTCTGATCGGCGCAACATCAGGCAAAGCAACCTGTTGTGTGGTTTGCCGGCTCGCCTGCGACCGTCGGACAGGCTTTGCCTGAACAGCGCAGTGGCCTGATATCGTTTGCCGAGGCGCAAGCGAGTTGACGGGCCAGATCGCTTGAGGCACAGTTTACGTAAGGACAGCGATGTCCCGATCAGTCGAGCAAAGGCGCTTGCTGCGGTTACCCGCGCTGGGCGCTTTTTTTGTGTCGAGTTCGCGGATGAACAATCTGACGGAGTTGGCAATCGATGGCGACAAGAACCGAGGAGCCGATGAAGGTCGGCGTGTTGTTCTCCCAGACCGGCGTCACTTCGGTGATGGAACGCAGCATGCTGAATGCGACGCTGTTTGCCATCCACGAGGTCAATGAAGCAGGCGGCATCGACGGCCGTGAGCTTGTTGCCGTCCATTACGATCCGGGCTGCGATGCGGTCGCCTATCACCACCTCGCCAACCGCCTGCTTGTCGAGGACGGCGTCCGGATCATCTTCGGCTGCTACATGTCGAGCACGCGCAAGGCGGTGCTGAAGGCGGTCGAGCACCGCAACGGGCTGCTCTGCTATCCCGCGCAATATGAGGGCTTCGAATATTCGCGCAACGCCATCTATTGCGGTGCCGCCCCCAACCAGAACAGCGTCCAGCTCGGCGAGCATCTGCTCAACCATGTAGGCCAGCGCTTCTACATGGTCGGCTCCGACTACATCTGGCCGCGCGAGTCCGACCGCATCATGAACGAGATGCTTGTCAAGCATGGCGGCGAGGTGGCCGGCCGCGGCTATCTCAAGCTCGACGCCAGGCGCTCGGCCTACAAGCCGCTGGTAGCCGACATCAAGCGCAAGCAGCCTGATGTGATCTTCTGCAATTTCGTCGGCGAAAGCATCGTCCATTTCTACCAGGCCTTCGCCGAAGCCGGCCTCGATGCCAGGGCGATGCCGATCGCCAGCCTGACCACCAGCGAAACCGACATCCAGGCGATGGGCATCGACGTCGGCGCCGGCCACATCACCTCGGCCAGCTATTTCCAGTCGGTCGGCGGGCTGACGAACGAACGCTGCGTCGAGCGCTACAAGAAGAGGTTCGGCAGCGATGCGGTGACCAACATGTGCTGGGAGGCGGCCTATTTCCAGGTCCATGTCGTGGCCAATGCGCTGCGCAAGACAGGCACCGACGATGTCGAGACGCTCAGGCCGGCCATTCTCGGTTCGGAATTCGACGCACCGCAAGGGCGCATCCGCATCGACCCCGACAATGCCCACACCCATGTCTGGCCGCGGGTGGCGCGGGCGCGCGAGGACGGCCAGTTCGAGATCCTGTCGAGATCGGCAACGGCCATCCGCCCCGATCCCTATCTCGCCAGCTACAATCCCGAGGAATGGGGGGAGCGCCTGGCCATGCATTCTTTATGACCCCGTGGCGGAGGCACGGGACTGCAGCGATACGACCCGTGCTGGGAGGCACGTGACTTCAGCGATATGACCCTGTGCCGAGGGGCATGGGGACAAGAAACCGCCCGACATCAGGGCAAACGACACCAAAGGCAGGCGTTGTTACCGACGACATTGCCGTAATGAGGACCAATGGTATCACGTAGCCCCAACGTGGCGCCGCATGACGGATCAGCGCCGATCCAGATCAAGGACATACGCTCGCTGCGTGTGCTTTTGCTGCAGCCCAAGAGCAGCGAGGGCGAGGAGCTTTGGCAGCACCTCAACCGCATCGGCTGCCAGGTCCAGACCAACTGGCCGCCGCCGGCGGAAATTCCTGCCAATATCGACGTGGTGTTCGCCTTCATCCGCCCGCTCGTCGAAGGCGGCATCACCTGGAACTGGAACGCCGACGACCCGCCGGCGGTGCTGATCGCCATCGTCGACTATGAGAACCCGATCATCGTCGAGAAGGTTTTGCGGCTCAGGGCGCAGGCGGTGATCGGCCTGCCGCTCAGGACTTTCGGAATCCTCGCCAACATCCTTTTGAGCGTCAACAACCACCGCCGCGAAGAGCGGCTGCGCATCCGCGTCGAGCGGCTCTCCGCCAAGCTCAAGGCGCATCGCGACATCGACAAGGCCAAGGAGATCCTGATGGCCACCAACAAGGTGTCGGAACAGGTCGCCTACGAGACCTTGCGCGAGCAGGCGATGAACAAGCGCACCACCATCGAGGCGATCGCGCTTGCCATCATCAACGCCAGCGACGCACTCAAGCTGCCGGTGAAGGAGGCCGTTGCCTAGGCATCTCCGGGAGAGGGGCCGATGCGCTGTGCGGTCGCTCCCGGTCGGCCTGATATGCCGGCCGCCCGGGCCTGTGGCGCATCGAATGCCGGCGCGCCGCCGTCGTGCCGCGCTTGAGGCGTTTCGCCATTCGGCCCGAGCCCGCGTGGCCCGTGACGCAAGCATTGCCTGCGCGCCGGAGCACCCTCGACTTGTCCGCCCCGAGTCCCAGAGATCCACCCCGGGACGCCCCCAGACTCCCCCCGGGATGCCCCCCGGATGCCCCCCGGATTCCCATTGACATGACCGCCTAAATCCCTGACGCTTCACCCCATCGCGCCCGCACCGATGCGGGCCGATGGCAGAGCAAAAAAGCTCCCGCGGGTCACCCCGCCGGGAGCTTTTTGCGTTCTGGATGCAAGCAGGCGGGCCGCCTTGGGCCGTCGCGGAGGTCCGCAGACCACTGACGTCGCGCCGACGTGCAAACGGGTGCCGGAATTGGGGGCGGAGTTCGGGTCGGGCCGTCGCGACCGGCCGCCGTTGCGACGGGGCGGCAGACGCTGGCGACAGATGCCGGTGACAGACACCGGTGACAGATGCCGGTGAAGGATGCCGGCGAAAGATGCCGGCAACAGGGGGGGCCGACGAGGCCAGCGACATGGTCATTTCAGGAGGTGGCGCGCATGACAATTTCAGGCCTCGACTTTGGCGGAGGCGACATGGCCGACGCAGCTCTGGCATTGAGCCAGGACCCGCACGCGCTGCGCGGTGCTGCCGGCAACCGGCTCGAAATGGCGATCGGCCGCGAGGTCAGGGCCTGCCGGCGCAGGCATGGCATGACCATCATCGAGCTGGCGCGGGCCGCCGGCCTGTCGCTCGGCATGATGTCGAAGATCGAAAACGGCATCATCTCGGCGTCGCTGACCACGCTGCACCAGCTGTCGCGCGCCCTGGCCGTGCCGCTGAGCGTTTTGCTGAAACCGTCCGAGGAACTGCGCGACGCCAGGTTCGTGAAGGCCGGTTTGCCAACCGAGCGCTGCGGCACGCGCCCCGGTCATCGCCCGCTCGGCTATGTCGTCCCCGATGCCGCAGGTGTGTCGGTCGAGCCCTGTCTCGTCACCCTGACCGACGACGCCGACCGCCCCGCCTTGAGACAGCATGCCGGCATGACATTCATCTATCTGCTGGAAGGCGAGATGGTCTGGCGCCACGGCATGGAACTTTACCGCATGGCCCCTGATGACAGCCTGTTCTTCGACGCCGCCGGCCCGCACGGCCCCGACCAGTTGCTGAAGCTGCCGGTCCGATACCTCTCGGTCGCGTCATGCCGGCCGGCCAGAAAGGGCTGAGCGATGGCCGGGCGCATTCCGTTGCGCACGATGCGCCTGCGCAAGGCTTTGGCGCGAGGATGAGGGACCTGGGGCGGGTGGAAGATGCAGGCGTTCTGAACCGTCAGTACGCTGCCGCCAGGTCACGGCATGGATCCTCGGGTCGAGCCCGAGGATGACGAAGCGGGAGGGGCCGCGCCCGGCAATCATCACCAAGACGCGCCCATCCCTTCGTCATCCTAGGGCGGAGCAGGAGCGCAGCTCCGTCGCGGAGACCCTGGGATCCATGCCGTGACTTTGCGGCAGCGTGCAGACGGTTCAGAACACCTGCACCTTCTTCCACCCGTCTCACGCCCTCACGGCATGGATCCTCGGGGCAGGCCTCTGGGATGACGAATTGGAGAGTGCGCGCTCGGCGACGAAGTGGAGAGGCAGTGCTCGGCATTCATCATCACCAAGCCCGCGGGACACTCCCGCACCACCCGCTGGAAGGCAGGGAAAGGCTGAGCGATGGCCGATGTCGGCCGTTTCAACACGCGCGGTTCGCCTGCGCATGGCCGTGGCGTGATGCGCAAGGGCCGTTGCCATCGCACGCCAGATGCCATGGGCGGACAGATCGATGTCTTGGGAAAAAAGCTGTCGCGGGGAGAAAAATGGTCGGAGTGGAGAGATTCGAACTCCCGACCCTCTGGTCCCAAACCAGATGCGCTACCAGACTGCGCTACACTCCGAAATCACATTTCGACGCCGTGCCTAGTGGCTTCCGCTCGACATGGCAAGGGCAAAAAAGCGGAAACCGGCTTTCGCCTTGCAGCAATGGCGATTGCGAAGTAAATGACGGGCGCATCTGGATGTCCGCGCTCGCTGCGGACTCACGAATGAGGGAATTAATGTCCGCGCGAATTTTCAGCCCTGCCAAGACCGCCATGCAGTCGGGCAAAGCCAAGACCGGGCACTGGGTGCTCGAATTCGACGCCGAGAAGCCGAAGAAGATCGACCCGCTGATGGGCTACACCAGCTCCGGCGACATGAAGAGCCAGATCAGGCTGACCTTCGAGACCCGCGAAGAGGCTGTCGCCTACGCCGAAAAAGAAGGCCTCGCCTTCCGCGTGCAGGAGCCGAAGGAAGCCAAGCGCCGGCAGATTTCCTACTCCGACAATTTCCGTTATGACCGCAGGACGCCCTGGACGCACTGACGTCCCAAGGCACGATCACGCCGGCCCGGCCGGCCAGCGGTCCCGTAGCTCAGCTGGATAGAGCACCGGCCTTCTAAGCCGATGGTCACAGGTTCGAATCCTGTCGGGATCGCCAATATTTTCAAGGTGTTAGCCTGTCAAATAGACCGTCAAAAGGCAAGGATTCCTGCCGGTTTAGATGGCGTTTACCGAAAATATTCGTCATGGCTTCTTCTCCATGCGGAGAATGACGGCATCGGTCGACTGTGCGGTTTTCGACGCTAGACGCCAAGATCGATGGCGTCAGCGGCACGCTCAACTGGATCGCCAAGCTGGTCATCAGCGGCATCATCCTGGCCATCGTCGCCTTCATGAAGGGCGGAGGCTTCAAGCTGCCGTAACGATGCCCGGCATGTGGTGTTTCGGCAACGCTTCATAGGTGAATTCAGGGAAGGTCTATGAATTCCTCGACCGCGTGTTACGTTCTACTGGGGGATAATTTTGGAGAACGGGTGCGAAGAAGTTTTTGCTGACGAACGTTTTCTTGCTTGGCCTATCAGGCATTGCTTCCGCAGCCGATGCGGTCGTGCTCGAGCCAACCCCCGAAATTTTGCCGGCGGGTTTTGTGTGGACAGGCGGATACGTCGGTCTTCAGGCAGGATATGGTTGGGGCGATGGCGACGTGTCGGCGAATGTCGGCGGGCCATCTGCACCTGCAGACATTGATGGCTGGTTGGGCGGCGTTTATGCCGGCTACAATCATCAACTGGCCAACAACATTGTGGTCGGCATAGATGCCGATATTGCGTGGTCAGGCATCGATGGCTTCGGCCAAGGATTGACCCTCGGCGTTCCAGTGCCTGGCGCGGGCGTAGACTACGAGTTGAATTGGACGGGCGCTGCACGAGCCAAGCTCGGATATGCTGTTGATCGGTTCTTGCCGTACATTGCAGGTGGCGTGGCGGTTGCTGGAGCTGACGCAACCGTCTTCGTCGGCGGGTCGCCGGCTGTGGAATACAGTGACACCCTTGTAGGATGGACGGTGGGTGTAGGTGTGGAATATGCCTTCACCGATAGCCTAGTTGGTCGGGCTGAGTACAGGTACACGGATTATGGTGACCTGGACTTCAGCGAGCTGGGCGGGAGTGGAAGCTTCAGCTTTAAGACGAACGATGTTCGTGTCGGGTTGGCATACAAGTTTTAAACTATGATGTTTTGTTTCTAACCCCGGCTGCGGCCGGGGTTTTTGTTTGGCTGTATGCTAGCGCCCCGCTGCCGAAAGGTGGCGGGGACTTTTTTTGTTTTGATGGGAACAGCATCACAACTCTATCCGTTGGCCTTCAAAGGATTACGGTTATGTCCGAAGGACCAGCTGATGCCACTAAGATTGAATACCTCATCATCCGGCGCCTGATGAAAGAAGGCAATGTCACCGAGGAACAGGCGCGACAGCTTATCGCCTATCTCGGACACGATTGGTCGTCCCTGATAAGGGAAGCGAGATTCGTGGCGAAGAAGCGTTAGCTGCCCCTCATGGGCGGCAGCCAGCGCGATCACGATGGGGGGCACCGCCCGCCCGGAACGACACCTTCACACCGTCGCCGCTTAAGTTTATCGACTGTAGCAATTTGGAATTTCGCGCCGGGGCTAATTGATGGAACGACTTCTTTTTTTCCTTCCCGAGAAGCCGCAACCGCTTTGGGTACGTTACGCCACAACTACTGCCTTGATGGCGTTCTGCATTGCGGTGCATATCGAACTTCAAAGTCAAACAGGCTTTGTTGGTTTCTTCTTCCTTCTGCTTGGCATTTTTGCTGCGGGTCTCTTGTTCGATCGCGGGTCGGCTCTGTACGCGACCGCGCTTGGTACCGCGTTTGCCTATCTCGTCATCAGTCAAATGGCTCCCTTTCCCGATTATGTGGCCCCCTGTGTGTTGTTCGCCGCGACCGGCGCTGTCATCGGGCTCATTGCGGAGAGTTTGCGGACAGAGATGGAAAAGGTGGTGCGGGCCGAAAAGGCCAAGGGCCTTCTTCTTATGGAGCTCGCTCATCGGACCAAGAACAACCTGGCGATGATATCCGCGATAATGCGCCTTCAGTCGAAGGACACCAGCGTGAACGCGTCAGAAGCGCTCAGTGATATGGCAGAGCGCATTCAGGTGATGGCGCAAGTGTACGACCATCTCACGATACGCTCAGATAGAAAGGTCGTGGACGCGAGGCACTACCTTGCGGACATCTGCCAGGGGCTCAGCGCGTCGATCAGTGGAACAAGCCCGGTTGCTATCAAAGCCGACGCTGACGAACTTTATATTCATAGCGAACAGGCTGTGCCCATTGCGATCATCGTCAACGAACTCGTGACCAACAGCCTCAAATATGCTTTTCCAGACGGACGCGCCGGTCTTATCGAAGTTGCGCTACGCGTCAACGATGACGTAGTCCTGTCCGTAACCGACAATGGCGTGGGCCTACACGAGGAGCGGCCTGGAGGGGTTGGCTCCCGCGTCTTGTCGCTGTTGACGCAGCAACTGGGCGGGACAATAAAGCGCGAAAATCTAGAGGTTGGCTGCCGCGTGACGCTGCTGATGCCAAAGCCGTCTGTCTAGGCGCAAGACGTCTGCAGAGGCCGCACCAAGCCTTACTCAAGCGTTCCCCAACGACTGTGCCATCTTCATCGAGCATCGGCACCGGCAGATAGCCGCCCTTTTCCAGCCATTCGTCACTCGCAGTTGAGGACAAGATTCGAACACGCCGGTAAAGCGGCTTAGTGCGCGGTACTCCTCTAAAAAAGAGAGACTGCCAAAGCCTTAGAACTCCGCTATCGCAAGATTTGGCACGACGCCCTTTTGCTCAAATTATCCGGTTCGCCCCCCCCGCTGCCGTTAGGTTGGGGCTCTTTCGCGCTTTGCAGGCTTGAACAGGAGCTCCCGCTGCAAGGAACCAAATGGGCAAGCACGCCGTTGTCCTATCAGTAATTTGGGGAGGATTTGATGGACCGTAGCGTGCACGAAGCGCGATGGATTCTTGCGCCAATATTTGGACTTTGTTTCGGACTTGTCACGTTCGGCATCTTTTTAACTTAACTGGAGGATTGAATCATGGCCGATGGCCCAACTGTTGTGAATTCGGGTGGTAGTGGCGGTGGATGGGCTGTTGGCATTATTGCCATCATTGTCCTGCTCGCGGTCGGCTTCTTTGTCCTGACCCAAGGAAACTGGGGTGGTAGCAGAGATATCGACGTGAAGATCGAAGCGCCTTCCGCTCCTGCTGCCCCCGCAGCCCCGACAACTGCAGCACCGGAACCTGCCGCGCCGGCACCTGCCGCGCCGGCACCTGCCGCTCCAGCACCTGCTCCGTCAGCTCCAGCTGCACCTGCTCCGGCAGCCCCCGCGCAGTAACGGCGAGGCGTTCCGGGGAACCTATTGAGGCTAGCAGAGTTGAAGTCGTGAGCATGATCCCCCCTCAGATCATGCTCACACAAGGCCTGTTGGATGGTGCCCCATCCGGCAGGCCTTTTCTCTAGCAGTTCCTGACAAAAGGGCTGCTTACGGGCAGGACCTCAGCGAAGTCCGTCTCTGCGCTCGTCACCTCGCCTTAGATATGTCCCCTATTTTGATGGCTTCACCCTCTTTCCTGCGGCACCCCTTTTTCCCCCAGTTTCCTTTTTCGGTGTCGCCGTCTGAAGATGCTTGGAGGCTTCGGTCCCTTTTTTTGAGAGCGAGTCCTTGCCGCCTGCTTTAGTCGTGGCCATTGCAGTGCTCCGGTTTAGCTAGAGGTTGCGGCGTTGGAACGTTGCCCCCCACCGCAAGTTCCAACGGACAGCGGTTTTTGTCTCGGTGCATCCGGCCAGTCTCGAGGAACCGAAACCCATTTATCGAATTAATAGGATACCCGGTTCGAGGCGGGAACGTGGTCATCCTTTCAACCACGTATGAGGGATAAGGGCCTGCCGCAGCAAAGCGGCAGGCCCTTGTCTATTTGGGAACCATTCAGCCGCTGCGGAATTGTCGTGCCTGGAGCCTGCCCGCCGCCTCACCGGTACGCTCCGAAGCAGGGCCGGCCGCTTCTCCTCCAACCAAGAGCGGCAGGTCCTCTTTCCTTAAGGGCTGAGGATTGCCGTAACCGTTGCATGCCGAAGCTTCACTTCGCCCTTCAGCTGCGAGACGATGACGCGCAGAGCCGGCTGGACAGGCACCGCGGCTTTGATGCCGGCGCCGATCGGCGTGGCGAAATGACTTGTGTGCAGGAACTCGAGCGCTTGCCAGAGTTTTGTCCCCCCGCGCACCAGGCACCGCTGGGATAGCCCGCCCCGGGAAAATTGTGTCGCCTCAAACAGAAACCCCGGCTGGAGCCGGGGTCAAAGGGCACGGATCAGGTCAAGCGTCAAAACTTGTATGACAACCCGACACGCACAGCATGGAACTGCGGGTCATGATCATAGGTAAAGCCTGGGAAAGCGACCGACGACAAATTGGAAACGCTCCCGAAGTCAGTATACCGATATTCCAAGCGAGTGGTGATGTTGTCTGTTACAGCATATTCAATGCCCGCGCCGGCAGTCCAACCGACTTTCGTCTCGTCAAATGATTCAAACGTCGTGCCAGCGCTGACGTAGGTATATTCGAGGTTGGCAAAGGCGGCACCCACAGTGCCATACACCAGCAGGCGTTCCATCGGAACGAAACCAAGTCGGCCACGAATGGACGCCTGCCAGTTCATGTCAAAATCAGTGCCATTGTCATTGTCCAGGCGATAGCCGCCATCGACAGCGGCGAACTCGAAATCGCCCTCGATACCGTAGACCACCTGTCCTGACTGCCAGTTGTAACCGGCATGGACACCCCCAATGAAGCCATCGCTGTCGAGGTCCTCATCAAAACCGGTGGCGACGCCGCCGATGAATTCTTCCGTGTGGTCTCTTCCCCACTGCCAACCGGCCTGAATGCCGACATAGCCGCCCGTCCAGACAAAGCCCGCCGGTAGGATAGGAGCTGCCTCTTCAACCACGACATCTGCTGCGCGAGCAGATCCGGCGAAAGCCACAAGAAAGCTAGTCGCAACAAGGAAGTTTTTCATCTAGGCAGCCCTTCCAGTTAAGAGTTGCCGGGAGGATTACGCAGCGGAACTAATTTAGCAAACGTAATTTACTTCCGCAGCTGACCTTTGGCGCCCTCCAGTTGCCATTCTGCAACTTATTTGCCCCCACAGGCTAAGACGGGATCAAATTCTGCGCCGAGTAAACCTTTGCATGCCAGGCCAAGCCTCTGAAGTGCGAAGTGACGGCCGCGGCTAATTGCGAGTATGCCCCGCAACGGGTCGCCTGTGCTCTAATCCATATCTGGAACTTGGCCAGCCTGATACAAAATGGTCGGCTCCCCATATTCGCCAATTGCCGGATTAGCTTCCCGGCTCCAGGCGATCACGCCCGCATGCTCGCTCTCGATCATCTTGGCCAGGCGCTTGGCCGCATCCTCGCTCTGCATCTGGCGTGGATCGAATGCGGGCTTCAGGTCGCCTTTGTCGTCACGATTGAACGCGGCGACAACGATCAGCTTCGGCATCTTCTGCTGTGGGACGACGTTACCGGTGTTTGACATCGCTACAGCAGTGACGCCTGAGTTGCGGCGATCTGCGTTGCCGGAAGATCCACGACAGTTAGCAGGTCGTCAGGCAGTGGACGCTGCAGCCTGCTCGCCTCTGACCACGGCGCGGTCATCCACGTTTCAATCTCTTCCGGTGTCGTCAGGATGACGGGCATTGCCTTTTCGTGGATCGGGGCAACAACACCGTTCGGGCTGGTCGTCAGGAAGGCGTAGACCTCCCAATCGAGCACGCCGTCCCGAATAGTGCGCGCGCCGCGCCATGGCGTCCATAGCCCGGCAAAAACAGCAAGCGGCTTGTTCTCGTTGAGCCCAAACCAGAAATTGCGATGCCGGCCGGTGAGGGGGTCTTTGTCACCTTCGGTCGGGCTGGGCTCGGCGAAGCTTGTGAACGGCACCACGCATCTGCTCTCGACGCCGAGATGGGGAGCCCAGTGCTTGCTGTCGGTCCGTCGGATGTTGGTAACGCCCTTGTCGGGTTCCTTTTCCAGCAACGCCTTGAAATCGACCGTCTGACCTTTCGCCTCGAGTTTTGCAGCGCGCGCCTTGGCCGCCTGGAATTGCACGTTGGAAGCCGTAGGCATGCCCCAGTTGAGCATGGCCAACTGCCGGCGCCCTTCGAAGTTGCGCACCACCGGGCCGTTGCGGCCGGGGTAGACGTCGATCGACGGTTCAAGGTTGCCGGCGATGTCGTCGAGCACCTTCGTCAGCGCGCGCAGTTCATCTTGCGACGATGAGAAATTGTAGAGGTTGCACATGGCCGGAGACTGCCGCGAGGCAGTAGCGGCGTCAATTGGGGCGGTGGTTTGCAACTGCCAACCGGCGCGCTAGGCCGGGGCATGAACGTCACCTATGATTCTGCAGCCGGCACCTTCACGATGGCAAATGGTGCCTGGACAAACACCTATCCAATCTCGGACCTGCCGCAGTGGCTCGCATTTTACAGGAACCAGCAGGAGCTGTTTCCGCGTTATGCAGCGTCCTATCAAGGGTCAGTCGACGGCCTCGAAAAGCTGGCCGCGGAGCTTCGTTCCGACATGATGTGAATTGACTCCCTAAGGAGTTTGTTCCTATTTCGTTCTCATGCCGCAGCCGAGCCGAACCATACCCTTTCCGCTATCAAAGCTGAACGATGCCCGCGATCTGGTCGAGGTTCGGTGCGCCTATTGCAGGCGAGCTCACGTCTATTATCCGACGGACCTGATTCAGCTGTTCGGCGACGTCGACGTCGATTCTCTTTCCAGCCGGATGAAGTGTGAAAGCGTCCCTGGAGGCCATGGGTTCCTTAAGGTCGAGCGCGTTTTCTCGGGCTCCAGGGAGATGGTGGGCAAGAAGATCCGTCGGCTTGTCGCCATCAGGGTCCGGCGCATACCGGTGTGGCGGGAGGAATAGCGCGGTGGCTAGGTCAAAGCGAGCTGAGAAACTGACCGAGAGCGAGATCGAGGCCATTGTCCTCGCTGCGATCCCTTTGCGCAAAGCGATCCAGCAGTGCTTCATCAGCCTGAGGCCGTTCAACGAGACCTATTCGCTTCTGAATGACCACGTTAACAGTCTGGACGCGGTACTGGGGAAGATCACTGGCCGATCCATTGACTACCGCGGGCGCGATCTTGGGCTGCTGCCTCGTCGTGATGTTTGAGCCACGGCTTATCCACACCAAGGGCGCTTGACCCTCGGGCTAGGGCTATTTGCCGGTTCCCCGCGTAGTGTTGCCTCGCGGTACCGATCGCTGCGAGTGTTGCTTTGCGGCAATGATGGCGCTCGAAAATGCCTGCCTCTGTTCAGGCGCTATCTGGATCGCCGCTTCCATTGTGATCAAGCACACCAAAATCCTGCGACTTCGCTCCGGCGCTTGCCTCGATGAAGCCTTCTGCGGCCAATCCTCGGCGCAGCAACTCGCGTACTGCGGAAGCCCGGCTAGGCATTCTTCGTTGGAAGCGAAAGTCCTCGACGGCCGCCAGTTCCTCTGCATTGAGCATAATCTGCAGGCGTTCGCCCCTCTCAAGCTCAGGCATCGACACCACCATCTTTCGGCATGAATGTGCTGAATGAGTAAGTGGCTAAAATATCGTTCTTGGCACAAACGTAGTCAAGACTGCCATGGTCTAGATCGGCGCATCATTTTCATTTGGCGTCCAACCCTAATTCTGGCCTCACCACCCATTTGCCGAATTCTACTAACTATATGATTTCGTTAATTTATTTATGGATTTCCCTTGCCATTAGCACGTCCGCCAGCGATAATCGGGCCTCAAAAGGAGATATCCAATGCGCCAGCTATCCCGAGATTTGATGAACAGCATATCGGCGGCCGTCGCAGCCGCCAGATCCTCGAGCCCAATCAACGTGGTTGAGATCGCGCAGACCGTTCAGAGCGAGAATCCGCAGGAGAATGTGGCCTTCGAGGATATCTTGAGTTACGTCCTCGATGTCGCGCAGTGCACCGGAGAGCCGCTGGTGTTCGAGCGGCAGCACAGCACCTCTGAAGGGGCCTACATGAACGGTGCTGGTTTGTTCGACAGCTAGCCTCCCGCCGCTTGAGCGGACTTGTAACCAGCCTGATGTCTAGAGCATCGAGCCAGTTACGCCACTGCTACGGCCTGCCCGAACTCACAGCGAAGGCCTGCCGGAGGGCGACCTCGGCAGGCCTCGCTGCATGGAGCGCCTGACGGTTCGGGTCGTTGCCTGGCGCTCCGCCAAAACAACGCATTCAAACGAAATGTCGTTCCCGCCATGAGCTATCCGGTGCGGTAAAGCCGACTGGACGGCCAAGGCCGCAAAGCCGGAACGGCATCAACAAGGCGTCTGTCCGGTTGTCGAACTGGTGCGGGCGATCATCCGGAGATGCTGCCTGACCAGCAACTGCGCAGGTCGCGGCTGCGCAGCCTCGTGGCAGCGGCACGGAAGCCGGCCGCGTGCCGCATCTTGCATTTCACCCGATGCCGGCGGAATAGTCCGGCCATGGCAGAACCCGTAACCAGCACCAGCCCGATCATGACCGGGCGCCATCGGGGCGCACCGGCAGTGACCGGAGGCAAGCGTGCACCACAAACGAAAGAAGCCCAGGAACGCCAGGGCCGGCTGCCTGATGTGCAAGCCGCACAAGGCCAATGGCGCCTGTCCGCGCCACCTCGACATGCGCATCGGCAACCGTCGCCGCTACGAGGCGGGAAGCGCTGAGCTCCGCTGCGAGGCTGCCCGCTGACAGCGGGCGTCGACCGGACGCAAAAGCCCCGCTGCCTCGAGGTGGCGGGGCTATCTTGCGTTTGGACAAGCAAAAACCCCGGCACAAGGCTGGGGTTTGCAACGTCGGACGGCTTGAGCTCGGGATTTGGACTCGAGCTCAAACGTTAGACTCGGGTTCAGAATTTGGACCTTGAGCTCGGAATTTATGCTTGGGCTCAGAATTTGTAGGCCAGGCCGACCCTGACATCGCTGGTCTTGAAGCCGAAGCGGCCGGTGGCGCCGCCCAGGCCGCTGAAGTCGAGATCGCCATAGTCGGTGTATCGATACTCGGCCCGGGCGAGGAGTGTGTCGGTGAAGGCATATTCCACGCCGACGCCAAGCGTCCATCCGACAAGGGTGTCGCTGAATTCCTGAAATGGCGTGCCATTGCCGAGAAGCGTAGCATCGGCGCCGGCAAAGGCCACGCCGCCGGCGATGTAGGGCAGGAACCGGTCTACGGCATATCCGAGCCTGGCACGCACAGCGCCCGTCCAGTTCAGCTCGTAGTCGATCCCGGCCCCTGGAACTGGAAAGCCGAGGACGCTTAGCTGGCCGATGCCATCGATGCCGGACCATGCAATGTCGGCGTCGATGCCGAGCACGACATCGTTGGCCAGCTGGTGATTGTATCCGGCATAGAAACCACCCGACCAGCCATCGATTTCGGCCGGTGCCGCCGCCGGCACATCTGACGACAGGTCGCCGTCACCCCAGCCATAACCCGCCTGAAGGCCGACATACCCGCCGGTCCAGACAAACCCTGCCGGCAAGATTTCGGGGCTTGGTTCAAGCACGACCGCATCGGCAGCCGAAGCAATGCCCGACAGTCCGAGCAGGAACAAGTTTATGAGCAGTAGCTTATTCACCGAAGTCTCCGAATTTTATTCCGGAAGACTTTAGCATGTAGCCGCAAAGTTCATATTGCCGATGTGTGTTTTCGGGAGTTCACCTGCCGAAGTTGCCGGAATACAACATGTCGGCATCTCTGCCGAATGGTGAATTCGGTTCCTGATCTTTCCAATGCTTGTTTTGGCATCGTTGCCGCAACGCCCGCGAAACCCTGGGCGCGATCAATCGTAGGTCGAAATGGGGGCGCAGGTCGAAATGGGGGCGCTCGATGCCTGAGCTGGCAGGCTTCCGGGCAGTCGGCCTCGCAGGCCCCCGACGTTGCAGGCCCCCAGACTTGGCGGGCCCCAGACTTGGCAGGCCCCAGACTTGGCAGGCCCCAGACTTGGCAGGCCGCTCCGACTAGCATGCCCCGACTGGCAGGCCTCGGCAGTGGCGCGGCCCCGTCGCCGCGCCACTGAAGCGCCAGATCTAGTCGAGGTGCTCCGGCATGTCTTTCAACTGGTCCTTCGTCCACGATGTCACCGCGTGGACGTCGCCATCCTCGTCGCGCATGAACTCGAGCTGGCCAACAGGCACCGCGACCGGTTTCGCGCCGATGCCGAGGAAGCCGCCGACATCGATGATGACCTGGGCCGTGCTGCCCGATCCGTGGACATGGGACACCGAACCGATGTCCTCATCATCAGGGCCGTAGATGGTGGCGTCTGCAAGCAGGTCGGGCGTGAGTTCGGCTTCGGTGAGGCGGACGTGATTGTTGTGGTCCATGATTGATCTCCTCTGGGGGTAGGGTGGATGGAGGGGGGCGAAACCGTCCGTTCGGCGATCCGTTCCGGCAGCCGCCTAGGGGCAGCAATCGTGATCGCGATGTCGCGGCGTTGCCGGGTTCGCAGATCGCCGCGCGGGGCAGGGCTTGTGCCCCACAGGTCGGCCTGTGCGGCAGACCTGTGGGGCCGCGCGGTCGATCATGCAGCCAAGGCCTGGCGGTTGGCCTTGCTGTCGGCCAGGGCCGTCAGATCCTTGTCGGTGGTCTCTTCCTCGGCCAGGGTGGCGGCGAAAAGCTCGGCCGCCTCCGGCATCTTCATGATTTCAGCCCAGCGGCGCAGCGTGCCGTAGCGGGTGATTTCATAATGTTCGACCGCCTGGGCAGCCGAGATCAGGCCGGCATCGCCGGCAGCCGTACCCTTGAAGTCCGCGAGAATTTCCTCGCCCTCTTCAAGAATGCCGTCGATGGCGGGGCAGGTCTTGCCCTTGGCCGGCTTGTCCATCAGTGCGAAGACCTGCTGCAGGCGCTCGACATGGCCTTCGGTCTGGTCGCGGTGTTTCTCGAACGCCGCCTTCAATTCCATGGAACTGGCGCCGCGGGCCATCTTGGGCAGCGCCTTCAGGATTTTGCGCTCCGCATAGTAGATGTCGCGAAGGGTGTCGTGGAAGAGGTCTTCAAGGCCCTTTTCTTTGGTCGGCATGGTTGGCTCCTTTGGTTGAGATCCCTCGGGGCCAGAACGACTGATGGCGCTTACAGTTCCAGAGGATTGAGGAGATCCGGACATCGCCGCCGCTGCTGCATCGGCAACAGCGTGCGAGCGTGCGCGCCAGTTATCTCGGCCAGGCATGGCAACCATAGAGGCGCGAGAAGGTTGAGTGAGTGGCCTGGAGGCAAACACGCCAGAAAGGTCAGGAGAAATCAAAAAATGAAAAAGCTCATTCTGGCGCTCGGCGCCACGCTGTTCCTTGCCGGCACGGCTTTCGCAGGAACTGCTGAAGGCGTGATCAAGGAATACAACAAGGAGACCAAGGTCATCATGCTGGAGGACGGCAAGAGCTTCACGGTCGGCGCCGACGTTGCCGTTCCCGCTGAGCTTGCGGTCGGCAAGAAGGTGGTGGTCACCATGGACGGCGACGACATCACCAAGGTCACCCAGGTGACGCTGTCGCCTCCGATGTGATCTGGTTCTCCAGCATGTAATCTGGTTCTCCAGATCGAGCCCCGCTGCCTTGAGGTGGCGGGGCTTTTTTATTTCATGGCAGGGCGCTGCCGGCCTGATCCCCGGGGGCTCATCAACAGGCGTTCGTCAGGTCGAGGCGCTTCGGGCTCGGCTCCGATCAGGGGCGAGCGGGGTATGGCGCTCAGGCGTCCATCATCATCAACGAGCCGGTCTGTATTCGCCGATCCCGAGCAGCCGCAAGCCGGCGGCGAAGCGGAACAAGAAGTGCGTGACGGCCGGGGTGCTGCGGCGCCTGTCGCAAGGGAAAACGCACGCGAACTATTTCCCCATTGCCCCGCTGTCGAAGTCCAGCTTGTCGCTTGAAAGCAGGAGGGCCATTGCCTCGGTGATGGTGAGATCGTCGTAGGGCTTCGAAAAGAAGCGACTGCCTCCGGGTAGCATGCTCTCCTCGATGATGGCAGCACCTGAGGCGACGATCAGCTTCACAGGCGGCCATCGATCGCGGATGTAGTGGGACAGTTTGATACCGTCCATCGTCCCCGGCATCTGCACATCGGTGAACACGAGATCGATGTCATCTCGCAGTTCGAGGATGCGGATCGCTTCGTCGGCGTTGCCAGCCTCCAGCGCTTCGTAGCCCGCCGACAGGACAAGATCGACTGCGCTCATTCGTATGATTGGACTGTCTTCCACGATCAGGACGACCGGTTTGCCGCTCATCATTGTTCACTCGATGTATGAGGTGCTGCAGCACTGCAGTCTGTTGGAGCAGATTTGTTTCTACGCCGCTGAAGAAAGGTCGGTCCGCAGGCCCGCGGTTTCCCGATGGCTGATTGTGACCACCGTACCTGGGGCCGCGTCGCTCACAGTAACTTCGCCGTTCAGGTTCTTCACGAGCGCTTCCACGACGCCAGTCCCGAGCCCCGCCTTGGGCGCATCGTCCCCCACGGGAATGCCGATCCCGTTGTCGGCAATGGAAAGCGTCCAGTCCTTGCCCGACGATCGATGCTCGATCACGATCGTCCCGGTTCGCTCGCCGGGAAAGGCATGCTTGAGGGCATTGATCACGAGTTCGGTTACGATGAGCCCCATGCTTATGGATACGTCCGCATCCACGGTGCTGTCATCGACCTTCACCTGGATTGACGGCCTCTCGGCGTCTGCGATCATCGATGCGCCAAGACTTTGACAAAGCTGCGTGAAATAGCCACGGAGCTCAACGCTGCCGCCAGCGGATGTGGAAAGCTGTCGTTGCAGCGCTGCGATTGACATGATGCGATGACGGGCGTCGTGGAGATGTCCACGAACCTCCTCCGACTGGACACGACGTGCACTCTGCATCAGGACGCTGGCGAAAATCTGCAGACTGTTGGCGACCCTATGTTGGACCTTCTGCAGCAGGATGGCCTTGTCGCGAACCAGATTATCCTTCAGTCGAGCCTGGGCGCGCATGTCGGTCACATCGGTTATGGCGAGAAGCAGGCGAATATGGTGGAGGTCGCCGTCGTCGAGCGTTCGTGCGTTGACAACCAACTGCCGCGTCATCAGGTCTGGTCGCTTCAGGTCGATCTCGTAGGCATCGATGCTCGCACTGCCGGTCGCGGTCGCCGTCAACAGTGAAACGAGCTTGGGCATCGCCCACTCCCCGTTTCCAAGTTCGCCGAGGAGCTTGCCTGCGACTGACGCGGGGTCGATCTCGAATGCCCGGCAGAACGACGCGCTTGCCGCAATAATTCTGAGAGTGTCAGACAGGAAAAGCAGCGGTTCGTTGGAAGACATCACCACGGCAAGTGTGCTTGCCGCTTCACAATGCTCTGTCGGATGTGGCATGGAGAGGCCCTCAAGGGCCGGAGACTTACGAAGCAAGTCATGACTCGGCAGTTGCGTCGAAAGGCTGATTGGCCAGGTCCGACACGAGTATTGTACCACGGTTGATGCGCGGGCCTTGCATCGATTGTTCCAACTTGACCGCAATGCCGGCAACTCGATCTCGGCCCTGGCGGAATGGGTGGAAGACGGACCCCGTCGGGCGTGCAACTGCTGCGCGTCGCCGCGCGGTACGGCTCCCGGCGTGCGGCCGATGGTCAGCCTGGCTGTTAGGCAGGCTTGCGGCACGCGCCCTGCGCGAGATCGGCAGGGCAATGGATGGTATCCTCTGGCTTCGGACACATTACACCAAGGCTTTCACCTTCCGGCTGCTCTGTACAATCTTAGGTAGAATCCGCTGAATTCCAAAAGCTGGAGTTGACAACGCGACAGGGCTGCCCTACATGTCCATCATCGATATTTGCTTGCTGAGCTTTGGTTACCGCGCGTTTGGCACCGCGCCCTGAACGAACCTTTTCTTTCAAAAATCGCTATCACCATCCGCAGCGCTTCGGCGTTGTGGTCCACTTTTTGCTATGAAAGGGTTCATCATGACCACTGGCACCGTTAAATGGTTTAATTCCACCAAAGGCTTCGGCTTCATCCAGCCCGACAATGGCGGCGCGGATGCGTTCGTTCACATCTCTGCCGTCGAGCGCGCCGGAATGCGCGAACTCGTCGAGGGCCAGAAGATCGGCTTCGAGATGGAGCGCGACAACAAGTCCGGCAAGATGTCTGCCTGCAATCTGCAGGCCGCCTAAGCCATACAGTATCTGTCTCTCCGTTGACCACGGATGTACTGGCACTGTGAGAGCATGATAACGATCAAGGTCAGGCAGTCCGCCTGACCTTTTTTATTGCCGCGCACCCTATGCGGCCTCCCAATCGGAAAACCCATTGTTTCAGACACACAGCAAATCTCGCCAGCAGGCCGAGATTGCCTTCAGCCGTGCGCAATCGCAATTCTTCGCACGCAACAGCCCCGTCGCTGCGGTGGACGTGCTCGTTCGCTCGCGCGCGGAAAAGACGCTCCGGCTTCGTCAAGCGCGGCTTGCAAAGGAACTGCACGATCATGCAGGGGCGACCGCGATCGCTCCTGGCCCAGCGATCCGAGACCAACGGACGGCAGCTGTTACGAGACAGGTCTGACGCGGACGCCCTGTCATCCGCGCGCCATCAGGCGGCTGCTCAAACCCAGGGTGAACATTGTCCAGGGGCAAGCCACCCAAAGGAACCTCGATGTCAGAAGAAACAAATGAAATCAACGCGATCAACACTGCCTGGCAAATAGCGATTCAGGAGGTCCTGCGCATGGTCATCCGTGACATGTATCGCGCGGACGGGGAGGTTGCCTTCATGGCGCATATCAAGCGCATCGAAGAGGCGGCTGTCGACAGCATCTACACCGACCTGAGGCTGCGCGGCACGGACGACTGGACGAATATGCTGGTCAAGGAAAAGGCGAGCAATTTCGTGACCACCTTGCTCACATCGTTCACATTCGACCGGGCCTGATCTGGCGACCGGGCCTGATCTGGCGACCGGGCCTGATCTGGCGACCGGGCCTGATCTGGCGACCGGGCTTGATCTGGCTGCGACGACCCCAACCGTCGGGCGTGGGACAGCGAGGTTTGTCGCGAGGCCCACCGATATCAGTGCCTGAGCGTTTCTTTCCGCGCAGTGCGAGAAAACCCTCCGGCAGGCCTTCGCCCAGGGAACTTATCGGGACGACAGGCGTTGTAGTCGCGAGCATGGCCTCCCCCCTCCGGTCATGCTCACACCAGGCCTGCCGGATGTGCCCCATCCGGCAGGCCTTTTCCATGGAACCTGTGATGATCTCGGCGATTGAGCTTACGAGCGGGCGCTTGTCCGTTGTGCAGGCTGCCGATGACGTGGCGCCTGCTTTCTTCGCCAGCCAACAGGGCCGCACCTCCCCGACAGGCAGAATTCAATGAAGACCACCAGCAATAACCTGAGTGACGCTGAAGCCATCCGTGACGACCTCAGGCTGCTCAGGAAACGGATCGCCGATCTGCATGATCGCAGAAGTTTCGACGACGTCGACATTCTATTGTCGGTGGCGGAATCGCATGCCGACCAGCGCCTGGCTACCCTGCGTCGTACCGGCGGATAGGGTGAGGTTGGCTTGCCGCAGCTTGCACCAACGCCTCTATGAGGGCGTCGGGATAGGCCTTGTCGGGGCATAGTTCGGCGATCAAGCCTCGTGCCAGCGCATGAAGCTCGGACCGGTCGGTCGGCAAAGGGGTTATGCGGCGCAACGCGCCCAGGGCTATTTCGAAATCCATTGCCGAGATGTTCGAGGGGCTGTTCATAGCTTCCTCCCGTAAGTGGGGCGGAAGCCTGATCTTCGCTCGCAGCCGACGATGCCCGTTCCAGTTATCGTCGATGTCTCGACTATACACCCTCATAACGGGAACAGCCACAGCTGCGCGGTTGCATCCGGAAATTGAGCAGCTTTGCCGTCGTCTTCGTCAGCGACTATCTTTGACGGTATTTGAGGGGGGCTGACGTGCCAATGTGCGCGCATAAAGAGCATCGCTATCGCCGCCGCTTGGGCGCAAAGCGCATGCGGAAATTCCGTCGGGCTTCATCGTCATGAATCGTCTGGCACTGGTCCGCGGCGACCAGATTGGCCTCGGGCACGATGCGATCGAAGGCCTCTTCCATGCTGCGGATGCGATAGTGACGGTGGCCGTTGTCGCTGGGCAGTATCGTCTTGACGGTGAAGCTGTTGGGCGTGCCCAACGGCACGCCGGCACGGGACCTGAGACTGACCGTCTCGTCGACGCTGAATGCGGCGGGCTGGCTCTGTTCAGGCATCTGTCCTGACCATCTACCCGCGCGGGCGCTGCGTGATGATGGCGTCAAGTTTGCGGCGCGATGGGCCATAGCGCCTGATCATCGCCGCGGCTTCGCCGCGCATCAGATCATATTTGCGCGCAAATTCCTCGATCTCATACTCCTGCCTCGAGACGAGCTTGCGGTCCTCAGCGGTTTTCTTCGGATCATCCGGCATGTCGGCCTCCTGTATAAGAGCCTGTATGAGAGAGTGATGAAACGCGCATGCGGGCGAATCGATCCCTCGGCCGGCAGCTATGTGTGCTAGCCAAGCGGCCCTACCGGAAGATCGGGCCGCCAGCATCTCACCCTCGGCATCTAGCCCCTCGGCATTTCAAGGTTTTGCCGCCGCGTCGTAGTCAAGACAGCGGCGGCTCACCGGTTCAGACTATGGGGGCCAGACTATGGGGGCCAGACTACGGGGGGCCAGACTACGGCGCGATCAGACCACCGGAGGGATGCGGGTGGCGTAGCGCCGGCGTTCTTCTTCGATGTCCTTGGGCGAGTACGGGTCGGCCGTTTCGTCGAAGGCCGTCCAGCCGCCATCGGCATAGGCTGCCCGGCGCTCGCTGACATCGACTGGATTGGCGTTGTGCAGGATGGACCTTGCGGTGTCTTCTTCAGCGCCTTCGGTGACGCGTGCGGTCACCAGCGTGCCACCCCGTCGCACGCCTTCGGCGTAGACATGGGCGTCTTCGGCGGGGACGCCGGAATCGGTCAATGCCCCGATGAGACCGCCAGTCGCACCGCCTGCGAGTGCACCGGCCGCAGCACCTGCGGCGGTCGCCGCCAGCCAGCCGGCTGCCACCACCGGGCCAACCCCGGGGATTGCCATGACGCCGAGGCCGGCGAGCAGGCCGCCTGTGCCGCCAACAAGGGCGCCGATGCCCGCGCCGGTGCCGGCAGCGTCTGCCGTATCCGACGAACGGGCGTCATATGAGCCGTCGACATTGCTCGCCACGACACTGATGTCGTCATGCGAAATGCCGGCTCGGTGCAGCTCTTCGACCGCTGCCTGTGCGTCGGAATAATGGTCGAACAATCCTGTCACACTTACCATGGTGATCTTCCTTCTACGTCCTGAAATGGGGTGAAAATGTTGGGCCCGGATTACTGGGCGACGACGTTGCCCTGGTAGTCGAGCGAAACGGCTGTTTCCTTGCCGTCCTTGGTCGCCTTGCCCTGCCAGATGCCGCTCTCGGCCTTGACCAGCGCCGTCACGTTCTGAAAGCCCGCCTCTTCGATCTTGGCCTTGGCTTGCGCTTCGGTGAAGCTGTTGGCGCCGGCTACCGGAGCCGTCGGATTGACAGTATCAGGCGTGGCAATGGCCGGCGTCTGAGGGTCGCTCGACGGCTGGGTCTGCGCCTGGGCATGGAAAGCCGTGGCAGCCAGAATGGCCGCGCTAAGTATAAGATTTTTCATTATTTTCTCCTGACTTGCGACAATAAAACCGTTGGCAGGACGATTGGTTCCCAAAAAGTGCCGGCACAATTTCGGCGCGCCGGCTCAGTCGGCCGCCTGGCATCCATGGCCGCTCGGACATATCAGCGGGGCGGCTCGGCGGGGCGGCCGGGATGTGGCCAATGCCGGCTCAGCCGGCGGGCGGCAGTGCCCACGCCAGTTTCATATGTTGCGGCCAGACTTCATTTCGCGAGCCCCCGTTTCATTTCGTGAGCCCCAACTTCATTTCGAGAACCAAGGGAACCGCACCGGCGTCGCGGCATTGAGGGTGATGTGCGCACCCGCACCCCCTCTCCAAGGAATGAGCAATGGCCAAGTCAACGAACCGCGGCAAGATTGCCACGATCCATGACCAGAAACTCCAGCGCGGCGAAGGCGGCGAGCTGCACCAGCTGGCCGAAGGCGCAACCCCCGTGCTGACCACCGCCCAGGGTGGCCCGGTCTCAGATGACCAGAATTCGCTGAAGATCGGCGCACGCGGACCGACCGCGCTGGAAGATTTCCATCTGCGCGAGAAGATCTTCCATTTCGACCATGAGCGCATCCCCGAGCGCGTCGTGCATGCCCGCGGCTATGGCGCGCATGGCTATTTCGAGACCTACAAGTCGCTGGCAAAATACACCCGCGCCGACATCTTCCAGCGTGCCGGTGAGAAGACCCCGGCCTTTGTCCGCTTCTCCACCGTCGCCGGCAGCAAGGGTTCGGTCGACCTGGCGCGCGACGTCCGCGGCTTTGCCGTCAAGCTCTACACCCAGGAGGGCAACTGGGACATCGTCGGCAACAACATCCCGGTGTTCTTCATCCAGGATGCGATCAAGTTTCCCGACATCATCCATGCGGTGAAGCCCGAGCCGGACAGCGGCTTTCCACAGGCGCAATCGGCCCACGACAATTTTTGGGACTTCATTTCGCTGACGCCCGAGAGCATGCACATGATCATGTGGGTGATGTCCGACCGGGCGATCCCGCGTTCGTTCAGGTTCATGGAGGGTTTCGGCGTCCATACCTTCCGGATGGTCAACGCCAGGGATGAATCGACCTTCGTCAAGTTCCACTGGAAGCCGAAGCTCGGCCTCCAGTCCGTGGTCTGGAACGAGGCGGTGAAGATCAACGGCGCCGATCCCGATTTCCATCGCCGCGACCTCTGGGACGCGATCAAGGCCGGCAATTTCCCGGAGTGGGAACTGCAGGTCCAGCTGTTCGACCAGGAGTTCGCCGACAGCTTCGACTTCGACGTGCTCGACGCCACCAAGCTCATTCCCGAAGAGCTGTTGCCGCCTGTCCCGGTCGGCCGCCTGGTGCTCGATCGCATGCCCGACAACTTCTTTGCCGAGACCGAGCAGGTTGCGTTCATGACGCAGAATGTGCCGCCCGGCATCGACTTCTCCAACGATCCGCTGCTGCAGGGCCGCAACTTCTCCTATCTCGACACCCAGATCAAAAGGCTGGGCAGCACCAACTTCACCCACATTCCGATCAACGCGCCCAAATGCCCGTTCCATCACTTCCAGCAGGACGGTCACATGGCCATGCGCAACCCGGTCGGCCGCGCCAACTACCAGCCGAATTCCTGGGGCGAGGGGCCGCGCGAATCCCCGCAGGCCGGGTTCCGCTCCTTTGCCGATGTCGAGGCCGGCCCCAAGCAGCGGCTACGTGCTGAAAGCTTCGCCGATCACTACAGCCAGGCGCGACAATTCTACCTGAGCCAGAGCCCGCCGGAGCAGGCCCATATCGCAGCGGCGCTGACCTTTGAACTCGCCAAGGTGAAAACACCGGTCATCCGTGAGCGCATGGTGTCGCATCTGCTCAATGTCGATCGCGGCCTGGCCAATGGCGTCGCCGCCAATCTGGGCCTCCAGTCCATGCCCAAGGCCGCCGACGCTGCCATCGCGACACGCCAGGATCTCGAGCCGGCAGCTTCGCTCAGCATTCTCGCCAAGGGACCGGAGCGTTTCGAAGGACGAAAACTCGGCATTCTCGTCACCGACGGCACCGATGCCGCCCTGCTTTCGGCGCTCACCGACGCGATCGCCAAGGCCGGGGCCAACTTCGAGATCATCGCGCCGAAAGTCGGCGGCGCCAAGCTGAGCGACGGCAAGCTCGTTGCCGCCGACCAGATGATCGCCGGGGCTCCCTCGGTGCTCTATGACGCTGTCGCGCTGCTGCCGGACGAGAAGGCAATGCCGGCCATCTCAGCCAATCCGGATGTTCGCGATTTCGTGTCCGATGCCTTCGCGCATTGCAAGTTCATCGGCCATGTCACGGCCGCCAGGGCGCTGATCGAGAAGGTCTGCGGCAATGGCGCACCGGACGATGACGGCGTCATCCACCTTGCCGCCGCGCAGGACATGCCGGCCTTCGTCGAGGCTCTCGGCAAATTGCGGATGTGGTCGAGAGAAGCGCGCTGACGCCTCAATGTCCAAGGCAGGCGAGCGGGCCCGGTGGTCCGCTCGCCTTGGCCGGAGCCGGCGCGTATCCCCTAGAGCGTTTCCGCTTTTCTTCGAACCGCGGAATCTCTCTATCTTCTTGTTTTTGCGCAATTCCTGACGGAAAACCGCTGCACACTTTTCCTGGAATTGCTCTAGCGCAGAAGCCCGGCCGATCGCAGCGCATCCTCGATTGTCCTGGTGATCCCCTCGGCGCGGGCCGGCCCGGCGGGAGCCGGCGCTGATACTCGTTTCTGCGGCAGCATGACCTCGGCCTGCGGGTCTGCAATGTTCCAGAATTGCGCGATGCGCTGCGTCGACGAGATGCCGGCGTCGATCATGAACGGGCCGGGTGCGCCGATGCCATCTGCGGCCAGCGGGGTGCCGTGCCCCATCCCCTTGATGCGATACTGTTCGATCACCTCCCGTCCGGCGCCGTCCTTCCAGACGATACGGCTGTGGCCGTCGACCATGGTCGTCCAGGGCGTCGCTTCATCGTCGATGCCGTGAAGGGTCCGCCATTGGCCGACGATGTCGTCGGCGTTCGATCCGACGACGATCTGGTCGGCCGAGCCGTGCCAGACGGAAAGTGTCGGCCATGGGCCCGTGTGGGGCGAGGCGGCGCGCAGCAGCTGCTGAAGCCGCCCCTCCGAGGGGCCGCCATGGCCGCGCATGCGGTCGAAGGCGGTCGGGATCGAATTGGCCGTGCCAAAGGGCAATCCGGCGATGATGGCGCCGCCGGCAAACACCTCCGGATAGGTCGCCAGCATCACCGACGTCATCGCGCCGCCGGCCGAGAGCCCGGTGATGAAGATCCGCTTGCGATCGAGGCCATGCGCCACGACCATCGCCTCGATCATCTGGCGGATCGAAAGCGGCTCGCCGCTGTTGCGGTTCATGTCGCCCGGCTCGAACCAGTTGAAGCAGAGATTGGCATTGTTGGCGCGCTGCTGCTCGGGAAACAGCAGCGCAAATCCCTGGCTGTCGGCAAGGGCGGACCAGCCGGCGCCCCTGTCGTAGCCAGCCGCGGTCTGGGTGCAGCCATGAAGCACCACGACCAGCGGCGCTGTTGCGGGCAGATTCTCCGGAACATGGCTTCGGGCGCGCAGGGCACCGGGGTTCGAGCCGAAATTGACCAGATCCGAAAGCACATGGTCGTCATGCCGGCTGGGCTCGACCATGTGCGTACGGCGTGCGGCCAGGCGCGAGATCGTATCCGATAGGTTTCTCATGAGGGGTGTCCTGTTTCCGCAGTCCGAGCCGGACCGCGCCCTCCACAACGTCGGCGAGCCCCTATCGTTGCTGCACTGCACAATAAATCGCGCGGCTGCATTGCCGGCCGCGCAGGCACGAAAAAAAAGGCCCGCTGGGGTGCCACCCCAACAGGCCTTTGCTTGCGAACCAGGTCTCGGCCGATCAGGCCGGGACAGCGCTGTTCATCGGCGCGACAGGTAGACAACCTCTTCGTCGTCGCGCTGCTTGCCGCCCAATGTGGCTGCGGCACTGGCGATGAAGGCGCCGATGGCGAGCGACAGGGCGGCGACGAGCGCGAATGTGGCGCTGGCCTTGCGCGCGGTGTCGGCAGCCTCCTGGGCCTTGACCTTGGCGGCCTCGACGCTCGCAATCATGGCATCGACGCGCGCCTGGGCGTCGGCTTCCGACAGTCCCGTGCGGGCAGCAACCAGTTGCGACAGATAGGTGCGATCCGCGGCGGAAACCTCGCCGGCGGCAGCACTTGCAACCAGGATGCGGGACGCCTGCGCGGTGGCCTGTGCCGCATCAGCGGCATCGGCGCTGGCAAGCCGTGCCGGGTCCGACGGACGGAACAGAGTGTCGACGAAATAGGACGTCGCATTGTCCGTGGCTGAGGCTGGCCCCGAGCCGGCATTTGCGGCCGCGCCCATCGCCGCACCCGATGCGACGTTCGATGCGGCCTGAACCCCGCTACCCACGGCGGCGGACAGTGCCGAGCCGAGCACGCCGGCGACCAGCAGTGTCGCCAGCGCCCAGGCCAGGAAGCCATGGGCGGTGTCGCGGAAATACACCTCGTCGGTGTGGATCCCGACCCATTTGGTGCGCAACCGGCCGGTCAGGTAGCCGCCCAGGCCTGCCGACAGCCATTGCACCACGACCAGCCAGATGGCCGTCGAGACGGCGAAGGTGGTTGCGGAAACGCCCTGGCTGGACCAGGGCGAGACCATCGTCAGGCCGAGCCCGGACCCCAGCAGCATCAGGATCAGCGTGATCGCCGACGCGGTGAAAGCGCCGGCAATGACCGGGCCCCAGCTGACGGCGGGAACCGAGGATTCGACAGTGGAGACGTCCACCTGAGATACGTTGGTTTGCATGGAGGTCTCCTAGCGGACGAAAAGAAGAATGAGGATGATGATCGGGATTGGTATCCCGAGTAGCCAGAGCAAGATGCCGCGTCCCATGGTCGTCTCCTGTTGGATTGTCCTCCGGGAAAGCGCCGACACATCAAAAGGTTCCCATGCCGTCCGAGTGGAATCGTCCGGCTCGAGCTCGGCTGTTGCGCCGGGCCGCAGGCGCCGGGGCGGCATCCAGACGCCGGTTGCCGTAGCGGCTCGGCCGCCGTCCCCATGCCGCTGCCGCTTTGCGCTCAGTTCCGCGACGTCATCCAGACGCCGACCAGAGTCACCGCCAGCCCGACGAACATCGCAGCAGTCAGCGGCTCCGAAAACAGCATCCATGCCCAGATCATCGTCACCGGCGGGCTGAGGTAGATGGCGGCACTGACCTTGGCGACCGGGAACAGGCGCAGGCTGGTGTAGTAGACGGCATAGGCGAGGAAGGTTGCGATCAGCACCAGCCAGGCGATGCCGATGGCGAAGTCTCTTGTCATCGGGGGAGCAAGGCTGCCCTGTGCCGCCGCGCACAGGCCGAACAGGACCGACCCCGTCAGCGTGTGAATGCAAAGGCTCTGGTGGACCGGCATATGCCGGGCCTTGCGTCTCCTGTGCAGGACGGAGGCGAAAGCGAAGACCAGCATCGATCCGACCGTCAGGCCATATGCCCACACCGGGGCGGTGCCGAAACCGAGACTGTCGAAGGACACGATCATAACCCCGGTGACGGCAATCGCGGTGCCTGCCCATTGCCGGGAGGTCAGCCGCTCGCCGAGCAGAGGTTGCGAGAGCACGGCGATAGCCAGGGGCAGGAGGTCGGCGATCAGAGCGACCAGCCCGGTCGGCACCTTTTGCTCGATGGCCAGCGCAAAACCGCCGAGATAGAGAAACACCGCCATGACGCCGAACAGCGCCTGGTCGCCGATCGCGCGCAGCGACATGGCCGGCCCGAAGGCCAGTGCGAAGGGCAGCAGGATCAGGCCTGAAAGCAATGTCCGCCAGAACAGCAGCAGCATGACCCCAGCCTCCTGGTTGGCATAGCGGATGCCGACGAAACCTGAGCTCCATCCGATGATCAGAAGGGTGGCGAGCAGCGGCCACAACAGCGGATGGCGACTCGCCGTGGCGGCGGAAAGGGCAGTTTCGGTCATGGGGCCTCTGTGGCGCGGAATGCCGCCTCCGGTAGAGGGAAAGCACCGCCATCGCACATGACAAATATAGATCAAGACATGACACGGCATTAAAGGATGTCATGTCGGAAGCAGCCTGTGCTAGGTTCGCGCCGGGAACATGCGACGGATGGGACGATGACCGAGCTGAACAGTCGCCGCCTGGAAATCGATGCGTTGCGGGCGCTTGCCGCAATCCGCAGGCATGGCGGCATCACCCGGGCAGCAACAGCGCTCGGGCTTTCGCAGTCCGCCGTCAGCCACAAGATCAGGCGGCTCGAAGTGAGCCTCGACTGCGAACTGCTCGGACGCAAAGCGGGTGCGCCGATGTTCACTTCCGCCGGCGAAGAGCTGCTCGACTATGCCGGGCGCATCCTTGGGCTGCATGACGAGGCGCTGTTGAGCCTGTCCAAATCTCCGCTCGCCGGCCGGCTGCTGCTCGGCTTCACCGAAGACACCGCCTGTACCGATCTGGCGCGCATCCTTGGCCGCTTCGGGCGGCTGCACCCTGATGTCTCGGTGCGCACCAGGGTGCGCATGAGCCTGGTCCTGCGCGCCATGCTGGAGCGCGGCGAACTGGATGCCGCCATCGTCCAGCTGTTCAGCCATGAGGTGCGCCCGACCGATGTCGTGCTCTACCGCGAAGGCCTCCACTGGGTGAAGCATCCCGACCTGACGATCCGGCGCAATCAAGCGATACCGTTCCTGTCGTTCGACGAGGAATGTTTCTATCGCCAGTGGGCGCTCGACATCGGCCGCGACGATGCGGTTCTCGAAACCGTGTTCGAGTGTTCGAGTGCCGCCGGCATCGTCTCGGCCGTCAATGCGGCAATGGGGGTCGCCTTGCTCAGCGACCGCCACATCCAGGGCGAAATGCAGATCATCACCGACCGGCTGCCGCCGCCGCCATCCCTGGCCTATGTCGTGCGGCGGGCGCGCAGGTCGCGCAATCCGGCGCTCGACAGCCTGGTCCGGGAAATCGAACAGGACATCGGTCGCAAGGGCGGTCTGGCTTTGGCCGGATGAGGGTGGAACACCTGCCGATCCGGCCGTGAGCCGCCCCGTCCATCGAACCCGCCGGCGGCGTGCCGCTTGCTGGTGCGGAGTCCGTCTTCACCCGTCGGCGGTCCACTCCTGCGGCTGGCGACCCCGCAGGCCATGACAAAGGCATAGGCCATGACAAAGACATGGGCCATGACAAAGACATGATGCCAAAGACATCCCGCAAGGCGGCCGACAGGGGGCGGTGCGCGAGGCGGCGATGCCGTTTCCATCGCGCCCCCGACTGCCAGGAACGGGCCAGGAGCGGCCTTTTTCGTCGATGGAAATTCCCTTGGGGAACCAGAAGCGACTTTCTGCGTTTCCTGTAGCGGAGCGATCCCCCACCCGCCCCACCAACATCGCTCCAGCATGAATGAAGGTCTGCCGGTTTGCCCCCCGGCAGGCCTTTTTCATTTCTGAAGCCGACGGAATTTGCTGGTCAAACCGCGGGGATCTTGCTGCGCAGGAATGCCGGACCATGGAACCCGTGCGCGCCACCGTCGAGGCGCGCGCCGTCAACCATGCGGCATCGAGGAAGAGCCGGTTTCGACCGGTCCGACCGGGCAAGGGCGCTGCGCGGTACGGCGCCGATGCCGCCTGTCAGGCAGCCGGCTTGCCGATCTGGTCGCCACGGCAGCTGTCTATGCCGGGCTCGCGCTCGATGCCAGGCTCGCGCTCGATGCCCGGCTCGTGCTCGAAGCAAGGCTCGCGGGCGATGCCGGGCTCGCGCTCGATGCCCGGCTCGCGGCCGAGTTCGATCTCGCCGTCACGTTCGATCTGGGCGCAGCCCGGCAAGGTGAACGAAAGGATGGAACCTCGCGGCCGTTTTCGAGTTGAAATGGTGCACAGGCGTAGCCGTTTTCGTCCCTTTCCCGGCTGCGCATCCTAGAACTTGACGGCCTGCCGACGGAGACGTGGGCAGGCCTCTCTTTGTTGCATCAGCGCTTCGGCTTGCGCTGAAGCTTTTCGACGTCCTTGTGGGGTGCGGTGTCGGGCTGGTTTTCGTCGGCGTCCGGATTGGCTGACGGGTCGTCCCGCGTGTCTCGTGTCGGTTTGTGGTTGGGCGTCGGTTCGTTCCTGGTCGTCGGTTTGTCAGTCTGTTTGTCCTGGGGCGTCGGTTTCACCCTGGGCGTCGGTGTATCAGGGGGCAGTGCCGGCCTGGGTTCGGCTGGGCTTTGCCGCGTTGCTGTCTTGACCATGGTGGGTCTCCGTTTCCTGTCAACAACCCGCCGTGCTCACCTAGGGTTCCCCCCTGAGCGAAGGACGCCGCCCGGCTCAAGAAATGTGCGTCTGTAAAGGAGCCGCCTTAGGTTAGTTGCGGCTGAAGGCGATATCAGCGGTCACCACTTTGTTTCCAGTCTGCGGGTGTCGTTCGACCGTGACGATGCGCATTTCGCCGGCAATCCTGCTCGCCACCTGCATGGTGGCGACCCGCGCGCCGGAGCCGCGGTCAGGCCAGTTGATCTGCAGCGTGACCGTATCGCCGCTGCGTCTGCCGGCAAGGCTGGCCGCACCGCGACGTGAACCGACATAGGTGCCGGAATAACGCGACCCTTCGGCGCGCAGATCGACGCCTATGCGCCGGGAAAAGACGATTTTCGCCCGGCAATTGCCGTCCAGATTGAGCGAAGCGCCCGTGCTGCGCGATTGCAGCGTGCAGACGACCGGGACCGGCGCCGTATCTGGCCTCAGCCGGACCTGGCCGGAGCCCTGCCAGCTGCCGGAAAGCGTTTGAAGAAAGTCCTTCTCCGCAACAACGGCCGCCGACATGGACATCAGTGCCAGCGGTATTGCCAACAAAGCCCTGGTCATCTCATTCCCCTCTCGAGGTTGCGAGGCGAGCCCTCTGTCGGGACGGGCCGGCCGGGCATTGCATGGATCATGCCGCAAGCGCCTGGCGATCGGCCTTGCTCTCAGCCGACGGCATCAGCGCCTTGCAGCGGCGGTCTCCGACACCCTTGGTCGGCATCTTGTCGGGGCATCTGGTCCCCGCCGTGGCGACAACGATCGAATGCCGCCGTGGTTCCCGGGCTGGATGGCAGCCTCTGTTGGAGGCTGCGTATACAGGCCTCGATCTCGGCCAGTTCGGCCAGCCATGGCGTCTCGCCGGGAGCGTAGAGGGCGCGATGCAGGCTGCGAAGATTGGCATCGAGGTTGCGCAGACGACCGATCTTCTCATCTGTGGAAAGATCCGGGTTGTCGACGATTTCGGGCGGCAACATGGCGCTCACCTTTGCATGCACGTGTCGTGCCGGCCTGTTGAGGCAGGCATTTGGTCAGTAGCCGCCGATGATCGGCAGGATCTCGCCGGTGATGTAGCTGGAACAGTGCGAGGAGGCGAGGAAGACATAGGCGGGTGCGATTTCCTCCGGCTGTGCCGGGCGCTTCATCGGGGTCTTGGCGCCGAACTGCGCGACGTCCTGCGCCTGCTTGTCGGACGGGTTCAACGGCGTCCAGACCGGTCCGGGTGCGATGGCGTTGACCCTGATGCCGCGATCGACAAGATTGGCTGCAAGCGCCCTGGTGAAGGCATGGATGCCGCCCTTGGTCATCGAATAGTCGACCAGCTCCTTGCTGCCTCTGATGCCGGTCACCGAGCCGGTGTTCAGAATGACGGCGCCTGGCCCCATATGCGCGAGCGCTGCCTTCGACATGTGGAAATAGCCGTAGAGGTTGACCTTGAGGGTGGTGTCGAAATGCGCCTCGGTGAGGTCGGCGACATCGGCGGAATGCACCTGGAAAGCAGCATTGTTGACGAGGATATCGAGCTTGCCGAACGCCTTGACCGTCCTGGCCACCGCCTTGCGGCATGCGCCGGGCGAACTGACGTCACCGCGAACAAGGATGCATTTGCGGCCTTCCGCTTCGACGGCGAGCCTGGTCTGCCTGGCATCGCTGTCTTCGCTGAGGTAGCTGATGGCGACGTCGGCGCCCTCCCGGGCAAACAGCACCGCAACCGCCCGACCGATGCCGGAATCGCCGCCGGTGATGAGGGCGACCTTGCCGGCGAGCTTTTGCGAGCCGAGATAATAGGGCGCGTCATACATCGGCGCCGGCTCGACAGACGTTTCGTGGCCGGGCTTCGGCAGATGCTGCCTTGGAAAGGGCGGCGTTGGATAGGGTCTGGCGCCGGCCTGCATCGCCTTTGGCGCCCTGGCCTTGCGCTGCGTCTCGTTCTTGCTCTTGTCGACCTTGTCGACCTTTGCCTGGATCGCGTTGCCTGGCTGCGGCGGCGCGGGGCTGTGCGGAAGCCACGGGATCAACCTTCCGCCTTGAATGTCCTGGCGAGCTCATCGAGTTTCCGCCGGTCGCGGCCATTGCGCTTGACAAGTTCGGCCGCCTGAAGCGGCGACAGGTCGCTGGTTTCCGTAAGGTGCCTGACCAGTTCGTCATCGATGGCCATGGCTGGGTCTGCCAGGGCTGGGTTTGTTGGGGGGCGGGTTGGCAGGGGTGGGGTCGTCGGTTTCATCGGGGCGCGCTCCGCATGGTTCCTGAACTGAGGAAATCCCGCCGGACAGGGTTGGTTCCATCTTATGCGTCGATGCCGAGGCGCCGGCAGGTCGCAACGGGGCAATCAGGCCCGCCTGGCCCATCGGACTGCCTCAAGTCGGGTTGCCTCAAGTCGGGCGGCCCGTTGCGCTGAATGCGGGCCGGCGCATTCATCCCGCGCATTCATCCCGCGTATTGATCGATGCAAGGCGTCGCCTCGGCCTATGCCCACCCGCTGCCGGATCTTGCGCCTGGCTTTCGACGATCAGCATCAATAGACGCGACGGGTGGGGATGCGAAGGATAGGTGGCAAAGGGAAGGGTTACGGGGGGCAGGGCGGATTGCCGGGAACCCGTGGCCCGGTCGGAGATTATGTTGGCGGAGTGCGTGCTCCCTCCGCAGCGCTCCACGCAGCGGGCCTGCCGTTTCCAGCCGGTAGCGGCAGGCCTCGCGCGACCGCCTTTGCTGTCAAACGTCCAGGCGCCTGATGCGCCCTTTGTCGATCCGGAATATTCCGCTTGTGCCGCCCTGGCGTGCGAAGTCGGTTTGCAGGTCATCCCAAGTGCCAAGAAACTGGCCGCAATCTGCACAGGTGATTGCAGTGCTGGGGGCCGCATCGGTTGGTATTCTCAGCCTGATGGTCCCACAGAAGGGGCATTCCAGCTTATGATTGAGATAGCCGTCTGACATGTCACACTCTCCCCGTGATGGTCGCGACGAGGCGTCGAAGGGGTTGTTGCTCAAGGGAAAGAGCCGCCCACCCCGACAGCGACCGAATTATAGACCGATGCGTTTGTCATTTCCACATCTGCATAGGTGGCGCGTCATGTCGGGTACTTCGGCGGCTCGATAGGCGGCTCTCCACGCCGGCCAATGGCGCCGCTCCAACCCCAGGCCCCTGGCGTTCGCCGCCATGCGGATCACGTCTCCGGCACCATTTCAGTTTCGCGGCGGCGCCAGCCGATACTCGCAAAGGCGATGGCAGCCGCGATGCCGAGGACGATGGCGATGGCGAGCGCGGGCCAGGTTCCAAAACGCGCCATCAGCACTGAAAAGAGAAACGGCGCCAGCGCCGATACGATCAATCTGATCGACGATATCTTGCCCAGCAACGCGCCATATCCATCGGAGCCGAACAGGGCCAGGGGCAGGGACCCCTGGACAATGCTGGTCAATCCCGAACCGAGGCCGAAAAGGATGGCGAAAGCCGCCGCACCCCAGATCCAGGGAGCAGACACCAGCAAGGTCGACAATCCTGCGACGAGGAACGTGGCGGAGATCACCGCCAGCACCAGCTGGGACAGGCCCCGGCCGGCCAGCATGTTGATGAAGCGGCTGAACACCTGGGAGGGGCCGAACAGTGTGCCCACCAGCACGGCACTGGCTCCAAGCCCGACGGCGCCGAGCAGCGGAACCATGTGGACGAGCAGCGCCGACAGGACGAAGCCTTCGAGCGCGAATCCCAGGCCCATCAGGGTGAACGCCCTGCGGCGATCCCAGGATGCGACGCTTCCTTCGATCGCCGCAGCGGCTCCGGCCGTGTGCTTGCCGCCGCGGCGATCGGCGTTCATCGCGCGTGCCAGCCAGCAATGAAACGGCAGGCACACAGCCAGATGCAGGACCGCGAAGGCCAGATAGACCTGCCGCCATGTCAGATGCGCGTGCAGTTCGGTGGTGATCGGCCAGAACAGGGTCGAGGCAAAACCGGCTATCAACGTCAGATGGGTGATGCTCTTCTGGCCGGTTTGCGGCGTGATCTGCACCAGGGCCGCAAAGGCCGCGTTGTAGAGGACGAAGGCCGAGGCAATCTCCATGGCGATCATGCCGGCGACGAAGGTCAGGCGACCGGGCGCGAGCGCGCACAAGACCAGCGACAAGGCCGCGACCAGCGACCCCAGGGCCATCATCGATCCTGCGCCATGACGATCGATGCGGCGGCCGATGGAAGGCGCGGCGAATCCGCCGATCAGCAAGGCGGCCGAAAAGACTGCGAATACCCATTCCTGCGTCCAGCCGAAATCCCTGGCCATCTCGGGCGCGAGGATGCTGAAGCTGTAATAGAGCGTGCCGTAGCCGATGATCTGGGTCAGGCCCAGGCCCCAGATGACAGTGCCGCGGCGGTGTTCAGTCGACAAGGGCGGTGCCATTTTCCATCTTTCCGGGATTATCGAAATAGTTGTCAAAAAACTATGCCGCGTTGTCTTTCGTCTGGGGGGAGCGAACGTCGGCGCAGCATTCGTCGGAGAGGAACCCGAGAAGGCCGTTCATTGCGGCGTAATTGGCACGGCAGATCAGTGTTGTTGCCTGGCGCTCCTGCCCAACGAGACCGGTGGCGATCAGTCGATGCAGATGATGGGAGAGGGTCGATGCGGCAATGCCGATCCTCTCCTGCAGATGGCCAACGGCCAGCCCCTGTTCGCCGGCGCGGACGAGGGCTCGGTAAATCCGTAGTCGCGTCGGGTTGCCGAGCGCTTCGAGCTGGGTTGCTGCTGTTTCGAGCTTCATGGAAATAGCTAGCGCTCATGGAGTGGCAACGTCAATGGGTATTTCGAGAATACTGGAAATATGACGGATGGACGACGAACGCTGTTGACGGCACCAACCCCGGACATCAGGAGTCGTTCGAATGCGACAGAAGGACGGGAACTGCATGGGGGACACTGAAGCGCCGACACGCTCCAAGGTGCAAGCATTTGGGAGCGGGGCGGTAATCGGGGCCTTGGGTGGCCTCATTGGCCTCGGCGGGGCGGAGTTTCGGCTGCCACTGCTGATCGGCCTGTTCCGGTTCCGGCCGCTGGAAGCAATCATCCTGAACAAGGCGATGAGCCTTGTCGTCGTTGCGTCTGCGCTTCCGTTCCGTATGCAAACCGTTCCCGCCACTGAGATTTTTCAGCATTGGGGAACAATTGCCAATCTGCTGGCCGGGAGCCTTCTGGGCGCTTGGTTCGGAGCTGGCTGGGCAACCCGGTTGAGCTCGGAGATGCTATTCAGGATCATCGCCGTTCTTCTTGTGGTGATTGCCGCAGTATTGCTCTTCGGACATGGAGGAGCAGGTGGCGTTGGTCTCGCTGGCCCCTATCTGCTGGTCACTGGCGTGGTCGTAGGTTTCGTGATCGGCATAGTTGCTTCACTGCTCGGGGTCGCCGGCGGCGAACTCCTGATACCGACGCTCATTCTGCTGTTCGGTGCAGACATCAAGCTGGCTGGAAGCCTGTCGCTGGCGGTCAGCCTTCCGACAATGCTAGCCGGATTTGCCCGCTACAGCAGGGACCAGAGTTTTTCGGTCCTGAAGCGCAACCGGGCGTTTCTGCTGATCATGGCAGCGGGATCGATTGTAGGCAGCTATGTCGGTGGACGGCTGCTTGGCATCGTTCCCGACAATATCCTGCTGCCGATGCTGTCACTGGTCCTCGTTATCTCCGCCGTGAAGGTCTGGCAGCACCGCTGACGACCCCCACGACGGGACCAGATGCTCAGATGGCCTTGAGCCTGACGCGCGCCTCGAGCTTTTCGGCATCTTCCTTGCGTTCGCTGTAGCGGTTGGTCAGATAGTCCGAGACATCGCGGGTGAGCAGCGTGAACTTGACCAGCTCTTCCATCACGTCGACGACGCGGTCGTAGTAGGATGACGGCTTCATGCGGCCTTCGGGATCGAACTCCTGATAGGCCTTGGCGACCGAGCTCTGGTTCGGAATGGTAATCATCCGCATCCAGCGGCCGAGCACCCGCATCTGGTTGACCGCGTTGAACGACTGCGAGCCGCCGGAGACCTGCATCACAGCCAGAGTGCGCCCTTGCGTCGGCCTGATCGAGCCTGTGGCGAGCGGGATCCAGTCGATCTGCGATTTCATCACCCCGCTCATCGCCCCGTGACGCTCCGGGCTGGTCCAGACCTGGCCTTCCGACCACAGGGAGAGCTCGCGCAGTTCCTTGACCTTCGGGTGATCGGTCGGCGCGCCGTCCGGCAGGGGAAGGCCGGCGGGATCGAAGATGCGGGTCTCGGCGCCGAAATGGTCGAGCAGGCGGGCCGCTTCCTGGGTCAGCAAGCGGCTGTAGGAGCGCTCGCGGAGCGAGCCGTAGAGCAGCAATATCCTGGGACGGTGCGTGGAGAATGGCTGGGAAAGCCGGGCCGGGTCAGGAAGCTCGAGGGCTTCGGGCGTGATGTTGGGCAGGTCAGGCAACGCGGTTTCCCCGGGCATCGATCAGCACTTCGCCGTCCTCCTTGAGAAACGGCCCTTTTTGCGGAAGCGGCAGGATGTCGAGCACGATCTCGGACGGGCGGCTGAGCCGCACGCCCCATGGCGTGACGACGAACGGCCGGTTGATCAGGATCGGATGCGCAAGCATGGCGTCGAGAAGGTCGTCGTCGGTGAGCGTCGGGTCGTCGAGGCCGAGTTCGCCATAAGGCGTGCCCTTCTGCCTGATGGCCTCGCGTATGCTCAGGCCGGCCTTGGCGATCATGTCCTGCAGCACGGCGCGCGCGGGCGGCGTTTTCAGATAGTCGATCACGGTGGGCTCGACCCCGGCGTTGCGAATGAGCGCAAGCGTGTTGCGCGACGTGCCGCAGGCGGGGTTGTGGTAGATGGTGACGTCCATCAGACGGTCCTTTCGCTTTGTTTGGTGGCGGAAACGGCCGCGCCGCGCTCGTACCAGCCCTTGCTGCGGTTCACGATCCAGACGACCGACAGCATCACCGGAACCTCGACCAGCACGCCGACGACGGTTGCAAGTGCCGCACCCGAGCTGAAGCCGAACAGGCTGATGGCGGCGGCGACCGCCAGCTCGAAGAAATTGGAAGCGCCGATCAGCGCCGACGGACCCGCAACGCAATGCTGCTCGCCCGAGAGGCGGTTGAGCAGATAGGCCAGGCCCGAATTCAGATAGACCTGGATCAGGATCGGCACCGCCAGCAGCGCGATGATCGCCGGCTGGGCGATGATCTGCTCGCCCTGGAAGCCGAACAAAAGCACCAGCGTAGCCAAAAGCGCCACCAGCGAAAGCGGCTGCAGCGTCTGCAGCAGCCGGTCGAGTGCCGTCTGGCCGCCCGAGGCGAGCAGCCGGCGTCTGATCAGCTGGGCGATGACAACAGGAATGACGATGTAGAGAACCACCGACAGGACCAGCGTGCCCCAGGGAACGGTGATCGCGGACAGGCCGAGCAGCAGGCCGACGATCGGCGCGAACGCAACCACCATGATGGCATCGTTGAGCGCCACCTGCGACAGGGTGAAATGGGGTTCGCCCCTGGTCAGGTTGGACCAGACGAAGACCATGGCCGTGCAGGGGGCGGCCGCCAGGATGATCAGCCCTGCAATGTAGGAATCGATCTGGTCCGCGGGCAGATACGGGCGGAACAGCCAGCCGATGAAGAGCCAGCCGAGCAGCGCCATCGAGAACGGCTTCACCGCCCAGTTGATGAACAGCGTGACGCCGATGCCGCGCCAATGCCTGCCGACCTCGCCCATGGCGGCGAAATCGATCTTCAGCAGCATCGGGATGATCATCAGCCAGATCAGCACGGCGACCGGGATGTTCACCTTGGCGATCTCGGCGCCGCCGATGGCGTGGAAGACGGCTGGCATCAGATGGCCAAGGGCGATGCCCACGACGATGCACAGCGCGACCCAGAGGGTCAGGTAACGTTCGAATGTCGACATGATTCAGGCTGCATCCGTGTTCTTTGAGGTCGACCCTTCCATGCGGCCGATCACCCGGAGGTGGTGATCGACTGCCATCCGGTCGATGGAGGCGAGCGGGAGGCTAAGGAACGCCATGATCCGGTTCTTCATGAACCGCGCCGCCGTGCTGAACGCGCGCTCTTTTTCGATGTCGGTTCCTTCGACGTGCGAGGGGTCTTCGATGCCCCAGTGAGCCGACATCGGATGACCGATCCAGACCGGGCAGGCTTCTCCGGCCGCGTCGTCGCAGACGGTGAAGATGAAATCCATTTCCGGCGCGCCAGCTACGGAGAACTCATCCCAGGACTTCGAACGAAAACCCTCTGTCGGATATTCGAGAGCCTCCAGCACCTTCAGGGCCATCGGATTGACCGCGCCCTTGGGCTGGCTGCCCGCCGAATACGAATTGAAACGCCCAGCACCTTCCTTGCGCAGAATGCTCTCCGCGAGGATCGAGCGGGCCGAATTGCCCGTGCACAGAAACAGCACGTTGTAGACGCGGTCAGTCATCAGTCGTCTCCGATATGGAACATGGTCGAAGGGGATGCAGGCGGCGCATCAGCAAGGCAGCGCTGGATGGGCACAGCGACGACGCTTGTCTGGTGGCCAGGATTTTCGACGGAGCCGTGTCTCGCCCGACGCGCTCGAAGCCCGCGGCTTCGAAGAAGGGCGCGGCCGAGGTGGTCAACAGATAGACTTCGGAAATTCCGAGATTCTCGGCTTTCCGAAGCAACTGCTCAGTGATGCGTTTTCCTGCGCCTTGGCCGCGTGCCGGGGGCAGCACGACGATGGAGCGCAAAAGGGCATGGTCTCCAACGACCTCCAGGCCACCGAAGCCGACGGTCATGCCGTTGTCCTGAAGCCGGAAAAACAGCCTGCCGTCTTCTGCGAGGTCGTCGGCAGGCAGGTGCTCCGCGGCAAGTGCGGCGACGAATTCGGCATCGCCGGGTTCGATCTGCTGGATTGTCTGTTGCATTGCAGCGTGTCCGAATGTCAGCAGCAGGCAGGCGCGAGTGCCGGCTGGCAGATGGCCGGATTGCCGGCGCAGCAGTCCTCCATCAGAAACCGGATCAGGCCGCTCAGCGCCTGGTAGTCGGCCGAGTAGACGATGGAGCGCGCGTCGCGGCGGGCGGTGACCAGGCCGCCGCGCTCCAGCTCCTTGAGGTGGAACGAGACATTCGACGCCGTAACCCCTGCGGCCTCCGCAATGATGCCTGCGGCCATGCCGTCCGGCCCGGCCTTGACCAGCAGCCGGACGATCTTGAGTCGCGTTTCCTGGGACATCGCCCCGAAGGCGATCAGCGCTTGACGTTCATCCATATTTCAACAATCCTAGAAATGTCAAAATGAGGAATAACCGAGATGCCGACCCCTGACAACCACGATTTTGCCGGCTCGACCGATTTCGCAGATGACGCCAGCGACGGCATTTCGATCGGTGCGCTGTTGTCCGTCCTTGGCGGGCACAAGGACAAGCCGTTGCTGTTCAGCTATGGCGGCCGCGTGGTGAAACCGGGCTACCACGTCACCGAGGTCAAGGCGGGAGCCTTTGCCGCACTTGATTGCGGCGCAAACCCCGAGGCCTGGACCGAACTCTTCATCCAGCTCTGGGATGTCGAGGAGGGCGAGCGGACCCACATGCCGGCCGGAAAATTCTCGGCCATCATCCGCAAGGTCGGCGAGCACGTGGCTCTCGATCCCGGGGCCAGGCTGACCTTCGAGGTCAGCGACGGCATCGCTGCGATGCAGTTGCACAAGGCATCCGTGCCGCTTGTCCGGGGCGGCGAGATCCATGTCGCGCTGTCTCCCCGGGCGGCGAGCTGCAAGCCGCGCGACCGCTGGCTGGCCGAGCAGGCCAAGGCCAGCTGCTGCGGCCCCGCCAAAGGCGATGGCCAGCCCTGCTGCAGCTAGGGCGCAAAACCCCCACAGCTTGATGGCTATTCCGGCAGGTGGTAGCAAGTTCGGGTCCTGCATGATGGGTTAGAGACGGATGGCCAGGCCTCCCAGAAGACCCGGTTACGACAACTGCGACGCGGACAGCTGCGCCGGGCGCTAGCCCGTTCGCTGCATCTGCCGCTTTTCCGTAACATCTTCTGGAGTCCATAAAGATGCGCCATTCGCTGCGCTTTCCTCCTGCTGTCCTGTTGGTAACCGCATGTGCCCTGTGGGGCGCTGCGACCGTCCTCAACAAGGCGCTGCTTGCGTCGATCGACCCGGTAACGCTGCTGGTCGTCCAACTGGCGCCGAGCGCCCTGTTCCTGTGGGCTGTGGTTCGGATCACAGCCTGTCCTTTTCCGGCGAAGTCGTACTGGTTGCCGCTGATCGCGCTTGGCGTGCTCAATCCGGGCATTTCCTACACGCTCAACCTGATGGGGCTTGCAAGTGTGTCGGCAAGTGTGTCGACGCTGCTGTGGGCGGCCGAACCGCTGATGATACTGGGCTTGGCAGCGCTCTGCCTTGGCGAGAAGGTCACCTGGCCGCTGCTGCTGGTCATGCTGCTCGGCGGCTTCGGGGTCGCTTTGGTGGCCAATGTCCATGGCGGGCTCGGTGACGCCATTGCGCCCCGGGGAATGGTCCTGCTCTTGGGAGCGGTGCTTTGCTGCGCCTTCTACACCGTGTTCTCGCGAAAGCTGGTCGAGAGCGTCGACCCTGTCTTCACCGTGGCCCTGCAGCAGACGGCCGGACTGGCCTGGGCCGTTGCCCTGCTGCTCGCCGACACGCCATTCGGCTCGGTCGACGATATCGGGGCCATTCCCCCTGGCCTCCTCGTTGCGGCGGCAATATCCGGCCTGCTCTATTACGCCGCCGCCTATTGGCTTTACATCGCCGCGCTGCGTTGGGTTCCGGCGGCCGTTGCCGGCAGCTACTTCAACGTCATTCCGATATTCGGCGTTGGGCTTGCCTGGCTGTTCCTCGGCGAGACGCTGACGCCTGTTCAGTGGCTGGGGGCGGGCGCAATCCTGGCATCGACCTACGCGCTGGTTCGGCTCACCCATGGCGCGGGATCCCGATCGGCGGAATGAGGTCGAGGGCGGTTTGACCGCAGGCACGATGGCACGGCAGTCCATGCCGGGCCGATGCCTTTGCCGCATCGCCGGAGGCGTCGTCTGCGCTGCCAGGGCGGCGGCGCTGTTCGGCTTGCCCGCTAGCGCCCCACTGGGGGCTCGAGGTGCTTCATGAAATAGACCGAGGCCCTGGAGTTGCCGAACGGATCGACAAAGTGGTTGGGCACGATGCCGATCTCCTGCCAGCCCCGTCGCCGGTAGAGCCGCTCGCTGGTGCCGCCCTGGACGGTGTCGAGGATCAGCAACGAACGGTTCCGATGACCAGCTTCCAGCTCGACCCTGTCCATCAGTGCCGCGCCAAGGCCGCGTCGCTGGAAGTCGCGGTGAACCAGAAGCTTGTAGACCTCCGCCCGGTGTGGTGCGTTTGGTTCAGGCGACAGATAGAGCTGCACGGTTCCGACCACCTGGCCCGCGATCAGGGCGCAGACCAACAGCCGCTCGCCATCGCTGACGGAGCGAATGGCGCCGTGCCAACAGGCCTGCGCCTGATCGGCGGAAAAAGGCAGCACGAAGCCGACGAGCGCGCCATCCTCGACGCTCGCCGTCAACATCTCCACGAGCCGCGGCATGTGCCGTTCGGCTTCGGCTGCGGTCAGCACGGCGATCGTCATGTTGTCATGCATCGGCGATCCCGTCTCAGCACCCCTCGGCCTCGTCAACGCCTCCGGCAGGTCGGCGATGCGCGGCGACGTTCGCTCCAGGGCTGCCGTAGCTCAGACCTTGCCGTCTTTTTGCGCCTTTTCGAGCTTTTCATGCGTCTTCTCGAACAGCGTCTTCTCGACAGGCTCAGGCCTGAACTGCTTGTCCATCTCCTTCACCTGTTCCATCGCCTTCTGGTGCGCTTCGGCTGCACCGACGATTTTTCCTTCGTTGGGCATGGTTATTCCTCCTTTTCTCCGGTTGATGACATCGACGCGTCTAGCGAACGCCCCAATTCGTGATGGCAAAATCCACGATCATCCATCCCATGGTCAAAACCAGCGCAGCGCCCAAAACCGCATCGACATAGTCGCCATATTTGCCGGGGAGGATTTCATCGAGAAAAACGGCAACGAAAAAGCCGAGTATCGCCCCGAGCGCGCCCAGGGCGGCAGCTCCACCCTGGCCCCACAGGACATATCCGGCCACGGTCAGGAGCAAAAAGATCAATATTCCAACGGCGCCGGCAGCGTGGTTCATCTGTCTTGTGCCCCGCGATCTCCTGTATAATACGGCACGAAATCTCCATTGCGGCAAGTTGTCGACGGTGTTGCGCGTGGTTTAGCTTTGCCAGATGCCATCTCGTTACAGAATCACCTTGAGCCTTGGTTTTTCTTTTGCCGTTCTCGCCGCGAGTGTGGCCGCTGCCGCGTGCCCGGCGGTCAGCCAGGCGTCCGAACGCGGCAAGCTGCAACAGCTGCTTGCATCGAACGGCGTGGCCGAAGCCGAGCGCGTCATCACAAACCTGACGCCGGTCCCGGCGGCCGGAACAGTCTTGGACTACAAGGCGTGGTGCGCGGCCTGAAATCTTGGCCCCTTAAGTCCTGGCCGCCTGACGTCTCCTTGGCAGAGCCATTGCCATTTTCCCGCTTGAGCGGCACTTTGAGGTCATGTGCGGCCGTGTCTTTGTCAAATCGACCCTTGCCGAGATGGTGCGGAGCTTAGGCTTTGCCGATCCTGCTGCCATCGGCCCGCTCGACAACAGCTTTCCGCGTTACAATGGCGCGCCGAGCCTGATCTATCCTGTCATCGTCCAGGACGAGGCCCAGACGGGCAGCGCCATGTTCGTGCAGGCGAAATGGGGGCTGGTGCCGGCGTGGCAGAAAGAGGCCGCCCCCGGCCGGCCGCCGCCGGTCAATGCCCGCTCCGAGACCATCGCCACCAACGGCCTGTTCAAGCGCGCTTATGCGATGAGGCGCTGCCTGATCCCGATCGACGGCTATTTCGAGTGGAAGGACATCCACGGCACCGGCAAGGACAAACAGCCCTATGCCATTGCGATGAAGGACGGCGCGCCCTTCGCGCTCGCCGGAATCTACGACATCTGGCGCAATCCCGAGACCGGCGAGCTTTTGCGCAGCTTCTGCGTCGTCACCTGTGCGCCCAACGAACTGATGGCGACGATCCACGACCGGATGCCGGTCATCCTGGCGCCGGCCGATTATGCCAGATGGATCGGCCCGGAGGCCGACCCCGCCGACCTGATGAAGCCGTTCCCGTCCGAATTGATGACGATGTGGAAGATCGGCCGCAAGGTCGGGTCACCCAGGAACGACACGCCTGATATTCTCGATCCGATCGAGTGATTCATGCCGGCGCCGCTGGCCTTCTTCGCGTGGCGACCATGCCCTGGAGCGATCTTGCCAATGTTCTGGGACCACGCCCTCGGCTGTCGGGTTGATAGTCTTCGGAAATCTCGTGATCTGGCCATCCTGGAGGCGCAGCTTTCAAGTGAACCAAAGGGCGGAGCCTGCGTTATCAGCGACGCAACCTGACGTCAGGCGTCGCCATGGACCCGCATCTGTTCAGATTTGCCGGATTTCTCTCACGGCCGCCCGGTTTTTACCTGCTGATGGCTGCGCTGATCGTCAGCACTGCCCTGGTTCCCTTTGGCCTGACGGACATCGTCACTTATGGGCTTTCGGTAGCAGCGATCCTGATAACGGGCGTCGTTCTTATCCAGGGTTACCGCGACACGGCGGCTATTCACGCCAAGCTGGACGAGATCGTGCTCAGTTTGAACAGCGCCCGCAACGAGGTGGTCGGGCTCGAACATGCCGACTCCAAGGAGATCAGGAAGGCGTTGAAGACCATCGAAAGGGAAGCGCAAGACGCCGATGACACCGGCCTTGCCGGCCCGACGGAATAGATGCGCGTCGCGGCCCCATCGGCGGAACTCCTGCGGCAGGCCGCACGTTTCAGAAAATCGTGTGCGGCCGCGTTGCTTCGCACATCCCCCAAGGAGGATAGGACATGTCCGCTTTCAAGACATTCGCGCTTGCGTTGACATTGGGAACACTGCTGGCGGTGACGCCATCGCTGTCGGAGACGATGAAGTTCAAGGCCGATCTCAACGCCGCCAGCGAGGTGCCGCCGACCGACAGCAGCGGTAGCGGGACAGCCGAAGTCACTGTCGACAGCGCCACCAGGAAGCTTAGCTGGACGGTGACGTCAACCGGACTGTCCGGCGATGCGACGGCCGCTCATTTCCACGGGCCGGCGGCGGTGGGCGAGAATGCCGATCCTGTCGTCGACATATCGTCCAGCGTCGCCAGCGGCTCCGCGGACCTGACGGATCAGCAAATGGCCGATCTGCAGGCGGGCAAATGGTATCTGAACCTTCACACCCAGAAATTCCCTGATGGCGAAATCAGGGGGCAGGTCGAAAAGGCAGAATGAGGTGATCGCCAGCCCCGCTCGCCGGCGGGCGGGGCGTGGCGAAGAAATGACGAAGCTGCGTATCTCGAGGCTAGGCAGACCTCGCCGACGAACCGGTTGAACCGACTGACGCCTCGTCGGTCTTGTCGGCGGAACGCCTTGCCGATGATCCTCGGTTCATGATCACAAGCTCGCCGCGCCGTTGCGGACGTGCCTGGCACCCAGTTGCTCGAGCGCAAGGCGAACCTGGCGAAGTTCCGCCTGCCAGCCGTCATCGGAATTCATCGCGCTTTCGGAAGCCGCCCGTTGCAGCGCCCGCGCATCGTCCTCGAGATGCCGCAGACGTTGTATCTTGATCTCGCGGGATGCGAGCGGGTCGTCGACAATTTTCTGTATCAGTTTTTCGCAAGGCGTATCCATGGCGACCCCCGATTGTCCATTGCATCAGAAGACAATGGCCGGTGCGCGGCTTGGTTCCGTCGTTGCCCCGCTTATTGACGCCCCGCTTCGTCGAGAAACGCAGCGTTCACAACGCAGCTTCACATGGGGCGTCGGCTTCCGACGATACCTCGGAACCAGATTGGCTGCCGACCGCACGCCATCCGGCAACGACGCGAGGGGATGAAGCCTGTCCAAGACCGCATTGCGCCTGGCCGAGCGCCGGTCGTCCATGTTCGCGGTCTATTTCCACATCGACCGCATCTTGCCCTTGATGTCGACCGATGTGCGCGGCCGCGTCGCCTTGTCCTTCTGGAACGCCTGGCTGGTCCAGGACGTCGCTTGGAAATGCTCCAGCAGATGCGCGGGGATGAAGCGGGTGCGGGCGGCATAGACATGCCTGTCGCCGCGCGCCGCCTGGCCGGAGGTGAAGAAGCGCTGCGGCGTGATCAGGTGGAGCGAATCCTTGGCCCTGGTCATCGCGACATAGAGCAGGCGGCGTTCTTCCTCGAGCTCCTTGCGCTCGCCGGCGCTGAGGTCGATCGGCATGCAGCCGTCGACCGCATTGAGCACGAACACCTTGGTCCACTCCTGGCCCTTGGCCGAATGGATCGTCGACAGGATGAGATAGTCCTCGTCGAGATGCGGCGGCCCGGCTTCGTCGCTGGTCGCCGATGGCGGGTCGAGCGTAAGCTCGGTGATGAAACGCTCGCGGCTGGGATAGGTCGAGGCGATCTGTTCGAGCTGGATCAGGTCGGCCCGCCTTGTCGTTGCATCCTCGTGCTTGCGCTCGAGATGCGGCTCGTACCAGAGCCGCGCCCGCTCCATCTCGGTGGGCCAGCCGGGGCCGCGCCTGAGCTGGGAGAACAGCGCGACAAAACCGGGCCAGTCGGCTGCCGCCCGGGCCGGCGGCACGAAGCGCGCCAGGCCCATCTCCAGGTCGAGCGACTGCTCCATGCTGTCGATGGCGTTGGCGGCCGATGACGGGCCGATGCCCGGCATCAGCTGCATCACCCGGAAGCCGGCGATGCGGTCGCGCGGGTTCTGGGCGAAGCGCAGGATGGCGAGCACGTCCTTGACATGGGCGGCATCGAGAAACTTCAGCCCGCCGAACTTGACGAAGGGGATGTTGCGCCTGGTGAGCTCGACCTCGAGCGGCCCCGAATGGTGGGCTGCGCGAAACAGCACGGCCTGCTCCTTCAGCAGCGTGCCCGCCTCGCGCTCCTTCAGCACCTCGTCGCAGACATAGCTTGCCTGTTCGGCCTCGTCTGCGACCGTCACGATAACAGGCTTTTCCAGCGACCTGCGCTCGGTCCAGAGGTTCTTGGTGAAGCGCTCCTCGGCCTCGCCGATGACCGCATTGGCGGCGTTCAATATGGCGTCGGTCGAGCGATAGTTCTGGTCGAGCGTGACCACCTGGGCAGGCTCGGCAAACAGGCTGGGGAAGTCGAGGATATTGCGCACTTCGGCGGCGCGGAACGAATAGATCGACTGGGCGTCGTCGCCGACCACCGTCAGGCCGCGGCCGTCGGGCTTGATCGCCGTCAGGATCGCTGCCTGCAGCCTGTTGGTGTCCTGGTATTCGTCGACGAGGATGTGGTCGAAACGCTGGCCGAGATGTGCTGCGATCTCCGGCTCGGCGGCCATCTGCGCCCAGTAGAGCAGAAGGTCGTCGTAATCGAGGATGTTCTGCGCCTGCTTGGCCTCGACATAGGCCCCGAACAGCCGCTTCAGCTCGTCGCTCCAGCCGACACACCAGGGAAAGGCGTGGCCGAGCACCGCCTCGATCGTTTCCTGGGAATTGACGACGCGGGAATAGATCGCAAGACAGGTCGCCTTGGTCGGAAAGCGGTTCTCGGTTTCGGAAAAACCGAGCTCGTGGCGAACCAGGTTCATCAGGTCGGCCGAGTCTTCGCGGTCATGAATGGTGAAGGCGGGCTCGAGCCCGATGTCGGGCGCATAGTCCCGGAGCAGCCTGGCGCCGACGGAATGGAACGTGCCGGCCCAGTTCAGCCCCTCCATCAGGCTCGCCGCGCGCTCCTTCAGCACGTCGGCGGCGATGCGCTCGACGCGTCTGGTCATCTCGGCGGCGGCCCGGCGCGAGAAGGTCATCAGCAGGATGCGCCTGGGGTCGGCGCCGCGGACGATGAGATGGGCAACCCGGTGGGCGAGCGTGTTGGTCTTGCCCGAGCCGGCGCCGGCAATGATCAGCAGCGGTGCGGAAACATTGCCGTCGCCCTGCATGACGGCAGCACGCTGGCCCGCATTCAAGCGGGAGAGATAACCCGGCTCTGCTGCCGAATCACGGAGGGCGATGTTCATGCGGGCATGAAGCATCGTTTCCGTTTCGTTCGCAACGGCCTGCACCGGATCCGGCGGGCCAAGCCTGCGCGCGGCGCGGAACATTGCCCTTCCGTCAGCGCAATGTGAATTGACTCCCGGAGGAATTTGTTCCTATTTTGTTCTCATGCCGATGTTATCAGAATTTCCCTCCGACAAGGTCATCGTCTCCTGCGACAAATGCGGGATGCGCAAGCAATACGACCGCGACGCCATGGTGAGGGCAGGCGGCGACCGCACGCTGACGCATCTGCTGGACGAGATCATTGCGCGCATCGGCTGCACTGCGAACAAGACGTTCAACATCTATGACCGCTGCGGCGCGAAATATGAGGAACTGGTGCAGCTGCTGGGGATGTCGACGTCGCATCGCGCGCCGGACCGATGAGCGTCGTGGATGAACTGCGTATCCCCTCGGCGATCAGGGGCGCGCCAGGGGATGGTGAGGGAAAAAGGATCCGCCGGCCTGCTCGCATCGCGGTCGCGTGGCATGCCGGTCAGGCAGGAGCAAACATGTCGCGCGGGCACAACAGAAACGACAGACTGACCGAGAGCGAGATCGAGGCGATTGTCCTGGCGGCGATCCCTTTGCGTATGGCGATCCAGAAGTGCTTCATCAGCCTGAAGCCATTCAACGAGACCTATGCGCTGCTGCATCACCACGTCGCCGGTCTGGACGCCGTTCTGGAGAGAATTACCGGCCGAAGCATCGATTGCCGCAGTCGGGATCTCTGCCTGGTGCCGCGTCGCGATGGCTAGGCACATACCTCGCCGGCATCGCTCTCACCGGCATCGCCCTCGCCGGCATTGCTTGAGCAACGCGCCCGCATTCGGCCGGCCCGCGCTTTTCGCATCATCGATGGCTATTTGAGCAGCTCCATCGAGCCACGCGGGAACTCGACGCCGGTGAATTCCGGATAGGCCTTTTGCAGCAAGAGCAGATGCTGCGCCTCCTGCAGGCGGATCAGATACCAGCTGTTGCCATCGAGCAAGGCCAGCGTCTGCGACCGGAAGCGTGTTCGAACCCCGTTCGGGTCCACGGCGATCAGTTCGGTGGGCACCAAAGCATAGGGATGGCCGCCGGAAAGCTCCCGATATTCCGCCTTGGCCATGTCGAAGCTAAAGCTTTCGATCCGAACCGCGGCGAGCGCGACCTTCATCTGCTCGACCATCGCGCGGCGCAGCTCGCCCGGCTCCATCTGTGCCGTTTTCGCGAGGTGATCGACAAGGCGCGGCGGCGTGACATCGGCGATGTCGTCATAGGCCTTCGTCTCTAACGCCCGGGAAAAGGACGCTATCTGTTTTTCCAGCGCCTGCCGTTCCGTTTCGGTTACCGGCCGGGCCAGCGCGGCCGCGCAGACCATCAACATGAGGCAAACAGACAGGCAGATTAATCCAGCGGGAAAGCCGACGTTGCTGCGCATAACTGTTCCCCATGCCTTGAACTTGTTGCCGCCGTCGCATCGATCGCAACAGTGCCTGGCTCCGGTGCCGAAACTTTCGGCTACATCTCTGCTGTTCGACGTCTTCAGTCAATCGCATCACTGGCATACCAGTTCTATGAACTTCAGAAGGACATGGAACTAACCATTTCCAAGGTCCGCGACCAGCGCGAAGCTGTGGCCTCGGGAAGGCTGGTTGCAGGAGGCAACAGCTTATGAGCCAGGCGAGCTACCGGGCTGCTCTACCCTGACTTGAAACTGGCCTCTGTGCATGCACTCTTGGCCGCTCGGCAGAGGGCGAAAACACCATGGTATCAGTTGCAACAACCTCCGGGGAGCTGGAGGACGAAGCATCGCGAATGAACGAACTTCTGCAGGGAAAAACAGTCGCCTACATCAACCGCCCTAAGCCAGGCGTACTTCTCGTGGGCTTCAAGGATGGGACGCGGCTATTTGTGGATCACCGCGTCGACGGCTTCGAATTCTCAATCGCTGGCTGCTAGATCACCCCGCCCGCTTAACGGTGCCCTTTGATCTAGAAGTTCGGGAGGGCATCGGCGGCGCGCCCGTGATTGCGCACTTTCCTGCGCGGGGCGAACCGCAATCGCGCTGGCTCCCATTACCAGTGACCTCGGAGAACACGTTCCATCATGCGCCACGCCGCAGCGCCGGGCCATCATGCCGCCTGCCGCATCTCGCCGCCCGGCGTCCGATGAGTTGGAGGTCAGCATGGCGTCAGCTCTACCCGATTTCTTTCGTCAAAACCGATCTTGAAACCGTAAATCTGCCGACACATATCGAGCGCGGGTCGGTGCCGCTGTCGGTATCGGCCTGTCCAAAAACGCAAACTTTCGTTCGACTTGGAGGATCTGATGAGCGATCGGATGTTCGACAGCCCTGTTTTCGTAAAGTCCGGAAACAGCCTTATCGAGGAAATCGCCTGTCTCGAGGACGCCCTCGAATTTCTCTATGAATGGCCAAAGAACAGACGCGGCACGATTTACGAGACGGCGCTGCGCGCCTGTCAACGCGCTTTTGACAGCAACTATCCGCTCCGCGCCGCGCGACAGGCATTCTGCGGTTTTGCCAAATCGGCCAATATTCTCGAAGAGGTCAGCATCCCGCTGCCATGGATGACAGGGGGCAAGGCTGGCGCAAGCGGTCTCGGTGCCTAGGCGGAGGATCGCGCGATGCTTGCACAATCTTTCGAAAAGCCCATCCGTGTCTGGGTCGGACTTGGCTTCCCGCGCCAACTCAACACCGTCGTCGATGCCTTTCAGTTTGCGATGGAGTGGTGCGGAAACAGCCCCGAGCAGCGAGCGGCAATCAGGGCGTGCAAGGCTGCACTGGCTGGAGACGTCGACGCTGAGACGGCCAGGGGTGTCTTCGCCGCCTTTGCGCGCAAGAAAGACATCCTGGTCGAGGACGGCGAGATGCCGCCGGAAACTGCGGGGTCCCGAGCGGCCCACGCCTGATTGATCGGAGAGGGATTGATCGGAGAGGGCGGCAGCTGGCTGGCGCCCTCTCCAGTCCATGCGGACGTGACGAATGACGAAGCCACCTATGATGAAATCGCCCGAAAATCACCCGACTGCCCTGGCTTACGATGCCGAATGCCAAGGCGCCTTGGCAGAACATGTCGACAAGCTTCTGGACCATGCCGAGGCCGCCGGCTGGGACCGCACGAAAGCGGCTGCGGCCATGATGTATCTCAGTGCCAAACGTCTGAAGGCCAGGGCCGACGGGGCTTAGCCTCGTCCGTCCGCCACCGTGACAAATGAGAGGCCGGCGATGGCCTGGCGCCGGGATGGGCGAGCGCGCCGGAGGCACCTGCAGCCAGCAGCCCTGCAGCCAGCAGCAATGAAACAACTGCGGTAGCTTCCGGACCACCGGAGCGGCAGACGCGACTTGACCTGCCGCGCCTCGGTGCAACCGGTTTCGGCGTCTTGCAACGGCGGGCGCCAGACTTGCTCCGGGCGATGACGGAATGGCAGGCAAGAGCGCTTGAATTTCTCTTCCTGCGGCGTGATGCCAAGGAATCTTGGGAGAGGGGAATAGTCATGGACACATCTGACGAAAGTCTCGAGGTCATCGAAACCTCAGGCGTGATGCTTCCTGTGGCAGCCAAGGCGCCGTAAAGACCAGGCTTGGTTTCCATTGTCCCGGGTCCGGGAATGTCGACCGAGCTCGCCAACTGGTCAGCGCTCAAAGGCGCCGTTGTCAGCGGGAGGAGGTGGCAATTCTTCGCCGCATCGACACGCGCATTTTTTAAGCCCTTGCCCAGCGACAAGCCGAAGTGGCTGAGCGGAGCGCGGTCTAAAAGCCGTTCATCGAAGCCAAGATGTCCTGCGTCGGCAAAAGCAGCTTGAGCGGGCTGATTTTCGTCGGTTTGAAGCCAACCGAAAGGTAGAATCTGGCAGCCTGTTCATCCACGGCATCGACAACGACAGCACGAAAAGCCACAGTTTGTGACGCTGATGCTGCATTGCGCAGCGCGTTCGCGAGAAGGGCTTTTCCTATGCCTTTGCCCTGCAATTCCTGCTGGACGGCGAGGCGCGCCAAAAGAGCAATGGGAATTTCGTTTGGCGTGCCCTGCGGGGCAAGTTTCTTACCGGCTTCCTTCCGGAGGATCATGCCAGCACATAGCGCATAATACGCCTTCACGCGGTTCTGCGCGTCACAAACCACAAACGTCCGCGTGTAATTGGACATTTGATTGTATATGGCCATGTCATGCAGCCAACTATCCAGGAGCTGCTTTCCGCTGCAGAATCCTGAATAGTCGTGATCACGCGAAAGAGGGGCTGGGGCGAAAAGCCCTAGCGATCGGAAGTCGCCCATACGCTGCCGTTCTTAAGAAGAGCGGCAAGTTCAGGATGCACCTGTGCCGGCTTGGAAATGGTCTCGGCAACGGAATCGAAGAGGTCCGCATCGAGGTTCATGAAGCGTTGATCCATAAGCGTTTTTTGGGCGCTGTAGGTAGCTGCTTCGATGACAAAGCTCGACAGACTCTTGCCACACGTGTCCGCCGCGCGCTTGATCAGATCAAGCTGCTCAGGAGCTATACGCATGTTGATGTTGTTGTCTCTCTTAGCTGTGGCAGCCATGGCAGCCTCCATACTCGTACACATAGACCGCCCAAGCCCCATGGCTCGATGGCAGTTTGAATGTGAGATGCCCTAACATAGATTACAACGTATTGACAACGTATGTACGTCAACACTTTGTTGATTGGTTCGTTCCGTCCTTCGACTGCGTGAGAGACAGGTTCGATGAACACGGGTTCGGCGAACGCGATGCATATTTCGATGCTCGCTTCGGGTTTGTGATTCACGACTTCCCAAAGGGAGGCGTGATGAGGGGGGACCATTTCCGGCTTACACAAGAGCAGTTTCGCCGCATCGAACCTCATCTTGCGACTGACACGCGGGGCTTTTTGGCGAGAAGTACCGTTTCATTGCTATCCCCTTGGTCATGCGGCCGCAGCACCAGCGCAGTCCCACTGGCTCTTGCATGGCGAGATGGCTGGCGTCACCCTTGCCAGGGCAGGTCGGGACGCGCAGCCATGAAGATGGGACCGGCGGGTCAAGGGATCGCGCCGGCCACCGATTGACCCGAAAAGGCTTACTTGGCGCCGCAGCGGCCTTTCAGCCGGGCGATTTCGGGCTCGTGTGTTTCCGAGCCGCCGAGCGGGACACCGATCATGAAGACGCCAAGCGCGTCCTGATTGGCCACGCGCTGCTGTCGCGATGTGATATCGGCGAGGCGATCCTTATCAGCCTGGGTGCATTGCTTGCCGTCTGACGGCCCGGCCTTGATATTGGATGGCGGCGTTGCGCAGCCTGCGAAGGTCGCAAGCGCGACCAGTAGTAGCTTCTTCATGAAATCCCCCCGGATGTTCTCATGCTTGTTGCATGTAACATCCTCATTGCCAATCGAGCTTTGCGTCCCGCTGCACTGGCGCCGCAGCATGGGGAGAGGTGAGGGCCAGGCGGGTGCGGCGCAACGCGCGGCGGGGATCAAACGTCTGCGCCGGTGCGGGCGCGTCGCAGCACGTGCCGGCGGCGAGCTCGTCGCCGAGCGCCATGGCCGCGTTGGCCAGGTAGCGGTCCTCGTCGCAGCTCATGGCCTTTTGGCCGGGCCAATGACGACGGCCGAAAGGCCGAGGCAGACGCGGTCGCATGTGTTGGGGATCAAGCCGGAACGCATCAGGCGGCCTGGCGCGCCAGGATCCGGTCGGCGAAGCGGCGGAAGAAGCGGAGATTAAGGCGCCTGGTCTTGGCCTTGGCGATGGCAGCGGCGTGGTTGTGCCGGCGCCATGTCGGCATGGCGCGGATGCGGAGGATGAAGGCTTTGATGTCTTCGAGCGCTTCGTCGACCGTCTCGGCCGGATGGATCATCGCCTGACACAGCGCGGGATCCCTGGCGAGGGCGTCGGTGAGCTTCTTGCGGGCAAAATGCGCCGCCCGCGCCTCTTCGATGCCGGAGCGGCGGATGGTTTCGAACGCGGCGAGCATGGCCGGGCTCTGGCCGGCATAACCGCATTGTTCGGCAAAGGCTTTGCTGGCGTTCATCGCTTGCTCCATCCCAAAGACGATGGAGTAAGTTTCCATTATGGAAATAGTCTTGTCAACCGTGGATTTCCAAAATGGAAATCAATGTGGAGGTCACCAGTGGCGGATGCCGCGAATCGGCTGATGGAAAGGCCAGGGCAGGGGCGCCTGGCTAGCTGACCGCAATGCCATAGGCAATCTCGGCGCGCAGCCGCCGCCCGCCCGGCGCTTCAACCGCCAGTATGCCGCGTAGGAACAGTTTCATCACCTTGCACAAATTTTCGTCCCTGGGGTCGAGGGCGGTGAGCGACCTGATATCATCCGTCGTTGCGCCCTGGGCGGTCATGGTCTTGTAAAGCTCTTCCCAATCGGCGTCCGTCGACGCTTCGGTCGGCTGCGGGTTTTCTCGCGCCGCACCGATCGCCTGGAACACATCGGCGGCAATGGCATCGAAAGCCAGGAGATAGTGCTGGTCCGGTCTGCCCAGGGCTGCGCCGCCACTGACGACGAAGCTGGCGCAGGTCGCCGCGTTCTCCCTGGCATCGACAAGTTCGAGCAGGTCGAGCTGCGACTTGATGGCCGGATAGAGGCTGTCATCAGGCGCCTGATAGATCGATTGCGCGTGCTTGCGGCGAACGGCCACGACCGCCTGCAGGGTCTCGTCTCTGGCCTCGGCGGCTGTCGCGCTCCTCGCTGCGATCGCCTCCATCTCGCTTTTCAGCGCGACATACGCATCCGGCAGCTCCTGCTTGATCGTGTCGTACATGCGGTAGCCCTGGCTTCGAAGGTCGGAGAACACATCTTCCGCGGAGGGGCGGCCAGCCGGTTGTTTCAGGAAATAGTCGCCTGATACAGCGTCGAAACCGCCCGACAGGACCTCGACCAGAAGCAAGGATCCCAAAGCAGCAACAGCAAAGGTGACGGTCTTCCACCAGGACATTGACAGCTCAGCCCCCCAAATCGACCAGCCTGATCCAATCACCTTTCGCCTGAAGTCACAATCGGGGAAAAGGGGAATATTTTCCTCTGATGTTCTTGACTCTGCTTCGAGGAAAATGTTCCTATCTGTCGCAGAAAAAGGGAGCCGGGATGGCGATCAGACATCAGATCAAGGCGCGCTACCGATCCCGCAATGACGAGATCGTCGCCGGGCTGCGCGATGCCGCGCACGCCGCAGCCCCGCTTGATCCGATGATGGTGGTCAAACGCAAGGCAGCCGAGATCTCTACCGCGATGGCTCTTTTGCACGGCGGCGACTGGCGGGTGCAGATCGATCACCGGGAAGGGCTTGTGCTGATCGTTCGCCGTCGTCATCGAGGAAACCCTTGACCACGGCAACCGCCTTGCCGAGGTCGTCCTTGTCGACACCGAAGGCCAGCAGGGCGGCGCGCAGCTTGCTCTCCGGCGAGGTCACGGCAGCAGCAGCCGTCGGATCGCGGTAAAGCTCGATCGGGCTCGCAAGCTCGAGCGCTGCCGCAAACTGCGCCAGCCAGACGCCGTCGATGTTTTCAGGCCTGGCGAGCTTCTTGCTGATGGTGCCGCCGGCGACCTTCATGCGCTCGGCCAGCCGCTTCCTGTCCAGGCCAGGAATGGTCGCCATCCATTCTTCGATATAGAGCCGCGGCGCCTCGAAATCTGTCATGGCTAACTCTTTCATGGCCAAAATGTAGCTTTCCAGAACGGAAAGCGCAAAATTTCCAAAATGGAAATAATTGCTTGACGAATGATTTCCGTTATGGAAATCATTCGCCCATGTTCACATCCAACAAAGACCGGCGCCACGCGGCGCTGAAATCGGCCGACCGGGCAGCGCCGTCGCGCCGCCTGTGCCGCCCTGGGCACGCTGTCCGCCCCGCGGGCGGCTTCGAGCTCGACACGCCGGCCGGCACGGCACGACAGGCGGAGACCGTACGATGATCCGGCTCGAGCTGGACATCACCAGGGGCAGGGGCCGCGTGCCTTCAGCGCGCGACCAGCGCGCTGACCTCGAGGTCGCCCTGTCAAGCCAGCGGCCGCGCCGGCTCAAGGGGCCGGTCGCCGTCTATGTCCGCCTCGCGGCATCAGGCGCCCGCGCCGAGGCCGGCTGCGGCGACGCCGCCGATTTTGGCCGGTGCATCCTCGACATGCTCACGGCGCATGGCCTGATCGACGGCCTGGTTCGCCGGCTGACGGTCGAGTGGGTTGCAGACGACAAACGGGCCGAGGACGGCCCGCGCTGCGTCGTGCTGATCCAGCCGGAGGTGGCCGCATGAGCGACATGCCCTGGGTTCGTTTCTTTGCCTCGGACTGGCTCGCCGGCACACGCGGCATGAGTGCCACCGAGACCGGCATCTACATCACGCTGGTGGCCTCGATGTATGAGCGCAATGCGCCGGTGCCGGAAGACCATGCCCGCCTTGCCAGATTGTGCGGCGCCTCCGGCGCGACCTTCAGGACCGTGCTGGAATCGCTTGTCGCCGAGGGCAAGATCCGGCGCATCGACGGCGGGCTGTGGAACGGCCGTGTCGAGAAGGAAGGCGCCTGGCGCGCGGAAAAATCGCAGGCCGGAAAACAGGCGGCACAGCTGCGCTGGCGGAAAACCGAGCACAATCAAGGCGCTTTCGATGCCGATGCGCTGCAGCCGCAGGCCAAAGGCAGTGCCAGCCAGAAGCCAGACATCACAAGACAAGAACCTGACGGTTCTTGCAAAAGGCGTGGGCGCCGGCTGCCCGACGATTTCAGCCCCGATGTCGACGACGCGCGCAAGGCCGGGCTTTCGCCTGATGAGGCGGCGCGCGAGGCGGAAAAGTTCCGCGACTACTGGATTTCGCAACCAGGCCACCGGGGCGTCAAGCTCGACTGGCCGGCGACCTGGCGCAACTGGTGCCGCAATGCCGCCGAGCGCCGCCCGCGCGCGCCACCCCGGCGCAAACGCAATTTCGTCGACGTCGCAATGGACCGACTAGGAGCCTCCCATGGACCAGAAAGCCTATTTGGCAATCACCGCAATGTTGAATTCCTTCCCCCAGACATCGGGCAATCCCGACCTGACGATGCAGACCTATGAGGCGGTGCTGGCCGGCGTTGCGCCGCAGGCGGTGGTCGAGGCAGCTCAGCGTTTCACCACGGGTGCGGTGGCGGGCCAGAACGGCAGCTTCGCGCCCTCGGTGGCCGAGTTCGTGCGCGAGGCGCGGCGCATCGCCGAGATCATGCCCCACCGCGGCCGCAAGGCGCTGCCGGTGCCGGGTCGCGCCCCGCGTCGCGAGCCGAGGCCGGACGAGCGCGCCCGCATGTGCCTCAAGCTGCCGTTGCTGCAGGCGGCCATCCGCAACGGCCGCGCCGATCTGTTGGCCGAGGCCAGCCGCCACGGCCTCGATGAGCTGGTGGCGCTGGCCCAGAGCTGGCGCGTGCCGGTGTCGGAACAGATCCTGACGCAGCTGAAGAGGGCACAATGAAACACCAGCAAACGGACGCCATGGCATCCCGGCCAATGGCCTGGGACCTCGATCTCGCCGGCCGGATGCGTGGATCCGGCATGAAGTTCAACCAGATCGCCGTGGTCTTCGGCCTGTCGCCCGACACGGTGCATTGCCGGCTCGACCCGGATTACCGGCGCAAGCGCGCCCACGCCAAGCTTGCGCGCTGTCAACCGGTGGCTCACGGCTTTCGCCGCTATGACGACAGGGTGACGCGGGCCGAATTTGCCGCGCGCCTGGCCGAGCTGCCAAACGACGACCGCGACCTCACCGCCCGTGTCCTCGGCGACCCGGTCTTTGCCCGTTCCGCTGCGGCGAAGGTTGCGGCACAGCCGCCGGCCGCCGTCACCATCACCCTGCCGCGCCTGTCGATCCTCGGCGACAGGATAGCAGGAGAGAAGATCCCCGGAGACAAGATTCTCGGAGACAATATTGCAGGAGACAACATTGCAGGAGGCAGGCGATGAACCATTTCCACGCCAAGGCGGAATGGATCGACGGGGCCTGGCGCGCGCTGGTCCGCTACAGCCACAAGGCCGACTACTGGCCGGTCATGTCGGGCGCGCGGCCGGCGGCCTATCCCTCGCGCGAAAAGGCGCTGATCGCCGCCTACCAGGCACAGGAAAAACACGTCAACGGCACCATCCGCGGCTTCGGCGACAAGGTTTGCGCCGCCCGCGCCGAGGCCGAGCGGCTGTTCAGGCCGGGCCGCAAACCTGTCGTCGTCGAACGCGCCCGGGCAAGACCACTATGAGCAGGGCCAATATGAGCAAGGGAGGCGAGGCAGGCATGGGCAAGGCGGGCATGGCGGGCACGAGCATGGGCACGGTGGCCATGGGCAAGGCGGCCACGAGGAAGGGCGCGGGCATGGGCCAAGCGGGCACGGGCAAGTCGGGCATGAGCAAGTCGGCGATGGGCAAGTCGGCGATGGGCACGTCGGGCACGGGCAGGGCGAAAAAACAGCCGAAGCCGCCGAGCCCGCTGGTCACCGTCGAGGTCGAAAACCCCGACTGGCGGCCGGCGCGTGACGGCGAAAAGGCGTTTCCGCGTGTCATCACAGCCCAGAAAAACATCAGGGAAAGTGCCGTCGAGACCTTGTTTGCCCGCGGCTTCCTGACGCGCGCGCAAAAGCAGGCGGCCGACCGCTTCCGCGCCTGTTGGGAAAAGGCCGGCGGCACGGTGCGCAGCCTAGACCATGCGCTCGACCGCGTCGACGGCGGCCGCGGCGACCCGCTCGCCGCCCGCATCGTCGCCGCCCGCGAACTCAAGCGCTGCCGCCAGCTCGTCGGCCACCGCGGCTACCGGGTGCTGCAGCTGGTCTGCGCCGAGGGCCGGGCGCTGGCCGAGATCACCCCGCACAAACGCGAGCGCCTGACCATGGCGGATAATCTGCGCGCCGACCTGGATGATCTGGCGGCGATGTGGGGGATCCAGACGGCGAGGAGGCGGGTGGGTGGGTGAGGGGGGAGAGGGCGTGGGCCGAAAGCGGAATAGCTGCTTCTAGCGTAGGGGAGCCTAGAGCACACGTTCAATTCGAGAGGAGGCGAAGGAATGGGCTATCCGTGTCGATACGTCCGACACCCATTTCTATCTTCGGGTGACGTGCCGACGGACATCTTGTGAAAGCTGTCCCTGGGTCGATGTCCCTCCCAGCCCACCAAGTCGGAACGCCTTCTCGGTCAACGTCTCCGCAATCGTGTTCGAGACTCATCGCTCGCCTGACACGAGTGGATCGTCATCATCGCGTTGTTCTTCATTCCAAGCTGCGAAGCTGCGGGTAGGCAATCCATCGTCGCCTTGATCCAGGGCTATTCTGACCCCGCGCATCCGGGCATCGAAGAGGCTTAGTAATTCAAGGAGAGCAAGGTGAATGCCAACGATACGCCCTTCTAGATCGCGGTCAGGATCGGAACCGGCCTTCACGGAAGCTGCAAGGCTATCGACGTCGCTAGTAAGGCTGTCGACGAGAACTTTAGCATTGGCAAGCATGTGAGTGACGGCCGGGTGGATCTGATCAGGTCTAGAGATGAAAGCCGAGAACGCGACCGTACATGTCATCGCGCGCTGCTTCCAAACGCGAAGCTTTTCCTCATCGAGTGGCTCGCTTCGGTTCACAAGCTCGGCCGCTATGATCTGGCTTTCAAACTGCGCCTGCGCTAGGGAAAATCTTACGTGCCAGGCAGCCTCTTCATTAAGCTCGCGGCGGACGCGTCTCGCCCGCCGGACTTCGGTTTGTGCAACCCAGGTGGCGCCGGCTATCGCCGCAATCGATCCGGCTGCCTGGACCCACGCAGCTGCCTCGGAAGTCCACCCGGATCGCAGGACGCTGACATATGCCGCCCATGCTGAAGTGACAACAAGCAACATTGCGATAACGTAAAGACCTAGGCCTAGTAAGTCGATCGACTTCCGCCAAATTCGCCCGAATATCAGGCTCGCAGCTCTCTTCCGTCCCGAAAGGTTGGCCACCGATGCTCCGCCAAAGGATCTGTTAGGTAGGAAGTTATCCGCAAGAATTGCGATGGCGTCCAGCAGCTGATTCTATTGTTCACCGTTTACACTGACCAAAAAGGACCCGGCAGTACCTCCATCCCTTCGGGAAGAACCAGATGAGGATGGAGAAGAGGCCGTCGCTGTCGCCCTGTCAGGCGACGCCACTGGGCCGTTTCATCGAAGGCCCAGCTGTCATTAGGTGGGCTCTCGGGCATGAAATAGTGCGTATATACGAAGCGGAGAGGCTTGCCCTTGGTGTCAAACCCCTCGGTGTTCTCCATGATTTTCCGAAAGCGAGCGCGTTCGACAGTCTCGTCCTCCAGTGCTTCCAAGCCGATATGCACGATGGAATCCATATCGTCCGGCAGTTGGGCGTGCGCTTCGACAAGCTTCCTGAAGACATCGCGGGCTTTGCCGCTGATCGCCTTTTCTGAACTCGATTTCCACCTCAAGACTACGGCCTGACGGCAGTCGGAAACAAACCGCGGCGACATCCCGTGCTGGAAATGGCCAACCTGGATTATGTTGGCGTAGCGCACGTACCGTCCGGTCAGCAGTTCTTGAATTCTCGTCCCCGCGGAGAGAACCTCATCTCCCGCCTGGAACACCGATCTTATAGGTTCGAGATCCAGTTCGCCAATGACGCCGTGAGAGATACTGTCCGTCCAAAGGAGAGACGGTAACCGGCTCGTATGCCATTCGAGAGCTTTGCGGAGAAAGTAGTCGTCAGGCACGTCTTCCAGTGGGATTCGGAAATCGACGTCGCAGAAAACGCTCCATCCCTCACTTGTTACCAGACTGCAGGCCTCTCGCCATAGCGCTCGCATCCGCGTCCGTTCTCGCTCGTTGTACTCTCCGGTTTCCATCCGTTTGCACTCGACCGCATAGCGCTTACGAGGAAACTTGACGTCTAGATCCCACGACCGGGCTATGCCCCGCTGCTCTGGACGGAACGATACTTTAGCGCCATGCCTGCGATAGGCCGCCGCCACCAGCAATTCGAAGATCGGCCCGTTGGGCTGTCCTTTTTCCGGGCCGACTATCCTGCTGATACGCTCGCCAATGTTGTCCAGATTCGCAATGAGGGGAAGATTTCGCCCGAGCGATGCGAACACGGGAACAACCCTGGAACCGAACATCGGCTCGAAGTTCCATGGGTGGTCGATGAAAGCTTCGGCGAGGAACAGGTACCAAGCGAATGAATCCTTTGTATCGAAGTAACGCCCCTTGGATTCGTCGTGGCTCACACCGAGAAGGCTCTGGTAGAAGCGGAAGAAGGCATCCTTGCGCCGCTGTTCCCATTCGCCAGGTTCCATAGCCGACTTGAACCAGTCTACGGCAGCCCGGACTTCAGGATGATCCGGCATCTCCGTCCCCCGGTTGATCGGCGGTCCGAACATCCTTTCCGGTAGGCTTGGCCAGTTCCCGGGCTCGGCGGTTTTGATGTCGTCTAGTGAAAGGCGCATGATAATACTCGGGAATTCGCTTAAAGATGATACGAAATTTATTGAAATATACGGATGGAGCAATCAAAATAATTTGGTGCGTGCTTGCCTGTTAATTCAATCAATTTCGCAGGGATATACATTGGTAAAGTAGACAAATGTGTTGTTGTGGTTTTGTCCGTCAAGGTGGGTTGCCGTCAACTAATATCGATGGTCAAGTTGGCTGTCGTTCGAGCAACAAGCTATCTTGGGTACGATTTTCGCGATGCACCTTCTCGCGGCTAACGTTGAAAACTTTGTTCGAATTGGCCTAGTATGCGTCGTTGCAATCCTAGTATCGGCATGAAAGTCCGCATCACAATCCTTTGATTGTCTACAGTGGTCCTAATTCGAGACATAGGCAAATCGCCGCTAAAGGCGATGCGTCATCCTGACCCGTTTGGGATCCATCGCTTGGATGTTCGCTCTTGGTCTATGTCGGGTGGCGCACTCGCTTTTAGTTTCGGCGGGCCTAGAAAATCCATGAGTCTTCGCTCCCAGTTGACCCCGCCCTGGATCTCGCATTCCCAAACTACACAGCAGTTCCAACCGGCCACCGCCAAGACTTGTTTAGCAGCGGCATCCCTCTGCTTATTGTATCGAAATTTGGCTGCCCAATATTCAGTGCGTGACTTTGGTAGGTTTGCAATTTTGCAATTGTCGTGACCGTGCCAAAAACACCCGTGAACGAAGATTACCTTGCGCCTACCGATTAGGCATATGTCTGGGCGGCCCGGAATATCTCGGCGATGCAACCTATAACGATAGCCTAGGCGGTGTAGGACGGACCGTACGGTCAATTCGGGTTTGGTGTCTTTGCTGCGAATGGCTGCCATACGCCGACTTCGCTGCTCAGGTGTGAGGGTGTCGATCAAACGGTTGCGCTTTCTAGCAGTGCAAACAAAAAACGATGCATGCGCTGCTTTATGGCAATGGCCGGAGACGGTGCAGGTCTTGTTGTGCACCTAAAGGCGCACGCTCTGAACTGCATCATGCTATCTTATTCCAACTGCCATCATTGCAATAGGTCGCCCGGTAGCGGCGGCAATCTCGTCCGGCCGCCCAAGGGCGGTCTGTCAATTGCTCGGGGAAATGGATCATCGTTATCGCCGCAAATCAAAAGGGCGAACGGTGCCAACGTCAACAGGATGTGGATCACGCCATCGAAGCGGCGCTCCCGTCCTGCGTGTTTGAAGGGGTGGTTTCAAGGCGCTCGAAGCTGCCTACGCGGCCATCTCGAACTCGGCGGTGCGGTTGGCAATGATGTCCTGCACTTGGGCGATGCCCTGTCGCTCCTCCTGTCGAGGCGCGGCTGTCCATATACTACCCGTTCGCCCAACAAGCCGGCCCGGGATGGTTCAAATACGACTACGACATCGCCGCTCGCGGCGATGTCGTAGTCGTGGCGCGAGCCCGTTTTTGATGTATATTATTTCGTTTGTCTCGCTCAAGCGCCTGGCGCCCGCGAACTGTTTCTGGCATAGTCATGTAGAATGCACTAACTAGGTTAGTCTCTGATTCGCATGCCAGCTACCTTGCCGTCCCCTTGTTTCGTCGACGTCTTTGCGGGGTGCGGTGGCTTAAGCCTCGGCCTCAAGCGAGCAGGCTGGAAAGGCCTCTTTGCCATTGAGCGAGACGAGTCGGCATTCGAAACGTTGAGTGCGAACTTTCCTGACGGCGGCTCCCTATCATACAACTGGCCCGAGACTATTGAGCGAAAGGCTTGGGACATAAGAGAACTATTGTCCGAGCGCGGCGAGGTGCTGACGACCTTCGCTGGCAAGGTAGACATGTTGGCTGGAGGGCCGCCTTGCCAGGGCTTCTCTCACGCCGGAAGGCGTCGTTCTGAAGACCCTCGAAATCGGTTGTTTGAGGCCTACCTTGATTTGGTTGCAGCTATTCGCCCCAACATCGTCCTGATCGAAAATGTCAAAGGCTTCACCTCCGATTTTGTCTCAAACAAGGGGGAAATAAAAAACTTTGCACAGGCGCTAAAAGACAGGCTGGATGCAGACTACGACACCACAAGCGCAATTCTTAGGGCGAGTGATTTCGGCGTCCCTCAGGTGCGACCTCGCTTTTTCCTGATTGGCGTGAGGCGTGAACTTAGCGCGGCAGAGCATCTTGGCGCCCTTTTTGCGCAGATGCGGGGTCGAACAGCCGAATTTCTCAGGGCCAGGAAAATGCCTCTTGCACCCTCATCTAGAGATGCCATCAGTGATTTGGAAGTAGCGCACAATAGCACGTCTGAAAGCACTGAAACTGCCGGCTTCCGACAGACCAACTATCGCGCCCCTCGGACGCCATTTCAGATTGCGATGCGCGACGGACATAGCGGTGCACCCAGCGATTTGCGTCTCGCTCGGCACAGCCCAGAAATTCAGGAGCGCTTCTCGTCGATCATCAAAAGTGCGAATGAGGAGGGGCGCTTGAACGTATCAATCTCTGCGGAGGTTCGGAGAGCGCACGGCTTGAAAAAGATGGCTATTCGGGTACTCGATCCCCTTAGCCCCGCGCCGACGATAACGAGCCTACCAGAAGACCTGCTCCACTATGCAGAGCCAAGAGCATTAACCGTTCGTGAGAACGCGCGGCTGCAAACCTTTCCCGACTGGTTTCAGTTCAAGGGCAAATATACCACTGGCGGCCTCCGGAGGCGCACAGAGGTGCCTCGATTTACGCAGGTTGCAAACGCAGTCCCGCCGATCCTAGCAGAACAGCTAGGAATTTCCCTTCTCAATCTTTCTCGGTCACTTGCGCAGGCCGAACTCCTCACGGATAGCGTCGCAGAGCTTGCCTAGGGCCTCTTTTTGAATGCGAAGCTTGCTTCGAAAGTCTGCCATCCAGGCTTCATCAATAACGATTGGCTCTCCGCCATGCTTGATTGAGCGCAACGAAATGACTCCCCTTTCGTCACTGTCAGATTTGGCGTGAGCCAACGTATTCCGATTGTGGATGATGTCGGCTTCGTAGGTATTTAGCGTCGCAAGGGCGTCGTCAGGTTTGTTTTTCAGAACCTTCGCAATGCGACGCATAGTCATGTATTTGCCGGCAGAGCTGAAGTGACGACTATTGGAGACGACAGCCATTATGTCGTTGGCAGACACCAGCGGCTCAAGCCCAGTCACCGCGCTCTTTGCGGTGTCTAGAAGTTTCGCCAACGTTTCTTTCGCCTGATCGGGAAACTGGCCTTCCGAGAATGCAAGCACAATGGTGTCGCCCATGAGAACATCCATTTCGGCGACCTCTGCCATCGCGATGCCTCGCATATGGTTTAGGTCAACGGCCTTTCCAATGATCGTATCAGCCAGACCGACAAAGGCTGCGTCTAAGTCGCGAGTGCGGTCGGCAATGAACACCCCCACGACTTTCTTTTTGGCAAGTTCATTAAAGAGGTCCAAGGTGGAGTCCGACGAGTAGAAGACAATGTCGGTGTACAGCAACTGTCGGCGAATTTGTGCTGCTGCCATGACGCCGTTATTGTCCGTTCGACCCAAATTGTAGTCGACCACGACCAAGTCGAAGTCTTTTCCCGACTTTTTTGCGAGCGTCTTGATGCCTGCTTCTGATAAGTCGGTTGCTATCGTCGTTGATAGCGTAAAGCCCATACCATCCAGATAATCTTTGAGAATGAGGATCGCATCGCTAATGCTATCAGGATGATCGTCGATAATGAGAAGGCGAAAGTCCAGGTTCATGAAGGGACTCTGATCCTCAGGTGTGCGCCATCAAGCTTTTCTGAGAGAGGCTCGGCATGTGCCTCGATGACTCCTCTCATTCCTTCGATTACTTGCTTCACATGATACAATCCTAAGCCCGATCCGTCAGTCGTAGTAATGCCCTTTTCAAAGACACGCTCCAAAGCGTCAAGGCTCTCTGGCCAGCCGTTTCCATCGTCAGCGACCTCTATGACCAACTCTGGCCTTGTTCCGGCGGTGGCGGAAAGACCGAACGATACGATACTTGCCTTTGCCTTCGCGGCGTTCGTGACCAAATTGTCCACGACGATTCCAATTTCGATTGGCCTAAATGTACGAACGACTTCTACTTCATCGCTGCTCACTTGAACCTTGAGCCCTTGCGGCGCCCATAGGTTGGTGATGATTTCGATATAGTCGCGTATGTATGCTGACAGGTCTGCCTTTGTCTCAGCAGACTGCTGCTTGTAGCCTCCTTTGGTAGCAAATCTTGCGGCGGTCAGTATTTGACTGTTTCTGAAGGACATGCGCTCCAGGAAGTCTGTCCAGTCAGCGTTTGTGATAGCCTTGCCCCCTCGCAGGAGCCCCATCATCCGTTTGACCCCGTGATGGACGCTAGATGCGTGGATGATGATCTGGTGGTGGAGGTTCAGGATGGTGTCATGGTCGAGCGACCCAGCTGCGACTAGGAAGGCGTTTCGCTCACGTTCTTCCCCGTATCTTGCCTCCGCTACGCTGGCTGCTGCCTCTGCTGCCTCCGCCCTACTCTCAGCGCGACGCTCTGCCTCACGGGCAGTGGCTTCTGCCTCTTGAATCGCCTTGATCCGAGCACGAGCTTCATCAACCTTCTTAAGGAGCTCAGGATCGCCCGTCCTGTCTGCTAGCAGTTCGAGCGCACCAAGAGATGCTTCAAACTCGCTCGATTTTTCGTCGACAATTCTGACCAGGTCAGGATTGTACTCAATAAGCGTAACCCCATCTGTCGCGGCTAAACGTGCTACGAGTTGGCCAATGAGCGAACTGGATTCGTCCCTCATCATGCGGGAGAGGTCGCCAACCTCCTTATCGAATTTGTCCTTCCAAGTGATGTCGACTACGTATCGTTCAAGTCGACGTATGCACTTGTCCCTTACGCACGTTATCAGCTCCTCAACTTCCGGGGTGCGAATAAGTCCCCCGTCTCTGCTTGTGGCCTCATCGAACCCCTGTACACCTAGGACGTCCACGCGGCCAATAACGTCACGGCCGCCGAGGAAACGCCGCTGGCCTTGTTGCTTACGCTGGTTGAGGCTAAAGAAGTCATCGTCTTCCGCACCTATGGGGAAGACTCGAAATCCGTTTCGGAAGACAAAGATGGAGCCAAACTGAACGGACGGTATCCCCATTCTATGGGCGAAGGTCGATTTGGCGCTGCGATTCAGAAAGTAGATGTCGGCACGAAACCCGGCAGCGGTTAATCCTGGATACGGGCTCGGCTCCTGTATTCGATAGATTAGCTCTCCCCGATCCTCAAGGGAAGTCTCCATGATGTCTCCATGGAGTATATTTACATGTATAGATGTCGTCTTGCGTCCAACGACGTCAATTATATTGTTTTCTATCGGGCCGTTAACAATTGTTCTGGCCGGGCTATCGCTATTGCGAACTTTATTGTATTTTTCATCGACGGTATCGGCGTCGGATTCTTCGGGTGCGAAGAATGAAATCTGAAATCGCGATCCATCACGCCCAAAGGGATCGATAAGCTTGGCAAGCTCACGCTTGAGGCTTTGAAGTTTTGACCGATCCCAAGCGCCCCGTAGTCCGCTGATGTTGAGTACGGTGCCGGTGTCTCCTGGTGGCATAAGTTTCGCATCCGGAAACTCACCTATCTCCGAAAGTTCAACAAGTATCGTCCCAAACTCGTCGCGAGGGCGACCTTCATATTGCTTCCAGTCTACCTCTAGGAGTTGAACTGGGTGGCCGGCAGCGCGAGAGCTTAGTGTCAACGTCGAACCAAGTCGGTCGCACGAGAAACGCCCCACGCCTTTTGCCCCTGCGAAAGTGCGGGCAGCAGTGATCTTATCTCGATAGTTCTCGTCTTCGGTTCCCTCGCGCTTCGCTGAATACGCGACAAACAGCCAGCGCTCGAGAATGGCGTCGCGCGACATGCCCTTGCCGTTATCGGCGATTATGATGGCATCTTGGGAAAAATGGAGGTGAACCCTTGTCGCGTGAGCATCGTACGCGTTCTTGACCAGCTCGAATACCGCAACAAAGTCATTGGTGATGAGATCGCGCCCAATAAGGTCCTTAAGGCCTGAGCTAACCCTGAAGGGTTGAAGTTCTTTCGTCGACGCCATTACCTATGTGTCTCGCCCTAGTGATGCGTGAAACGGCTCTTGCGCTGGGCCGTTACGAGGTAGCCAGAGAAGATGCTAATAAATCCCTCACCACAATCGGACGCCGATCCACAAAAAAATGATTCGATTGTGCGTCGGGCTCAAGCATTCGCAGAAAATGCGCATGGTTCAATCGGTCATCTAAGAAAATACACCGAAGATCCCTACACCATCCATTTGCATGGGGTGGCCGAACTTGTGGCTAGTGTCCCTCACACCGAGGCAATGGTGGCGGCGGCGTTCTTGCACGATGTCGTCGAGGATGTTGCCTCTGTAAAAATTTCGGACATTGAGAACGCCTTTGGTAAAGAGGTGGCAAGCCTAGTATGCTGGCTAACCGATGTCTCAATTGGTCATCCTGGCAACCGCAGAATCAGAAAGACCCTTGATCGGGAGCACATTGAGAGGGCGCCTGCCGAAGCGCAGACGATTAAGCTTGCAGACATAATTGACAACGCTGCTTCAATCCGAGCGGGCGATCCAAAATTCTGGGTAGTGTACCAGGGGGAGTGCCTCCAGTTGCTATCAGTCTTGTCAAAAGGTGATCCTGTTCTCCGACAACGCGCCGCTAGCGCGCTCATCGATAACCTTTAGCTCGGGGAGGGGCGCCAGCTATTGATGCAAGTTACTCGCGTCGCAGTTCATCTCCTCTCCTTAGGATGTGACGCTTTGCATTGCTTCCAGATCAACGTGTGTGCAACCTTCCTTGGACCTGGGTCTCAACGCAAGTGCGATCGAGCCAGCTCCATCGATGTTAGCGGTCGGCAGTGCTTGGCTGCTTCGCTTCTGTCTTTCCAGATGCTCAAGGGCGCACTCACGGGCCGGGCCAGACGTATTGGCCAGACGTATTGGAATGACTTTCCATTGCGCCACGCGAGGCCAAAACCGTTTGTCAGTGCCAGTTGTGCGTCTTCGGAGGTCGGTTCATCGTCGATCACGATCAGTAGCGCGTGCCGGCCTGACGGGCTGCCGATAGTCGAGCAATTGTCCCATTGCAGCTCGGAGGGCAAACCTGACAGTTGCCGGCTCAGTCGGCTTCACCTCACAAGCACTGAACCTCGTTCGGGGTCGCGGTAGCGCAGGTTCACTCGGCCCATGTTCTCCTGCACTCCGGGCATGCCCTGGTTCGCGAGGGGCCCGCGAATGCTCCCTGGAGCCTGGCATGGAGCGGCGAGAGGACAATCTCGTTCTCTTCAAAGGGCGGGGCGGCGTTGCCTTTTGCGACCCGCACGAAGACTTGGGCAGGCCCGCACTTCGTCTGGACCGTGAGCGGCCAGCCCTGTTTTGAACCCAGCCTATTAGCCGCTCACTTGCCGGGCAGTGGCAGCGGTGTCTCGCTCAGGGTCCGGAGATAGGCGATGAGGTCGGCGCGCTGGGTTTCGTCGGCCAGGCCGGGGAAGGTCATGTCTGTTCCAGGCAAGGTCAGGGCGGGGTTGGCGATGAAGGAATTGAGCTCCTCGAAGCCCCAGACGCCTCCGGCCTGCTTCAGGCTCGCCGAATACGCGACGTCGCTCTCCGAACCCTTCTGCCGTCCGACGATGCCCCACAGATTGGCGCGTTTCGGAACCTTGAGCCCGGGCGCAACAAGATGGCAGGCCGCGCAGGTCGTGCCGAAAATGTCCTTGCCCGCCTGCGCATCTGCCGAGGCAAGTCGGGGCGAAATCGGCACGACTGTCGGTCCTTGGGCGCCGTGGCTGTTGAGATAGGCGACGACGTCGTCGTGGCCGGCGAGCTTGGCCAGATGGATCGGCGGACTGCCATTCGACGTCAGGGCATTGACCTCGGCGCCGGCCTCGACGAGCGAGGTCACGCAGGCAAGGCAGCCGGCCTCGGCCGCCACATGCAGCGGGGTCTGCCCTTTCGCCAGCTGGTTTGGATCGGCGCCATGGCCGAGCAACAGCGTGACGATGTCGGCGAAGCCCGCCTTGTTGGCGGCGTAGAGCGGCGTTCGCTGCCAGCTGACGGGCAGGTTGACGTCGGCCCCACGCTTGACCAGAAGTTCCGCCAGCGCGGCATTTCCGGTTTCGCAGGCGATGTAGAGCGCCGTGACACCGTCGATTTCGTCGATGGCCGCACCCTTGTCGAGGGCCGAGGTCACCGCCGCGACGTCGCCGCTCCTGACAAGATCGCCGAGCTCGTTCGCCTGGGCCGGCAGCGCAAGAAGACACAGGAGCGGAACGGCCCCGATCACCGACAAGGCCTTTGTTACCGGCCAGGCCCCGATTGCCAAAAAGCGTGCCAGCTTGATCATCGCATCCTCTGAGCTGAGGAGTTCCATGACGGGCGCATCTTAGGCCAACGGCCTGCCGGCGACAACGCCGGTGCCGGCGGACGAGGTTGCGGATTGCCGGAAGTCGGATGGCCGGAAGTCGGATGTTTGGAAGTCGGATGGCTGGAACATGACCGTTCCGCAGGCGGCGCAGCCGCCGGCCGGTCCGGTCCGGAAAGGCGCGCCGGATCCGGTCGGCCGCGCGCGCCGGCTGTTGCCGTCGCTCAGCGCGCCGCCGGCCTCAGCGACCGGCGCTCGGCTCGCCGGCCCCGATCTTTCCATTCAGCATGGTTGCAAGGCGCGGCCCGCCCCTGGACAGGGGCGGGCCCGACGCCGTCAGCTACCAGTGGCGATACCAGACCCAGACACGCCGCCTGTAGCAGCGCGTCACGCGGCGGCCGCGGTACCAGTGGTGGCGGCAGAAGCGGCGCCAGACGCGGCGCCGGCGCGGCCGGCGGTGCCAGCGGCGGTGGTTGACGGGTGTCGCTTGCTCACGGTTTTCCTCGCGCTCGGGCTGAGCATCGAGCTCGTCAAGGATGCCGCCGCGCGGCGTGGAGCGCAGCGGCAAGGCCTGGATCGGCTGGGCGAAGCTGGTTGCGGCGGCGACGCCGGCCACGGCGAGCATGCCGGTCAAGAACGATCGACGGTCCATTGGAACCTCCTGAAAAGTCGACATGACATGCTGGTCAACCGGATTTCGGGCGGATGGTTCCTTGACGGGGGCACGCCGGCGGTGCGTCGGCCGGTGAGAGGTGCAGGGTTTCGTGGCTGAAATCGCGACGCTGCCGGCGGCTCGGTGGGCCGGCCGCGGGGCGCGGCCGAGCGCGCCGACATCGCCGCGATGTGGGGGATGCAGATGGTGCGGCGATGCGGGGCGCGCCAGTCGGGGGCGGGTGCGACCGGCTGCCTTGCCATCCCGGACAATCGGCAACGCGGCTTGGGGCACCATGGCGGCCTCGGCGCGACCCGGCCCATTGCAGGCCGTTCGGCGGCCCCGCCCGAACGACCGGACCGGCGCGACGGGCTGCGGTTCGCAGATTTCATTAGCGCCAACGTCCGCTCCTGATATCAATAGGGCATAGTCGTTCGAGGAGCGATCTTGCAGCGATGACGAGCGCGCATGACGACAGGTTCGGTTTCGCGTCTGCCGATGATGCGCCGATCCCTTACATGCAACGAATCCGCGATTATTATCTGGCGCTTGGCTATGGCGAGCCATACCGGTGGGCACACTATGCCGCCGTGCCGTTTCAACCGCTGCAAAAGCCGCTGAAGCACTGTCGCGTGACCATCGTCACCACGGCAGCGCCCTATCAGCCCGGCAAGGGAGACCAGGGACCCGGCGCAGCCTACAACGCTGCGGCGAAGTTCTACACCGTCTATTCCGGCGATAGCTCCCAGGACCACGATCTGCGCATTTCGCACGTCGCCATTGACCGCAAGCACACCACGGCGGAGGATTCCGGCACTTACTTTCCGTTGCCGGAAATGCGTCGCGCGGCGGAGCGCGGCCGTACCGGGCCAGTGGCGCCGCGTTTTCACGGGCTTCCAACCAATCGCAGCCATCGCACGACACTTGAAGTCGACTGTGCGGAAATCGTAACGCGCTGCCGCAGCGATGCCGTCGACGCGGCCATCCTGGTCGCCAATTGCCCCGTGTGCCACCAGAGCGTCAGCCTTGCCGCCCGCGCGCTGGAAAGCAACGGCATCGCCACCGTCGTGATGGGCTGCGCCAAGGATATCGTCGAGTTCGTCGGCGTGCCGCGTTTTGTGTTTTCGGATTTTCCGCTTGGCAATGCCGCGGGGCGGCCCAATGATCCGGCTTCTCAAGCCGCAACGCTGCAGCTTGCCCTTGACGTGCTCGAGCGCGCGCCCGCTGCCCGCACGACCGTGCAATCGCCGCTGGTGTGGGGCGCAAGCCCCGACTGGAAGCTCGACTATCAGAATGTGGACCGCATCTCCGCCGAGGAGATTGCGCGCCGTCGCGCCGAGTTCGACAAAGCCAAGGCCCTGGCCAGGACGCTGCGCGAAAACGCCAAGCCGGACCCATCTGCCGTGCCCACGCACGATCCGCTTGCCTGACCAAGCCGTCTGCAACGCCTGGCCCGCCTCTGCGGAGCGGCGTGAGCCGGGTTCGACGTCACCGAAAGAGTCGGTCGACGCAGCCGGCCATGTCGGCCGCGCCAGCTACGGACCGTGATGCGAAGCAAGCGATCGGCCCGGGCAATGGCTGGGCCGACCCTGGCCGTGCTGCTGGAGCGCTATTCCTCGAATCGCGGAAACTCTCCATCTTCTTGTTTTGCGCAATTACTGCGGAAAACCGCGACACGCTTTTCGTGGATTGCGCCGGTCCTGGAATAGCTCTGGTCCTGGAATAGCGCCGGTCCTGGAATTGCTCGGGGCAACTACCGGTGGGCGAGCATGGTGTCGCCGGGCGAACTGATCGACTGGCTTATTTCTCTCACCATCTTCCACCTGAGCGCCAACGCATAGTCGCGCGCGGTGGACAGCGGCATGACGAAGGCGTTTGGACCGCCAATCACACTGTCGGCGAAATACCGGGTGAGATCGCGTGGAATGCCGCGTATCACTTCCGGCAGAGCGATTGCGTTGATCGTGCAGCCATTGGCGATCGCCCGCAGCCGGCTTTCTTCAACCGGCACGCCATCGTTGTTGGTGCCATTGGCCGAGATGTCGATGATCTTGCGGGCGGCATGCCCAGGGTAGCTCTCAAGCAGCAGAACGCCCAGATCGATTGCGAACGAAATGGATGTCGCACAGTAGGTATGACATCCATAACCCCTGTCGCCCTCGTTGCGGATGCCGGATGCGACAGCTTGCGCGTCCGCGCCGCCGCAGACGCTTGTCCACGGCACCACCAGGCGCATTTGTCCCTGGCTCGACCATTCGACATAGGTGATGGCGATGCAGCCGCTGCGGCTGCGGGCAATGGTCGCGACAACCTCGGGTGAGGAGATCGCTGCGGCATGGCCGTCGCGCTGCAGGACGGCCGTGCTCGGATCGATGGATGCCGAGACATCGACTGCGAACACGATCGCTGTGTCCACATCGGTGGCATGTGCCGGCGGAGCCCAGGCCAGCGTCATGCCTGCGAGTATCGCCACTGACCGGCCCAGGGCGTTCGCGGCCGCAACTGGAACCGCAACGACGCCCGCCGGTCGAAACCCGTCAACGCCCATCTTGCCCCCCAATCCCTCGGGTGACCAGGTCGGATGCTACGCCACATCCTTGGCGCCTGACAGGTGACCGAAGGAGCTAGCTGCAAGCGGATAGCGGGCAGGCGGATGGCGGGCAGGCGGATAGCGGGCGGCGCGTTGCGACCACACGGGGACGCAGGCAGGCAGAGTGTTCGTCCCCTGGCCGCAGCCTTGTTTTCGCTTTCCAGGCAGGCGTCATGATGTGCCGATACGCCATGTGGGCCGCCATTCTGAACGTGCCGCTTGGCTCAAGCCGACAAGGCCCATCTCTCCAATCGGCTTGAGCCAAGCGCGGCCATCCTCGCGCTGGCACAGGCGTTGCAACCGCTGCGCCACCATGCGGGATCGAACCGAAGCGGCTATGGTCGTGGCGGGGAGCATGGCGGTCGCAGTTTCGTGTGCCGAAAGGCCGTCATGACCAGCAGCGGGAGAAGTTCGAATTGACCCTGACCAATCACGACCTTGTCGAACTGACGGCCTGGCGCAGGCAGCTGCATCGGCATCCCGAGATCTCCAATGAGGAAAAAGACACCGCAGCAGCCGTGGTGGCGTTCCTCAGCGACAGCGGGCCCGACAAGGTGCTGACCGGGATCGGCGGGCATGGCGTCGCTTTGGTCTATGACGGTGCAGCACCAGGGCCGACGGTGCTGTTTCGCTGCGAGCTCGATGCACTGCCGATCGAGGAGCTGTCGGGCGTAGCCCATGCCTCGCTGGTGCCTGGCAAGTCGCATATGTGCGGCCATGACGGGCACATGGCGATCGTTGCCGGGCTCGGCCGACGCTTCGGGCGGCAACGCCCGGCACGCGGCCGCGTCGTGCTGATGTTCCAGCCGGCCGAAGAAACCGGCGACGGGGCGGCCGGCGTCGTCGCCGATCCGCGCTATCAGCAGATCGCGCCCGACTTCGCCTTTTCGCTGCACAATCTGCCCGGCGTGCCGCTTGGCGAGGTGCGCCTCAAGGCCGGCACGGTCAACTGCGCCTCGCGCGGCATGCGGGTGCGGCTGAAGGGCAAGACCGCGCACTCCTCCATGCCCGAGACCGGCACCTCGCCGCGTCTCGCCGTGGCCGAGCTGATCACCGCATTTCCCGGCCTCGGTGTTGCGACCTTCGCCGACGATGGCTTTCGCATGGTCACCGTCACGCATGCGGCGATGGGCGAGGCGGTGTTCGGCATCGCGCCGGGCTATGCCGAGGTCTGGGCGTGCCTCAGGACCCGGCAGGACGACAACATGGCCAGCCTGTGCGCGGCCGCCGAACAGATGGTGGCGACGACGGCAGCAGTGCATGGCCTCGACCACGCCATCAGCTATCACGAGATTTTCGTCGCCAGCGTCAATGCCGCGGACGCGGTCGAACATCTCAGGCAGGCGCTGGACGAGGAGGGCATCCGGCACTCGGAAGAGGCGCTGCCGATGCGGGCATCGGAAGATTTCGGGCTGTTCGGCCGCTCGGCCAGATCAGCCATGTTCTTCCTCGGCGCCGGCACCACGCACCCGTCGCTGCACAATCCCGATTATGACTTTCCCGACGACCTGATCCCGATCGGCGCGCGCGTCTTTGCCCGCGTCGCCGACAATCTGCTCGGCTAGAGCAGGAAAAGCGTGCAGCGCCTTTCCCAGGAATTGCGTAAAAACAAGGGGATGGAGCGGTTCTTCGATTCAAAGAACAAGCGGGATCGCTGGATGACGAAGGGTGGGGGCGTCGTCGCGGGCTTAGAGCCGGTTGCCGCGAGCGGCCTCTCCGCTTCGTCATCCCAGGGCGAAGCAGGAGCGCAGCGACGCGGAGACCCTGGGATCCATGCCGTGACCTTGCGGCAGCGCACAGGCGGTTCAGGCCTGCTCTTTCTTCTACCGGCATCACGCTCCTCAACCGCACAACATTGCAACTGTGTTCAAGCGAGCAAACAGGTGATCTTTCTTCTGCCCTCTCCGCATTCCTCACCTTCACGGCATGGATCCCAGGGTCGCCGCGACGGAGCTGCGCTCCTGCTTCGCCCTAGGATGACGAAGGGCGGGGGCGTCGTCGCGGGCTTAGAGCCGGTTGCCGCGAGCGGCCTCTCCGCTTCGTCATCCCAGGGCGGAGCAGGAGCGCAGCGACGCGGAGACCCTGGGATGACGAAGGACGTGGGCGTCTTCGGGCGGGGGCGTGGTCGCGGGCTTAGGTGGTGAGCCGGTTGCCGCGAGCGGCCTCTCCGCTTCGTCATCCCAGGGCGAAGCAGGAGCGCAGCGACGCGGAGACCCTGGGATCCATGCCGTGACCTGTCGGCAGCGCAAAGACGGTTCAGAACCCTGCACGTTCTTCCACCCGCCTCACATTCCTCACCCGCACGGCATGGCAACTGTGTTCAAGCGAGCAAACAGGTGATCTTTCTTCTGCCCTCTCGACATTCCTCACCCTCACGGCATGGATCCCAGGGTCGCCGCGACGGAGCTTCGCTCCTGCTTCGCCCTAGGATGACGAAGGGCGGGGGCGTCGTCGCGGGCTTAGAGCCGGTTGCCGCGAGCGGCCTCTCCGCTTCGTCATCCCAGGGTCGCCGCGACGGAGCTGCGCTCCTGCTTCGCCCTAGGATGACGAAGGGCGGGGGCGTCTTCGGGCGGGGGCGTCTTCGCGGGCTTAGAGCCGGTTGCCGCGAGCGGCCTCTCCGCTTCGTCATCCCAGGGCGGAGCAGGAGCGCAGCGACGCGGAGACCCTGGGATCCATGCCGTGACCTGTCGGCAGCGCACAGGCGGTTCAGGCCTGCTCTTTCTTCCACCTGCATCACGCTCCTCACCCGCACGGCATGGCAACTGTGTTCAGGCGAGCAAACAGGTGATCTTTCTTCTGCCCTCTCGGCATTCCTCACCTTCACGGCATGGATTCCAGGGTCGCCGCGACGGAGCTTCGCTCCTGCTTTGCCCTAGGATGACGAAGGGCGGGGGCGTCTTCGGGCGGGGGCGTCGTCGCGGGCTTAGAGCCGGTTGCCGCGAGCGGCCTCTCGCTTCGTCATCCTAGGGCGGAGCAGGAGCGAAGCGACGCGGCGACCCTGGGATCCATGCCGTGAGGGTGAGGAATGTGGCGCGGGTGGAAGAATGAGCAGGCGTTCTGAGACGTCCGGGCACGGCTGCAATGTCACGGCCGCGCCGTCAGTTCGAGGCCTTCAGGCCTGATTTTACCCCCCGAAAGGGCGATGACGACTCCGCGCTGCTCATCAGCGAACACATCCTGTTCTTGGAATCGAAGTTGAAGCCGGCGCAGGCCTGTTCCTTGGCGCAGGCCAGGACACAGCCGGTATGATCCGCCACAGCGCTGGCATAGGATTGGCCGACGACCACCGTGTCGCTGGCAAACACCAGGGTCGAAAACGTGATGGAGGGTTCCAGGACCTTGCGCGCGGCCATCATCGCTTCATCGCTCCTGACCAGGATCGAGGCGTCCGACTTGAGGAAACAGGCGCGGTATTTCTTGTTGTAGGTCACGGCGAGGCACTTGCTGTCGTCCTTGCAGCGGGCCTGGCACTGGTCGAAGGAGACGTTCCTGATCGGTACACTGAGCATGTCGTTGCCCAGCGCATCCCAGCCATCCCGGGTCACGAACTCCTGCACTGCCTCCATTTCCCGGCTTTTTGCGAAGCTGGGCTGGAAGTCGGCGCTGGCGAATTTTGCCTCGTCCAGCCAGGGGCAATGGCTGGCGAGCGCGACAGCCTGGGCGTCGTCCAGGCCGGCGGAGGCAAGGGTCGGAGCCGGCGACAGCGGCGCCTGGGGCCGGGCGGTCGGCGACAGCCGGGCGGCAAGGTCGATGTTGACGTCGATGCCGTTGACGACCTTACGCGTGTAACACCAGGCATTGTCCCAGCTCTGGTCTTTCTCGTCCTTGAAATAATGGCCCGACGTCAGTTTCCAGGTCTCGCCCAACAACGGCACGTCGACATTGAGAAACTTGGTGTAGTTGACGGTGGCGACGTCAGGCTCTCCGGGCGCCTCCGGCGGGGCAGGCAGCTCCGGCGGGGCTGACGCTTCCGGCGGGGCGGGCCTCTCGGTCGGGATCGGGATTTCCTGCGCGGGGTCGGCTGGTCTGGGCGTGTCGGCCGGGGGCAGCTCGGCCTGTGCCGTTTCCGCCTGGGACGGGGCACCGAAGTCGGTGGCCACAGGCGTCGCGGCAGGCCAGAGCAGCGACACGCCGATGCCGATGCCGATCGCGGCGATGGCGATGGCGCCGCCCGTCGCCAGCCGGCGGAAGCCGGTGGCGCGTGCGATCCTGTCCTGAGCGGCGGCTTGCGCCTCGAGCGTCGGGATGGCCGAACGCTTGACCAGCAGGTTGACCGCCTGTTCCAGAAGCTGGGTGTTATGTCGAACTTGCACGCCGCCGCCGCCCATTCTTTGCCCAGACACCGTCCGTTGCCGAGACGCCGTCGGTTGCCGTAACCCCGTCGGTTGCCGAGGCCCCATTCTCTGCCGAGACCGTGTCCGCAACCCCGTTCCTGGCCGCAACCCGGTTCCTGGCCGAGATCTTGACCAGTTCCGCGACATCGGACGGCAGGTCCGCGTCCAATGCCTTGCGCAGGGCGTCGGGATCGTCGGTCAGAAGCGGAACATAGAGGATCTCCTTGACCACCCTTTCGACCGGCACCTCGACGCGCTTTTCGACTTCGCGATCGACGGGAACCTCGACCGGCACGGTGATTGTGCGGGTCCGGCGCCAGCGCCATTTGAGCAGCAGGGTGCGGATGAGCCGCGACAGCCTGCCTTCGACCCGATGTTCGGCGCGCGCCGCGATTCGCTGCAGGCCAAGCGCCACCATCGCCGTGATCGGCCCGGCAAGGGCGGCGATCAGCGCCAGCGAGCCGAACCAGATGACCGACACGCTGCCGGCCTGGCTTTCTGAGACCTCTTCCGGCTTCACGCCATACCAGCGCCCGGCAATGCGCCGGACCTGGTCGGTCCTGGCGATCGGGATACGCTGCTTTTCATCGGCGACGATCTGCGTGGCGATGGCGTCCTGCCGCAGCTGATTGGCCGCCGCGGTCCTGGCTTCGTTTGCTTCCGCCTCCTGGGCATGGGCCCAGCGCTCGCGCGCGTCATCCTTGCGCGCCTGCCAGTCCGACGCGGTGCTGGCGTAGAGACGTTCGAGCCCGTCCTTCTGGTCGGTCAGCTTGTTGCGCTGCGCTGCCGTCATCGCAGGACCGGAGGCGCGGAGACGATCGAACTCCGCCCTGAGGCGGTTGAGATCGCCATCGAGCGGCTCGATCGTCTGGTCGAACTTGGCGATGATGCGCGGCCGCGGATTGGCCAGCTTGGCGACCTCCGCCTCCAGCCGGCGCGCCGAGTCGGTGTCGCCGGCGCTGCGGGCCATGGCGATGCGTTTGTCGAAGCTGTCGCGCTGGCGTTCGAAACCGTCGCCGGCTTCCTTGGCCTCCCTGTCCCGTTGCGCGAGCAGGGCAGCCCTGGCCTGCTCCTTTTCGTTGATCTGGTCGCGAACGGCTGCTGCCGCCGGCGTCAGTGCCGTGGTTGCCAGAAGTTCGGTCTTGACGTCCTCGATCTCGGCCTGGATCGCCGCAAGCTCGCGATCGGCCTGCGCCACCGTCTCGTCCATCACCGACTTGGCGTCGGCGACACGATCGGTCTTCCGGGCGAGCTCGTCGGCGGCGGCCAGTTCGCTGGCTTCCGCCCTGAGCTGATCGATCCTGTTGGCAAGCTCCTCATACTGAAGCTGGCGCAGCGTGGCTGCCCGCTCGAGCCCCATGAACACCGTCTCGAAGGTGATGGCGGCGAGCACGAGCAGAAACGCCAGGATCACCGGCTTCCACAGCCAGGAGGCGCTGAACAGCAAGGTGGCGATCGGGATCTTGGTCAGTTCGGCGATCGCGACCATGAAAAACGGCGCGCTGGCAAGCGTCAGGTCCATGGCGGTTGCGGTCTGGCTGGCGGAAAACGCCTGCAGACCAAGGGCAAGGCCGGTAGCCAGGCCGATCGTCGCCGCGGCGATTTCCAGCGCCCAGGCACCGCGATAGGTCCACTGGCCGTAGCTGGCCAGCTTCTCGCTCATCGACGCATGCATCCTGATCCCCCAAAGCCTGTCCCAGGAAACAGTTTGCCATCTCGGGAGCGGCTTTGCATTACATTGTTCTGAGCTGAGCCAAGAGAACAATCGGCCTGGTGTTGGACGACAGCTCGTTGGACGCACGCCCGCAAGTAAAACGGTGCCGTTCGACATGGTCGTGGGGCAGGGGCTGCCGGCATTTCTTCTCGACTGTGGCCTGACCGGCCTTGCCGTTCGGCCGGGCCGTCAAGCCGCCGCCAAGATGTCAGGCCGCACGTGTCTCGGCGGCCGAACCGGGAGGCCTTTGGCCCTGGAGTCGCTGACCTAACGTTATGTTAAGTCGATGCTGATATAGGCAGGCGGATCAATAGCCTGCGGACGCCATGGTCGTACAGAGCCACCCCCGACCGCTGACCTTTCAAGTGACGCTGACGGTGTTGGCGCTTGCCGTTCTGGGCCTGGGCCTGGCGGCAGGCTTCGGATTGCTTGCCACCCTGCAGGTCGATCGCACAGCCCTCGACACTGAGCGCACCTTCGTGGTCAACGGCCTGAAGGAAGAAGGCGAGGCCCTCAGGCGCGAGCAGGAAAGCGTCGCCGTCTGGGACGATGCCCTCACTTACGCCAAATCGGGCAACCAGCAATGGATGACCGAAAACCTCGGCGCCTGGATGTATTCCTACTATGGCCATGACCGCGTCTATGTGCTCGACGATCACGACCAGCCGGTTCATGCCATGCGCGATGGCCAGACATTGGCGGCGGACGTCTTTTCGGAGGACCGCAATGCGATCCTGCCCGTCGTTGGCCGCATCAGGCAAGTGCTGGCCGGCAGTGCCGGATCAGAAGACACAGCCGGTAAAGCCGCCGCCGAAGACCTCGTCACGATCGGCGACAGGCCGGCGATGCTCAGCGTCATGCCGCTGGTTCCAAGTTCGGATCGGGTCGCCCAGTCGCCCGGCAGCGAATTCGTCCACGTCGCCGTGCAGTTCATCGACGATGCCCTGACAGGCAGGATTGCCAGCCGATACCAGCTGAAAAACCTCCATGTCCTGCCCCGCCTGACCCAGACAATCACCGACGCCACCGTCCCGCTGATCGGCACCAATGGCGTGATCCTGGGCTATGTCGGATGGCAGCCGGCGCGCCCGGGCAGCAGTCTTGTCCGCGAAGCCGTGCCGGCGCTGTTTGGCGCCATGGCGATATCGGCTGCGGTGCTGATCTATCTGTTGCGCCGGCTGCGCCGCGCCTCCGGCGAGTTGCAGATCAGCCAGGACAAGGCGCGCTATCTGGCCTTCCACGATACGTTGACAGGGCTGCCCAACCGCGCGCTGTTCGAGGATCGGCTGCGACGGGCCCTGGTCAATGCCGACCGGGACAAAGGCCGCGTGGCACTGCTCTATGTCGATCTCGATCGCTTCAAGCATATCAACGACACGCTCGGCCATCCCGCCGGCGACGAACTCGTGCGCCAGACCGCGGTGCGGCTGGTGCAGTCGGTGCGCGAGATCGATACCGTGGCACGGCTGGGCGGCGACGAATTTGCCATCATCCTGAGCGGCGTCAAGGACGCGCGCAATGCCGAAGACTTCTGCGACATCATGCTGGCGCAGTTTTCCATCCCGTTCCAGCTGGCCGACGACCAGGTCTTTGTCAGCACCAGCATCGGCATTGCCCTTTCCCCCGATGTCGGAGCCGATCCTGACGACCTGCTGCGCAAGGCCGACATTGCCCTTTACGAGGCCAAGAAGAATGGCCGCGGCCGCTACCAGGTGTTTGCCGGCGACATGGACGAAATCCTGCTGCGCAAGCGCCGCATCGAAAGCGAGTTGCGCGAGGCGCTGACGTCAGGCGACCAGATCAGGCTGACCTACCAGCCGATCTATGCCGGCGACTGCCAGACCATCGTCGGCGCCGAGGCGCTGCTGCGCTGGGCGCACCCCATCCACGGGGCACTGCCGCCGGGCAATCTGGTGGCACTCGCCGAAGAGCGGGGCATGATCGGGCTGCTTGGCGACTATGTGCTGCGGCAAGCCGCGCGTTTTGCCGCCACCAGCACGTTGCCCTGGGTGGCGGTCAATGTGTCGCCGCTTCAGCTGCGCGACAAAAGCTTTCCCGAACGCCTGGCGCGGCTGCTCGAGGAAACTGGCCTGACGCCATCGCGCCTGCAGCTCGAGATCACCGAAAGCGTGCTGTTGGCCAACAACGACACGACCCGCAGCGTGCTCGGCGCGCTGCGCGCGACGGGCATAGTCGTCGCACTGGATGATTTTGGCACGGGCTATTCGGCGATCAGCTATCTCAGGCATCATCGTATCGACAAGCTGAAGATCGACCGCTCCTTCATCCAGACCATCGGCAGCGACGACAGTGCCGCGGCAATCGTCAAGGCCCTTGTCGACCTGGCACTGGCACTGGAGATCCGCGTCACCGCCGAGGGTGTCGAGACGGAGGCGCAGAAAGAGCGCCTGATGGCCATGCACTGCCATGAATTCCAGGGCTACCTGCTGTCGCCACCGCTGGAGGCGGCAGAGCTCTCCGCTGTGCTGGCGGGTGGTGCACAGCCATTGCACATGGCTGGATCCAGAGACTAGCGCAGCTGTGACCCGGCATCGATCGGGCAGGATCGTCAGCGCCTCCTTCGCCACACCGCTTCACGGCCCCGCGGTGGAAGACCATGCGCTTTGCCTTGTCTCGCGGCACGGCAGCTGATCGACGAGCAGGGGTGGGGCATGCGTCATGGCTCGCATGGTCAAGCTCTGGATGGCAGGCAACCGCCAGCATCGGTTACGCCGACGGCGCCTTCATCTCGGGCGACGAACTGGCCTTCGATTGCGGGGTGCTGACTGTCGATTTCTCCAAGGGCGTGACGCGCGGCCGCGAACGGAAATGGCAGCCGGTCGAAAACTCGATCGGGTCGCTGGTCGCGGGCGGCAGTGGCAGGCCTTCGTCTCGGCCATCCGCACCACCCCGCCCGTAACCGCCGAGGCATGCATGTCGTCGCCTGCATCGAAGCCGCCTTCAAGGCCTCGCGGGAGGGTCGGAAGTGGCGGTGGGGGGGGCTGGGGGCTGGCGGAATGTCTGGGGGCGATCTGGTGGGCATCAGCGGACGGTCCGCTGCTGTCAGCAACGAGCGGCGTTCCGCAACCGACTTCATGTCAGCCATGCACCGCCATTGTATGCCGGCGAATCTCGAAAGCCATGTAACTTATCTTCACGTCGGAATAGTGCATGGTTCGGATGTCATGGAGGTGCATGATGATTAGGACCGCCAGCAAAGAATGCGTAGAGAGCGTCGGGCGGCCTCTGTACCTGCTGATCAACCAATCGCGCTCGCACCCGCTCGGTACCTTTTCTCAGGTACGCAGTGCGGCCATGGCGGTTGTTGCGCACCTGGCATACTGCGCGATCGGCAACGAGGACCGAGCCAACGTCGAACGTGCCACCATCGTTCCCTCATTGGTGTATCAGCGTCTCGTCCAGTTGGAAGGCGGGTTTGACATCGTCGCCGCATTCACCGGACTCGACTTCGCCGATCCAATCATTGTCAGAACGCGTAGGTTCGTAGCGGTCGGCCTGCTTGCTGGGTCGGAGCTTTGGATTGGCGTGAGGGGTACGGTCGGCGCCTATGACTGGGCGCTAAATGCGCGCATCTGGCCCCGACGCAGCCGCGAGGCGAACCTTCCGATGTTTTTTCATTCAGGCTTCCTGTCCGAAACGGCGCTGCTTGCGACCAAACTCAAGGCCGCTATTGCAGGACACCGGAGAAGCGCAAGTTTGCGACGGATCTATCTGAGTGGCCATTCACTAGGTGGTGCGATCGCTGCTATCCTTCAACTGCGTGGCGACCTTGTACCGGACATGCTGCAGTCGATGTGGCGCGACCCTGGCGACTGCTACATCTTCGGCGCGCCGCGCGCGGTATGGCGCGACGGCACCGTGTTCCTCAGTCAGTCCTTTGCCATAAGGCGGTCTGCAGACTTCGTCCCGCGTGTGCCTCCTTCGATGATTGGCTACGAGAATTTTCGGCAGCAGCGGTACCCGGACGGGGAACCCTTTTACGATCAGACACCCTTTGACTGGTGGCCGTTCTTGAAGTGGATCAGTGTGCTGACCTTCGGCAAGTTCATCGAGGGCCATTCAATGGAGAGATATCGTGCGGAAGTGCTGGGGTCTGCCGCCTGCCATCCTGACTTGCAGCCTTACTGGAGTCGGAACTTCAACAACTAATATGGTGGAGTGCAACATTCGTCGCTTCCGAACCGCTGGGCTGCGGCCTAGCGAACTTGCTCTAATCGCCGCCGACATTCTTGGATAGGATAGGGTGGCAAAGCTGCACGTTTGCCCGCAACGGGGCCGGCGGTGGCGGCCGAAATTAGCTGCGAAGATCGGCAGCAGATGAACGATGAGGTCGAGCGGCCCGAAACATAAGTGATGGACCCACCGCGCCTGCGATTAGCTGTTGACTGGTCGAGTGCTGCGGAAGAATGCACTAATCTCAAAATGGAAGAAGTTCCGGCACCGGTCGTCAATCGATTCGGCGGGGGTACGCGACCGATTCGCGAAGTGCAATTAGGCTAGGAACGAGTTCGAAGAACATGCTGACCCCGGGGGAAATATACTCCAATCTTGACGACCTCGCCGCGAAACCTCCATCAGGAGGCGAATTCGGTTTGGCGTTGATGGAGGCAGTAGGCGCGCCGCGTGCTACGATCACGAAACTGCGCGATACTGCAAAAGACGGGGCATTCTTGTGGGCACGAATGCTCCGCTTCGAAGCCACCGGACCGGGAGGAGCGGACGCGGCGCTGGATCGGATGCGTGCAGAGGCTGAGGCTTCGCCAAAAGGACGTCGTCCGCGCATACTCCTCGCCTATGACGGCGAGAGGATCGCTGCCTATGATACGAGCCCGAAATTCGACGAGGAGCCGCTGCGCGTTGGCCTCGATATGCTCTCGCTGGAGGGCGACGTTTTTTTCCCGCTTGGTGGGCACGAGAGATACGTTCCGAAAAAGGAGCGCATGGCCGACGTGCGGGCGACGCGCTTCATCTCGCGCTTCCATGACGCGGTGCGCGATGCCAATCTCGGCTGGGCGACGGAAGCGGATCGCCACGCGCTCAATATCTTCATGGCGCGTATTCTGTTTTGCCTGTTCTCGGACGATGTCGGCATCTTCGACAAGGACGTATTTGAGACCGCTATGCGGCAGTCGAAAGTGGACGGCAGTGACCTTGCCGCGTTTCTGGAGAGCGCCTTCAAGTACATGGACACACCGCCAGAGAAGCGATCGTCAGAGACGCGTCCTTGGTCCAAGCTGAAGTATGTAAACGGCTCCTTGTTCGAAGAAGACGTGCCAATGCCAGCGTTGGATGGGCGTTGCCGCAAGCTGCTGCTGGACTGTGCAGGGCTGAATTGGAAGCTCATCAATCCTGACATCTTCGGCTCCATGCTTCAGGCCGTCGTCGACGTGGAGAAGCGCGGCGAACTGGGAATGCACTACACCTCGCCTGCCAACATCATGAAGGTGCTGGAACCCATCTTGCTTGATCCGCTTCACGCAGAGCTAGAGCGAGCCGGAGCGAACAAGGGGCGCCTGCGCGATTTCCTCGATCGCCTCGGCCGCATCCGGGTGTTTGACCCAGCCTGCGGCTCTGCCAACTTCCTGATCCTTGCTTACAAGGAGCTGCGGACTCTGGAAACTGAAGCCTTGCGCCGCCTCGCCATGCCGCGCCTTTCGGGCATTGCGCTGGAGCAATTCTTCGGAATTGAGATCGACGACTTCGCGTGCCAGGCAGCACGATTAGGCTTGTGGATCGCAAAGTACCAGTGCGACCAGCAGCTGGAATTGGACCTGGGCCAGCGCACTGACTTCCTGCCGCTTCAGAAGGCTGGAGTGATTGTGAAGGGCAACGCGGCCGAGATCGATTGGCTAAAGGTTTGCCCCCTCGATGCAGGAGCAGAAACCTTTGTGGTAGGGAACCCGCAGTTCCGCGGCTCATCCTACTGGTCGCCCGAGCAGAAGGCCGACATGGCACGCGTGTTCAAGGGCAGGGTCAAGAACTGGGGCAATCTCGACTACGTGACGCTCTGGTTTGCGAAAGCGCGTGACTATGCTCTGGCCGCTAGCGCGCCCTTCGCCTTCGTGACGACCAACTCGATCGTGCAGGGCGTGCAGGTGCCTGAGCTTTGGCCCCACCTGCTGAAAGACCTCGAAATTCGTTTTGCCCATCGTTCATTCAAGTGGTCCAACCTCGCCGCCCACAATGCGGGCGTGACTTGCGTGATTATCGGGATGGGGCCGCCCGTCGCTGCCGCCAAGCGCCTTTTCGATGGCGACACTGTGCGCGATGTGGACGTAATAGGCCCCTACCTCGCGCCCGGCACTACTGTGATCGTGGCCAAGGCCAGCAAGCCGCTCGCACCGGACCTTGACGCCATGGTGTTTGGCAATAAGCCTACCGATGGCGGCAATCTGATTATGGATCGCAACGAACGCGACGCGCTACTGGAGGTGCACGCGAGTGCGGCGAGATTCGTGCGGCGGCTATACGGCTCTCAGGAGTTGATGAAGGGTATAGAGCGGTATTGTCTCTGGGTGGCGGATGACCAGGTCAATGAAGCCAAAGCTATCCCAGAGCTGGCGCGACGGTTCGAAGCTGTGTCTCGCGACCGCTCCAAGGAGGATGCTTCCGACATCTCCAAGGCGTTCGCGGACAGGCCTCATCGCTTCCTGCAACGAGCTGGCGCTGCGACGTCGCATACAATCATGGTACCGGGAGCAGCGAGCGAGGACCGTCATTGGCTTCCCGTAGACGTGAAGGACGCAAGCAATGTCGTTTCAAATCTTGCCTTTGGCATTTTCGACGGTGATATTTGGCAGGCTGCCGTTTTATCCTCGCGTATGCATCGACTTTGGCTGGAAACAGTGGGCGGACGTCTGAAAGAGGACCCACGTTACTCGAATACTCTCGTATGGAACACCTTCCCGCTGCCGTCCCTTTCAGAACGCCGAAAGGCGGAGTTGGAAGAGCACTGGTGGGCAATCGACGAGGCGCGTAAAGAAGCGGGTTTCGGCCGTTCCCTCGGTGAGCTTTACGTCCCCACCAAGATGCCACATGCACTGCGGCGCGCCCACGAAGAGTTGGACGAGACAATGGAGATCATCTTTGGCTCACGTCGGTACCGCTCGGATGCCGACCGGATCGAACACATGTTACAACTTTACGAGCGAATGGCTGCGGGGAAAGAGAAGTCGTCCAGCATCAACGAGGAGGTGAACGTATGAGCGAGGCGGGGAACAAGGCGGGCGAGAACGGTCTCGGCTCCATCACGCTCAATTATGATGGTACGGGCGCATCCAAGACGACAAACCATCTCGGCATGCGTGCCATGCAGGCCCGGGTATGGGACAAGCGGGACGCGCAGCATCTATTGGTGAAGTCGCCACCTGCCTCAGGCAAGTCGCGTGCGGCAATGTTCGTGGGGTTGGAGAAGCTGCGCACCGCAGCGGTCGACCGCGTGGTAATCGCGGTGCCCGAGCGATCCATCGGCGCCTCATTCCGAGACACAGGCCTTGCGGGAGGTGGTTTTCACTCGGACTGGCGACTTGACCTCGATCTCTGCACCATAGGCTCCGAGACGGGCCGTAAGGTGGAGGAGTTGATCGGGTTCCTGCGCGGCGAGAGCGGCGGGCAAACTGCGCTGTGCACCCACTCTACCCTGCGCGCCGCCTATGCCAAGACCGACGACGTGACCTTGTTTGACCGTGCGCTCGTCTGTGTGGACGAACTGCACCACGCTTCCTCGGACGAGAACAGTAGGCTCGGCAACCTGCTACGCGGTTTAGTCGACCGTGCCGGCGAGGCCGGGCCTGACGCTGCGCATATCCTCGCCATGACTGGGTCGTACTTCCGTGGTGACGGCACAGCAGTGCTCCATCCGCAGGACGAGGCCCGTTTCGAGAAGGTAATCTACACCTACTACGAACAACTCAATGGCTATGAGTACCTGAAGACTTTGCGGATCAACTTCCGCTTCTACCAGGGCAAATACCTAGATGCGATTGGCGATGCCCTCGACCCGCACATGAAGACGATCGTGCATATCCCTCATGTTGGCTCAGCCGAGGGCAGCGGGGTCAACAAAATGTTCGCGGTGGACGCTATCGTGGATGCGATTGGCGATCGCTTGGGCAAGACACCCAATACCAGTGTCGACTCCGCGACCGGCTTTGTGCATCTCACGGCCGGCGGCTATACACTGAAGATCGCGAACCTCGTGGACGACAGCGCCGATCGAGAGAAGGTGCTGGCGAGCCTTCGCGCGGTAAAAGAACGCGACGACATCGACATCATCATCGCGCTCGGCATGGCCAAGGAGGGCTTCGACTGGGTGTGGTGCGAGCACGTGCTCACGGTCGGATACCGAGGCTCGCTGACCGAAGTGGTACAGATCATCGGTCGAGCGACGCGGGATGCACCCGGAAAGAGGCAGGCGCAGTTCACCAACCTAGTTTCCGCCCCCTTCGCAAAGGACGAGGCAGTCAGCCGCGCCGTCAACGATATGCTCAAAGCCATATCGGTATCGCTGCTGATGGAGCAGGTAATGGCGCCGGTCTTCAAGTTTCGCACGCACAAAGGTGCGGACCAATTCGACGGCTCGCCCAGCGACGTGTCGAAGCTGGAGCAGGTGACAAATGCGGGCGAGATCGAAATCGTCGGCATGCCGGAAATAGACGAGAAGGCCGTCGAGGCGATCGAAAACGACTTCAATGACCTGTTTGCAGATGTGCAGAATGACCCACGCACGTTGACGGTCATGATCAACCCCGACGATCACCACACGGACGTGATGTACGACCTTGTGGTCACGGACGTTATCAAGAAACGGTATCCAAGCTTCTCAGATGATCAGGTCCGTGACACGGTGGGCCTCTTCGGCGTGCGCGCCGGACTGGGCCGCGAAGTCGCTAAGGACCCGAGCATTATCCAGACGCCCGGCATGTCCGAGGGAGAGCAGTCTCTCTTTGCCGGGCCAGACAATGGCACTGACGAGAATGCCCCGAGGGCATCGAGCTCCGGCGACAGGTTTGTGCAGCAAGCCAAGCGGTTCATAAACGTGCGGGAATTGCAGGTTGATTTACTCAGCGGTCGGCGCGACTTTGATGATGCTTACG